>JACKOF010000001.1:1429165-2143748 GCA_024234435.1 Pseudomonadales bacterium
CAAACGCCAGAAACGCAATAAAAATAGTCACCGCTCCGGAAATGCCAATCGGCCAGGCGCCAACACCGCCACCCCCTTCAAGCTGGGCAAAGAACACAATACCCGTGGTAATTCCCCATATCACCCACGAGAAGACATGCGGCCGGGTATCACCAACAAAAATGGAGCGAATATAGGGCACAAAGGCAACAAACGTTAAGGCAATCGCCAACCCACTAAGCACCCATTTAAACTCAATCATTATTCATCCCTGAGATTCAGGAGAGACAAATTCTACAGTAAAAATTATGTAGTCCGTTATTGGAGAAGCTCTCCTTTGGGACCATTACCACCGTTAAAGAGTGTGTTCAAACTAGGGTTGGTTTACTCTGAGCCTATTGATTAGATGGGAAATTGCAGCTTATTTTAAACACTACAGCGGCACCTAAACAGGCTTAACTTAGTGCCATTCGACTCTGACCCTATGATTCTGACCCTATGATTCTGCTCCGTCCGCAATTGCACGCTTGTCGTTCACTCTACGCTTTTTACTTGCGTCACGCTTGCGTCGGGTACGGCTAATGCCCGGTAACTTATTCAATAACGAATCACCCCACTTAGTAAGTTTGGCTGACGATTGCTGGCCTTTTTTCATTATTCGAGCCTCCGCTGCTTAGTATGCAATAACAATCAATCAATAGAATCAATAGAATCAATAGGGTCAGAGTAAACCTACCCTACTTTTTAGTCGTACCTGACCCTACTTTTTTTACTTTTTTGACCCTACTTTTTCCTACTTTTTCTGACCCTACTTTTTATTATGGCTCTTTAACCCCTGCAGGGCTGCGCCGCTTTGCCGCTTGCTCCAAACTCCTGCCGGAGTTTGTCGAACCTTTAACGGTTCAATCTTTTCAGAACTATAAATAGAAAAGCCCACCGCAAGGGTGGGCTTTTCTATTTTTATGGCGCACTCGGAAGGATTCGAACCTTCGACCGCTCGGTTCGTAGCCGAGTACTCTATCCAGCTGAGCTACGAGTGCGTGAGGCCGCGTAATATATTGATTAGCGGCTTTTGAGTCAAGTAAAACTGGCTGTTACCGGCAACAAATTCAGGCTGTTGCTTCAGCTAATATCCTGTTGAGCGTAGCACTGGCCCGCATCACTTCTTTCACTTGCTTGCGATCCGCGTGGAAGTAACCATCGATACCTGCCGGTCTGCCTTGTACGGCTTCAAGTTCACCCAGAATATTCCGCTCATTCTCTTCCAGCTGTTTAGCAAAAGGAGCGAATTGTGCTGCCAGCTCAGGATCCTCGGCTTGCTCTGCCACCGCCTGGGCCCAGTACATCCCCAGATAAAAATGACTGCCGCGGTTGTCCAGTTCGCCGGTTTTGCGCGAAGGTGACTTGTTATTTTCCAGCAGTTTACCGGTCGCCTGATCCAGTGTTTTGGCGAGTACTTTGGCTTTGGCGTTGTTGCTCTTGATGCCCAGATCTTCCAGCGACACTGCCAGCGCCAGAAACTCGCCCAGAGAATCCCAGCGCAGGTGATTCTCTTCCAGAACCTGCTGTACGTGTTTGGGGGCTGAACCACCGGCACCAGTTTCGTACATGCCACCACCTTTCAGCATGGGCACAATTGACAACATTTTGGCGGAAGTACCCAGCTCCATGATCGGAAACAGGTCGGTGAGGTAATCACGCAAGACATTGCCTGTAACCGAAATGGTATCCCTGCCGCGAATCAGCCGTTCCATGGTGCGACGAATGGCTTCCACGTAGGTCATAATACGGATATCGAGCCCTTTGGTGTCATGATCTTTCAGATAGCGCTCAACTTTTTTGATCAATTGAATATCGTGTGGACGGTTGCGATCGAGCCAGAAAATGGCTGGGGTGTTCGATTGCCGTGAACGGATAACGGCCAGTTTCACCCAGTCGCGCACAGGCTCGTCTTTGGTCTGGCAGGCGCGCCAGATGTCACCTTTTTTCACATCATGCTGCATCAATACATTGCCATCGGTATCAACGATGCGCATCACACCATCAGCTTGCATCTCGAATGTTTTATCGTGGGAGCCATATTCCTCTGCTTTTTTCGCCATCAAGCCAACATTAGGTACAGTGCCTATGGTGGTCGGGTCGAAGGCGCCATTTGTTTTGCAGAAGTTAATCATTTCCTGGTAAATGGTGGAATAGGTACTTTCCGGCATGACCGCTTTGGTATCTTTGGGTTTACCGTCAGGCCCCCACATTTGACCACCATTACGAATCATCGCAGGCATGGAGGCATCCACAATCACATCGCTGGGCACGTGGAGGTTGGTAATACCCTTCACTGAATCCACCATTGCCAGTTCCGGACGATTTTCATAGCAGGCGTGGATATCTTCCATGATTTCTTCGCGTTGGGAGCGAGGCAGTGACTGAATTTTCTCGTACACACTGCTCAGACCATTATTGGGATTGACACCCAGCTCCTTAAACTTTTCCCCGTGCTTTTCAAAAAGGTCTTTGTAGAACACGGTAACCGCATGGCCAAACACAATCGGGTGAGAAACCTTCATCATGGTGGCCTTCACGTGTAATGACCACATCACGCCTGACTCTTTGGCATCCTGCAGGGTATTTTCAAAAAATTCGCGCAAAGCCTTCACGCTCATGCGCATACTGTCAATAATTTCGCCCGCTTCCAGACTGAGTTCCTTTTTAACCGTCACCTCGCCTTTTGGTGTCACAAACTCAATACGCACATCAGTCGGCTTATCCATCGTGATTGACTGCTCGGCAGAGTAGAAGTCACCTCCCCTCATATAATCAGCATGAGAACGCGAAGCCATGCTCCATGGCTTCATGCTGTGCGGGTACTTGCGAGCATAGGCCTTCACCGCTGCGGGCGCTCGCCTGTCCGAGTTGCCTTCCCGCAAAACAGGGTTAACCGCACTGCCCAGCACTTTATTGTAACGTTGCTGTATATCCTTCTCTGTCTCTGTTTCCGGACTCTCGGGGTAATCCGGAATGCCATAACCCTGTGCCTGTAACTCGGCTATACAGTTTTTAAGCTGGGGAATGGAAGCACTGATATTAGGCAGCTTGATAATATTAGCCTGGGGATCTTGCGTCAGCTCACCCAGAAATGCCAGGCCATCCAGTACTTTTTGATCATCGTTCAGGTAATCGGAAAATACTGACAAAACTCTGTTGCCGAGAGAGATATTGGTGATTTTGACATCGACACCTGCCGCATTGGTAAAAGCGCGAACTATCGGTAGTAGTGAACAGGTTGCCAGGGATGGTGCTTCATCGGTAAGGGTGTAATAAATCGTCTGATTCTGGGTCACGAGCTATCCTATTAATTCTACTTTTGACTGAAACTTGAAACTGCTGGGAGAGGATACAGCGGCACTGTATTCTAAACCAAATAGGCCATCAGGTCAGCCGGGAAATCGGTTTTTAGGCAGAATCGCAACAGCCGTAAAGAAAAACTTCACAAAATTACCACCAGGCTATGTCTAAAAGGTGACGAAACTGCTATTTTCAGCAACAAATATGCGCTTTCATTAGTGTTAGCAGGCTCTGGTGTTTATCACAGGGTTTTGGCACTCTGGCACTAATCGGCTTTGATTGTGTCTGAGAACGTACTCTCACCCTGAGCGGAAAAAGCTTAATATCTGGATAAAGTAATGTATCGCTACTTGGTTACCAGTTTACTGGCCTTGATTTTTTGTGGAACGACTATAGCGCAAACCCACGCCACTGCCACAAACCCTGAGACATCTGAAAAAGCACAGGGGGATCAACAGAAGCCAAAAATCAAGATACGCCACCCGCAAGCTAAAAGCGTTCCGCTGGACCAGCCGGTTATTGTCAAACCTGCTGCTGTGGAACCTGTTGAAAGCGTATCACCCATCGTAGAACCGGGGTCTGAACCTGAGCTGCTGCCCCCTCCAGTCATTACCCAGACAGAAGATACTGAGACGCCAAAAGCCGACAGCGATCAGCAAAACAGCGCCGAACCGTTAGTCATTTTGCAAACAGAAGTCCCGCCTTCAACATCAACTCGACTTTCCTGGTCACCCAGCCAGTCAATGGACGGCATTGCTGTGCCAACACCGGTATTGGTTGTCAATGGCGCCAAGCCCGGCCCGCTGTTATGCCTGACGGCGGCAATCCATGGTGACGAGCTCAATGGCATCGAAATTGTCAGGCGAGTGATGTACAACCTGGAGCCAAAATCTCTTGCAGGCACTGTTATCGGAGTGCCGATTGTAAACTTACAAGGCTTTCATCGTCGGTCCCGCTACCTCACTGACCGGCGCGACTTAAACCGCTATTTTCCCGGGAACCCAACAGGCAGCTCGGCATCCAGAATCGCCTATTCCTTTTTTGAAGAAATCATTCGTCACTGCGATGCCTTGGTAGATTTGCATACCGGCTCCTTTGACCGTACCAATATGCCGCAACTCCGCGCTGATCTGCGCGACCCCAAAGTCATGAAACTGACCGAAGGATTTGGCGCGACGGTAGTGTTACAAAGCGGAGGCACGGATGGTACCTTGCGCAGTGCCGCAGTCGATGCCGGTATTCCCGCAGTCACACTGGAAGCTGGCGAATCAATGCGACTTCAGGAAGAAGCCGTAGCACATGGCGTTAATGGCCTTACGACCCTGATGAGCAAAATGGGTATGATTGATCGTTTCAGTTTCTGGGGCGACCCTGAACCCGTATACTCCCAGGCCACATGGGTTAGAGCCGACCAGGGGGGTATCCTGTTCAGTAATGTAGCGCTTGGCGATAGAGTCGCCCAGGGAGACCTGCTGGGGGAAGTCACCGACCCAATTACCAATATTAAAAAAGGTATTCTCTCGCCACACCGAGGCCGCGTAATCGGCATGGCTCTGAATCAAGTGGTTTTACCTGGCTTTGCAGCATTTCATATTGCCATTGCTGCCCCCAAAGAACTGATAAAGGAAGAAGAAGTCGTAGATGACCTGGCGGCCAAGGAATCAGAATCAGATGAAGAGACCTCTGAAGCGGAAGAAGACAGCGAGTAATCCCATACCAAAAAGCAGGTTTTGCTAGCTTTCCTCCCTGTACCTGACTCGCTTTTCCAGGTGCTCGATTTCCTGTTTTGCCTGCTCCAATCTGTCGAGCAGATCGATGGCCAGCGCCACACCGGGCTCATTGACTTCCAGGTCTCTCTGTATTCTCAAGGCCTTCTTTAGCCGCAAATAGCTGGCTGAAGAGAACCGCCACTCCGAAAACTGGCCACCCTCAGGTTCGACCACACCATACTCCACCAGAGTAATCACCTTTTGAGCACTCACAACACAGCGCTCACATACCTCTTTCAATGTCAGATCGTCGGCATTATCCGGTATCATGATATCTTTCATCGGGAAGCCCCCTGTCTTGGATTAAAGCCGCTTTCCTTTTGCAGTTCCCTATACAGTTCTTTGGCCTTGTCAGTTGAAGATCCGGGCACAACAATATCCAGCTCGACGTATAAATCACCGCCATTCAGCCCTTTTCCCTTAAGCTTCAATTGCTGCCCGGATTGGCTGTTAGGCGGTATGGTCAGCTGCACTTCATTTGCCAAGGTCTGCATCTTGACACTGCTACCCAGCACCGCCTCCCAAGGCGTTATCGCCAGCTTCCGGTAAAGGTTATTGCCCTTGACACTGTAAACAGGGTGAGGGGCAACCTCCAGATCAAGATAGAGATCACCGTTCGCGCCACCACCTATTCCCTTGCCGCCCTGCCCTTTTAGGCGTATCGGTTTCTCAGTGGAGCTGCCTGCCGGGATTTTAACCTTGATCTTTCGCGGTTCATGATTCAATAAACCATACTCGTCAATATTGGGCACTTGATACTCGATGACTTTGTCACAACCGTGATGCAGTTCTTCCAGAAACAATGCCAGCTTGAAGTGAAGGTCGTCACCCCGCATGCGCATTTGCTGTTGTCTGCCAGTGCGACCATATTGACGGTGGGCAGTACCTGAGCGCCCGAATACTGATTCAAAAAAATCACTGAACCCGGCCATATCCGCTTCGGTAAAACCACCTTCGGAAAAATGTGCTGCGGATTCCCAGTCAGGCGGCGGTTTGAAACGCCCGTCTGTCCCCATGGCACCCATCGACCTCAACTGATCATATTCAGCACGTTTTTCCGGGTCACCCAGCACCTCGTATGCCTCGTTGATCTCCTTGAACTTGTCTTCGCAATCTTTTTCCTTGCTGACATCGGGATGATATTGCCGAGCAAGTTTGCGATAAGATTTTTTTATCTCCGCCGCTTCGGTTTTTTCATTCACACCCAGTATTTTGTAATAATCTTTGAATTCCACTGCTCCACCCTAAGTAATCTACAAACCGAGACTGACTGATAGGCCAATTTAGCAAGACAAATTCCATGACCCGCTCGCATCAGCGACAAGACGAACCGATAAATCATCTATGGTGTTCTTTATAGCGTATTCAAGGTTATAGACATTAGATGCCGATCAACATTATGGTTTTTATCCGGCTAACGCGCATCGAATTATTCTTTATAACCGTAAATTGGCAGCCCGATGCAACCGATGGGTTTGATGTTTTAAACCCAGACAAACGCCCGTTTTCCCTGCTTGTCGTTATCAACGTTTTTTATGGAAATGACGTATTTCGAACAAGCCATAACCCGTTAATGCGCCCAGAACAAAGGTCACGGCCAGAATAATCACTCGGGGCAAATTGAATTCCCACCACAAAAAACTGACGGTGACCTGCGCCATATTTTGTACAACAAATAGCAGCAACGCGCTCAACAAAAGGGTGTAGAAAAATTTTCTTACAGACATAATCATCTCCCAGCCTGCGGGCCTCACACGCGTCCCCTTGCAGTAAGGACATATACCGACTTGCCACAAAGTTCATACATAGCCAAAAGTCGCAAAATACCGATTTATGACAACAAACCAGACAGTGCTGTGGCGATCCCCAAAAAGGACATAAACCCGGCGATATCTGTCACCGTTGTCAAAATAATGGACGAAGACTGCGCCGGGTCCTGACCCATTTTTTTTAAACCGATAGGCACCAAAGCACCTGCCATCCCTGCAATAGTCATGGAAATGACCATGGACATTGCTATCACCAGAGCAAGACCCACACTCTGACTCCAGAGGTACACCCCCACACCACAGGTCAGGGCAATCGCTATTCCATTAATCAATCCGGCACTGGCTTCTTTAAACATCACTTTAAACCAGTGACGTGTTGTGATTTCACGCAATGTTAACCCGCGCATGGTAACGGCCAACGCTTGCGCACCGGTATTGCCCGACTGCCCTGCTGCAACGGGCATTAAGACAGCCAGCGCGGTGAACTGCGCTATGGTGCTCTCAAATAGACCTACCACTGCAGCTGCCAGGAAACCTGTTAACAAGTTTATTTGTAGCCAGGGTTGGCGCTTACGCACAGCGAAAAAGCTGCTCGATAAAGCACGTTCTTCAGCGCTCGCACCCACCATGGTTTGCAGGTCCGCCGCAATATCCTCTTTCACCGCTTCAATCGCCCTGGCTCCCCGAATAATGCCGAGTAATCGATAGTGGACATCGACAACGGGCAAGATGTCGATGGTGTTGTTCTGCAATTTCTCGGCAACTTCCTCTTTGGGGTCAAGTGCAGACACAAATACAGTGATTGTCTGGCTCAACTCTGCCAATGTTTGCCTAGACTGCGCTGCAACCAGATCTACCAATTCTACCTGTCCGTGCAAACGCATGTCGTTATCCAGCGTGTAAAGTCGTCGGCGCATAATGGCGGGGTGCTTTGTAAGCTGCGCCATAGCCTCCCCTACCGTTGTCGTCATACTGAACATCAACACGCCGGTATCCATCATATGACCTGCACAGTCCGGAGGGTAATCCAACAGTTCTCTCAATTCATGGGCATGTGACTGATTCATTGCGGCCAGATAATGTTCACGCCGATTCTCATCTAAACGACTGATCAAACTGGCACAGGGACCTGCATCGAGGGCATTCAGGAGCTCCAGAGCCACAGCATCTGGAGTCAAAGGCAGAATGCGACTTGCCGCTGGCGGTGTGATATCCACCCAGACTCTCTGACGCAGGGTGGGTGATGTCGATGCCAGAATCTGAGCTGCATCCTGTGGCTCGAGAGACTCCAGCTTGCGTGCAGCATCACGTGGAAACTCTCGAAAAAATGCCTGAGTCAGAACCTCTGCAGACATTGAAACCGCACTCTGTGGTTGCCCGGATGGTATCGTTAAATCGCTTTTCATGAGGATTGTCCCGTTTTTGCAGTGGGCCTGGGGCTGCCCAGAAGACCCAATAACGCTAACAGAGCACCACTGTAAGCTTCTCCCACGGCACCCAGCAGATCATCCTCGGATACTGTACGGGAGGCTCCCGTAAACAACGCCAGGCTACGCCGTAAATCGGCATGGCGGAGAAGGCCTACTATCTGCTTATTGCGATTCAGCACCGGCAGTATATCTTGATGCTGCCAGCCTTCATTAGTGGACGCAACGGCCAGGCTGGTTCTGCTTGATAACACAGCAGGTACATCTTTCATTAGGCTTGAAACTGAAGATTTGCCTTTAGCACGCAACAAATCCCGCAGTCTAACCTGTCCTGCCAGACGGTTTTCATCATCAACAAACAACAGTGAATCACCAAGTACCAACCCCTCTTCAAGAGCGAACCTCTTCAGGGCTTCAGCCACCGAACAATCTGTCGGCAATACAGTGATATCTGCGGTCATCCAGGCGCCCACTGAATCTTCAGAATAACTCATCAACAAGCGACACATGGTTGCCTTTTTTTCTGGCAACTCATTGAGCAAATCATCTCGCACAGAGCTGTCTACACACCTCAGAATAGCGGTAGTCTGGTTAGCACTAAAACTGGCAAGCAGCATTGCCGTCATATCTGCAGGCCAGTGTGCACATAATCTGGCGACATAAGAAGGCAGCATATGGGCGACAAGCTGGCTTCTCCTGTTCAGGGGTAGCACCCGAATAAACGCCGCAGTATTTTCCTGTGGTTCCAATTCCAGCTGACGTGCTGCGGCATCAGGGTGTTGTTGAATAAACGTTAATGCGACGTCCAGTTCACGAGGGGACATGATCACCTCTCTTATCATCAAACGGTTTCTCTACAGGTACACCTTTGCTTCCAGAGCTTTCTACGATAATTTTGCTGACTTGTTCATGAAACAGCTTGGCCGGCACCAGCGCTCTCCCCTGCCTGGTATCCAACACCACCACGGTTGGGGTAATGTCCAGCACATAGCCTTCAATATCATCGATTCTGACGAGCTGTCCCAGTTGGTAATGTTTGCGCGCGGTCTGCACACCAATCACATTGGCAATAAAATGTCTGGCGCCCAGCCCAAAAGCCAGCGCCGCACCCCCCAACAATACCCCCGCAGTAACGATAAGCGTAGTAGTGAGAAAAGCCACGTTGATACCCAGCTGTTCGACGCCTATCAATATCGCTGTCAGGACAACTGAGACCTGCGCGGTACGGGCAATTAAATCCGACTGGTTAATACCGGTGGATTCGGCAGCTCTCGCCACTGTTGAGCGCGCAACCCCACTTAGAGGAAAACCTGCCAGTATAATCAGTAACCCCATCAATACATTAGGAAGGTAAATCAGCAGAGAGGATGCAACGCCAGAGAAAATTTTCCAATCCAGCATATTGGCGCTGGCGGCAACAAAGAACAGTAATACACTCCAAAACACAAGATCACCAACTAGCCGTGCATAAGAGCGAACCTGTAGTGACTGCGAGCCCCGCTTTTCAGCAGTGCGCAGTAACAGTAATTCAAAACCCAAGATAAGTTTCCGCGCAAACATACGCAGTAGCGCAGCAACAAGCCAACCAACCAGTAGCAACAGCACAGCACCCAGTATTTGCGGCAAATAGTCCATTATTTGCCGGGCTAACTCCTGGTAAGTCTCGGCCAGAGCACCTGGCCAATCGAAAGCTTCATTAGACTCGGCCATTCCATACTCCTTTCTTCTACTTTTTTAACGGTTATTGTGTATTAGACAGATATGCTTTCGTAGCCATAGCTCCTGTGTCTATTTACATGCTTTACAAAGCGGGCACTCTTAAACTTGCCTTAATGCAGTTTTAGCACAGTTTTGTACAGATTATCACGGCGATGATGAAAGCGGAATTTCGTCAGAGGGGCTGGCTGGTTATGTATGCATGATTTGTTGGGTCTTGTATTTAGATCCGAGAAGAGATTGACTCGCAGCTCTGCTGCTCGGGGTTTCACCCCGTCGTTGCAAGCGCCGACGCCCAAAACGCTTTCGCGTTTTGTCGAACCCTACGAGGCTTCTCACCCACCCGTCACCGCAACAAAAAACCCGGCACAAGGCCAGGTTATTCGTTTCTGGCGGGAGGGAGGAAGTAGAACAGAAATCATAGGTCTTTGATATTTATATAATTTATTGTAATCGTTATATTCCGGTGTTCCTTACAGTGTTCCTTACAGTGTTCCTACACCGCGAATTCACGGCTTACCTCTAGGCAGTGCTATTTCAAGTTCAAGTATCCAGGCATTTACCGATCCATGAACGTCCGTTTTCGTCCGGTCGCAAACATCGAATTAGGTAAACTGTCCGAGGAATTCACGAGATAAATTTGCATCTGATGATACTTGCTATTCGTTCATGGGGATTGGCTGCTCTCCTCTCTTTTTCGCCCAGATAAATCCCAGCTTATCAAGTTTTATTTTCCTTTCTTCCGAGAGGGTGCCAGCGACATGTTTCTGGCGCATCCTATTTACCCATTTCCCGAGACCCGTCGTACCACCGTACCTTTGTGGCACATCAACATGCCCATTCCGCTTATAAAATTCGCACAGTTGATCATACCTTTCTTCCCACGAAATACCTTTGGCTGACTGAAAATCGACACCTAAACCTTGAAGAACTATTTTTCTTCTTTCATCGATTTTCCCAAGCCTGCCGCGCGAAACTTGGCTTTTAAGCCACTTAGCCAGACCTTCATCGTGGTCTTGTTCTCTGGTGACTTCTACATGGCCGAATTTTGCTTTGAATGCCTCCAATTGCTCAACTCGCTGATCCCAGCTTACGAATTCTGGTCTAAGCCTAAAAGCAAAATTTAGGCTTTCCAATTGCTGAATTTGCTCATCAGACAAACGTCCTTGGCTGTAATGTAGCCTCTGGCGTCTAACCCAATAATGAAGAGACTTATCTGCGGAATGGTTCAAGGTGACGTTACTGTGCCCGAATTTCAAATAAAAATCTTGAAGTTCCGCGTACCTTAAAAGCCAGTCAGAAAAAGCGCTTTTCCGTTCAGTTGTTTCTAGTTGTTCCGTACCTTGTTCCGAATACCAGTTTTCACCGAATTTGACCCCCAAGCTCGCCAACTGTTGCTGTTCAGCTTGAGGAAGCGTACCTTTCTTATACTTTTTCCTTTGGCGTGAAATCCACTGCCCCAGACCTTGCTGCCCACACCTAATTGGTACGTTCGCGGTACCAAAGCGAGCTTTATAGTTTTCAACCTGGCTAAGGCGTTCGTCAAAGCTATACTTTTGCGAAGCCGATTTAGCTTTTCTCGACTCCCTCACATTGTAGTTAAATTCAATTTCATCGAGCATTTGCTGATGTATTTCTGGGAGTTTGTTCTTGCGAAAAAGTATCCTTTGACGCTCTACCCAGCGACCTAGAGGTACATCTTCTTCCCATCTAGCAGGTACCCTCGTGTGGCCAAATCTCGCTTTGTACGCGACAAGTTTTTCAAAGCTATTCTTAAATATCTCCTGACGAAAGTCTGAAACATGCTCAACAGTACGTTTCTCTTTGTTAGTTCGTGGTTTCCCTATCTGTTTTTTCTTTCCGTGATCGGCCTGTTGCTCTTCAGGCAGCACTTCATTTCTTTCGAAACTAAACCCAATCTCTTCCATCAACTCCTTTTTATAATCAACTAAATTTCCTCGCCGATGGTAAGATTTTTGATTCCTCAACCAGATACCCAAATCTGTGTATGCCTGATCTCCAACAGGGACGTGGAAATGCCCATGCTTCGTATAGAATAGCTGCAATTGATCGAGCATTTCGAGAAACCTATTATCTTCCTCTTCAACTGAACGAGTCCTCCAATCGAAACCAATATTATTTAAAAGATTAACTCGCTCAATTATTTTTTGGTTATCACTTTCCAAATAAGTTGGATACTTTTGCCGCTGAGATATAACCCATGCGCTGAGCTTTTTATATTCTGAGCTTCTTGGTGAAACCCTCGTATGCCCGTATTTCTTCTGGAACACACAAAGCTCTTTATATTTTGCATCCCAATTATCTTGTCGAGGCTCCCAGTTAAACTCAATACTATCCAGCTTGTTTATTTTATAAACTGAAAGATCTCCACTACGAAACTTCTCCCGTTGAAATACGCACCACATTCCTATAATGGGCTCGCGAGCGTTCGGAAAACCTCCAGTTGAATCGAAAAACTGTTTTACTTCTTCAAATCTAGAATCCCAATCTTTCCCCGCAGTAGATCGCTCCCACGAAAAATCTAGCTCATTCAGTAGCTCGACCTTTAAATCGCTTAGCAGTCCGTCTTCATTGTTTTTCCTCTGAGTGCAGACCCAGTTGTACAGTGATTCATCGTAATCTTTTTTTATCGCCGAATTCCCAAAGCTAATAAAGTAATCTTTCAGCTTCTTATAATTTTCGTTCCAAGCGAACTGTACAATGCTCCAGCTAAAATCAATACTTTCTAACTTCTTTATCTTATCCTCTGTCAATATGCCCAACTGATATTGCTGCCGCTGTGTCTTTACCCAATTAGATAAACGGGGATCTTTTTCCCAGGTCGAAGGCACATTCGAATTGCCATGCTCTTCGTAGTAATTTTTTAATTGAGCAAACCGCTCATGCCAAACTGGTGCCAGTTTCCTCACGATCTTAGTTGTTATTGATGCTTTTAAGTCATCGAGCTTAAGGCTTTTTGAAATCATTTTGACGCGCCGTTCAAATCGATCATCTCGAAAACCTTTAGCCAATGGCATCTGCTCACGCAAATAGCATATTGCGTTATGAAGCTCTTGATCCTGCTCTTGCAATGCATTCAAAACATCAAAAACCTCACCAAAATCAGTTTCGTTAATAGCGTCACTTATCGATTCACCTGTTTGAAGCTCCAAGTAGATGGGTACAAGAACGTAACCAACTTCTTTACTGCCACTTTTCCGCATTGCTCTTCCTGTGGCTTGAATAACGTCAACGCGGCTGCGCTTCGGTGACATGAATGCAACCATATCGACAGCGGGCACATCTACCCCCTCTGTCAGGCAGCGCGCATTGGACAAGAGAGCATAATCGGAAGATTTAAATTCGCGAATTATTTTTTCTCGCCGCCCAGCTTGAATGCGACCATTTACATGATAAGTACTGAGAAAATCTATGTGGTTACCAATACCCTGATTATCTAGTGCGACAAAGGACTTTGCAGACTTTATTGATTTGTGAAAAGAAAAAATCTTCTTCACTTTATATTTATCAATGCACTCTTTAATTGCCAGTTGATTTGCCACTTGCCTGGCTTTGACTTCATCCTCCTCGATTTGCACTGCCCCACGATCTAAAAGTTCGCGGCTTACATCATCCTTAGTGATTACCGAGACAACGACTTGATAATTACATATAAAACCCTTTTTAGCCGCCTCATAAAAAGACAGCCTATGAGAAACTCGGCCATAAATTGTTTCGTCGTTCATCGAATAGGCTTGTACGCCTTCATCAGATGATTTAGTCCTAACTAGAACGTGCTTTGGTGTTGCAGTCAAAAACACTCTTTTCTTAATTCGAAGATTTTTCTCATCTAGCGCAAAACCAAATTTCTTTCCCTCCCTGCCGGCAGTTTTATGTGCTTCATCGAAAATACATAAATCAAAACTGTGCTTCACTGGAATCCCAAGAGAAACAGTTTTAGCGGAATGGTAGGTTGAAAAAATAACCTTTCTGTACGAAGAAGATTCTAGGAATTCGACAATATCAGATGCGTCTGTCGAAACCGGGAAATTAAAATCTATAGCATGATCAGAGCTGTCAAGTACGTCTTCCGCTACTGTCTTATCAGAACAAACACAAAGGTAAGAAAATTTCTCCCATGCTGTTTCAGCACACCATTCCAATAACAATTGTCTTACTAAAGCTAATGAAGGAACTAAAACAAGCGTGGTTTTGGAATTTAATGCTTCTGCTACCCATAAAGAAACTAAAGATTTTCCTGTACCGCAGGCCATTACTGCTGTGGTTCGGTCTGAACTGGAAAGCTCTTTTACAATGTTATTAACTGCTTTGGTTTGATGGGGTAGAGGATTCTTCCTGTCCTTTTTGATTGTTGATTGATCTAGCCAATCAGACATCGACTTGAAGAAAGCTTGATTTATATAATTGTCTAAATCATAGCCCCTGATGCTAAACACATCAGACCTTTGATTTAGTATATCAGCAGGCAATTCCATGCTGTTACAAAGGACTAGCTTTCTCTCAATACCCTCGGATAATCCAAGAAATGTCGAAATTTCCTTCCATCTTAAAGCTGCTCTATTGCTCCTATATTTCACCTGGTACGAGCAATATCTCCCTAGCTTATCAACAAAAAGTCCGTCGATACCCTTGTCGCGATCTATATCGATCCGCAATTTTTTCTTTATCTTTATCGGAATGGATTCAAAAGGCCAGACTTCCTTAGCCATTAAAATTGGATTTAAATTTATATAAGCCTCAGCAAAAACCTCAAATGCATCTCCTTTATCTTTATTTGAGTCCAGCAGTTCAATTCTCCGCTCTAACTCAGAGAAATCTTTAAGCTGATCAAACAACCCTGAACTGAAATATTTTTTTGCTTTATTGTGCTTTGGCCCATCCATATTTTTATAATAATTTCCGTATGTTGAGCACTGAATGCGAATAATTTTCAACGATTAACAAGAATTCCTTAACGTCCTGCAAAACATCACTCGCAGTATAGAACTCAATCATATGAGCACTATCCATTTCCGACATTGCATCTACAACTGGACTCCTGAAAAAAGCTTACTTAAATAATGTTCACTTTAGGCTAGCGTTGATTCATATATGCAAATATGAAGGTTAGGCATATCAATTGCAACAGCAGGATTGGTTGTTTTTGGTGTACGCTTGTCGATTTTACGGCTCAATGAGGAACGCAGCCGCTCGCGGCGAGTAGTCATTGAACCGGGTATTTTCAATATACCCTGTTGTAGATGGGGCAGCTCGCTGACCCATCTGCCCCCCGGCGAGGGCGGGATGGCCTTACGGCCAGGGCGGAGCCCTTAGAGCGCATCTTACCGAGGATTAGTTTTGCCCCTCGATTTCATTACCTGTTGGGCCTGTCCAAGAGCCTTGTAGCTGGGGTGTCCAATCAGCTTCTTTGTCGAGAGCTTCCAGAATTACCTTTACTGTCAACCAATGCCGGTATCGGGTATCAGGCAATAGCAGATTGGTGCCTTCTTCAAGATACCATCTCAGGTGCTTGAGCTGATACTGGTACGCTCCAACTTGAAATTTTACCCACAGCAGATCAGACATATACAGAGTCCGGTTGTAATGCTCGTTGATCTTTCTCCTGCTGCCTTTTAGTCGACGTTTCATTAAATGAAGCATATGTTGCCTGGCGGGATATTTACCTCTCGGGCGCATCATCGAAATCTCCTTATTTGCTGCTGCCGATATAGGCGGCAATCACATCGAGCCTGTTATGACCCAATTGCTGGGAGAGTATGACTCGTGCCTGGATATCCAGGGCTTTGTCTGCTTGGCGTATTCCGGTTACTACCGGTGCAGGACATCCGGTAAGCGCCTGATAGCGCTCACAGGCATAGGCGGCGCGCATATCGTGAAACCCTTTGATGCCGGTATCTTTATTCACGGTACGCCACTGGTAGTAGGCATGGTCGCGCCATTGGATATACGACTTATCGGGTGGCATCAGGTTTTTGGCTGTTGCCTGTAGCTCGGCAGCTTCTTTTAATACCTTAATCTGATGTTGGTTAACGGGTACCCAGCGATCAACACCTTTACCCCGACCACCTTTGGTGCCCTGGGTGATATTGATACGCCCCAACTGTTCTGCCTGCTTTAGCGCTACTTTTGTATTGAGCAGAGAGGCCTCTTTGAACCGTAAGCCGAACGTTCTGGTCAATCGAGCGATGTGCAACGTCCGTTCTTGACCGTGCAAGCGCAATCGCTGGAAAGGTTTGTCTGTACAGGACGGTGCAAGCGTGACGGGAACGGTGGTGCGGACATTTGAACGGTTGCCAACCCACTGGGCGGGTTTGATAGCCAGTGCTTTATCTTTACGCATGGCTTCCATGACGACATTGACTGTCGATAACAGATTTTGTCCATAGGCAACTTTCATGTCTTCGTTATCCACCTGTTCCTTTAAATAGACGGCGTAATGTTCAATCGTTTGTTTGTTAATGTATCGGGCATCTCTGATGCCTTCAGTTTTTAGAAAGCTGACAAACTGGTTCCAGCGTTCAGCGTGGGAAGCGCGGGTACTAAACTTTCCGTGACCGTAATGATCAGCTAATGCATTTTTACCCGCCCACGCGAGTTGTTTGCCGTAACCATAATTTCTATTGCCGCCAACCTTGTCCATATAACCCTGATCCTGTTGAGTGTTAAACCGGAGTGAGCGCCGGTCGCGCTTGGCTGATTCGCCCAGCCTGCGGCTGCCAAAAATGGACAGCATGGACAATTGCTATAACCGTATGCCTGGCACGCCTGAACAGATTTAGGTCTGCGGGTTGCGTGCTGTGCCTGCCGAATATTTCTATTTGATAGGCCGCATAGGTGCTTTGATTAGCTTTTGTATCAGCGTTAATACTGCTAGTACGTTGTTTTGGCGATGCTTTTTGCGGGTCTGCCAGACCCGTCTCTGTGTAAATTGTCACAGAGACGGGTAGCCCACTGATCGCCGGTATTTTCATTTTTGTTAATCACCTCCTGTTGAGTGTCGTAGTGAATGAAATTGTTTACGGATGAATGAAGTGCTTACCGGTCAAGGTGTACCTATCCTGGCAGCCGCCATTCATCCTCAAGTGGTTCCAGTGGAACCACTTGGCCTTCATCAAATATTCCGATGAAGGACGGGTTGCGACTAAGTCTGTAGTCGCCACAGATCATTGGGGCGTATTAAACGGTAGGACCAACTGGCTATCTACAAAAAACCTTTCACTAGCATGGAATGGTTTATTGTTGTGGTCTCCTTATTTGTGCATAGCATGAAGCTATGCACAAATAAGGAGATGCAGAATGAGCGTTAGGATATTGCGCCTGAAAGAAGTTCAGCGCATGACGGGGCTTTCCCGGTCAACCATCTATGCAGAGATAGCCAAAGGCAAATTCCCCAAGCAGGTTAAGTTAACTGGTGCCCGTTCAGTGGGGTGGTATGAAAATGTCGTTGTCGAGTGGGTAGAGTCACGTAAAAAAGCCTAAAATGACTGACTCTCAGGTAATGCAGCCAGAGAATTATTCACCGACAACCCTCAATGTTTTTACGCCAGATTTTAAAATCATTGCTCCCGTTGTTGCCTGCTCAATACGGTCACTCCACCAATCCATCATCACTTTTCGACGCTTTAAATATTGGGCTCTATTATAGGCACCACGTACAGCATTTTTGTCGACGTGCGCTAATGCCGCCTCTATCACGTCTGGATCAAACCCCTGTTCGTTTAGCGTAGTGCTGGCTAACGCTCTCATACCATGAGCAGTCAAGCGTCCCTGAAACCCCATCCGCTTCAAAGCCATATTTGCCGTTGAAGCGTTGGCGTGTTTCTTCGGGTTAATGTCGCTAGGAAAAACATACTGACCTTTACCACTGATTGGTTTGATAGCAGCTAGTAAAGTGAGCGCCTGACTGGATAAAGGCACTAGATGCTCACGGCGCTTTTTCATTTTTTCTGCCGGGATAGTCCATAGCGCATTGTCAAAATCAATTTCATCCCAGCGGGCAGCGGCTGCCTCGCCTGGGCGCGTCATGGTGTGAAGCTGCCATTGAATTAAATAACCTGTTACCTGGCGAATGTGAGCCATCTTCAGCGTCTGCATTAGCTCCGGTAATTCTTCGGGCTTCAATGTGGGGTTGTGTGTGATCTTTGGTTTTTTAAAGGCATGGCGAATCCCCGCCAGAGAATTGTGGTGAATCAGGCCAGTATTCACAGCATAAGCCATTACTTCATTCAGTCTCTGGCAGATGCGTTTAACAGCTTCCAGTTTGCCGGTATTCGCGAGAGGCTTGAGCGCGTCAATCACAACTGGTGCCGTGATCTGATGGAGAGGCAATTTGCCAAGACGGGAGATTATGTGATTGTTAAGTGAGCGGTAAATGTCATCCGCGTAGCCGGGTGTAATGGAATCCCTTTTAATTTCAAACCATTGGTTGATCACTTTCTCTAGCGTTAGCTCGGTCGCAGCCTTTGCTTCTTTATGCTGTTTATCACGATGTGTTTTGGGGTCGATATCCTGGGCCAGTAATTCACGGGCAGCTTTTCGCCGGTTGCGCGCCTCTGCTAGAGAGACTTCTGGGTAAACACCAAAGCCGATGTTAACCCGCTGCTTGGTATGGGGCTTGTAATAGTTGAACAGCCACAGTTTTGAGCCGTTAGGTTTGACCCGAAGCTTTAAACCTTCACCATCAACAAGGTTGTATTCCTTATCTTTTGGCTTGGCCTGTTTGATCTCTGTATTTGTCAGCGGTTTTGCTTGTTTAGCCATCTTGGGAACACCAAGGTTAAATGTGACGAAGTGGTGTTCCCAACAGTGTTCCCAAAACGACTGGATTTTACAAGTCTTTTTTGAACAGCTATAGAACGAAAAAGGCCGCGAACCCTGATGGTTGGCGGCCTTTTTGGACGACTCCGGACTTTACCGGACTATTAGATGGCGGTGAGGGAGGGATTCGAACCCTCGATACGTTGCCGTATACACACTTTCCAGGCGTGCTCCTTCAACCACTCGGACACCTCACCCAATTCAAATTGTTAGTCCTTTTACAACCCCTGCAAGTTGCTCTTCTGCGTGCTCGTTATCGCTCGGACAGGGGCTGTTTTCGGAGCGCGAACTCTACACAAGTCGCTTTTTAAAAGCAATCACTGCGGCCAGGATTTGAAGTATTCGGCAATGTCAGCCTCTGGTGGTGGCGGTGGTGTAGCCTGCGGTGTTCCAAGATAGAGAAAACCTACTATTTTTTCGCCATTGGATAAACCAAGTCCCTGCTCTACTTTCGGGTGAAATGCCAGTTCCCCGGACCGCCATATGGCGCCAACACCTTGAGCAAAAGCTGCATTCAGCATATTTTGCACAGCCGCACCGGTCGAGATCATCTGTTCAATTTCAGGCACTTTCGGATGTTCTATTTGCCCGGCTATGGCTACGATGATCATGGGTGCACGATGCGGTTTCTTTGCCAACTTTTCTGCTTCTGGTGTTCCGGGTGCCAGCCCTTTTGATGTCACAAACAATTCGCCCAGTGTATCCAGACCTTTGCCCTGAATTATCAGGAATCGCCAGGGACGCAGTCTCGCATGATCAGCAGCGCGAAAAGCAGCACGCTGTATGTTTTCAAGAATAACACCTTGCGGTGCTGGTGCTATTAACCGGTTTGCCGACGTGCGGTTATGGAGGGCTGTTATGGCGTCCACAATCAGTTTCTCTGTGTTGTTGGTTTGTTCATTCGGTGTGTCAGTGCACAAAGTGTAACAAAACCGGGAGATATGTCGTGGACATTTACAGTAATAAATCGTGTAATTGGCGCTCGGGGTAATCTGAATACTATAAGTCAAAATGACACCAGAGATTCAAGACCACATTGAGAGGCCGTCTCTTCGTTACCAGCACCTGTTCAGGTTGCTGATGGGTTTTGCCGCTATTGCGGTAACGATGTCTTCCCAATGGGATGGTTCACTGAATCCTTTCCTGCTTTTGTTTCTGTCCTTTCTTCTCGTTTATACACTCACAGCACACCTTCTTATCAATGCTCTCAACAAAAGCGCTATTCAACGATTGAACTGGATTTCCTACGTTGATGCTTTTGTGGCAGGCACCGTCATTGCTTTTATTGAGTTTGATCCGCTCCCCTCTCTGCTTTTTATTCTGTTGCTGGAGTTTAATGCCGTTGTGAGTGGCGGCTTGCAGCGCCTGCTGCCTGACAGCATTTGCTTTGGCCTCGGTGTTGCCGCACTTTATCTGCTAAAGGAGCCGCAGTGGGCTATTTCCGGTGATTTGCATGTTAGCGCCGCAGTGCTAATAGCGCTTGGTCTTTACTTCTGTATCTATGGCTTTTATACCCACAAACAAACCCGGATCCTGAAACAAAAAATATCCGAACTTGAACGTACGCAGGTGCAACTGAAACTGCGAAATTACCGGTTATCAAAATATCTCTCACCCACACTGGGCAAAGCTATACAATCGGGCAAGGACGTGAAGCTGGAAACCCAGCGCAAAAAACTGACCATTTTTTTCTCGGACATCAAAGGGTTCAGCGAGCTGGCAGAAGAAATGGAAGCGGATGCACTGACAGCGCTGCTGAATAACTATCTGACAGAGATGTCGGAAATTGCCCTGAAGTACGGTGGCACCATTGACAAGTTTATCGGCGATGCGGTTATGGTGTTTTTTGGCGACCCTACCAGCCGAGGCACGAAAGCGGATTGTGTGGCTGCTGTTTCCATGGCCATTGCCATGAAAAAGCGGATGAAGGAGCTGCAGCTGCGCTGGTTAAACCAGGGTATTCAAAAGCCACTGGAAATTCGTATGGGGATCAATACCGGGTTCTGTACGGTAGGTAATTTCGGCACGGAAAACCGACTGGACTATACCCTGCTGGGCACAGAGGTGAACCTGGCAAGCCGACTGGAATCCGCTGCCGAACCTGGCGAAATTCTGGTTACCCATGAAACCTATTCGCTGGTTAAAGATCAGATTATGTGCCGCGACAAGGGTGAAATCAAAGTCAAGGGATATCAGCAACCTGTTCGTGTGTATACGGTAGTTGATATGCGTAAAAACCTTGGCAAAGAACAGAGTTATTACGAGCACACCACGGAAGGGTTTTCCATTTACCTGGATGCCGACAAGATTCGCAACTACGACAAAGACAAAATTATTGCCTCGCTATCCAGCGTCGGAAGTCGACTGAAAAAGAAAGATACTTTTTAGCTCTGTGCCGGAAAAACACGTGTGAGGATGACAACCTGATTACTGTCTCGACACTCTCAACTTAATGGGTTCCCGCATACTGGTGCTTCGATAGGGGTTAATATCAATACCACCGCGCCGGGTATAACGCGCACAGACTTCAAGCTCCCTGGGCTGGCACACCTCCAGAATTTCCATAAAAATTCTCTCAACACATTGCTCGTGAAAATCCTGGTGATCCCGATAGGAAATCAAATAGGCCAACAACGATTCGCGGTTAATCGGCGAGCCAGTGTATTTCACCAGTACACTGGCCCAATCGGGTTGGCCGGTAACAGGACAGTTGGTTTTCAGCAGGTGGCTGTAAAGTGATTCACTCACTATACCGCCATCATCCAGTCTCAGTAATGAAGCGTCTGGCTGATAGGTATCCACTTTCACATCCAGGTTGTCGAGGCAATGTCCCGGCATCACCTGAAGCCCTTGTCTCGCGTAATTATCCAATGTGTAAAGATCCACCATTACAGGGCCGTTCACGCAAGTCGACAGATCTTCTTCCAGCACCGCAGCCACTTTTGATGGCGACTCAAACCGCTGCTGATTCAGGGAGTTCAGGTACAGCTTGAGTGATTTCGATTCCACAATGTGATCGGTATTACAGGGCAGCGAGAACTCGGCAATTTTCACCACCGGCTTACCTCCACGGTCAAGCCAGGAGACCTCAAAGGCTGTCCACAGATCAAACCCGTAAAATGGCAGATCTTTGCTGGACAGTGACAGGGCGTCTCGCCCCCTTTGCCGGGAAATGGCAAACAACAGCCCAGAATCGTATTTTTTAGGGTACTCCGTACGCCGCCCCAAAGGGTTATAAGGTTGAGTCACATCACACCTGTCAGCTTAAGAATGTTCAAATGCCAATTTTAGTCCGCAATATTCCATCCGGTGCGGTCAAGTTCGCAATTTTTTACTTTTTTCCAGTAAGTAAAGACAATAAATCGATAACAAGATGCAAAAACCGATCACAATGGAAAATGCCCATACCAGACTGATATCACTTACTCCGAGAAAACCGTAGCGAAATGCGTTGACCATATAGAGAATAGGATTCAGCTGAGAGACGCCCTGCCAGAATTCAGGCAGCATATTAATGGAATAAAATACGCCCCCCAAATAGGTAAGCGGCGTTAGGACAAAGGTCGGAATGATGGAAATGTCATCAAAACTGCCCGCAAAAATAGCGTTAATAAAACCAGCCAGAGAAAACAGGATAGCGGTCAGAAACACAATCGTTACTGTGGTTAACAAACTATGAATTTGCAGCTGGGTAAAGAACAGTGACAATAACGTTACTATCAGCCCTACTGATAAGCCTCTGGCAACACCGCCTGTTACATACCCCAAAAGGATCACGATATTGGGCACAGGTGAAACCAACAGTTCCTCAATATTGCGTTGAAATTTACTGCCATAAAACGATGACACCACATTGCCATAGGCGTTGGTAATGACCGACATCATAATCAGGCCCGGAACCACAAACTCAATATAACTGAAGCCAGACATGTCGCCAATTCGCGGCCCTATTAAGGTTCCAAAAATGACAAAGTACAGGGCAATGGTTATTGCCGGTGGCAATAATGTCTGCTGCCAGATCCGGGCAAAACGACGAATCTCGCGGACCACAATCGTCCGATAGGCGATGTGCAATTCAGTCATATTCATGCATTCCCTCCAGCTTCTGTATTCTTCGATTCCACCAGTGAAACAAACAGCTCCTCAAGGCGGTTGGCCTTGTTGCGCATACTTACCACTCGAATACCGGCTTCACTCAACCCTGCAAACAACTCGTTGAGAGAGCTGCCTTTTATGACCTCTATCTCAAAGGAGTAGTCGTCGCGAATACGACCTGAGTAGCCTTTAAGGTCCGGGAACGATGTTAGAGGCTGTTCGGTGTCGAATACAAAAACCTCCTTGTTTAATTGCCTCAACAGCTCTTTCATCGATGTGTTTTGAACAATTTTTCCGTGATCAATAATCGCTATTCTGCGACACAGGCTTTCAGCTTCCTCAAGGTAGTGTGTCGTCAGAATAATAGTAGTTCCCTGTGCATTAATGTTTTGAAGAAATTTCCACATGGAGCGTCGCAGCTCAATATCAACTCCGGCCGTAGGTTCGTCAAGAATCAGCAGTTTTGGTTCGTGAACCAGTGCGCGTGCAATCATCAAGCGTCGTTTCATACCGCCAGACAGCATCCGCGAAACAACATTCCTCTTATCCCAGAGATCCAGTAAGCGGAGGTATTTCTCGGTACGTTCAGCTGCCAAACTGTCATTGAGCCCAAAATAACCGGCCTGTGTCTTGACGATATCAAAGGTCTTCTCAAACTGATTAAAATTGAATTCCTGAGGTACCACACCGATATCACGCTTGGCACGGGAAAAGTCAGCATCCACATCGGTGCCAAAAATTTCCACGTTGCCTTCAGACTTGCGTACCAGAGAAGAAATAATCCCTATTGTGGTCGATTTACCCGCACCGTTTGGCCCAAGAAGCGCAAAAAAATCGCCTTCCTGTACATCCAGATCAATGCCTTTAAGAGCTTCAAAGCCGTTATCGTAAACTTTTGTCAAATTGCGAATGGACAAGGCCGCAGCCATAACTCTTCCTTATTGCTTTCACCAAACTGTTGTTATGTTGTGTTTAAAACTGCTGTGGGCGAACAGTCTAAGTCAGAAATACCCGAAGGAACATCCACCCCGGAGATCTGTAGTTTACATGCTAATAGCGACTGACTTCTCAGCACCCATAGAAAAAAAGCGCAAAGTCAAAAACTCTGCGCTTTAATTTGGAGCGGGAAACCGGGTTCGAACCGGCGACCTCAACCTTGGCAAGGTTGCGCTCTACCAACTGAGCTATTCCCGCTTTTTGTCGCTGTAACTCTGATTGCCAGAGATACACGCAAGAAAAATGGCGTCCCGTAGGGGAGTCGAACCCCTGTTACCGCCGTGAAAGGGCGGTGTCCTAGGCCTCTAGACGAACGGGACGCTGTCTGTCCTGAAAATATTCACTTCAGGCCTAGCCATCCGGTGATCTCTTCAAGAGAGGCGCGCATTCTAAGAATCAGTCCGGTTGCTGTCAAGCACTTCGGCACTCTATTTATGGCAATTCCGCTTCGTTCTGCAGATAGTCCCGAATACTTTTCGATGCCTGGCGAATTCTTTCAGCATTGGCTCCCAGGTCCCCCACTCCCACTCTGGAAGCAGAACGAATATCAAGCCTGGTGAGCGGCCCCGTTGCTGTGAGGCGAAACACAATATCATCTTCGAAACCCATTACTCGGGTAGTCGCCACGGCTTCTAACTGCTGTGTACCAGAGTTATCTCCCAGCTCAATCCACCCCTGTGACTGGATGTGTTTCCGGACTGCATCGCGAACCTCTTCCATTGAGGCAGCCAATAACAGCGGCTGAATATCCGGGTATGCACTCCGTTGCATTTCAGCCAGATCATCACCACCATAATCAAGCGAGTTTTCCCCAGGCTCGCGCTCATTGACAGCATAGTAAAAAAGCGGGGGAGTTTCGGTATCAGTAGAAATATCATGAATCATCGGTGCAGAGAACCCTTCCACACCAATCATACTGAAAACCATTAACGCAGGAAGACCACCAATGACTGCGGACCAGGTTAACAGGCTTTCGACAGGCCTTCTCCTGACCCTGCCAACCATAATGGCAACAACAGACAGTGACCAGACCAACACGCCGCCCGCCAGCCCAATCACAAACATCATAAACGAGGGGCGAAAACCCGCCAGTTCAAGGCGAAAAGCCAGCCAGCCCAGAATCGTTATCAACAGGGATAAAAGACAACCATACCAAACCACTCGAATAAACATGCTGCGTCATCCATGCAATGAAAATCTGATTACCTGATTTGCAAACCGGCTTTACGCTACGGAATCTTTATGAAAAGCAAGTGATAAAGAATTTACACAGTAGCGCAACCCTGTAGGGGCTGGCCCGTCCGGAAAAACGTGCCCTAAATGACAACCGCAAGCCTTGCAAACAATTTCTGTTCTCTGCATACCATGGCTCTTGTCAGGGTGTTCTTCAATCGCACCTCGCTCGGCCTCCTGGTAGAAGCTCGGCCAGCCAGAGCCCGAATCGTATTTTGCGGCGGCATTAAACAGTATCGCATCACAACAGCGACAGTGATATTGACCTGGTGCTTTCTCATGGCAATATTTCCCACTAAACGGAGGTTCAGTGCCTTTTTCACGACAGACCCTGAACTCATCCTCCGTCAATTTCCCACGCCAGTAATTTTCGTCAAACTGCTCACCACTCATGCTCAATTCCCTGAAATAATTTTTTGGATAACAACCGGCTAACACTCTCTAAAGTCAATAATTTAGGCTACAATGCTGCGCTTTATTGGCTATTGGACCTCGAATCCCCGACTAAGTCATCAGCATATGCAACATTTTCAGAAATCAGACAAACTGAACGATGTCTGTTATGACATCCGCGGCCCCGTACTTGATCATGCCAACCGGCTTGAAGAAGACGGTCAGCGTATTATGAAACTCAATATAGGCAACCCGGCACCTTTCGGTCTTGATGCGCCCGGTGAAATACTATACGACGTTATTCATAATCTCGCCAATGCCCAGGGCTATTGCCACTCCAAAGGTATTTACAGCGCCCGCAAGGCCATTATGCAACGTTGCCAAATACAGGGCATTCCGGATGTTGAAGTAGAGGATATCATCCTCGGTAATGGTGTCAGCGAATTGATTGTCATGGCTATGCAGGGCCTGCTCAACAATGGTGATGAAATACTCATTCCCGCACCGGACTACCCCCTCTGGACGGCCGCAGTGACCCTTGCCGGTGGCAAACCTGTGCACTATCTTTGCGATGAAGATGATGACTGGCAACCCGACATTACCGATATAGAAGATAAAATCACAGCCCGAACCAAAGGCATTGTGGTTATCAACCCAAACAACCCTACCGGTGCTGTTTACAGCGAGTCCTTGTTAAAGCAGATCGTCGAATTGGCGGAAAAACACGGGCTAATTGTCTACGCAGACGAAATTTATGACCGTATCATTTATGATGATGCCGTACACATCCCTCTTGGCTCACTGGTAAAAAATACCCTTTGCGTAACTTTTAACGGCTTGTCCAAGGTTTACAGATTGGCCGGTTTCCGGTCGGGCTGGTTGATTATCAGTGGTGCAAAAAACCGCGCTCACAGTTATATACAGGGGCTCGAAATGCTGGCCTCAATGCGTCTTTGCGCCAATGTTCCTGCCATGTACGCTATCCAGACTGCTCTGGGAGGTTACCAGAGCATTGGCGATCTGATTATTCCCGGCGGTCGCCTCAGGGATCAGCGAGACGTTGCCTGGAAAGCGCTCACTGACATTCCGGGTGTTTCCTGCGTCAAACCAAAAGGCGCCTTGTACCTTTTTCCCAAGCTGGATCCCGAGGTTTACCCGGTTACCGATGATGAGCAACTGGTTCTCGACCTGCTTATCGAAGAGCATATTTTACTGGTTCAGGGCACAGGTTTTAACTGGCCGACACCAGACCACTTCCGGATTACATTCCTTCCCAACAAGGATGATCTTGAAGAAGCTATTGGCGGTCTGGCCCATTTCCTGGAGAAGCGACGCAACAGCTGACGACATCGAAAACAATCATTTTTGGGAAGTAGCGCACAACACCTGAAACCATAACAGGCTTTCGGAATTGACAAGACTGTTGTCTGCCAGAATGACATGTTATGTTGAACTCAGAATATTTACTTTAATATACCCTATACACCCGGCAGTAATTAGAAGACTTATGAGTATCGAAACAAACCAGGAAAATGATCAACACACGGACTTCCATGGCGCCGCCATTATTGATGAAGATGGCAAGGAAGTTCCCATTACTGAAGATATGGTACAGGAAGCCTGTCAGGAAGCGGATATCATCGAATCCGACGAAAACACCCGTCAAACAGAAAAGTAAACTGTTCTACAGTTATTACCCTGTTTGAGCAAAACCCAGTACTGCCAGTTTATTCCACAACTCCGCCTTCCCCTCCGGGCTTATGGAAAAATTCTGAAACTCCCACCTCTCCGGGTAGTTTTTTCGCAATTGATCGAATGCCGCTCCCACCTCAACACCAACTGCCAGCAATGCTTGTCGCATCCGTTTATCGTCCGCACGAATATCATAGCTACCCAGAATCGCTTCACCAAGGCTGCTTGCTTTTACCTTTCTGACAATTTCAGGCGAATCAAATTTCTGTATCGACTGACCTGACCAACGACAGAATGCATCCCTCAACATCAAGGTGCCTTTCACTTTACCGTTAACACTGTGTCCCGCTATATGCGGTGTTGCCAGATCAACAGCATTTAGCAGCGCCAGCGAAATTTCCGGCTCTGACTCCCAGACATCCAGCACTACCCTCAAGGCATGGTAGGGGAGCAGTTTTAATAGCGCCCGATTATCAATAACAGCACCGCGCCCAGCATTCAACAAAATAGCGCCCGGCTTTAGCCTTGAAAGCATTTGCTCATTCAATAAATGAAACGTCGGGTGATCGCCATCCACTGTGAGTGGCGTATGCAGACAAACAGCATCGCACCTGAGCACTTCCTCCAGAGGAACCAGATCTGTGATTTGTGCAGGGCTGATAAAAGGGTCGAAACAACAGCAGTTAACCCCTAACCGTTTTAGCTGATGATATAACAATCCACCAACATTCCCGCATCCAATGATACCCACCTTCAACTGATGCCAGTTCTGCTGCAGGGCACTGAACGCTGACAAGACGTATTGCACCACAGCGTTGGCATTACATCCGGGCGCAGAGGCAAACTCGATTCCCCGGCGTTGCAAGTACGGCTTATCGACATGATCCGTGCCAATAGTCGCGGTTCCAACAAACCTGACCGAACTGCCATCCAGCAACCTGGCATCCACAGCCGTTACCGACCTGACCAGCAGAACATCCGTGCCGATCAGATCTTGTGCTGTTATTTCACGACCCGACAACAGTGATACATCCGCGTACGGAGAAAATAATTCCGCAACAAAAGGCATGTTTTCATCGGCAACTATTTTCATGCCTCCGCCTCGGCAAAAGCATCCAGACCACAAACTGAGGACGGCGACAAATATCGTTCCACATTGAAGATGGTATCGGCAGATAAAACCCTGAATTCAGCAACCAGACCTTGCAAGAACTGGTCGGCCCTTGCCGGCAACGGTTTCTCGCACCAGTACTGAGCCTGTTTGCTAACGGCATCAACAAACAGTCGACTGGCGCCAATACCACCAGACAGATTATCAGCACTGACCGAAAAGCGCAGTCCGGCTGCCTCGGAAAACATCCACTCCAGCGCCTGGGGCTTTACCTCAACCCGTTCAAACTCCCTTTGCTGCTGATCCGTACGGCCATCCGGCTGATACCAATAACCAAAATCCGTTAACAGTCGACGGGCTTCTCCCGCCAGACACCAATGCGATATTTCATGCAATGCGCTGGCCGGATAGTTTTCGCGGTAATACAGCACATGAAGCTGATTGTTCCTATGCGCTGGCTGGTAGAGCGGCTCACTGGCACCCCCGCAGAGAATGGTGTTATGTGACTCGCGAAAGTTCCCGGCAAACAGTTTTTCCAGCCGTTCACAGTAATGATCACTATCCAATATCCACGCTCCCCGAAATCTCCAGACAGGCTGTTTTTTCAAGAGCTGACAAATAGCTAACCGACAAATAGTCAACACCCGCCAGCAAATGCTCAAGATACCAGCGCGGCGGTAAAACATGTTCAGCGATCACCGCCGGATTTGCCACATAAACCCAGGCTGACACCAAACCGGTTTCAGTCATCACCGAAAAGCGTTCACGACTGTAATAGAGTGGCGTCCCTTCATGAGGGTCCAGCTTGTAAATTTCAGAGGCAGAAGCCAGTTCGTAAACGACGCCTTCCACTCGACCAATCGGATCATAACCAATATTGGCCCGGGCTTCTTCTGCACAGTAGCGAGACTGCTTGTTAAAACACAGTTTGAATCCTTCCAGATAACCAGCCTTTGCATTGACGACCTTCAGTCCCCTGCCCGCCATCCGCTCAGGATTCATATTGGAGCCATAGGCAAAATATCGTGGCATTATCTCAACCTTCCTGTGTGTTTCTGTACTGACGGTTTCCCGCTGACCAGTTTTGATCAGCCGAATTTATTTAAAAACTTTTAAACACAAGGTATTGTGCTTTCCCAAAATCGATAGTACCTTATGTAGTGATGACTGCGATCAGGCACTACGCAGCAAGCCGGCCTAGCCGACCATCCATGAGGAGGCGTATTATGACTACCTCAACTGTGGACCACAACACGGATAACGTGGTCGATCTCTTCACAGGGAAGCCCTACTCTGCTCCATTCAATCGTCGTTTCATCCGCCTGGCCCCTGAGCTGGACGGATTGGAAATGATCTACTCCAACGAATCCCATCCGGACAAGCTCTTCAGTATCAAGGTGCTTTGCTGGGGGCTGCGTGCGGACGGCGAGATTGTGGGTTTGGTGCCCTGGCTGGATAATATTACAGCCTGCACCGAAATTCAGGACCCGCTGAATGGACATTGGGAGGGGTATTATGATCCAGGCATAGACGAAATCTTCTTTGATGCTCCCATCCACAAAATACTTGAGCTGGAAACAGCCGCCGAGTATTACGAGGTTGATTGCGAATATGAAGACGACATTGTGCAGGA
The DNA here is from genome assembly GCA_024234435.1 of Pseudomonadales bacterium. Taxonomy (NCBI): domain Bacteria; kingdom Pseudomonadati; phylum Pseudomonadota; class Gammaproteobacteria; order Pseudomonadales; species Pseudomonadales bacterium. Next base: position 1,459,159 of record JACKOF010000001.1, read on the forward strand.
GCTTCCCGACACCATCGGTACTCATGCCGTACTTTCGGACGATGGCTTCCACAGCCTGACGCTGAAAGAAGTGGTGAGCTGGCAGTTGCATCACAACGGCACAATCAACGGCATGCTGATTGATGATGACAAAGTGGAGAGTACTCCCGTATTGCCGGGAGACTGTTGTTTATATCCTGCCAGGGGGAGCGCGGACTTCCGCTATTTTTTCCAGCATCACATTGCCAATAAAATAAAGGCAAGAGATCCGGAAGCGCTGGCAGCTATCTCCATACTGACAGAGTCCTGATTGGCTCTGATGTCATAATAAGGAGCTGACGGCACACAGACCGCTACCAGGCGGGACGGAGTGTCCTTCGAAAAAAGGCCATTAGAATTGGGCTTTCGGTTTTTTATCCTCTGAAATTCTATCTCGAACGATCTGCCATTTTCCAGAGCCGAAAATACACGAAACGGTAAACTGTCGAGATCTGTCAATTGCTACGGCTTACAATACCCGACAAGACAAGAACATCATGCAAAGGTCGTCAATGAATACCACCACAACCTACCTGTTACTGGCCTGCAGCCTGGCAATTGGTTTTTCTCTGGCATCCCAGGCAGGCGTCAACTCGCAATTGCGATTGGCACTCAATTCCCCGGTTCAGGCCGCCTTTATTTCGTTCCTCATCGGCACGGTTATTCTGGGTTGCATTGCATTGTTCCAGGGTGGCCCCTGGTTCAGGCCGGGCAGCTTGTCGAACGTACCCTGGTGGGCCTGGCTGGGCGGTGCTTTTGGCGCATTCAATATTGCGCTATCCGTTATTCTGGCGCCCAGACTGGGGGCACTGACGCTGGCAATATCCATTGTCTGTGGGCAAATAATCGCTTCTCTGATTTACGATCAGAATGGCTGGCTGGGTTACCCCAGAATTGAATTATCCTGGCACAGGGCTATGGGAGCCCTGCTGATTATCGCCGGAGTGTTACTGGTATCAAGAAAGTAGATTCAAAGCAAAGCCGCTTGCCATAAATAACACGCAATTCAGGGTAACGCTGGCAACTGCCAGTCAATCGGCACCTGACCCGTTTCCTGCAAATACCGGTTTGCTTTGGAAAAGTGCTTGCACCCCAAAAAGCCACGATGGGCAGACAACGGCGAAGGGTGCGGTGCTTTCAGCACCAAATGCCGGTCAACATCAATAAAGGCGCCCTTCTTTTGGGCATAACTTCCCCACAGCAGAAACACCAGTCTTTCACGTTTTGAATTCAATGCCTGGATGGCCCTGTCGGTAAATTGCTCCCAACCTTTGCCCTGATGGGCGCCTGCGTTGGCCTGTTCTACCGTCAATGTTGCGTTCAACAACAAAACGCCCTGCTCTGCCCAGTGGCTGAGGCAACCATGCCCGGGAGGGATAAACCCTGTGTCAGACTGCAACTCCTGATACATATTCCGCAATGACGGGGGTACAGTAACACCCGCTAATACAGAAAAACACAAGCCATGCGCCTGACCTGGCCCGTGATAAGGGTCCTGCCCCAATATCACAACCTTTACCCGGTCAAACGGTGTCTGGTCAAAAGCGGCAAACCAGTTAGATGCCGCAGGGTAAATCACCTTACCTGCGGCTTTTTCAGCCTTGATAAATGCCTTTAACTGCTGCATGTAGGGTTTTTCAAACTCCTCGCCCAGCACTGCCAGCCAACTGGCATCTAATTTAATTTTGTTTGAAGCGGATGACATCTCGATCACTCATGGAATCAAACAGCAATAAACCCTAACTACCGGACAAAATCAACTCGAGCAATACTCTTTTTTCCGTCTAATACCGGTTCTATTTGCCCATTTCCAGCATTACACTTGGTTTTGAATCAAGAGGATGGTGTATGCACAAAATCGGTCTGGCGCTGGGCGGTGGCGGAGCCAAAGGGGTGAGCCATGTCCTTATGCTTGAAGCACTGGAAGAACTTGGCTTGAGGCCCAGCTATGTAACCGGCACCAGTATTGGCGCACTCATTGGCGCGATGTACTGCGGTGGAAAAACTGCAGCCGAATTACGGGAGATATTTCTTGAGTTCAGCCTGAAGGAAAATGAAAGCCTGAAACACCTTGTCACCCGTAAACACATCTTCAAATGGATGGACTTTGTTAAACCGCAGTTCCGGGGAAAGGGATTGGTCCGAGTGGAAAACCTGCTCAATTATCTGTTTTCATCAGTACCCGCGAAGACCTTTTCGGAACTGAATATTCCCCTGAAAATTGTCGCTACCGATTTCTGGAGCCGGAAACAGGTGGTACAGTCCAGAGGGGCATTAATTCCGGCAATCCGGGCCAGCATGTCAATGCCCGGCCTATTCGAACCGATCACGCTTGGGGAACGGGTGTTAATCGATGGCGGCGCAGTTAACCCGGTTCCTTTCGATTTATTGCCTGAAAGCTGTGATTTAACCATCGCTGTGGACGTACTGGGCCAGCGCTCTGCTACGGTCGGGGAAATTCCATCGCTATCGGAAGCCGTTTTTAATACTTTCCAGATCATGCAAAAAAGTATCATTCGGGAGAAACTGAAGACTTCTTCACCGGACATTTTTATCGAACCGAAAATCTCGAATATACGCGTTCTCGAGTTTTATAAAGCCCACGAGATATTTGCCCAGGCGAAAGGGGCAAAAAGCTATCTGAAGCGCTGCATTACGCAACATCTTGAAGCGGGTTAACCGCCAAGTCAGAGGTCTTCTTCATCATCTTTTATTATCGGCCTATACTGACCGAAGCAAAGTGCTCTTAACACGAAGGAAAAGTCATGATATTCAGACAACTCTTTGATCAGACTTCATCAACTTATACCTATCTTCTGGCCGATGAAACTACGCGCGAAGCCGTTATTATCGACCCGGTTTATGAGCAATCCCGACGAGATACCGCACTTATACATGAGCTTGACCTAAAACTGCTCTATACCCTAGACACTCACTGTCATGCAGACCACGTGACGGGATCCTGGTTAATGCGACACCACACTGGTTGCAAAATTGCCTGCGCTAAAGTTATTGGTGCCGAGAACACCGATACAGCACTCATCCACGGCGACAAAATTCGGTTTGGGCATTGCAGCCTGTCAGCCAGAGCAACCCCCGGACACACAGATGGCTGTATCAGCTTTGTAACCGAAGACCAAACGATGGTTTTTACCGGCGACGCTCTGCTTATCCGGGGCTGCGGCCGATCGGACTTCCAGCAAGGTAGCCCACACCGGTTATATCACTCCATAAAAGAGCAGATATTCACCCTGCCAGATGATTGTGCCGTTTATCCTGGTCACGATTACGCGGGTAGAACCTCAAGTACCGTTGCCGAAGAAAAACAGTACAATCCCCGCCTGGGCGGTTCGGCGAATGAAGATGACTTTGTCGGCTACATGTCCGCCATGCAGTTACCACACCCAAAACATCTGGCTGTCGCTCTGCCAGCCAACATGCGCTGTGGAATGCCCGAAAATGGCGAAATACCTGCTGAACCTGACTGGGCTCCGGTCACGAATACATTTGCAGGGTTTTCCGAAATATCGCCGGACTGGGTCGCTCGCAATCGCCAAGCCGTGCATATTCTGGATGTTCGTAACGAACAGGAAATTGCCGTTGATCACGGTACTATTGTCGGCTCACAGCTCATTCCTCTGGACAGTTTGCGCGACAGAATTTCTGAAATACCTTCAGAAAAACCGGTAGTCACTCTTTGTCGATCCGGGCGCCGCTCGGCACTTGCCGTAGGCATACTACAAAATGCCGGTTTTGAACGGGTGGCGAATGTGGCTGGAGGTATGCTGCGCTGGCAGGAAGAGGGGCTGTCACTCCAGTAATACCTGTTCAACGCCTGCTTCTGCTTATCTTCTGATTAAACCAGGCTATTTAACTAAAGGCACACACAGAAGGCCAGTCAGTGACTGGCCTTCCATATGACGCCCTTGCGGGCAAGCTGAGTTATATAAAAGCATTACTTGAGTGCGATCAGATGTCGATTTTTTGACAACAATTTTTCACCAATACCTTTTATTTCCAGCAGTTGATCCACAGAAGTAAAGGAACCATTTGTATTTCGGTAAGCCACAATAGCCTCCGCACGTTTCAGGCCTACCCCGATGAGGGTATCGGCCAGCTCCTCAGCACTCGCACTGTTAATGTTCACGGTGGCTGCTTGTACAGCTTTAGAAATGGAACTGGATACGCCTGACGTATCCGCGACAGCTGGTAGCTGGCAGGCCAATAAAGCGCCGAGAAGAATAAACAGAGGTGGTTTACTAAAGAATTTTAGCATTGTCATAACTGACTCCTTGTGCCAAAGGCACTCCATGTTAAATAACGGTACTCCATGTACCGTGAGACTAATCTTGCTGAATTTCGCGATTGATAGCAAGCAGTGATTCAAGCGGATTGTCAGAACGAGTAATCGGTCTACCGATGACCAGATAACTACTGCCATTGGAAATAGCTTCTGCTGGGGTCACGACCCTTCTCTGATCGTCAGCCTGTGCAGAGAGGGGGCGGATACCCGGAGTCACCAGTGTAAAGTCCTGACCAAATTGATGCCTGAGGCTACTGGCTTCCATAGCAGAAGAGACGACCCCGTCCATTCCGGCACTCTTTGCCAAAGAAGCCAGGCGTATGACCTGCTCTTCTGGCGAAGCCGCTATACCCAGCTCCTGCAAGTCACTTTGTTGCATGCTTGTCAGCACTGTCACCGCGATCAGTAACATATCACTGTTACGCTGGGCCAGAACCTCTCTTGAGGCCTCCATCATTCTGCGCCCCCCCGAGGCATGTAGGTCTGTCATCCACACACCAAGATCTGCAGCGGCGGCAACCGCCATGGCAACCGTATTGGGAATATCATGAAATTTAAGATCCAGAAAAACATCAAACCCGCGCTTGACCAATCTATCGACAAAAGCAGGCCCAGCCAGGGTAAAAAGCTCCTTACCCACCTTTAATTTGCAGGTATCGGGACTAACACTGTCCACAAACGCTTCCGCCTCTCTACTGGATGAATAATCCAGGGCGACAATGACACGGCTTTCGCCCACTGATATCTTGTGCATTGAGTTTCTCTTTATGATTTTCTAAAAATATTCATCGATCGAAGACCGCCAACCGCACCGAAAAGCTACATTCTGAAACCATCCGGTCCCTGCTCAACCAGCAAAATAACCTAAAATGCCTGTGTCGGTTTCACCGTCTCCCAGCTTCTGCACTGGGGACACAACCAGTGAAGCTGCTCACCAGTGAATCCGCATTTGTCGCAGTGATACCCTGGCGTCTCTTCTATCAGTTTGTCGACAGCGGACTTGATCATTTTCAACTGCTCCTGCAGGCGGCGGTAAGTATCATTATCCGTGTCGTCCGTTTTGGCATCAATATCCAACAGAGCCCGGATGCCCATTGCGGAGGGGCACTGCTCAAGAAAGTCGGCTATCATTTCCTTGAAATCGACTTGAAAATCGGCAGATGCCCTCGGGGCCAGATAGCTCAAAACACGAGGGTCACGAAACCTGATCAGCCAGTCCCCCAACAACTCGACAAAATCAGCTTGCCTGTCGAGTTGCTCGTAACACCGGGCCAAAGAATCCAGAGCCTCCGGCAGCATGGCCCTATCCTGATCAGGAATTCGGGCGTAGTGTTCAATCGCCTCGGCATAACGGCCACCTTTTTCGGACAGCTTGCCAGTAAGCAAGCTGACTCTCACAGAATTTCGTCTGATTTTTTTTGCCTGTTTTAGCGGTATAACCGCTTTATCCCAATCCTGCCTACCCATGGCTTCAAATGCCTGTTCACAATAAAACTGGCAAAGCTCCACAGAAAGCCGGTCCCGGCTGGCAGGAAAAAGTCCCTGACGGCAATAACTGGCAGCCCTGATAGCCTTCTCCCACTCATGCTCGTCCTGATAAAGCTCCATGAGATGCCTGGCAGCTTCATAACTAAAGTGCCCGTCACTCTCAACCAGTTCCAGTAACAGTCGTTCTGCCCTGTCCAGTAAACCTGCTTTCAGAAAATCCTTCGCCAGCTCCAATTGAGCCTGCTGCAGTTGCTGTTGAGTCAGTACCGTTCTGGAAAGCAGATTCTGGTGAACTTTAATTGCCCGCTCAACCTCACCTCGCTGTCGCATTAACTGGCCGATGGCAAAATGTGTTTCCAGCGTATCTGCATTGACGCCGACCGAGCTGATAAATGTTTCCAGTGCTTCGTCCGGTTGCTGGTCTATCGCAAGATTGATACCCGCAGCATAGTTGGCAGGTAAACCTGACTGCTGATGATCTTTGCAGCTACGACGCCCCAGATACCAGGCCAAAGCCAGCGCTACTAAAGCTGCCAGAAGATAGAGTATCTCCATAGATCTGCCTTTCAGAAAAACTGTGTCGGAAACCGCTCGCGCTACAGGCCCGCTTTGCGCAATTGCCGCCGAAGACTGTTCAACTGCTTCTTTTGCCTCAGAAGCTGTGGCCAGCCACAGAGTAAGCCAAACAGACAACCGACCGTAAAGGCCAACAGTATCCATAATCCTGTGGGCAGTTCCTGCAGCTTAAATCCTGCCAGCCGAACCATGACAGGCTCAGGGTTGTCCACCACGACCCAAACCCCAATTACAATAGCCATAACACCGATTACAATCCACCACAACAGCTTCAGTTTTCCCATCACCCTTCACCCGGCCAAGATTTCATATGGATAGTCTACAAAAAAAATCCAAAAAAAAAGCAAGATTTTCATCTTGCCTTTCATTGTAACCAAAGCCGGACAGATTAGCTTTCGCTATTCAGGCTCAAGTTGACCCGATCCCGTAGATCCTTGCCCGGCTTGAAGTAGGGAACATATTTACCTGACAACTCGACAGAAGCACCGGTTTTCGGGTTACGACCAATCCTGGGTGCACGAAAATGCAGGGAAAAACTGCCAAAGCCCCGGATTTCAATCCGCGAATTATTCACCAGCGAATGAGTCATTTTTTCAAGCACCATCTTCACCGCCAGTTCTACATCGCGTGGAGGCAGTTGCTCCTGCTTCGTCACCAGACGTTCAATTAATTCGGACTTGGTCATATTATTATTCTGCCTTAATTCTGAAGCCGGGGCAGCACAGCTGCCCCGACGTTTACCAGACTTCAGTCTTTGCTTTCCATTTGCGCTTTAATCAGATCACCAATTGTCGCTGGAGCAGCATTCTCTGTTTCAGACTTCTGATGCTCGCGAATGGCGTCTTTCTCTTCATCAAAGTCTTTTGCTTTAACAGAAAGATTAATCACACGATTTTTGCGATCAATATTGACGATTTTCGCTTCCACTTCATCGCCAACACTGAGGACGTTGCGCGCATCTTCAACACGATCCCTCGAAAGCTCAGATGCTTTCAGTTGTCCTTCAACATCTTCAGCAAGCGTGATAACCGCAGCTTTCGCATCAACTTCTTTCACAGTGCCGGTAACAATAGAGCCGCGATCATTAGCCGAAAGGAAGCTGGATACAGGGTCATCTGCCAATTGTTTGATACCGAGAGAAATACGTTCTCTCTCTGAATCGACTGCCAAGATAACGGTTTCAACTTCGTCGCCTTTCTTGAATTCATGAACAGCTTCTTCACCTGCCTCATTCCAGGAAATATCAGACATATGAACCAAACCATCAATACCGCCATCAAGACCAATGAAAATACCAAAATCGGTAATTGACTTGATGCTGCCGGAGATCTTGTCGCCTTTATTGTGCTTGGCTGCAAAATCATCCCACGGGTTGGTATGGCACTGCTTGATACCCAGAGAAATACGGCGACGTTCCTGATCAATATCGAGAATCATCACTTCTACTTCGTCACCAAGCTGAACAACCTTGGACGGATGGATATTCTTGTTAGTCCAATCCATTTCTGAAACATGCACCAGACCTTCAACACCATCTTCCAGCTCGGCAAAACAACCATAGTCGGTCAAGTTGGTCACTTTGGCTTTTACACGTGCCCCTTCCGGATAACGATTGGTAATATCGCCCCAGGGGTCTTCGCCGGTCTGCTTCATGCCCAGAGATACACGATTGCGCTCTCTATCGAATTTCAACACTTTAACGTCAATTTCATCACCGACATTTACAATTTCACTCGGATGCTTGATACGCTTCCATGACATATCGGTAATATGCAGCAGGCCATCGATTCCGCCCAGATCAACGAAGGCACCGTAATCTGTCAGGTTCTTGACAATACCTTTCAGCTCCACACCTTCATCCAGATTAGCCAGTAGCTCTTCGCGCTCGGCACTATTGGACTGTTCCATCACCGCGCGGCGGGAAACAACAAGATTATTGCGTTTTTGATCCAGCTTAATCACTTTGAATTCAAGTGGTTTGTCTTCGAGGTGTGCCGTGTCACGTATTGGACGCACATCAACCAGTGAACCGGGCAGGAATGCACGCAGACCGTTCAGATCAACAGTGAAGCCGCCTTTCACTTTGCCGCTAATAACACCCGTGACCACTTTATCTTCATTATGGGCAGTTTCCAGCTCAATCCAGGATTCTGCACGACGCGCTTTCTCGCGAGACAGGCGGGTGGCACCAAATCCGTCTTCAACCGACTCCAGGGCAACCTGAACTTCGTCACCCGGCTGCAGGCTCAGTTCGCCATTGGCATCCAAAAACTGGTTAACGGGAATCACACCTTCGGATTTAAGCCCGGCATGAACCGTTACCCAGTCTTTATCAATATCAATTACCACACCGGTTACGATCGCACCGGGGGTCATTTCAACGCTTTTTAAACTTTCTTCAAATAGATCTGCGAAACTTTCGCTCATTGGATTATTACCTGTAAAAACGAGTCCTCAGCATCACCGTAAAAGCCTCAGCCCCGACTCTTAACCACGCTGCCAGTAACGTGGGCTATTCATATTAAGACTGACTGGCGTATTTCTGGCTAACGCCCGACAGCCTTCCGTTCACAACTCAAAGGGCTTTTTAAGCAAACGCCTGATTCAGGCAATGTTAAAATTTCAAGCCACTATTTCGAGCACTTTTTCAAATACCTCATCAATGGAAAGATCAGAACTGTCCAGCACAATTGCATCATCAGCCGGAATCAACGGAGAAACCTGGCGAGTGGAATCCCGCTCATCTCTCGCTCTGACCTGTTCCACGAGGGCGGCAAGGCTAACACTTTCTCCCTTATCAATCAACTGCTTATAGCGCCTCTCGGCCCGTTCTTCAGCGCTGGCTGTGAGGAAGATCTTATGAGTAGCATCCGGGAATACAACCGTACCCATATCTCGCCCGTCGGCAACCAGACCGGGAGGCCTGGCAAATGCTTTTTGCCGTTCCAGCAACGCAGAGCGAACCTCCGGATAAGCTGCCACCAGGGATGCATCAGATCCAACACCTTCCGAACGTATCAAGCTGGAAACGTTTTCACCTTCCAGTAATACTTTTGCTAGACTGCCATCTTCATTTGTTCGGAAACTGATGTCCATATGGGCAGCCAATACCGACAGGCTGTCGCGATTATCCAGTGAAACGCCATGCCGTTTCGCGGCAACAGACAACAACCTGTACAGGGCGCCACTGTCCAGATAATGGTAACCAAGCCTGGCCGCAAGCATTTGGCTGATCGTACCTTTTCCAGACCCACTGGGCCCATCAATGGCAATCACTGGCACTGGCGTTACCACTTTCATCAGCCTTGTTCCTCGTGCAACCGCAAACCCGCTTTTCGAGCAAGCTCAACAAATCCGGGAAATGATGTTGCCACATTGTGACAATTTCTGATTCTGATTGGCCCCTCAGCCCTCAGGCCAGCTATGGCAAAGGACATGGCGATGCGGTGGTCATCACAGCTTTCAACACTGCCGCCGCCCAGCGGTCCGCCATCAATAACAATGCCATCCGCTGTCGGCTCGGCGTGAACACCCAGAATCGTCAGGCCGTCAGCCATTGCCTGAATACGGTCACTTTCTTTAACCCGCAGCTCCTCGGCACCCGTCAAAACCGTGCGCCCTTCGGCGCAAGCCGCTGCAATAAACAGGGCGGGAAATTCGTCGATCGCCAATGGCACCTGATCTTCGGGTATATCAATACCATGCAATGGTGCATAACGTACTCGAATGTCCGCTACTGGCTCGCCACCTACTTCACGAATATGATGAAGCTGAATATCGGCCCCCATCATTTGCAGAATGTTGATCACCCCGATGCGGGTCGGATTAATACCCACGTGCGTCAACGTGATATCAGAATCCGGTGCAATTGCTGCGGCAACCATAAAAAAGGTCGCGGAAGAAATATCAGCGGGCACATCTATCTTGGTTGCCATCATTTCACCGCCGCCACAGAGACTGGCTGACGCACCTTCGCGCTCTACCTGATAACCGAATCCAGCAAGCATTCGCTCAGTATGATCGCGTGTCGGAGCAGGCTCTGTGGTACGGGTAGTGCCTTCTGCATACAATCCGGCAAGTAAAACACAGGACTTCACCTGAGCACTGGCCATGGGGAGGTGGTAATCAATCCCTTTTAATACTTGCCCACCTTTGATCCTGAGCGGGGGCCTGCCGCCTTCCTGCGTTTCGATAACGGCACCCATCTCACGCAGAGGGCTGGCAACGCGCGCCATAGGCCGACCAGACAATGATTCATCACCTGTCAGTTCTACATCAAATTTTTGCCCAGCCATCAGGCCACTGAGCAGTCGCATGGATGTGCCCGAATTGCCGAGATAAAGAGGATTAGCCGGTGCCTGCAACCCGTTCAGGCCGACCCCGTGAATCACCACCCTGCCATCAAGCGGGCCCTCTATCACAACGCCCATGTCACGGAATGCCTGCAAGGTTGCCAGACTATCCTCACCTTCCAGAAAACCATTGACCTCGGTCACACCCTTTGCCAGAGAACCAAGCATTATCGAACGATGCGAAATGGATTTATCTCCGGGAACACGAATGCTGCCGTTTACACTGCCGCCAGGGGATACACAATAATCAGTCATTTTGCCAGTTTCAGTTTCCAGATAACTTTTATTTTCGAGCATTACGGAGAAGTGTTTACGCGCTTCACTTGCCCGGGTAAAGACACCCATAATGTAATCGCTGTCCCCGTTTTTAATCGCGCTCTGAAGCGCTTCCATACTGCCGGACAAACTTTCCATAACCTTCAGCAGCGCACTACTATTGGCCATTACGATATCGTGCCACATTACCGGGTCGCTGGCGGCAATCCGGGTGAAATCCCTGAATCCACCTGCTGCGTAACGAAAAATTTCGCGATTCTCTTTCATTGAAGCCAGGGTGTCTACCAGAGAAAATGCCAGCAGGTGTGGCAAATGACTGGTCGCGGCCAGCACTTCATCATGCTCTTCAACAGACATCTTTGTGATGGATGCCCCCAGTCCGAGCCAGAAATTTTCAACAACCTGGAGATGTTCTTTGCCCGTTTCCGCAAGGGGAGTCAGGATAATCCGATGATCTTCAAACAGATTGGGATTAACGGCATCAACACCACTTTTTTCAGAGCCAGCAATAGGATGACCGGGAACAAACTGGGCCGGAATTTCACCGTAGACATCTACAACGGCCTTCACGACATCACCTTTCACACTGGCAACATCGGTAATGGTGACAGCGGGGTCGAGCAATGGCTGCAACTGTCTGACAATAGCCGGTACGGTTAAGGGCGGCACGCCGATAACAACCATATCTCCGGCTCCAAGCTCGGCAACCGCTTCGCCGAGGTCCTCAAACACCACATCGACAACACCTGCTGCCAATGCTTTATCCAGCGTCTGGCGACGACGAGAAACACCGAGCACCTGAGTGCACAGCCCCCGCTCTCTGGCAGCCCTTGCCATGCTACCCGCAATCAGCCCAATACCTATCACCAGCAGTTTATTAACAACCACTGAATCCTTGCCCGGCGGTATATTGTCCAACTGCCGCCCCATTAGTGCTGCCCTCCCCTGGACAACACGCGCGCCATGGCGTCCAGGCAACGTCGGTTTTCTTCAAAAAGGCCTATGGAAATCCGCAAATGACCCGGCATACCATAAATATCAACAGGTCTGACAATAACGCCCTCTTTAAGTAGCAATTGGTACACCTCTGCAGCGTTTTCAATTTCTACTGCAATAAAATTGCCTGCTGAAGGAATATAGTGCAAGCCCAAACCATCAAAACCGGCAGACAACTGCGCGTAACCCTGATGATTGACTTCAACACTTTTTTTCAGATATTGCTCATCGTCCAGAACCGCTTCTGCCGCTGCCAGCGCCAGGCTATTTACGTTAAAGGGCTGCCGCAAACGGTTCAGAAGATTGGCCACCGCGGGGTGTGAAACCGCGTAACCTGCACGCAGCGCCGCCAGGCCATAAGCTTTGGAAAAGGTACGGGTCACAATCAGATTCGGATGATCGGGCAGTAACGTCAGGGCCGACTGGTAATCCATTTTGTCAACATATTCAAAATAGGCCTCGTCCACCACCACAATTACGGTATCCGGTACGGTATCAAGCAATTGTTCAATTTCAGCCAATCCAGACCAGGTTCCCGTCGGATTGTTGGGGTTAGCGATATACATAACCCGGGTATTTTCGTCAACAGCAGTAGCCATGGCCAACAGATCATGTCCCCAGTCTACCGCTGGAACCTCTCGCAGCTCGGACTGCTGCTCAGTCACTGCCAGTTTGTAAACAATAAAAGCATGCTGTGAGATAACAGCGTTGTGCTCCGGTGTCAGAAAGGCACGTGCAACCAGCTCAAGGATATCGTTGGAGCCATTTCCGAGTGTTAGTTGAGCCTCACTTACCAACAGCTTTTCGGCCAGACGACGTTTTAAATAATAGCCATTACCATCAGGGTAGCGTGCGCCATTAACCAGCTCTTTCTCTACTGCCTGCCGTGCAACAGGGCTTATTCCCAGCGGGTTTTCATTGCTTGCCAGCTTTACAGCTCCCTTGATACCAAGCTCTCTTTCGAGCTCTTCAATGGGCTTGCCTGCCTGATAGGGGTGCAATTTTTGAACGCCAGGCTTGGCCAGAGCCGTTACCTGCGCGGAGGTTTCTGTCGACATGGAGTCTCTCAGCTAAAAATTTAAAGGACTGCTTTCGGGTAAGAGCCCAGCAATTTCAATTCCGCCACCTTGGGGCGCAACTCTTTGAGTAATGAAGCGATTTTCTCATCTTCGCTATGGCCCTCAAAATCAATAAAGAAAACATAAGACCACTTTCCCATTCGGGAGGGACGGGTTTCAACACGCGTCAAATCGATCTGAGCTCGATGAAAGGGTTCCAGCAATTCGTGTAACGCTCCCGGTTCATTTCGCATGGATACCACAATCGAGCTCTTATCCTTGCCACTGGGAGGTGTGTCCTGATTACCTATAATCAGAAAGCGGGTGGAATTATCCGGCCGGTCTTCAATCCTGCTGGCCAGCTTTTCCAGGTCATAAAGTTCAGCAGCCATGTCACCGGCAATGGCTGCTGAATTCCATTCCCCTTTCACCCTGCGCGCAGCTTCGGCATTGCTGCTCACAGCCACACGCTCTACATTTGAATAGTGGGAGTCCAGCCACTTGCGGCACTGAGCCAGTGACTGCGCATGAGAATACACCCGGGTAATGTGGTCCTTTTTGGTATTCGCACCAATCATAAGGTGATGGTGAATACGCAGCTCAACTTCACCACAGATTTTTAACGAGGATTCCTGAAAATTATCCAGAGTGTGATTCACTACACCCTCTGTCGAGTTTTCTATCGGTACCACCCCGTAATTTGCAGCACCCGCTGCAACTTCACGAAATACCTCGTCAATAGCATTCATAGGCACTGTAACAGCAGAGTGGCCAAAATGTTTCAATGCCGCCTCCTGGGTAAAGGTGCCTTCAGGCCCCAGGTAGGCTACTTTTACCGGCTCTTCAAGCGCCAGACAGGCAGACATGATCTCCCGAAATAATCGTGCCATTTCTTCGTTGCCCAGCGGACCCTTATTCTGCTCCATGATATGGCGCAACACCTGGGCCTCGCGCTCAGGCCTGTAGTAGGTGGTATCCCCGCTACTTTTTTTAACCTCGGCAACCTGCTGTGCACATCTGGCACGATCACTGATCAGGTTGAGCAGTTGCTCATCGATATTATCGATTTTTTCTCTAAGTTGGCCGAGTTCTCGGTTATCTGCCATATTTTACCTGTCAAGAGTTAGTCAGTTGAGACTTCGTCATCGGCTTGCTCACCCGGTTCTGCAGCTTCCTGCTCGGCAACTCTGGCCAGCCCAACCAAGGTTTCATCCTCTTTCAGGCGGATCACCCGAACGCCCTGAGTGTTACGACCAAGCAGTGATATTTCGTCGCCCCGGGTCCGCACCATGGTGCCCTGATCCGAGATCAGCATCACCTCATCGCCTTCAAACAATTGGGTGGCCCCCACCAGCGAGCCATTCCTTTCACTGGCCTGGATAGCGATCATGCCCTTGCCGCCACGGCCCTTGGTCGGGTATTCGGTTAACGCGGTACGCTTGCCATAACCATTTTCGCTAACCGTCAATGCGTAGCCATTTTCCGCCGGAATGATCATGGAAATAACCCGGTGGCCGACAGGCAGGCGCATACCTCGCACACCTTTTGAAACACGCCCCATCGCACGCACATCCGATTCGGCAAAGCGCACTGCCTTGCCCTCGCTACTGAGCAGCATAATGTCACAACCGCCATCAGTGATGGCCGTACCAACCAATTGATCACCATCAACCAGATCAACAGCGCGAAGACCAACACTGCGCGGCCGTGAATACTGTTCAAGTGCGGTTTTCTTGACCGTGCCATTCGCGGTGGCCATCAGGACAAACTTATCCGCATCATATTTATCCACTGGCAAAATAGAACTGACCCGCTCGCCTTCCTCCAGTGGCAACAAATTCACCATGGGGCGACCGCGGGAATTGCGACCGGCAACGGGTATCTGATAGACCTTCAGCCAGTAAACCTTACCCATATTGGTAAAACACAAAATCGTGGCGTGCGTGCTGGCAACCAGTAAGTGCTCAACAAAATCTTCGTCTTTCACTGAGGTGGCCGATTTACCCATACCACCGCGCCGTTGAGCCTGGTAGTCCGACAGCGGTTGGGTTTTCGCATACCCACCATGAGAAATCGTCACCACCCGGTCTTCTTCCGTAATCAGGTCTTCAATTGTCAAGTCATGCTGGGATTCAACTATCTGCGTGCGTCTCTCATCGCCAAACTCTTCGACGATAGCTGCCAGCTCTTCCCTGATAACACTCATCAAACGACTGGCATCACCCAGAATTTCCAGATATTCGGAGATTTCAAGCAGTTTCTCCTGATACTCGGCCAGCAGCTTGTCATGCTCCATTCCTGTCAGTCGATGCAGACGCAACTCGAGAATTGCCTGGGCCTGAGCCGGCGACAGATAGTATTTGCCATCTCGCATCCCAAAGTGAGGTTCCAGCCCCTCAGGTCGGCAGGCATCACTGCCTGCCCGATCAAGAAACTGGGTAATACTGCTGGCAGCCCAACCTTCCTTAATCAGGCGTTCTTTTGCCTCTGCAGGCGTTGGCGAAGCCTTGATCAGTTCGATTACCTGATCAATATTGGCAATGGCAACAGCCAGCCCCTCAAGCACATGACCACGCTCGCGGGCCTTGCGCAACAGATAAACTGTGCGGCGAGTGACCACTTCACGGCGGTGGCGTACAAAGGCCTGCAACATTTCCTTGAGGTTAAGAGTGCGCGGCTGACCATCTACCAGAGCGACAATATTAATACCAAAAACATTCTGTAGCTGTGTTTGCGCGTAAAGGTTGTTGAGCAGGACTTCGCCCACCTCGCCACGCTTGAGCTCAATAACAATCCGCAACCCGTCTTTGTCGGACTCATCACGCAGCTCGGAAATACCTTCAATTTTTTTCTCTTTGACCAGTTCTGCTATACGCTCAATCAGCCTCGCTTTGTTAAGCTGGTAGGGAATTTCAGTGATGATAATTGTTTCGCGGCCGGTTTTTTCATTAACTTCCACATCCGCCTTGGCGCGGACATATATTCGTCCCCGGCCGGTACGATAGGCCTGCAAAATACCCGCCTTGCCATTGATAATCGCCGCTGTCGGAAAGTCGGGACCGGGAATAAATTCCATCAACTCATCGATGGTTATGTCTTCGTTGTCGATCAGCGCCAGGCAGCCACTGACCACTTCTGTCAGGTTGTGCGGTGGAATGTTGGTTGCCATCCCCACCGCAATACCGGAAGACCCGTTAACCAGCAAGTTGGGCACACGGGTAGGCAAAACTTCGGGAATCTGCTCTGTACCATCATAATTCGGAACGAAGTCAACCGTTTCCTTATCAAGATCTGCCAGCAGTGAATGGGAGATCTTTTTCATGCGAATTTCGGTATAACGCATGGCCGCTGCAGAATCGCCATCAACCGAACCAAAGTTGCCCTGCCCGTCTACCAGCATGTAACGCAGAGAGAACGGCTGCGCCATTCTAACAATAGTGTCATATACCGCCGAATCACCATGCGGATGATATTTACCAATGACATCACCCACCACGCGTGCCGATTTTTTATAAGGCTTGTTCCAGTCGTTATTGAGAACGCTCATGGCAAACAGTACCCGCCGATGCACAGGCTTCAAACCATCACGCACATCCGGTAGTGCCCTTCCGACAATGACACTCATCGCATAATCGAGATAGGACTGGCGTAGTTCGTCTTCGATATTGACGGGTAATACTTCTCTTGCGATCTCACCCATAGTAATGCGGCTTCCCCTTAAATCGAGGTCGTTTTAAGAACCTCTTGATTATCCCAAAATACTGTTTTGCCGAACTGACAAGCCCTTTACTCGCTAGCGAACTTATACGCAGCCACGACCATATTGTCAGCACAAACACAAGCGCCGGATTGTAACATAGATACTTTAACTGGACGGCCTATTTTAGCCTTAAAAACGGCCTTTTAACGATATAAACACGCCCTCCCTGTCGGGTATACTGATGCCTTTGCAAAAATGGAGTAGAGCTGGTGCCGCAGCCTGTTGATTTAATGATTAGCCCACAGTGGATTATTCCGGTGGAGCCCGCTGGCAAGGTCCTTGAGGAATGTTCTGTGGTTGTTCACGAAGGATCAATCGTTGCCCTGCTGCCCGATTCTGAAGCACTTCGCAAATACGTGCCCGAACAACATGTGAAACTCCCTGGCCAGGTTCTCACTCCTGGGTTGGTCAACACACATGGTCACGCCGCCATGTCATTACTCCGAGGCTTTGCCGACGACCAGCCACTTCAATCCTGGCTGGAAGATCATATCTGGCCGACTGAATCGAGATGGGTCAGTGAAAATTTTGTTCGGGACGGCACCGAACTGGCAATAGCAGAAATGATCGCGAGCGGAACCACCTGTTTCTCGGATATGTATTTTTTCCCGGATCAGGTCGCTGAGGTGTCTTCGAGGTCGGGACTGCGCGCTCAGGTAGCCTTCCCGATCATCAACTTTCCCACGGCCTGGGCCAGAAATGCAGACGAGTATCTTCATAAAGGGCTTGCACTCAGAGATGCATACAAGGATCACAGCCGGATCAATATTGCCTTCGGACCTCATGCGCCCTACACCGTTGATGATTCAGTGCTGAAGAAAATTGCCATGTGGTCCGAAGAGCTCGATACCTGTGTTCAAATTCATCTTCACGAAACCGCCCTGGAAGTACAGCAGTGTTTACACGCAACAGGTAAAAGACCACTACAGAACCTCAAAGAACTTGGCTTTCTGTCGCCGCTGACACAGTGTGTGCATATGACTCAGGTGAATGATGATGATATTGAGACGCTGAGTCACTATAACGTGCAGGTGATTCACTGCCCTTCTTCCAATCTGAAACTGGCCAGCGGCTTTTGCCCCGTCAGCAAACTGATGGCGAATGGTATTAATGTCGCCCTGGGAACAGACAGTGCCGCCAGCAACAACTCACTGAGCCTTTTCCCGGAAATACGGCTCGCGGCACTACTGGGGAAGGCTGTCGCCGGGGATGCAACGGCAATTACAGCCCATCAGGCACTGGCAATGGCGACGATCAATGGCGCCAAAGCGCTGGGACTGTCGGACCGGATTGGCTCCATTGGAGTGGGCAAATTGGCCGACCTGATTGCAGTAGACCTATCAGCAATCCCCAATCAGCCGCTGTATAATCCACTCTCGCAACTGGTTTATACAGAGCAGGCGCAACATGTCCGTCATGTATGGGTCGAAGGAAAACCCTTGCTGAAAAACGGGCAGTTACAAACACTGCACCAACAGGAAATTACCATCAAAACCAAACAATGGCAGCAAAAAATAAGCAGCGCTGCCTGAGATACTACTGAGCCCAATATGTCTGAAAATAATACTGCAAATGTCGATCGCAGCGAAGTCGCTAAATTCGAGGCCCTTGCCAGTCGCTGGTGGGACCCGGAAAGTGAATTCAAGCCTCTGCATGAAATCAACCCATTGCGTGCCAACTGGATTGATAAACTCGCCCCGGTAGCAGACTGCAAGGTATTGGATATCGGTTGCGGAGGCGGCATTTTAACCGAATCACTGGCACATCGTGGCGCTGTTGTCACTGGCATTGATATGGGCGAGGCTCCACTTTCGGTCGCACAGCTTCACAGCCTTGAAACCGGCATTGAAGTCACCTACAGGCGCTGTACGGCCGAGCAACTGGCGGCCGAACAAACCGAGACTTTTGACATCGTGACCTGTATGGAGATGCTTGAACATGTGCCGGATCCCAGCTCTGTTATCAATGCCTGCGCCACACTGGTGAAGCCTGGTGGTCATGTATTTTTTTCTACTCTTAACCGCAACCCGAAATCCTACTTGCTGGCCATCATTGGCGCAGAATACGTACTGAATATGTTGCCTCGAGGCACACATGAATACGAAAAATTTATTCGCCCTTCCGAGTTGGGCAACTGGATCCGCAATAGCGGTCTTGAGCAACAGGCCATAACCGGCATGACATACAATCCATTGACCCGGCAATACAGACTCAACAAGTCAGATATTGATGTTAACTACATGGTTTACGCACGCAAACCGGTATGACTAACGGCAGATTAAAGATGAGCGAGTTACAAGCCGTTTTATTTGACCTTGATGGCACACTGCTGGACACTGCACCGGACTTCGCCACTGCGCTTAATCGCCTGCTGGTCGCCAGAAACAAACAGCCGCTGCAATTAACGAATGTCCGCCAGCTAGTCAGCAATGGGTCGGCCGGAATCATTGAGTTTGCCTTCAAGCTACCCAGAGAACATACCGAGTTCGAGCCTCTGCGTCAGGAATTACTGACTTATTATCTGGATACTCTAGCGGATCAGACTTGTCTGTTTCCCGGTATGAATGAGGTGCTAACAAGACTGGCGGAAAATGCGATTCCCTGGGGAATCGTTACCAACAAACCGGAACTCTATACGCTGGAAATATTAAAGCGATTACCCCTGACACCACCTCCCGAAACCGTGATCTGCCCGGATCATGTCTCCCGTACCAAGCCGGACCCCGAACCCATTCTACTGGCCTGTTCGGAACTGAAAGCAAAACCGGAAAACTGCATTTACGTAGGCGACCACCTCCGTGACATTCAGGCAGGCCTGAATGCGGGCACCACAACCATTGCCGCCCTCTACGGCTACCTGTCTCATGAAGATCAACCGGATAGCTGGGGAGCGCATTATCAGGTAGCGCATGCTTCAGAAATAAATGACATTATTTTTTGATACTCCTGTTTACTCTGAAACTCACACACTCTATCGCTGACTTTTTGGAAGACTTGTATGGATCACCGCAACTATCACGCACCGAAAGATTTACTGAAAGGCAAAGTCATTGCTGTCACCGGGGCCGGAGATGGCATAGGTAAAGCAGCGGCCCTTGCTTTTGCGGCTCACGGCGCTACCGTCATTCTGATCGGTCGCACCGTGCAAAAGCTGGAACAGGTTTACGATCAGATTGAGGCTGCTGGCGGCGCTCAACCTGCTATCTACCCTATCTGCCTGGACGGTGCTACCGAAGAAGACTATCAGGCCATGCATGACAACCTATCCAAGGCGTTTACCCGGCTGGATGGGCTACTACACAACGCTGGCGAACTGGGACAACGCACGCCCATTGCCAACTACAAGCTGGAAAACTGGCAAAAAGTAATAAACGTGAATGTTACCGCACAGTTCCTGATGACCAAGGCACTGCTGCCGCTAATGGAAAAATCAGATAGCGCAGCCATCATTTTCACCTCCTCCAGTGTTGGTCGAACCGGCCGACCCTTCTGGGGAGCCTACGCCGTTTCAAAATTCGCAACCGAGGGCTTATGTCAGGTGCTGTCAGGTGAATTGGAGGGCACATCAAAGATTCGTGTAAATTGCATAAACCCGGGCGCCACAAGAACCCAAATGCGGGCAAAAGCCTATCCCGCAGAAGACCCTAGCACGCTCAAGCATGCCAGTGAAATCATGCCAACCTACTTGTACTTGATGGGCAAGGACAGCGAGGGACTTACCGGCCAGTCTCTCGACGCCCAATAATTGAGTTTGAGTGCCTGTTTTGAATCAAAAGGTTATTGACGACGCCCTCGGGAACGCAGCTTATTTTCACGACGCTCACGCTGGCGTTTTTCAGCGGGTAATATGGGGCGCTTTTTAGGTGCCGGCAAACCGGCTTGGTCACACAGATCCGCAATAGCCTGATGCTCCAGCTCAAGCCACTGCCCCGGCCGGGTATAGGAAGGCAGAAAAATCGGGCCAAACCTAACCCGCTTTAACCTGTTAACTTCGACAGCCTGGGATTCCCAGAGGCGGCGTACTTCACGGTTGCGACCTTCCATTAAGGCGACGGTATACCAGCGGTTTGCGCCTTTTTTCTGACCCGGGACAATATCGGAAAACTTCGCCACCCCATCCTCGAGCAATACACCGTCACGAAGTCTCTGCAACATGTCATCATCAACCTCACCATAAACACGCACCGAGTACTCCCGGTCAATGCCACTTGAGGGATGCATCAGTTTATTTGCCAACTCACCGTTGTTGGTAAACAACAGCAACCCACTGGTATTGATATCCAGGCGGCCAACCGCAACCCAACGCTCACCCTTGATAGCGGGAAGATGATCAAAAACCGTTGGCCGCCCCTCAGGATCTGAGCGGGAGCAAATCTCGCCTTCCGGCTTGTTGTAAAGCAGCACACGGATATCCCGTCTGGTCGAAGCTCCCTGGAGTCGACGACCATCCACCTCAATGGCATCCTGCTCACCAACCCGATCTCCGAGTGTGGCAATTTTGCCATTCACCCTGATGCGCCCATCAGCGATCCAGCGTTCTATCTCACGCCGTGAGCCGTAACCCGCCGCCGCAATGACTTTTTGCAGCTTTTCGGTTTGATTCAAATTATCGGGGTGATCACTCATTAACTGATCGCTCTTCAATGTGGTCATCAGCCGTCTCACCAAGATTGGCCAATTGCGACCTCCGCAATTCTTCTACGAGTGAGCTATCTTCCGGCTCTGATCGCTCTGACTCGGGTAGTTCTGGTTCGGACTCACCTGACGACACAGCAGTACTATCGCCCTCAACCCGATCATCAATACCACCATCAAGGGGCAGCGACATATCAGGGTTAATCTCGTCAATATCCTTGATTTCACTCAGCGGCGGCAGATCATTCAGGCTTTGCAGATCGAAATAATCCAGAAACTGACGTGTTGTCGCATAGAGGGCTGGACGACCGGGAACGTCCCGGTGCCCCACCACTCTCACCCACTCTCTTTCCTGCAGCGTTTTGATAATTTGAGAGCTGACAGAAACACCTCGGATTTCTTCAATATCACCCCGGGTAATGGGCTGCCGGTAAGCAATCAGGGCCAGTGTTTCCAGCAGGGCACGAGAGTATTTCTGTGGTTTCTCTTCCCACAGCCGATTAACCCAGTCGGATAACTCCTGACGCACCTGAAAGCGGTAGCCACTACCGGTTTTGGAAAGCTCAAAACCTCTGCCCTTACAGCCGTCTTCTATCTCTTCAAGCACAGCCCGGATCTGGTCGCGTGGGGGCGCCTCACCAAGGTCGAACAGCATCTCCATACGCCCGATATCCAGGGGCCTGCCTGCCGCGAGAAGCGCTCCTTCCAGTATTTGTTTTAACTTATCGTTATCCATCTTCTTAACTCTTTACCTTCAGGTAACCATATCATTGCGCTTGCGTCATATAACGCTGTCGTTCATCTGGCCTTGACGTGAATAGGCCCAAAAGATTCGCTTTGAACAATTTCCACCAGCGCCTCTTTGATCAATTCCATTAAGGCAAGAAAGGTAACAACAACACCGATACGACCTTCGCTCAACGTAAACAAGCTGACAAAAGGTACGAACTGTTGGCCATCGCGAAGCCTGTCCAATACTTGCGACATGCGCTCACGGGTGGAGAGTACCTCAAATTGCACATGATGACTTTCAAACATCTCTGCCCGTTTCAGCACGTCTGCCAGCGCCACTATAAGCTCTCTCATATCCACTTCTGGATGAGGCCGCTCTTTAGTACGGTCCGGCTCACTGGCTGAGGCCTGAAAAACATCTCTGCCGATCCGAGGCAAGGCATCAATATCTTCCGCCGCCTGTTTAAAACGTTCATATTCCTGTAATCGCCGGATCAGCTCGGCTCTGGGATCTTCTTCATCTTCCACGGTTTTCTGTCGAGGCAGCAGCATGCGTGATTTGATCTCGGCCAGCATTGCCGCCATTAGCAAATATTCGGCCACCAACTCGAGCTCAATCGCCTGCATCATCTCAATGTAGGTCATATACTGTCTGGTAATTTCCGCCACATTGATTTCAAGCACATTCAGGTTCTGGCGTTTGATCAGATAAAGCAGTAAATCCAGCGGCCCTTCAAACGCCTCCAGTATCACTTCCAGCGCTTCTGGCGGGATATACAAATCCTTGGGCAACTGGGTAATACCCTGCCCATAAACCATGGCAAAAGGCATTTCTGCCTGCTCGGGATGCGCAGGAGCGACTGGCAAATGGGGTTCAGATGAAGATTCGGTGGACATACGCGCTATTTTTTCGCAAAGGAGGCATTATACCGTTAATGGGCAGAACGACCAGATTCACAACTGAAAATCGGTTACGTCGCCCATACCCTCTCGAAGGATGGATATTTCATCGCCACTCATATCGATCACGCTGGTGGGTTCCATTCCACAGTAGCCACCATCAATGATCAGCTCCACCTGCCGTTCCAGCACATCGCGGATATCATAAGGATCGGTTAAAGGGTACTCATCCCCTGGCAATTGCAAAGTGGTACTGATGATCGGCTCGTTCAATTCTTCCAGCAACGCCAGCGCTATCCTGTTTTCCGGTACTCGCAAGCCTATCGT
This sequence comes from Pseudomonadales bacterium, assembly GCA_024234435.1. Classification (NCBI taxonomy): domain Bacteria; kingdom Pseudomonadati; phylum Pseudomonadota; class Gammaproteobacteria; order Pseudomonadales; species Pseudomonadales bacterium. The sequence continues at coordinate 1,482,580 of JACKOF010000001.1, forward strand.
CTTCCTTTTCTGGTGCATAACCCGCCTTGGTACTTCGGCAGTAGCCTCCAGAATAAACGTATAAGGTCCTGGTGTATGCGCTTTGATTGAACGGTACAACTGGTTGCTGACCTTGGCGTATACCGCCAATTCAGAGAGATCCCGGCACACCAGCGTAAAGTTATGGTGCTTATCCAGTTTACGAATCAGGCGTATTCGATCCAGTGCTTTTTTATCGCCGATATGGCAACCCAGCGCATAAGCCGAATCTGTGGGGTATACCACTACGCCTCCGCGGCGAATGATGTCCACCGCCTGCCGAACCAGGCGTGCCTGCGGATTATCCGGATGGATCGCAAAAAACTGACTCATATCAACACTGTTTTCTTAATTGACGAAGAAGTAATGAACTAGTGGACAACGCAGGTGGCTACAGGCTAACTGAACGCGGGGCAATTATCACACAGACAATCAAATGTAGGAAATAAAGCTGAGAAGATGGAAAGCAGATTATACCGTTTCCGTTTCACTGTAGTGCAGAAAAGATTTTTCAAATTCATCGGCAGGTACTGGCCTACTGAGCAGGTATCCCTGAAAAGTATCGCACTGAAGCTCTTTCAGCAATTGCTTCTGAGCCTCGGTTTCAACACCCTCTGCAACCGTTGTCAAACCCAGACTTTTAGCCAACGCCACAATCCCGGTAACAATGGCTTTGTCATTGGGGTCGGTTTCAATATCAACGATGAAGTTCCGGTCAATTTTCAGGACATCAACCGGTAGGCGTTTAATATAATTCAGCGAAGAAAAACCGCTGCCAAAATCATCAATAGCCACGGTCACGCCCATATCCTTAAGTGCCAGCAACTCCTGCTGATTCTGCTCAGGATTTTCCATGATCATGCTTTCAGTAATTTCCAGCTCCAGAGAATCTGCAGGAATATCATATTTATTCAACAATTTGGTGATTTTTTTCTGCAATCCAACTTCAAGCAGCTCCCGCCCGGAAAGATTCACGGCAAGCTTAAAAAGACGCCCCTTCCCTTGCCACAAGCGAATAAGACGGCAAGCCTCTTCCAGCACCCAGTTCCCAATCTGATTGATCAGCCCGGTTTCCTCTGCCATGGGAATAAATTCTATTGGCCCCAGCAAACCGTGCTTGGGGTGGTCCCAACGCACCAATGCTTCTGCACCAACAATCGCACCGGTATTCAAATCCATCTGCGGCTGTAAATGCAGTACCAGCTGATCGTCGTCAATAGCAATTCGCAACTCCCTTTCCAGCTCGAGCCGACGGGCAATTTCATCTTCCATTCCTTCCTGATAGAAACAGAAACCGTTGCGGGTTTCTTTTGCTGTATACATCGCCGAGTCAGCGTGCTTAAGTAATGATCCGGTATCAGCACCATGCTCCGGAAACATGGAAACGCCAATACTTGTTGTTACGAACATTTTCTGTTGCAGAAACACAAATGGTTGAGCCAGGGTTTCACAGATTTTGAGTGCCACTCTGGAGACATCTTCTTCGCTCAAAACACCTTCCAGCACAATAGTAAACTCATCACCGCCCAAGCGGGCAATAAAGTCCTGATCACGAACACAGCGGCGAATCCTGTCTGCAACTGCTTTTAACAATACATCTCCGGCATCATGACCCAGGGTGTCGTTGATCATTTTAAAGCGATCCAGGTCCAAAAACAGAATGGCTACCTTTTCGTTTTCCAGATTCGCCCGATTCAGCATCACGCGTAGCTGTTGCATGAGCTGGGCGCGATTTGGCAGACCAGTCAACGGGTCGTGATAGGCCAGCTTTTTCACATGCTTTTCAACTTTGCTGGCCTTAACCAGCCGCTGCACTCTTTGCTTCATAACAGCAAAGTGCACGGGTTTGGGAATATAATCCGTCGCCCCTGATTTAAAAGCTTCAACAATAGATTCTTCATTGTCCAGCGCTGTAATCATCAAAATAGGTACATCGGCACCACCCTGCAGTTCCCTGATGCGCTGGCAGGCAACAAAACCGTCAATTTCCGGCATCATGGCATCCATCAGAATCAAATCCGGCATGTGCCGCTTACATATCGAAATAGCGTGGATGCCATTACTGGCCTGCTCAATGGCATAGGTTTCACTGTCAAACACATTGGCCAGAGCCAGCCTCATGGATCGATCATCGTCAACAATCAGAAGGTTGTATGCTTCAGAATGATGGTGCTCTGAAGCCCCGCCAAGCAGTTGGCCTTCCAGATCCTTACTGAGGGCTTCATATGCTTCTGTCAGTTTATTCAGCTGTTGCCCTGCCTCATCAAGAGCGTTATTGGCACCCATATCCTCCAGTTCTTTACTGATGCGCACAACTTTATCAGCACCAAAATTCGCAGCGCTTCCCTTGATGGTGTGAGCCAGTTCGCGGACATGTTTGGCATCACCTTCTGCGAGGGCTGTTCTCAATGACTGTACATATACCGGCGTATCTTCCAGAAAAGCCTCTATCATCGCGCTGACAACTTCGCCAACACTGTCTCTGAGGTTTTTAAGGACCTGCGGATCAAAACTTTTCTCGACAAACTGCAATGGGGCAGCAGGCTCGTGCGCAGTCATTACCTCTTCGACAGAGCTTTGCCCCTCAGGGATAGCTTTTAATAGCGTCTTTCTCAAGTCTTCAAGGCGCAAAGGCTTGGAGAGGAAATCTGTCATACCGCTATCAAGGCACTTTCTAACCTCGTCCTGCCCCGTATTGGCGGTCATTGCAATGATCGGCAATACCTCGTCACCGGCTTCATACATACGAATCTGGCGCGTAGCCTCATAGCCGTCCATCACTGGCATATGGCAATCCATTAATACAGCGTCATAGCGATGACGAACAATTTCATCAATTGCCTGCTTACCATCAAAACAGACATCGACTTTGCACCCCAGTCGCTCCAGCATTCCCGAGGCAACCTGCTGGTTCGGGCGGTTATCATCAACCACCAGGACTTTCTTAATAGAGGTGAATATCTGACTGGGAGATGCGTCCTCTTGAGGGATGTTACTCTGCTTAGAGGGAACCCCGTTAAGCTGGTTTTGAAAAAAGTCGCGCAACGTATCTGACAACAGCGGCTTCGGAAGCTGTGGAATACCATCATGATCAGAAGCAACATCGCTCCAGGGATTAACAAGCAAGGCAATCAACGCTTTAGACAGACTCTCTTCCCTTCTCGTCAACATCAGGAAGTCTTTGCCTTTCAACCCCGGCATTTCCTGATCAAGCAGAATAACATCAAAATGACTCTCTGAATTGCGGACAAGATCCAGCGCTGACAGACCGGTTTCAGCACACGACACCTGAAACCCCATTTGTTCAATTTGCTGCTGGGCAAATTCCCGAACAATTGCACTGTCATCCACCACCAATACACGCAAGTCACCTAATGGTTGATCAGCAATAACCTCGCCTTCATCCAGAGACACCGCTGTTGGAGATTGCATTAACGGTATAGAGAACCAGAAAACACTGCCTGAACCGATATCACTGGTAACATCAATATTTCCACCCATCAGCTCAACAATCTGACGACTGATGGACAAACCCAAACCGGTGCCACCATACTCTTTGGTTGTCGAGGAATCAGCTTGAGTAAACGCTTCAAAAATTTTCTGCTGGTTTTCCGGACTGATACCGATACCCGTGTCCACCACTTCAAAACAGAGCGCCTGATCGCCACTATCACCAACTAACATTTTGACCCGAATGCAAACCTGTCCCTTCGAGGTAAACTTGATGGCATTACCCACCAGATTAATCAACACCTGGCTCAATCGCGAGGCGTCTACGTAGGCAACATTGGGCACATCCTTGGCAACGATATAACCCAGATCCAGCTTTTTCTTTAATGCAGAACTGGAAAGTAAATTAACCACATCGTCCAGCAGCTCGTGGATGTAACTGTCTACCGGAACAATTTCGATTTTCTGGGCTTCAATTTCAGAAAAATTCAAAATATCATCAATTAATTCAAGCAGGTTTTCGCCCGACTGCTTCGCTGTCTCAACATACTCCTTCTGCTTGGCGTTAAGCCCCATCGTCATCAACAATTCCATCATGCCAAGCACGGCATTCATTGGAGTTCTGAGTTCATGTGTTACGTTTGCCGCAAATTCCCCTTTGACTCGCGCTGACTCCAGAGCCGCATCCCGCGCATGCATCAACTGCCCTTCACGTTTTTCAAGCACTTCCATCATGGTATTAAAAGCGTGTTGCATGTTGACAATATCGACAGGCCCTCTCAGCTCTGCACGAGCCTGGCTGTCACCGCCTTCGGCCCGCTTCATCACCTGGGATAGCCTTTCCAGAGGGTTCGTGATTCTGCGAGACAACATAATCAACAACAGCAACAACACGGCACCAACAATGATGGAGATAGCCAGATTACTTTGCAGAATACTGCTCTGCATTTCTCTAAGAGCCTGTTGACCAATACTGATGGTGACAAAACCCAGAGGGAGGGCTCCCTGAGACTCTTCACCTTCGCCATAAATTTCAGACCAGTCATCGCCCTGCAAATCATCTGATAGCGACTGAGCCATGAACGTCCATTGATCCTGGCTGTCCAGGGATACCAGCTGGGTTTTCTTTTCAGAAGTCTCGTCAAATAGCTTCAGGGAACTGTCAATCTCTCCCGACTGATAAAGAACTGTGCCTTCAATCGTGGTTATCCGAATACCAATAACCCCGGGAAACTCCCTGATGCCATCACCGACATCTTTTGCCAACTCGTTGCTTTGATAAAGCAACGCCAATTTGCTTTGCTGTGCAAAAGATTCTGCAATTTTCAGCCCTTGCTGTATCTGCTGATTACGCACCATTTCATTGGAGATATTGGTCACGCCCAGAGAAGTCGCAAGAGCAAGCACTAGAATACCCAGTGTAAAGCCAATCGCCAGCTGTTTGCGAAACGTCAGCGTGCGTGGTTTGGTTTTAGTGCTTTCCGGTTCAGCCAAAATTATCTCGCTGGCAACAACAAATCGATATTGCTTTTCATTTCGTTAGTCAATTCAATCGCGAGGTGACGACTGGTTCTCTCGTTAACCGCGATCAGTACATCTTTCAACGGCATCATGCCCGACAGCTTTTCTCCAGAAAGTGTTTCATTGGCAAGCCTCCCCAGGCTCGCCCCCATTCCCCTGTTGTCCGGATAAACCGCAAACAGCATACCCCGCTTCACATGCAAGGGGTTTGAAGAAAACATCACCAAATTTTTTTGCCATGCGGTATTCAGCGCCAAGGACAAAACGGCATTATCCAACAGTCTCGAACCTGGCAAAACCCAGATCGCATCACCTTCAACAGCGTCATCCAGCACCTGACGGTAGGCACTGGCTCCCTGCTGCAGGTCATCACACTCACTGATTTCCAGTATTATTTTACGCTTTTCCAGATAGCGCTTTGCCACAGAGAGCATAGGATCGAGTCTGCCTCGCTGCCTGATGACATACACTTTTTTCACCCCCGGTGAAAAGCTCAACATCTGCCCCAACACAACTTCCGCATCTGGAATCATGGAAACACCCGTAATATGCTCCTCCGTTTCCGCAACAGCACCCAATAGCACAGGGGGTGCGCTGTTGGATGATTTATAAAGGTCATAACTGCGATTCCCCAGCGCCAAAATCACCTGCGGATTATGCACCTGCAGCCCTGAAGCAATAGTTTCAGGAGTGTCACTCTTTTGCACGCGTAAACGTCTGGTTGTACCGTTGAACTGCTCATCAAATCCTAAAACAATATCATCAAACACCTTCGAGAAGGGTTCTCTAATCTGGGGGTAAATCACAAGTGCCACTGAATTACCTTCCTGGGAAAAGGATACTGAGGAAAATAAAAGCAACGAAAGCAACACTTTGAAAAAAAAGTGTCGCCTTCGCATTAAGAAGATTAGCAGAGTATGCATCCCTGTCCTTGCTAGATTAACGACAACTCATCAGTTAGAACTGATACCTCAACTCACCCAGAATACTTCTTCCTGCTAGTGGCAGGTCATCGGGGATAAAAGGCACAGGATCACCGTTAGGCGAAGGTTCTCTGGCATCTTCATCAAAAAGGTTCCTGACCATCAGTGCTGCTTCAAAATTTTTCCACAAGTTGGTTCGACGCATGGTTAAATCGACCAACACATAATCATCAATCTCATTGCGCGGATCACCTTTCACCCGGTTTCTACCCATCACCCAGTTAGCCTGAAGGTTCAAATTCCAGTCCTCCGCAAAATCCCAATCAGCGCGTCCATACAGCTGTTTCTCCGGAGCATTGGCAGCATCGGCATCCAGATTTTCATCCTTGGATTTTTGCCAGGCGAAATTTCCGGATAACGTCAAGTTTTCAGATGCTTCCCATTTAACCTCAAACTCCATGCCATGCCCCAGTTGTTCACCTGCATTTTGCGCTGTTCTACTGCCACCAGGGTCAGGAATAAATTGAATGATATCTTCCCATTTATAATAAAAAAGGTTAGCAATCAAAGACAGGTCGTATCTTGGTCGGTAATCAAATGCTACTTCATAACTTTTTATTGTTTCTGGGTTTAATTCAGGATTCCCCAAAATAGAGGGGTTATTGATAGCCCTAGTTTGCCCAAAAGACGGTGCCCTGAACGCTTCACCATAAAGAGCCTTAACAGTTAAATCATGTCGAGCTGACCACACCAATGCGGCTCGAGGGTTTGTTGTACTGCCAAAATCAGAATAATGATCGTAACGAATACCCGCCGTTAATTCCCAGTCATTAGCTAACTGCCACACATCCTGAAAATAAATAAACTTGTTTTCCCGGTCATCTTCTCTCAAAAACACGTATGGGGTATCACTTACGTTTACCTTTGCTTCCCCAGGCATAATGACAGAGCCGTCTGGCCGGAAACCAAAATTCTTCTCTTCTTCAACTCTATAAACATCTCCGTAGTAGTAACCAGCCCCCATTCGCAGTTTATGCTCTAAGAACCCATGATAGTCCACAAAAAAGTTAAACCTTGTATGTTTCTCATATACTTCAGGGTCTCCAATTACTCCATTAGCAAAAATCCCTATAGGAGGAGCAAATGGTCCTGTAGAGCCTGGGGGAAATAAAACCAGATCATCTTCAACTTCTTGAGAAGTTTGCAGGTAGCTTAACTGAACCATAAATTCTAAATCCCCACCATATAATTCATCCTGGAAGGTTACATCTGCGTTCAGCCTTTCACTGCCAAAGCGATTCACCGGATCTAAAGCTTGTGCCGCTCCAGCTCCATTTTCAACATTCTTTCTGACTTGCGCGCCCGCCCTGACAATCACTGTCTTGTAATCTAATTGAAACCTTGCATCCCAACTTTCTCTTCCCAAGTTCATCGATTCAGGAGCATAAGACGCATTTGTTCCCGACAGCATGTCCAATAAAGATTGAGCATCAGCTTCAATCTTTTCATCTTGTCCCTCAGTTTTATGCATCTCGATAACTGCAGAGTATTTAACCCCCCCTGCTGAATCGCCAACAGATAACCAAGCATCTTTAGTTCTAAAGCTGCCGTATCTTATTCCCGAGCTCACCCCGGATATATCCTCCGGTCCTTTTGTGACCACATTAATTACACCAGCAAAAGCATCCGCTCCATAGATAGCTGACCCTGGGCCACGAATAACTTCAATTCTTTCAATGGCCTGAACAGGCATCCCCCCCCATACCAGATTTCTGTCACCATGAAATAAGTTAGTTACCGGAACCCCATTAATCAACATTAAAACTTGAGGGTTGAAATCAGCGTATATGCCCCTAAAAGTATAAATAGGGTTATGAGCAACCACATCTCTAGCCACGTGAAGTCCGGGGATAGTTTCGAGAACCATATCTATGTCCGTCGCACCCATTCTTTTTATGTCTTCAGAGGTAATGACAGAGGCAACAGCAGGAGCTTTAGAAATGGCTTTACTGTATCCAGTAGCAATACTAATCATTTCTTCACCGCCAAAAAAAGGAAATAATTCTTCTTCAGCGCCTACTTCTTCACTCGCATATGAGAATCCATTCACTAATAGCGCCGATAATATAATACTTAACTTTTTTTTCATTTCATGTCTCCCCATTTTCTAGTCTCAGTAAAACCTGAGCACCTCAATCGATTTACAGACAGCGGAAAAAAAGCAGCTTCAGGCTTATCCAGAGCATCAACAAAAGGTCCGAGCATGCCTGCTGTAAATGACAAGCTCGCCATATAATATGCCTCAATTGCAGACAACCCAGCATCAGCCATCAATGCTGCGTATACGGCAGCAATGTTTATTTTCATTCTATGTTTTTCACTAAGTATTTTTTCGACATCAAACGCTAAGTCTAAATATTCACCCTTATCAAAACCCAATCTCTTTGCTAGCATCAACACGGGTACAACTCTTTCATCTTGCGCCACCATGGGACGTCCGTACCCGTATACTGATTTATATTTAACAAGCTCATCTGTAATGATTTCTTCCAGAAAATCACCTTGCTGCAACTTTTTTTTCACCCTTATAAAAAAATCAGTTGCACCTTTAATCGGCTTCAACCCATAAATCGTCGCTTCAGAGACAGCAACTCCAGATGAAAGAGCCAGGACTCCTGTACTTCTGCTAGAAGCAGCAAAAGAGGCCACACGGTTATTCCACAATCTAGGGTCCGGATAACTTGTACTCAACACCCAAATAGTCTGAATCAAATTCGCCAATTCGGGGTTCCTTTTCCCAGTAACAATAAATAGCAAATACTCCATCCATGAGCTTTCACCAAATTCAGAGAAGAGGTCTTTCCCCCTTAAAACCACCCTTTCACCCGGAAACCAGGCCCCCATATCAGTTTCCCAGTTGTCTTCGTAGTGGGCTAATAATTCGGGGCCTTTCATACTGATTCCTTCTTATCATTTACTGGGCCAGGGTCGTTGGTCAGCTTTAAACCATCGGCAAAAAACGGATAACGCCGCCAGCCAAGTTTTTCCTGCTCCAGAGAGTGTGCCGCTGCACCCGGAAGACGTAGTAACATATAGATGATTTCAGCCTGGTCTGCCGTGAACTCAAGATCATTCAAAGCCGCTGCAGCAACACCGGACATAGCCAATGGGCAGTCAGCTGTTTTCTCAAGTGCTTCACGATTTTTGTTCAGCCAGAGCAGAGAGCCACCGGGTGACACTGACGATAAGTATTCCAGAAACTGTCTCACCGGCTTGGGGCAACTGGCACCATTTGGGTCAAACCCGGGTGCATGCTCCATGTGATGCCAGACATCGGCGCGCTCTTCCACCGGTGGCTCTTTAATCATTGTTACCCAGGCATCCAGGTCTGCCCCGCACTGTCGCCAATAATTAATCGCGGTGTAAACTTCCCGGCCACCGTTGAGGTTGCCGGCACCGACACCAATAGCGGCAATTAGCGCAGAAGCATGGGTTGAACCACCTGCTCCGGCACTCATAGCTGCTCTGACACTGTGATCCCGCGGCCCTGGATTAGCCAGACCAACGGCCAGCCCCTCCAGTAATTTCGCCTGCTCACGAGTCGGCGGTTCCAGCTTAAAAAGGAGGTAAAGGTACTCGATATAGCTGGCTTTCCCTAGCAGATCACCATACACATCAAAGCCAGAGCAATAACAGACCGAAGCTGCGAAAGGGTTGTCGGATTCCGGCTCTTCCCGCCAGATTTTAGTAGTAATTTTTTCCTGTTTTTTTTCTTCAGACATCCTGCTTGATTGCCTCTGTTCGCATACCAATGGGGGGGATTTCTGATTTATCAATCCGGATATCGAGCAGGGTGGGCCCTGCCCTGTTACACATTGACTTGATATCCAGATCCGTCAGATCCTGTGGCGATGAGACTACATAACTATCAGCACCCATTGCTCTGGCAAGAGAGGCAAAATTGGTTTTCGCGATGTCGACCCCGATCTGTTCAGCTCCGGTTAAGCGCTGTCCGTGACGCACCATACCGTAGCCACTGTCATTGAGCACGACAAACACCACGGGTAATTTATGCTCAACCGCCACGGTAATTTCCTGACCGTTCATCAGCATGCTGCCATCTCCGGTGATACAGACTACCGGCTCTCCGGGTTTGGCAAAAGCAGTACCAACAGCGCTACCTATTGCCCACCCCATGGAAGCAAAGTCCAATGACGCTCGAAACAGACCTCCCCGGGAATTGCGTTTTCCCTTCATACGACGATCAAACGGGTGCAGGTAGTGCGTTGCCCACGCGAAGCTTGCGCCGGTATCGGCCAGATAGCTGGTATTTGGTGGAAACAAACGCGGCAATTCCCTCATTAACCGCTGGGGTTTTATTGGTGTAGCGTCGGCGTAATGCTTGTCTTCTTCGTTTAGTGTGAAGTGACGCTCAGGTGATTTCGGCTCTGCAGTTTTTGTGACGGGCGTATTCTCAGTGACCGCATGAAGCTGTGTTCTGGGGTCATTTTCGTAACGCATCAACAGCTTTTCAAAAATGGTTTCCAAACGTCCCCTCACATGCAGCCTGGCCATCGGCGTCCGGGTGAGATTCGACTCCGCTTCCTCAACATGTATTAACCGTTGATTTAACAGTGCGGTTCGATCCCAGCCATTCGTGGCCCACTCCCCAAGACTGGCGCCAACGGCAATCACTTTATCAACGGCTGGATCGGAAAGTGCGTCCATAGCACTTTGATGCCCCGCAAAACCAATGACGCCCCTGAAAAGAGGATGGTACGGACTGACCAGACCTTTCCCATGAGGTGTTACTACTACCAAGGCTTCGAGATTCATTGCCAGGGTGAGAATAGTACCGATGGCTTCGCCAGCTTCATCGCCAATCAAAAACACCGGTTTCCGTGCATGCACAATTTCTTCGTAGAGTTCTTCAACTGCATCGTCATCCAATAACGACGGTTTGTGCAGCAGCTTGGGGAGGTTGTAGCTGGGGTTATGGGTGGGAGCAACCGAACGCATAACATCCAAAGGTACGCTGATATGTACGGGACCCATCGGCGCCTGAAAAGCGGTCATTATTGCCGTAGCCAGTTTTGTTTCAAACTGATCCACATGCGATATCAAAGTGTTGTATCGGGTGCAGTGCTCAAAAATTCCGACGGTATTAACACCTGTGCAGGAAGACTCCTGAAAGGCCCCTCGACCAAACGTTGATAGCGCCGTTTGCGCAGTAATCACGAGTAAGGGAATATTATTTTCATAAGCTGACGCCACCCCTGTAATCAGATTGGTAGCACCTGGCCCCGTCGTCGCGCAGCAGACACCGAGCTTGCCGGTATTGCGGGAATAGCCATCAGCCATGAAGGCTGCGCCGGTTTCATGGCGAGCCACTATTGCGCGAGGCCCACCCCTGGCTTCACTGCGCGCCAGGGCATTGTAAAGAGGTTCAATTGCCCCACCGGGAATACCAAATATATATTCAACACCCAGTTGCTCGAGATAATTGATCAATAAATCACCAAATTCGGCATTTATTTCTGCTATCCCTGTCTTTTCCTCTTTCGCTTCAAAAACGGGCATAATTTAATTCTCTTATTTTTCAACAAGTTATATTTTTTTCTTAACGTTGTTGTTATGATTTCGTCATTATCACTCTATTTCCAGAGCCTTTTCAAGTGTTTAGCTATATTATCGTTTGGCTCTCACCCGTTTTGTGAACAGCTCGACAGGCGAAGAAAATCCCTTACAATAGCTGCCTTTCGTAGCAGTCCTTAGAACATAACAGCAAACAGCCATCATGACTTCAAGCCAAAACAGCCAGACTCAGCAACCCGGATTGTTGGCCAACCTCGCCTTTAACATCGTTATTCCCACATTAATCCTGACAAAGCTCAGCGGGGACAACTGGCTTGGCACTCAGTTGGCATTGGTGACGGCACTGTTATTCCCCATTGCATATGGGGTAAAAGAATTTCATAAAAGCCGAAAAGTCAATTTCTTCTCGGCGTTAGGTTTTATCAGCGTACTGTTAACGGGCGGAATAGGGCTGCTGGAGTTGGACCCCGCCTACATCGCTATAAAGGAAGCAACTATCCCTGCGATATTTGGCATTGCCACCATGATTTCCCTCAAAACACCCTGGCCCCTGGTAAAAACCTTTCTGTATAACGACACTATTCTTGAAACTGACCGCATCGCTTTGGCTCTGGAAGAAAAACACTCCAGGGGCCAGTTTGAGCTGCGCCTCGTCAGGGCCTCCTGGCTGATTGCCGGTTCTTTTTTCCTGTCCGCAGTGCTGAATTACATCCTGGCAACGACTATCGTGACAGGACAACCTGGCTCTGTAGAGTTTAACGAACAACTGGGTGAAATGACTGCCCTCAGCTTTCCCGTCATCGCAATTCCGTGCATGCTGGTCATGATGGGCGCGCTGTTCTACCTGTTCAGAGGCATTACCCATCTTACCGGCCTGCCTCTTGAAGAGATTATTCGTCACAAACACTAGCAATCGATAAAACCGGATCTCTATATGTGGTATGCCGTTATCAGCGAAGATATTCCAAACAGCCTCGAAAAAAGGCTGTCTGCCCGCCCGGACCACTTGGCCCGGCTGGAAAAACTGAAAGCCGATGGCCGACTACTGATCGCAGGCCCCCACCCCGCCATTGACAGCCAGGCACCCGGTGAGGCAGGCTTTACCGGCAGTCTGGTCGTTGCCGAGTTTGACTCACTGACATCTGCTCAGGCATGGGCCGATGCAGACCCTTACATGAAAGAAGGGGTTTACCGGAAAGTTACCGTAAAGCCTTATTTAAAAGTGCTACCCTGACCGGTATTACAACATTGGCACTCCCATACCAATAATCTCAAAAAAGAACACCCCAATGACAAGACAGCGACAAACAAACCGGCTAGCAATACTGAAAACACTTGCCGTCATTTTACTGACAGCACCTCTTTTGTTTGCCTCCACTTGGCTCCAGGCTGAAACCCGATATATTTCGGATGATCTGCGTGTGCCCCTGAGAAAAACACCCTGCAACCGCTGCGCCATACTGCATCACGGTTTGAAAAGTGGTACGTCTTTGAAGGTGGTAGAAGATAATAATGATGGCTGGACCCATGTCACCACTTCGGGTGGACTTGATGGCTGGCTGCCCACTCAATATCTGGTGACGCAACAAATTGCGCGGCACCGGATAATCAAAGTAGAAAAACAGCTGGCGGCGACCAAAGCTGACAATATTGCTCTTCAACAGCAGTTGCAGGACTTGACCGAAGCTAATCAGTCACTGACATCACAGCTTACTTCAGTACAAACGGAAAGCGGCAGCATCAGTGCTGAACTCAACAATATTCGCAAAATTTCTGCCAGCGCCATTTCTATCCAGCAACAAAATGAAGAACTACTGACAAAGAACCGAATGCTGCAGGGTGAAATCGATATACTGAGCGCCACCAATGAGCAACTGCGCAGTAATGAGCACCAAAGCTGGTTTCTCTATGGCGGCCTCTCAGTATTTATGGGTGCACTACTTACCATTTTGATACCCAGACTAAAACGCAGGAAAAAATTCAGCGAATGGGGTTAATCCATCGGTTTATCGCAATCTGCTTTTTGTGCTGTACCCTTGTACTAGCACTGTCGGCTCATGCCGCAGACAACCTACAGGCACAAAAACAATCATCACCTGTTGTCAGGCTCTCAACAGACTACGGCGACATCGTTCTGGCGTTATACCCGGAAAAAGCACCGGCCACAGTGGAAAACTTTCTCAACTATGTAAACAGTTATTACTACGATGGCGTGATCTTTCATCGGGTAGTAAGGGGCTTTGTCATACAGGCCGGCGGTTACGGGTTTGACCTCTACCCTCGTGAGCCTGGCGCTCCTGTCATCAACGAGTCAGGTAATGGTCTTGTTAATAAACCCGGCTCTATTGCGATGGCCAGAACATCAGATCCCGACTCAGCCCGCGCCCAGTTCTTCATTAACCTGAGCCACAATAAGAACCTGGATGCCACACCGACAACACCTGGTTACACGGTCTTTGGTGAGGTCGTCGAGGGAATGGGCGTTGTACGGAAAATCAGCCAGCAACCGGTAAAACGTGCAGGCATTCACCAACATCTGCCCAGGCAGCCAATCATGATTCAGAAAGCTCGCATGGATGCCCATCAGCAGGCAGACCTGTGATCGCACTGAGCATCAACCTGAATAAAATTGCCCTGCTTCGTAATTCCCGTGAAGGCAATTACCCGGATCTGCTTAAACACGCAAAAATCTGCATTGATGCAGGGGTCAATGGCATTACCGTTCATCCTCGCCCGGATCAGCGCCACATACGCCCCAACGACGTGCGCCAGCTCAGTCAACTGGTCACCCCCCTATCATCAGTCGAGTTCAATGTAGAGGGCAACCCTTTTGCGGATGCTCGCGGCGACTATCCCGGCTTTATTGAACTTGTTGAAGAAACAATGCCGGATCAATGCACGCTGGTGCCGGACGTCGATGACCAGCTCACTTCCGATCACGGTTTTGACCTTTTCCAGACTGGCGAAAAACTCAGGCCCATTATTCAACGGTTACAACAAAAAGGCATGCGTGTCAGCCTGTTTATGGACCCGGAAATCCGGCAGATTGAACAGGCAAAGCTGATTGGAGCGGACAGAATAGAGCTCTATACCGGCCCTTACGCTGCCGCCCAGAATGATGAAGTTCTGTTTCAGTCATTACTGCATCAACACCGGGAAGCAGCCTCTTACGCCACAAAAATCGGGCTGGGTGTTAATGCTGGACACGATCTCAACCTGAACAACCTGCCCCATTACGCCACAATCCCGGGGTTGCAAGAAGTTTCCATTGGCCACGCTCTAACCGTTGACGCCATCGAAATGGGACTTGTAACCGCTGTGCAAACCTATCTTTCACTGCTGCATGAAGCAGAGTGCTGGCATGAACCCACAAACTGACCACGCTGACTACCTCGAGCGCAAACGGTTTTTCAGCCGAATGTTAACGATCTATGGTCGCAAACCTGTGCTGGAAGCACTGCAGGATGAGCAGATACCGGTATTCCGGTTACACCTTGCCCAGTCCAACAAATCCGGTGGCATCATGAACCAGATCCAGCTATTGGCCGAACGCCGAAAAATCGAGGTTGTCTTCCACAGTAAAGAAGCGCTGTCGCGAATCTCCAAAAATGCCAAACAGGATCAAGGTGTAGCGGCCGACCTTCAGTGTCCAAACCACTGTCAACTGGATGACTTCCTGAGAAGTGCCCCGAAAAGTAACTATACCCTGATTGCACTCGATGGCGTCACAAACCCGCAAAACCTGGGCATGATCATCCGTTCCGTATGTGCCAGCCCTGCACACGGGATACTGCTACCGGAAAAAGGGGTTGCCAGTATCTCACCGCTCGTAATCAAGGCAAGTGCAGGCACTATTTTTAAAAGCCGAATCATCCGCTGCCCATCACTGCCGAAAGGGCTCTTATCATTAAAAGGGAATGGCGCAACGATATGCGGGTTATCCTCGCACAGTCAGCAGACACTGGCTGATTTTGAGCAGCATTGCCCCACTGTTTACGTGCTGGGAAACGAGACGCACGGAGTATCTCCGGAAGTAAACAAGACCTGCGACTATTTTATTCGAATCCCCATGCACAATGGTGTCGAATCACTGAATGTAGCCATTACCGCAGCCTTGCTTGCCTTCAGAACAACACTATAGGTGACCCTGTTTCAAAAGGCTTTCAGCCTGCCTTGCTTTTTAGACATCAATGCCTGAAATTCCACAGCGGCCCTTTGAAAACACCCACCAACGCAGTCAATAAAATCACACCACTCAAAATCTTAATGGCGACCAGCACTCCCAGACTTTCAACCAGCAGGCCTGCCGCAAACGCGCCAAAGGGAGCTGCACCAAACAGACAGAGCTGAAAAATAGACACTACCCTCGAACGGTACTCCGAAGGAGCTTCGCTAAAAGCCAGGGATCGTGCCAACGTTGTGGATAAACCGTAAAAACACCCCCAGATAAACACCAGAGCCGCTGCCCACTCGGCACTGAATCGCAACGATATCAGCAATAACAACACTGCCCTGAATACGTAGCACAGCAACAGGGCTCTGCCGAGACGCTTTAACAAGTGGTGAAAGCGGATGAACAACCCATTGGCGACCACAACACCGGCCATAAAACAAAATTGCAATACCGCAAAAAATGATGCCCCGCCCTGATAAACATCCCGCGCCAAAAACGCAATGGCTACCAGATAGACTGCCAGTCCGACAAAACTGGTAATTGCCACCAGCGACATGAGCTGTCTCAACTGGGTATTGCCCCACACCAGCTGCACCCCGGAAACCACATCCCTGAGTGTTGTCGTTTTTTTTGCAAGAACGTTTGTTTCAGAGTGACAGTTTCGGAAAAAATAGGCTGCGGCGACATACATCACCACTTGAGCAACTAAGAGCGCATACAGCCCAACCTGCTCCATGAGACTGGCGATAAGAATACCAACAGAATTAGCAGAAAACTGTACGAAAGTCGTCTTGGCAATGGCTCCCTGCACTGCCTGCGCTGTCACCTGCGCAAGTAAGCTTTCTTTGGCGGGCTGCACAAAGGGTGTTATCAGACCAAAAGACAAACCGAATACAATGATCAAGACAAAGGAAAAACCGAATAACAAAGACCAGCCGATCAAAACAATAAACGGAACACTGTAGAGCAGATAAAGCCTGAACAGATAGCTGCCCAGGTGTCGATTGTCGGAAATAGCGCCGCCCCACAGCAACAGCAAAAGGTTGGGCAGCATCATCACCATCTGCGCCAGACCCAGCTTGTCCGCCGACAGCCCCAACACCCCGACAACCAGCCACGGGAAAACTACCTGCCTGATGCCCTCGGAAGTATGAGCACTACCGATAGCATTCAAATAGGGACGGAAACTGTTTTGCGCTGAAGAAACCGGGCTATTCAACTACCAAACCCCATTATCAGGATTTAAAATATTTGCGGGCAATCACACTCATGGCTACCAGTACAGCCGCAACGGCCATGACACCCAACAGAAGAATCAGAATCATCAATAAATATTGGATAACTGTCTCGCCGGGAACCTGATAGACGTATACCGCAGCAAAAACAAATGCAACGGAAGCCAGCAGCGCAACCGTTATCGCAGCTCTGTGTTTAATCCGCCCCCTAGCCATCAGGCGTCATGAATCCATTCACAGCGGATTTTAATGTCATTAACTCCTGGCTGATGCTCACCCTTATCGGTGTGCCAGATAAAGGAGTGAGTACCAGACATTTCTGTCTCCAGGTGTACCGTAGCCGACACCCAGTACATCTTGCGCAACAGGTTCTCAAACTGCTCCAACCAGTGTTTCCATTCATATTCAATTCCCTGATAGGAAGCACCAAAATGCGTCACATGGGTATGCAGGGATATTTCATCCTGTGTTTCAGGGGTAGAGAACATTTCACGGCTGATAATCGGCCACGACTCTGCGGCCGGTAAAGAAGACAACGCTGCTTTATTCACCTGGCGACGTTCCGCAACCCCGTTATCCGCAGAGTCTTTAATACAACCGTAAACCACAGACTCCTGATTCATTTCCATTTACCTGACTCGTTCCCGATTGTTGAATTGACGCTATCGTTCATTTAACCATCCTGATGCAATCCGTATTGTTTAAGCAATTGCAGAAACTCGGCTTCATCCAGCACGGGCAATTTTAGACTCTCCGCTTTAGCCAGTTTTGAACCCGCTCCAGGGCCAGCAACTACTGAATACGTTTTGGCCGAGACACTGCCAGCGACTTTAGCACCCAGTTGCTGAAGTTTCTCCTTACCCTCAGTGCGACTCATCGATTCAAGGGTGCCTGTTAATACCCAAGTCTGGCCGATCAGCGGTAAAAGATGATCATCTGCAGGCTCGATATCTGGCCAGTGTATCCCCGCCGCCTGCAAGCTATCGATCACCGCCAAATTATGCGGCTGCTGAAAAAACTCTTCAACAAAATGCGCCACCACAGGCCCCACATCTGCCACTTCCTGCAGCTGCTCCTGGCTGGCCTGTCGAATATTCTCCAGACTGCCAAAGTGTTCAGCCAGAGCACGTGCCGTGGCCTCACCCACTTCCCGAATACCCAGTGCATAGAGGAATCTCGGCAAGGTGGTTGTCTTTGATGCCTGTAATGCATCCAGCACATTTTGAGCCGATTTTTCCGCCATCCTCTCCATCCCGGCCAGCTGATCCAGCTCTAGCCGATAGAGATCATCTACAGAATTAAGCAACTGCTGGTCAACGAGCTGTTCGATCAGCTTGTCGCCAACACCATCCACATCCATCGCCTTGCGAGAAACAAAATGCTTAATCGCTTCCTTTCGTTGAGCCGCGCAAATCAAGCCACCAGAACAGCGCAACACAGCTTCACCCTCACCTTTTTCCAATGGTGATTGGCAAACCGGGCAAGTGCAGGGAAACACAATATCTCTGGTATCTTCAGGCCGCCTTTCTGTGACGACATTTGCCACCTGAGGAATCACATCACCGGCTCTACGAACGACCACTGTATCGCCAATTTTCAGCCCCAGCCGTTCAATTTCATCCTGATTATGCAGTGTGGCATTACTTATCGTGACGCCACCCACGAAAACAGGTTCCAACCGGGCAACAGGCGTTATCGCTCCGGTACGACCAACCTGAAACTCGACATCCAGCAATTTGGTCATCACCTCCTGAGCGGGGAATTTACGAGCAATGGCCCAGCGGGGGGCGCGAGCAACAAACCCTAACCTCTGCTGTAAAGACAGATCATTGACTTTATAAACAATGCCATCAATATCGTAATCCAGTTCATCTCTCAACCCGGAAAGCTGGCGATAATACTCAAGACAACCTTCAACACCTTCAACACGAGCCACTTTATCACTGACCAGAAAACCCCAGTCTTTCAGCTGTTGCAGCATGTCAAAATGCGTGCTCGGCTCAACGATACCTGTAGGCCAGCTTTCAGCTCGCCCCAAGCTGTAAGCCGCCATTTGCAGCGGCCTTGTAGCCGTAATTCTTGAGTCGAGCTGTCGCAAGCTGCCCGCCGCTGCATTGCGAGGATTAACAAACGTTTTTTTACCTTCAGCGCGCGCCTGCTGGTTCAGCTTTTCAAATCCGGCTTTCGGAAGATAGATTTCACCTCGCACTTCCAGCAAGTCGGGTATCCGGTTACTTCTCAGTCGCAGTGGTATGGATGCAATGGTTCTGACATTTTGCGTAATGTCCTCCCCGTTGCGGCCATCGCCCCGGGTTGCTCCGCGCACAAGTACACCCTGCAGATAAAGCAGGCTTACCGCTACCCCATCAAGTTTGGGTTCGGCGACATACTCCAGCTTTTCACGATAATTCAGACGCTCCACTATGCGGCGCTCAAAGTTGATCATTTCATCATCACTGAACGCATTATCAAGCGACAACATGGGAATTTCGTGAACAACAGAAGTAAAGGCATCGAGCGGCGGCGCACCAACCCGTTGGGTAGGTGAATCTTCAGCGCACAAAGCTGGATACTGTTGCTCCAATTCCACCAATCGGCGCATTAACCGATCATACTCGACATCAGGTATTGAAGGGTCATCCAGCACATAGTAACGGTGGTTGTGCTCGGACAAGTCTGTTTTGAGTTGCCATGCTTCCTGCTGCACAGCCGCCGGTATTGAGCCGCTGTCGGCAACGGACCCGGTCATGGATCAGCTATTTCCGGAAGAATGAGATGGCGCGGCCTCCGCAACTAACTGTCGACACTGCTCAATCTTCTGAGGTGTTAGTGGTTGACGATTTTCATCGCGCAGTTGCCCCCCCAAACGTTTGGCAAGCGCTTCCGCGGTAGAGAGCATCTTCTCAAAGGCACGAGAAGGGTTTGTAACATCATCCGTAGCAAAAAACAGGCTGATACCCGGTGTTTTAAATTCGGCAATGGTTTTAAGGTTGAAAACACCAGGATTCACTGAGCTGGCTATACTGAAAAGAACTTCGCCGGCGCCATTATCGCCTGCATGGTAATGAAAAATTTTCATATCGCCATAACGCAAACCACAGGCCAGAAATGCATTTAGCAACAAATCCCCTTTAAACGGCGTTCTCTCCGTTGCCATTAGGTGCAAGACCAGCACCTGACCCGATACTTTGCCCGCTGTCTCTGCCTGTGTTGTTGAATGATCAGGCTTCTGTTGAGCATCTTCCTTTTCCTGAGGCTGGCCGACAACCTGTTCCGGCTGCTCTCCCAGATCCAGCGCCGATTGCTCGGGCTTTCTCACAGGAATCGTCAGTTTCGGTTTACTCGCTTCCGCAATATCCTTCAGCGATCGGGTCATTTCTTCCAAATCAGCCTGATCCCGCTGCGCGACAACTCTGGCACCACCACTGGGTAGTTCACTGCCGTACTCATCCAATGGGGTATCGTCATCGAAGATCGGCTGTTTGCGTCGAGGCATGCGGATTTTCTCATAGCGAGACCGACGCACCCGGCGGATAGCATCCAGTACAATGGCTACCAACACCAGAAGACCAAGCGCCAGCATTATTTCTCGCCCGCCAAACTCCATAAACTGTTTTCTCTAACGTTTGTGTTTAGTTCAATTGTATCTGCAGTGCACTGCGATCACGGCTATTGTAGTGATATTTTCCACTTTTGTACCTTTCAACATCAAGTCTCAATATCAAGCGGGTCAGAACAGAATATCAGGCTTCAGCCAACTCCGCCGCTTCATTCACATCCACTGTCACCAGCCGTGAAACGCCGGGCTCGTGCATGGTAACGCCCAGTAATTGATGGGCCATTTCCATCGCGATTTTGTTGTGGGTAATATAAATAAACTGCACGGTATCAGACATTTCCTTAACCATCCGCGCATAGCGCCCCACATTAGCATCATCAAGGGGTGCATCCACCTCGTCGAGCATACAGAACGGTGCCGGGTTAAGCCGAAAGATCGAAAATACCAGTGCAATAGCGGTCATCGCTTTCTCTCCACCCGAAAGCAGATGTATGGTCGAATTTTTTTTGCCCGGCGGGCGCGCCATAATTGCCACCCCCGTATCGAGCAAGTCATCGCCTGTCAATTCAAGGTACGCATGCCCGCCGCCAAACAATTTGGGAAACAGCTCCTGCAGCGAGTTATTGATTTTCTCAAAAGTTTCCTTGAAGCGTGTACGGGTTTCACGATCAATTTTCCGAATAGCTTCTTCCAGCGTTTTCAGAGCCTCAACCAGTTCGTCGTTCTGGGCATCCAGGTAGGTTTTACGTTCCTGCTCGACTTTATACTCTTCAATAGCGGCAAGATTAATGGGGCCCAGGCGATTAATTCGGTTGCCAATTCGTTCTAGCTCTTCTTCCCAGGCAGATTCTGTTGCGTCATCCGGCAATTCCGCCAGAAGCTCTTTGACGTCAAACTGGTGTTCGGCAATCTGTTCGGCAATGGTTTTACTGCGTGTCGCCACTTCCTGTGTTTGCAAGCGTTGCTGTTCAAGGTGGCCACGTTGCTCCTGAATCTTCTGTTCAAGAGCACTGCGCTGCTTCTCCTGCTCACGCATCTGGTGCTCAACCGCTTCAACACTGCGCCGAACTTCAGCTAGCTCGGCCTCGGCTTTAACGCGCACCTCAAGTTGAACTTCAAGTTGTTCATTCAGTTCAACCAGAGGATTATCATCCTGATCGGAATTGGCGCGCAATTGCTCGCGGCGCTCCTCCAGACGGTTTACTTGTACGATCAGCCGCTCCACACTGGATTGCAGCGATTGTAATTGCGTGCTGACAGATCGCTCCCGCATCTGCAGCTCATGGTGGTGATCGCGGTCATGGCGAGCACTCTGCCGGGCTTTATCCAGAGCAGTGCGAGCATCATCCCGTTGTTTCAGCAACTCCTCCCGCTGGCAAGAGTCCTTTTCCATATTATCAATAGCCTGTTGCAGCAGTTCCCGCGCCTGGGCAAGATTTTCCTGTTCCTGCTGCTGTTGCTGCTGGGTTTCAAGCAGTTCTGCTTCTCCCCGCTCCCGACGCGCGGCAAATTGCTCCATCTGAACCTTGCTTGCACTTAGCCGAGAGCGAATATCCGCATGGGTTTTCTGGTATTGCGCCAGCTCTGCCGCCAGTTCATCCCGCTGTATTTCTGCCGCGCGCAACGCTTCTTCATGCTCCTGCTGCTGCTCAGACAATTCGGCAACCCTGGCTTTATTGCGCGCCACATCTTCAGAGAGCTTCTCCAGCGCCTGTTTCCGCTTCAATACACCTGCACTGGCATCTTTCTCCCTAACCACACGCAACCAATTACTGCCCAACCAGATGCCATCCGGCGTGATAACCGATTCGCCATTTGCCAGTTCTGAACGCAAAGCCAACGCTGAAACGAGATCACTTGCTGTGTAGACACCCGCCAGCAATCCGGCACTGAAGCTGCCGGAAACCTTGCTGACCAGCATGTCTGCATCTCCGTTTCCCGGCTTTTTCGCTTCTGTGTTTCGGTTGTCCGCACTGTCAACTAAAAGCAGCTCACCCTTTTCAAAGCTGCCAAGCTGATTGGCGAGCTTGCCCAGGTCATCGACACAAACTGCCTGGAGGTAATTACCCAATACCGCTTCAACGGCAACTTCCCAGCCATTGTCAACCTGCAGCTGTTCCGCCAGTCGAGGATGCTTATCCAGATCATGGCTAACCAGCCAGCCCTGCTGTTCATTATCACTGCCCAACGCGGCCTGTTGCAGCGCTTCCAAAGAAGCCTGCCTGCCCAACATTGTCTGCAGTTCTGTGCGGGCACTATCCAGTTGCTGTGTAGTCTGCTGTACGACTTGCCTGCCCTGATCTATTCGTGCTGATACCTCATTAATTTGATTCTGCTGGCGCCCGGTATCTCCTTCCGCTGCCGACAGTTGCGATTGCAACTGCTCAATTTCTTCCTGTACAGGACTGACACTGAAGGATTTTTGCTCCTGTTCAACCTTGTCAATACGCTCGGCCAGACGCCGCAACAACTGTTCCAAGTGCTGGATACGGGATTGCTGTACTTCGGCCTGCTGGCGAGGCTCGGCAGCAGAGTGGTTGAAATCATCCCAGGCCTGTTGCCAATTCTGCATGGCGGTCTCCGCCTGTTGCAACGTCGCTCCTGACGTTTGCGCCTGATCTTCAGCAGCACCTAGCTGGGGAATAATCTGTTCCAGCTCGGCACTTAGACTCTCGGCTTTATGACGATCGTTGCGAAGATGCTCCGCCGATTCAGCATAGTTTTTCTCCGTCTGTTCCAAGTCCTGTTGCAGCTCGCGGGCTCGATCGCGTACGTGCTGAATTGCCTGTTCCAGCCGCGCAACTTCACCACCAACGCCGTAATAATGCCCCTGTACCTCATTAAAATGGTCGCTCCGTTCACTGTATTCACTACGGTTTTTCTCCAGCGCCGTCTCACAGGCACTGCGCTCCACCACGAGGGATTCGACTTTCAGTTCAGTCTCAGCAATCTGTTTCTGTCGCTGACCAAGCTGCTCGGAAAATGCCTGCCAGCGCAATGCCTGCAGTTCCGCTTTGGTGCGCCGCTCTTCCTTCTTGTATTCCGCGTATTTTTCTGCAGCCTGGGACTGGCGCTGCAAACGGCCGAGCTGACGACCAAGCTCATCGCGTATATCTGTCAGTCGTTCAAGGTTTTCCATGGTGCGGCGCATGCGACTTTCGGTATCCTTGCGACGTTCCTTGTACTTGGAAATACCGGCAGCTTCTTCAATGAACACCCTGAGTTCATCCGGCTTGGCCTCGATCAGATTCGATATCATGCCCTGTTCGATAATGGCGTAACTGCGAGGCCCAAGGCCAGTGCCAAGGAAGATATCCGTGATATCCCGGCGGCGGCACTTGTTACCATTCAGGTAATAATTGGACTGGCCATCACGGGTTACTTTGCGTTTAACGGAAATTTCTGCATAGCTGGCATATTCGCCGCCAAGAGAGCCATCAGAATTGTCGAAAACCAACTCGATCGATGCCTGACCTACTGGCTTGCGACCGCCAGAGCCATTAAAAATAACATCCGTCATGGATTCACCGCGCAGGTTTTTGGCGGAGCTTTCCCCCATCACCCAGCGAACAGCATCAATAATATTGGATTTACCACAACCATTGGGACCGACTACTGCTCCCAGATTACTCGGGAAGTTCACCGTTGTCGGGTCTACAAAGGATTTAAATCCTGCCAATTTAATACATTTAAGGCGCATGTAACTCTCGTTTTAATCATGATTGAGCTAGCATTCTGTCCGGCTAGTTCATTTATTAATTTCTTCGCCGTAAAACAACTGGCTTCATTGGCTGAACTTGACGCAGACCCACTATGCCTGCATTCAGCCACATTGCTTATCCATTTTCTGCCTGTGAACCTCAATCAACGAACGAACCGGGCAAGATACCAGTCATGTATCTATCACATCCCGGCCATCTGGAAGAATGTTTCCAGACCCAGCTCCGTAAGGGTAAACACTGACTAATTGGCGGATTCTACACGCACATCCGTCGCTAACAAACCCTGTCGCAAAATTCCGCTCAGGGAATCACTGTGTCAATTACCAGCTCAATGCTTTCCACAGCCTCGGCAAGCGTCACAGGTCCAGATCGGCCCTCAATGTCTCCCTGACTGGGAGCAGCATTTCCCGATTGTGACACTCGGGCAATCATCTGAACCGTTTCAGCCGAAGATAACTGACGCCCCCCAGGCATGGCCATGCTGTCATCCAGCCTCAGGTTCACCGGCAGATCTGCTGCTGTCACACGAGTAATAGCCAGCGGCATAGGTGATGCATTGGCTTCAACCGCATAGATAAATACGGTTTTTTCCGGCGGCACCTGTATATCAGAGGACAATCGAACGCTGAGACTCACCCCGGGCAAAGACTCACCAAGTCGTTCCTTTGCCTGAGCAATACCGGATTGCAACGCCCGAGCCTGCCCGCTGCCAGGTGCAGTACCCGTCAGGGCCTGCTGCCAGCTGACCAGCGCCTGACGATAATCCCCGGCAGAAAAAGACTGAATACCCTGTAAGCCCAGCACCGTAACATTGGCCGGATCTATTGCCAGCGCTCTCTCCATTGCCAATTCAACGCCAGGAGTAAAGCGATTATCTTCAGCAAAATACAAAGCCTGCGCATACTCTGCAAGTAGGCTTGCATCCTCCGGCAACAACTCCAGCGCCTGACGATAATGGATGATAGCCTGTTGAAATTGCGCAACTTCGGTTAATAACCGGGCCTGGATAACCAGATAACCCACATGCTCAGGCTGTTGAGTCAGGCGTTTGGCAATCTTTTCAATCAGCTCTGCGCGCAGTACTGCGTTGTCTTCCGGTTTATCTACCGTTATGCGCTGCTCAAGTAACTGCGTAATTGCCAGATCTTCTGATGCTCCCAGTTGCTGATACAAGAATAATGCTAGTATGGGCAACAACAGCATCGCAGCAATCAACAACCACCCGCCTCTCAAAGCGGAAGGTAGCGAGCTGTGCCGGGAACTGCCAGGCTGACTGTTAGCATCTGCCAGTAATATTCGTTGCTGCTCGGCAACGAGTTCTTCATATTGTTGCTGATCAATATCACCATCGGACAGTTGTTGCTGAAACTGCACCAACTGCTGCTGATAAAGCTCCGTATTTACAGCAAGGCCATCACCGGCTTTATGAAGGTCTGACTCCGACCTGTAGTGCCGACGCAATAACGGCGCTCCCACAAACACCATTGCCAGGGCCATTAACAGCCAACCCCATGAGCCAGCCAGCCATAACGTCAGGTTATCAATCATTCTTCTGGTCCCGTTCGCTGCTAACTTTTGACTGCAACAGTATCTGATCCAACTGCTGCTGCTCTTGAGGGTTCAGGTTCTGTTGCACATTCTGTTGGGGACGCCGCTGACGCCGCACCATTAATACTCCGATGATTCCCAACAACAGCAACAAGCCCGGCGCGCCCCACAGAATCCAGGTAGTCGACTTCAAGGGTGGTCGATAGCGAACAAAATCACCATAGCGCGCAACCAGATAATCGGTAATTTCCTGATCGCTCTTTCCTTCATCCAGCAACCGTCGAACTTCTCTGCGCAGATCAACGGCGATTGCCGAATTAGAGTCCGCCAGATTCTGATTCTGACACTTGGGACAGCGCAACTCCTCAATTAAATCGAGATAACGCAACCGCAAAGTCTCATTAGCGAACTGTTCTGCTTCCACCACATTGGCTGTGGCGGCAGAACCTAAACACAGAAAAATCAGTAGCGCAGGGCAATAAAAGTGCAAAAATTGTTTAATCATTCATTCGCTCAGTTTACTTCATGTTCGAATCAGTATTTTCAGCCAGCTGCTTCCACAATGGGCCTATTTTTGTTTGCCAGACTGCGTCGTTGAGGACACCCACATGTTTGGCTCTGATCACACCACTGCCATCAACCAGATAGGTTTCCGGAGCGCCAAATACACCGAGATCCACTCCCAGGGTCCCATCCAGATCCATCACGCTCAGGGTATAGGGGTCACCCATTCCCGAGAGCCAGCGCAGAGCTGCAGAAGGATCATCTTTATAGTTAACACCCACAATTCTGACGCCCTGAGCTGCCAGCTGATTCAGATAAGGATGCTCAATCCGGCAGGCGCCACACCAGGTTGCCCAGATATTGATCAATGACGGTTGCCCGGTAAAAATCGTCTGATCAACTGTTGAATTTCCACCCAGAACCGCCAGCTCAAAAACTGGCACCGGCTGATTCAATAATGCTGACGGCATGGCATTGGGGTCTTTTTCGAGCCCCTGCAGAAGAAATATACCCAGACCGATGAATACAGCCAATGGCAGAAAAAGTTTTAATCGTTTCATGTACCAGCCTTTCTCTCTGCAAATTTTTCTTTATACCTTACGCCTGTCTTGCTTAGAAAACCGTTGTATTCACTACTGTTGCCATTTCAATCCATGATTCCACTTTGGCTCCCACTCTCATGCCTCGCCAGGCATTGTCGCGCTGATTGAAGTTTGAACCACTCTGACTCTGCGATAGCGTCGGTCGAGCACAGCAATAAACCCGCCGCCACAGATCATCAGCCCTCCAAGCCATATCCAGCGGACCAGTGGTTTTACATACACCCTGACAGCCCACGCTTCTCCTGCCAGCGGCTCTCCCAAAGCAACATAGATATCACGCCAGAAACCGGCATCAATATCCGCCTCTGTCATGGTCTGGCCACTGACAAGATAGCGGCGTTTTTCCGGCTTCAATATATCGGATACAGCCCCGTTCTCTATCACCTGTATTAAGCCCTGATCGGCCACATAATTCGCACCTTTGATGCGCTGAACACCGTCAAATACAAAATCGTAACCGGCTACGGTGAGGCTTTGACCCGGCTCCAGCCGGAGATCTTTCTGCACACTGTAGTTGCTGGTAATGGCAACACCGGTGATGCAAACCGCAACCCCGACGTGAGCCATCACCATACCGTAATAAGCGGGTTTCAAACGGGCTAATCCAGCCAGCCGTGAACTGGCATGACTGGTTTTTTGCCAGATGTCTTTTAGCGTAACCAGCACGACCCAGACCGACACCACCAAAGCCATAGCCGCCGCCAGAGAGTATCCCTCAGGCGACTGAAATATCAGTGGCAATAACAAACCTGCCGCAACCGCTGCCAGCGCTGGTGACAACAACCACCATTTCAGGTTTGTCAGATCAGTGCGTTTCCATCGCAACACCTGCCCTACACCCAGCGCAATCGCCAGTATCAGCATCAGGGGAACAAAGAAAAAGTTGAAGTACGGCGGGCCTACCGATATTTTCCCCCAATCCAGCACATCAGCAATAAGCGGATAGAGGGTACCCAGCAGAATAATAGCCGTGGCTGCTATCAGAATCACGTTATTCACCAGCAGGAACATCTCCCGGGAAAACCCCGTAAAACTGGCAACTCCCTTCACTGTTGGCCCGCGCAGAGCATAGAGCAGCAGTGAACCACCCACAACAATGGCAAGAAATGCGAGAATGAACACTCCGCGTTCGGGATCGGCTGCAAAGGCATGCACTGAGGTCAACACGCCGGAGCGTACCAGGAACGTTCCGAGAAGACTCAGAGAAAATGCAAAAATTGCCAGCAGCAACGTCCAGCTGCGAAATACGCCGCGCTTTTCTGTCACCGCCAGCGAATGGACCAGGGCCGTACCGACCAGCCAAGGCATAAAAGATGCGTTTTCCACGGGATCCCAGAACCACCATCCGCCCCAGCCCAGCTCGTAATAGGCCCACCAGCTTCCCAACGCAATGCCTAGCGTCAGAAACACCCAGGCAATATTCGTCCATGGCCGGGTCCAACGAGCCCAGGCTGTATCCATACGCCCGCCAATCAAAGCCGCAATGGCAAAGGCAAAGGCAACCGAGAAACCGACATACCCCATGTACAGCATAGGGGGATGCAAAATCAGACCGATATCCTGTAACAATGGGTTCAGGTCTGCTCCTTCGGGAGGAAAAAATGGCAAGCTGCGCTCAAAAGGGTTGGACGTAAACAGCACAAAAAGATAAAAACCAACACTGACCAACCCCATGACAGCCAGAACCCTGGACACCAGGCGAATTGGCAGCGACTGGCTGAATACGGCTACAGCAGATGTCCACAACGACAGAATCAGCACCCACAGTAACAGCGAGCCTTCATGGGCACCCCAGACTGCACTGACCTTGTAATGATCCGGCAACAATCGGTTGGAGTTGGCTGCCACATAGTTAACGGAAAAATCGTCGTTCAAAAACAAGGATACCAGGCAACCAAAGCTGACTGCCGTTAACAGGGTTTGTCCCAGAGCCAAAGGCCGGGCCGACGCCATCCACAGACGGTTATTCAGCGCCGCTCCAAGTTGTGGCAGAACAGCCAGCAGCAGAGAAAGGCAAAAAGCCAGTATTAATGCAAAGTGCCCATATTCAGCTGTCATTGCTTACTATGCGCCTCTTCCATAGCCTCATTCATGGCATCAGCCACTTCAGGCGGCGTATAGTTTTCATCGTGCTTGGCCAACACTTCTCCGGCCTGAAACACACCATCCTGATTCAGTTCTCCGGTCACAACAGCGGCTTCACCTTCGGCAAACAGGTCCGGCAATATACCCGTGTAATGCACAGTAACAGTGGCAGGACCATCGGTGATCTGAAAACTGACAAACAAGGAATCAGCCGCCCGTTCCACACTGTCCTTAACTACCATCCCGCCAGCACGAATACGAACACCTGTCGGCGCCTCACCAGCCAGAATTTTTGAGGGTGGGTAAAACAAGTTAATGTTTTCGCGCAGTGCATAGCTTAACAGGCCTACCGCAACTGACGCGGCTATCACCAAAAACAATACAGTAACCAGTCGCTGCCGACGTAATGGATGCATTCTGAAATCTACTCCTCTGGAGACAATTGCTGACGTTTATAATCACGGGCGATGTTCCGCAGCACTTCTCGCCGCCTGACAACCGGCCGAACAATCAGCCAGATCATCACTGCGGCCCCAACGCCATACGCCATCCAGACATAAGGCCCATGGCCGGACATCTGCAAAAAATCGGACAGCGATTCAAACTGAAATTTCATGATTCACGCCCCCTGACCACTCTTTTCTCGGACGCAAGGTTCCCCTGCACGAGTTCCGCGACCCAACGGGTGCGGCGCTCACGCCGCAATATTTCAACTCGGGTATGGAGAATTAACGCCAGTGCATAGAAACAATAGAAGCCGACAATCATCAATAATAACGGTTTAAACATTTCCGGGTGCATCGAGGGTGCCGACGTGAGTTTAATAGTTGCAGGCTGGTGCAAGGTGTACCACCAATCAACCGACTTATAGATGATAGGGATATTAACAGTCCCAACTAAGGCCAGAATAGCACTGGCCTTATTGGCCGCTTCCTGATTGCTGTAGGAGTATTGTAACGCCACCACTCCGAGATACAGAAACAACAGAATCAGCATTGAGGTAACCCGCGCATCCCACACCCAGTAGGTACCCCAGGTTGGTTTCCCCCATATAGCGCCAGTAAACAGCGCGATAAAGGTGAGTGCAGCACCAATGGGGGCCGCAGACTTCATCACCATATCGGCCAGCTTCATTTTCCAGATCAAACCAACCGCACCAGCACCTGCCATAATGTAATAACCCGCCAGAGCCAAAAACGAGGCAGGTACATGCAGGTAGATAATGCGGAAACTATTGCCCTGTTTGGCATCCTGAGGCGCAAATCCCAGCCCCCAGGCAAAACCGGTGACTATCAGACAAAAAGCGGCCAGAGCCAGCCACGGTATCCAGCGTTCGGTTTTTTGATAAAACCAGCGGGGAGAACCCAGTTTATGAAACCATTGCCACATATTTTTTCCCAATTCAATTAGCCGTGCATACTGACACGCAATGCCCCGGCTGCTGCAAACGGCGCAACCATCAGGGAAAACGCCAGTAACGCGCCCAATAAAGCCAAAGAGCCGCCAACTGGAAAACCGTCAACAGCCCGTTGCACCGTGCCGGCTCCAAAAATCAGCACCGGCATATACAGCGGCATTACAATCAGCGAAAGTAATAACCCGCCTTTCCGAAGTGCAACGGTCAATCCCGCACCGATAGCCCCAATCAGACTTAATGTTGCTGTACCGAGCAACAGGCTCAGTATCAACGGCATAAACCCCGCTTCCGGCAATGACAGCATCAAACCCAGTAGTGGCGCCAATAATGTCAATGGCAATCCGGTAACCAGCCAATGCGCAAACACTTTGGCCAAAACCATTAAATAAAGCGGTTGAGGTGTAATAACCAATTGTTCCAGTGAGCCATCACGAAAATCGCCAAGAAACAGGCCATCCAGAGATAACAGCGTCGCCAGTAACGCCATGACCCAAAGAATTCCCGGTGCCAGTTCCGCAAGACGACTGGATTCCGGAGAAACCGCTAATGGAATCAAAGTAACCACAATCAAAAAAAACACGAGCGGATTGGCCATCTCGCCACGGTGACGGTACGCCAGCAATAAATCCCGTCGCAGAACAGCAACAAAGCTACTCATGCAACCACCCTGGCAAGGCTCAGGCGGCGAACATCGGGGAGATCAAGATCCTGATGCGTCGACAGTATAACAATACCACCCCGACCAGTGTGATCCGTCAGTAACGTCAGAAGGTCCGCCACACCCTGCCGGTCAATAGCCGTAAACGGCTCATCAAGCAACCAGATTGTCGCCTGACTGGTTAATAGCCTCGCCAGGGCCACTCGCCTCAACTGACCGGCAGACAGGCTGTAGCAGGGAACATCCTCATAACCAGCCAGACCTATTCGGTTCAGCGCTGCTTCATCCGACAGGCGGTTTTCGCACGCAGCCACTCTACCCCAGTAATGTAAATTTTCCAGGGGAGTGAGCTCCTGTTTGACACCTGGTTGATGCCCAATGAATAACATATCAGCCAAGTAGGACTGCCGTACAAAGGACAACGATTGTTGCCGCCAGTAAATATCACCCTGAGAGGCCTTCAGGGAAGTTGCCAACATTCGAAGCAAGGTGGTTTTCCCACAACCATTCGGGCCTTCAATCTGCATGATCTCACCAGCCCTTAACTCCCCGCTAACAGGCTGAAACAAAGGGGTATCGTCCCGCTCATACGACAGCGAGGTAAACGCAAGACAGGGAGAAGGTGAATCAGACAAACAACGTTACCAACTATAAATTTGGACGTTATTATGCCAAAAACGATTATTAAAGGGGGAATTTTGAACGATTCAGATAGATGGATCAGCCACGCTGAGAGATTATCCCAAATACTGACCCGGTTCGGCCACAGACCAGATTTCGATTAGCACAGGCAGCCATACCTGACCTAATCGAAATCAAAGTCATAATCCTGTATCTGTTTTCGCAAACGGCGCTCTTCAAGAGCATCTTCCAGCTTGCGGCGCGCCTCTGAATCAAGGCTGGGTGTAGCTCGCACGATCACATGCTCAGAGTCATCCCCATCAGAATCATCATCAAGGGCGTCATCAATATCATCGATGTCATCGTCATCCTGTTTCCTGTCGCTCATACCGAAACCTCGCTCAACCCCGATATCACACTTGGCGACGCAGCCGACAGAGCTGCATTTTCGTGAAAAATATGCCGAAATCGTCAAGTGGTCAAGAAAAAATTGAATAATTTTTGATACAGGTGGCAACTACGAAACAGCAACCTTAGAGTGAAGTAAGTCCTGCAGATTAAAATATGGCTCGAGTTCGAATAAATCTTCTTTTCTATCAATATCTTGCAGAGTTTTTAGCTCATGCCAGCGCAAACCTGCATCGCGCAAATTCTGACGCGTTTTCTCCATCACGCTGTCTGTACCCCAATCTACCTCTGCGAAAACAGAGGCGATTTGCTCTGCTGATAGCTTCCCAAGACCTATCAGTACATAGCCACCATCCAACGCTGGACCAAGTACTGCGTCGGAACCCGCATCCAGGGCATCAATCGCCTGAGCAATATATTCACCATTTATTGCCGGGCAATCACTGCCAATCAGAATCACGTTCTTGCAGACTGCAAGTCGGTTAAAAAAGCAATTCCGCATACGATCACCCAGCGAATCGCCCTTTTGCAATCCCAGTCTGGTTTCTGAGCCCAATACCAGTTTGTGGAAATACATATCAGACCGATTTTCAACAGACGGCTTCCTAGAACACGCACCTTGTCCATCCCTATCCGGCTCAAATTCGTTGAACCAAAGCTCAAGAGGAGCAATCCGTGCAGACTGCTGTTGCCTGAGCTGGTGCTCCAGCAAGGCTTGATGCAATGCAAGGCTACCCCGCTCACCAAGCACCGGCTGCAGTCGTGTTTTAACCTTACCGACGACCGGTGCTTTGGCAAACTGGATAATACAACTGTCCGGGTATCGGTACACAGTCTGTCCGCTGCTGGCAATATTGCTACCCGGATAATAGATATCGGCAAGCCTGTTGGCCGATACACCCAGAAAATAGGCGAACCGCAAGGCCCACATTTGCAAAACTGTTCTGGTAATACCGTTTTCCTCCCAGCGTCGGCTCGATGTTGTAACCGGATTTTTCAAAAAGGTGTAACGGCCTGTTTTTTTAAGCCGCTTGCACAACTCTACATCCTCCATTAGTTGCTGAGATGGAAAACCACCGACGCTATAGAACAAACCTTGCTTAACAAACAGGCACTGGTCTCCTGTACCAATTCTTCTCAGTCGGGATCTCAAGTTCATAGCGCGCTCAATACAACGCAACAGCCAGTGCCGACCACTCAACTGCACGGCGCAAAATCCCCAGCCCCACGACTGAGAGTCCAATTGGCTGAGCTGCTGAAAAAAGCCCTCCGGCAGCAATGTATCAGCGTGAAGAAATAACAGCACGTCACCTGAAGCAACTTTGGCCCCGGCATTCATCTGACTGGCCCGTCCTCTTGGCGCAGTGATTAACATATCGGCCAATGATTCTGCAATGCTGACGGTTTCATCGCTACTGCCGCCGTCAACCACTATCAATTCAGTATTACCGGGGCATACCCGTTTAATTCTTTGCAGGCAGAACGCAATTTGGTCACCCTCGTTTAACACGGGAATAATCACACTAAAAGCGATCACTTCAGTCAACCCCGGACATTTACAGCAACGCTTGTCGGAAGCATTCAACTCTTGTCAAGAGCGCCACCACAGCTACTGCCCTGACCCGCTGTGCAACCGTAACAATGATCGCCCACAGTAATTGACTGACCACAGAAATCCGTATCAAGTAAATCCCGTAATTGGGGGCGGCTATCACTGG
Source organism: Pseudomonadales bacterium (assembly GCA_024234435.1). Classification (NCBI taxonomy): domain Bacteria; kingdom Pseudomonadati; phylum Pseudomonadota; class Gammaproteobacteria; order Pseudomonadales; species Pseudomonadales bacterium. Next base: position 1,516,338 of record JACKOF010000001.1, read on the forward strand.
CAATCAGCGACGTAGACCTGGAAAGAACTGGCGCAAGCATCGGCAATGCAAGCATCTGATTAAAATCACAATCATAGAGATTCCCCTGCCAGTCAACACTCACTGTTGAGAGGCACATTAATGTATGGAGATTGTCCGTCGAATAGTTGGACTTTAATAAATCGAGGTAGTTTGAATACTCACCTTTTGCCAGAAGCACTGCACCAAAGCGACTGATAGGCATATTGGTGATGGTATACAAGTCATTAAACACAATGCCGAAATCCTCACCGAGGCGCTGTTTATACTCCTGCTCTAGCGTATCCTGCGGCGGCGGTAGAAAAGCCCCGTTGGGGTTATAAACCAGATTCAATGGCAGTTCAGAATTGACGCCGTAACCCGCTAGATTGAGTTTTTTCAATGCAGTGATACTGCTTTCAAATACGCCTTTCCCCCTCTGCTGGGATACGTTTTGTTCTGAATAACAAGGTAATGATGCAACAACCTGCACCTGATTAGCCGCTAAAAATCCGATCATGTCTTCGTAACCCGGCTCAAGCAGAATGGTGAGATTGCAGCGATCAATCACATCAACACCCAATATACGTGCCTGTTCCACCAAGTATTTGAAATCGGGGTTCATCTCCGGCGCACCGCCAGTCAGGTCAAGCGTTTTAATTGAGCTCCGCTGCAGCACGTCAATAACAACATCGATATTTTCCCTACTCATCAGCTCAGTGCGGTGGGGGCCGGCATTAACATGGCAATGGGTGCAGCTGAGATTGCAGAGGTAACCGAGATTAACCTGCAACACGTCGAACTGCTTTCTTCGCAGGCCGGGAAAATCGGTATTCATTAACAGCGGGCGAGTATCTTGCATGAGCTCCAGGCAGTATGACTGCAAACGGGTGGGTTAAGTTGAAAGTCATTCTACCGCTGAACGTGTAAAAATAAACATCAGCTCACCGCAGACAAGGATAAGACCACTTTTTTTGATAAAGTTTTACTGCCGCCTGAAAACAGGCTTTCCCGCTGTCATGCCCGACATATTACAGAGAGACATACATGGCCAAACCAACCTACCAGTCCATTGTTATCCTAGCAGGCGCAGGTGTATCAGCAGAATCCGGAATTCGAACCTTCAGAGCGGCTGACGGCCTTTGGGAAGAGCACCGCATAGAAGACGTTGCCTCACCAGCAGGTTTCCACCGCAACCCCGAGCGAGTTCATCAATTTTATAACGAGCGGCGCCACCAGCTGTTGCATGAGGGAATAGAGCCTAATGCTGCTCATCAGGCACTGGCCGAATTTGAACAGCGTTTTAAAGGAAATTTTGTACTGATCACCCAGAATATAGATAACCTGCATGAAAGGGCAGGCAGCCAGCGCCTGCTGCATATGCACGGCGAGTTACTGAAAATGCGCTGCACCCAGTCCGGTATCAGCTATCCCTGGAATACAAATTCCACATCTCAAAGTATTTGTCCGTGCTGTCAATCCCCGGGGCTGTTGAGGCCGGATGTTGTCTGGTTTGGTGAAATACCTTTTTTTATGGACGAGATTTACAAAGCGCTTGATAACTGTGACTTGTTCGTCGCCATCGGTACCTCCGGGAATGTTTACCCAGCAGCCGGTTTTTTTGAAGTTGCCCGCTCGGCAGGCGCAAAAACCGTCGAACTCAACCTTGAACCTTCTGTTTTCGGCTCTCGTTTCTGCGAGCAGATTTACGGTCCGGCAACAGAGATTGTGCCACGCTTTCTGAACAATATTCCCTCGTGATAACTTTTCTTACGATTTTTCAGAGTCACCGATGAACCTGCCGCTGACAAACCTGTCAAACAGCGGCGACTTGGGAGTTTTGTTGATGATTCGTTTTATTCTATTACTTGCGACTGTACTAACAACTCCGGTTACGGCAATTGCCGAACCGGCTACCGCCATTTTTGCGGGAGGCTGCTTCTGGTGTATGGAAAAACCTTTTGATCAGCTCGAAGGGGTTATAGCAACCACTTCAGGCTATACAGGAGGAGAACAAAAAAATCCGACTTACAAAGCCGTATCATCTGGTAAGACCAGGCATATTGAATCCATACAAATAACCTACAACCCTGAAAAAATCAGTTACCTTCAGCTGCTGCGAACCTTCTGGGTTAATATAGATCCTCTGGATGGCGGTGGGCAGTTTTGCGATCGCGGCCCACATTATCGCGCGGGCATTTTTGTGAGCTCTGAAGAAGAGCGGGAACTGGCCGAACAAACCATAAAACAACTGGAAGCCTCTTTATTTGAAGGCAAAAAAATCGCAACTTTCCTGACAAATGCCAATGAGTTTTACCCTGCCGAAAACTATCATCAGGACTATTATCAAAAGAATCCATTGCGGTATCGATATTATCGCTATGGCTGTGGTCGCGATGCACGCCTGGACTCATTATGGAAAGACAAAGAGCTCCCTTTTTAAAAATTGAGCGTAAAAAAACCGGGTTAAAAGTAACCCGGTTTTTTTATTCTGGTCGACTAATACATCGAATTAGAATTTATAACCAATTGCGATGTTATAAACCCAAGGGTCAATTTCCACATCAGTTTCAATAGTGGCTCCAGTGAAACGAAACTCCGCTTCAGTATCAATATCCAGATACCACACCTGTGCACTGACAACCCATTTTTCATTAATTGAATAATCAAAACCTGCTTCCAGTGCAAGCCCCCAAGAGCTATCCATTGACACGTCACCACTACCGAGAACACCTTCCAGCTCGCTATCAACATCTTCTGAGAAGAAAGCCGTGTAATTCAAGCCTGCACCAACATATGGCTGAAAAGCAGAGCTATTATCAAGAGGGAAATATTGTAACGTCACCGTAGGCGGCAAGTGCTTTAGAGAAGCCGCATCAACGGTTCCCAAACCCAGCGCGCCAGTATCGGCATCAACATCATGTTCAAACGGCGTCGCCGCCAACACGCCAATACCAAGATTGTCTGACAGCATATAAGTCGCTGTAATACCCAACTGAGTATTATTGTTTACCTCAGCTCCAGAGCCAGCAATATCGCCACCGTTCAACGACAACGCATCGCTGTCATCATTGGGTGCAACTGTCGCCGCACCTACTCGCAGAATAAAGGTTCCTTCTTCATGAGCCATCGTGCTTGCGGCACCGAATAACAGGCCAGAAGCCAAAACAGCACTCAGTGCTGCAGAAACCGGTTTTTTATTAAACATTGCTCTCTCCTCATAGATAGTATTTCTAAACTGAGGTTATTAGAGCAAAAAAATTGAAGGCCCCATTTGATCTGAATTAAACAGGCGCATAAAACCATTATTTTTTTAGGGTTATTCTACTCTCGGATTCCAGGCCCACTTCCTCCAGCAAAAATGGGTCATCAAAATGACGTTTACCGATGAAAGCGATGGCCTGGCTCCCGGAGGCTCGCATAGCACCAGCGCTGATAATACCCATTGGCCAGAACAGCCATCGCTCAACTCTTTTTGAGCGTTTAACGATACCCTCTGAATCAAACATTGGCGGTTGCTGGGCAAGCAGTTCACTGTAAGACTTAAGAGGTGCAAACCTGACAGTGCTGGTCGTTTTGATGAATCTATCAACATCCCTGACAGCATCAATATGGTGGGTGCCGGAGGCAAGGTATAACAGCTTGCGAGGACTATTGGGTAACAGAGTTTTCCCCACATACACAGGCTCTGTGAAAAACTTCCCTGAAGGTCGTATCAGCATTCCTTCAGCGGGGTAAATACGGTACCAGCACCCACAACTGTGCACAGTATCCCAGGCCAGTACACCACCATTCGGTAAAAGATGTACACGCCAGACTAAGCTATCCAAATCACCAGACAGTAAGTCCAGCCCCTTTTTCCGTGGGCGCTCAGAAAACCAGACGACGTAATTTAACCGAATTGTTATCTGGTTCTGAAAGCGACCAAAATCGATATAGCTGTAAATGCCAGGCTTCCGGCTATCAAACGTTTCGGCAGATGGCGTACCTGGTGAGTCATAATCTGCAACAATGCCATCCTCTAGCTTTGGTAAAGCAAAAATAGGGGAGTAAGCCCTCAGCAGAGCCATCCGATCCGACTCAGTCAGATATGGAAAAGCCGATATTTTTTCACGTAAAGCAGGAAAAGTAATCGTGAATGCCTCTTCCGCCGGTTGTTCATTAACCTGCAGACTGTAGCTGACTGCACCAAAGTATTGGAAACTGGCATCCGGCAGCTGCGTCAAATAACGCTCTTCCTGCTGCCTAAACCTACTCTGATCTCGCACCACCCCCCACTTGAAAGGAATCACAGCCAAAGGGTACAACCCGACAAAACGCCTCCAGTTTCGATAGTTTGTGGGAATCCGGGTTCGCTTTACCAGTAGCGGACGCCATTTTCTCTTTGATGCCAAATCAGCAACCAGTTTAGAGCCACAATCCAGCAGCCTGCTATGTCTTTGATTTTTCTGATCGAGTCTCCCTTGCAGCAATCCGGCCTGGGCTATCGCATTTTGATTCAGCGCCAGCAACCAGTCCTTGTAAAGTTCATCGCTGGCAGCAGCTTTTTCAGCGAAACTGGCTAAAAAACGTGAGCTTCGCAAAAAAGGTACTCCTTTAACCAGAGGGTTACCTGCGTTGAAAATACCAGCATCCCGCAGCTCGGCATTTATGTCTCCGTAAAACCACAAGCAAGGAGATAACTGATCTAATTCTGAGTTCGATGGCAAATAAATGGGAGCAACGCAACCGGTACTGAGCAGAAAAATCAGCGTACAACCAATCATACTTGTATTTGAATGCCAACTGCTTCTGTTACTTACACTCTTTACTCGCTGCATCCGGGGCGCTTTTCCAGTGAACTAGTCTTGCTTACTACCACCCATGCACTGCGGTGATTGCGGTGCAGACATTGTTTGATTCCATTCAGAAGGTGCGTAGGTATGCAACGCCAATGCATGTACGTCATCAGCCAATTCTTCCGACAACACACCATAAACAAGCTGGTGCCGTTTAACCTGGCGCTGACCGGCAAATGCTTCAGTGACAATAACAACCTTGAAATGACTTTCCGAGCCGGGTGGCACGCTATGCATATAGCTTTCATTGACAACCTCAAGGTGTACCGGACGTAACTGCGTCGTGAGTTTGTCGATAATTTTTTGCTGAGTTTTCATTTTCAATTCAGTATTCGTCTGATGAGTTAAGGCATCATTCTAAGATGTTATTCATCACTTTCACCAGTGACTTTTTCATCATTCACCTGAAGGCAAACATTGCATTCAAAAACAGGGCCATTACAATCGCTTCTCGACCTGCCAACACGACCACTTAGTTTAAAAACCAACCTGACTATTTTGATTAAAGCCCATACGGTACCCCATGAGCATTAAAACCCTGTTAAATGAGAAGTTACTGACAGCAATGGCAGCGGCTGATATCCCTGAAAGCTGTGAGGCACACGTAACCATCAGCACCCGACAGGGCTTCGGAGATTTTCAGGCCAATGGAGCAATGGCTGCCGCAAAGCAGTTGAAAGTCAACCCCAGAGAACTCGCTCAGAAAATTCTCGACAATCTGAATCTGGATGGCATTGCCTCAAAACTGGAAGTTGCCGGTCCCGGATTTATCAACATCCACCTGGCTGACAGCTTTCTGGCACAGCAATTAAATTCAACAGTTGCCAGTAAAGCCTTGGGCGTGACACCTGCCTGCCCCACTCAGACAGTTGTCGTGGACTACTCCGGACCAAACCTGGCAAAAGAAATGCACGTTGGACACCTTCGCAGCACCATTATCGGCGACTCGGTAGTGCGTGTACTGGAAGCACTGGGGCACAAGGTTATTCGTCAAAATCATATGGGTGATTGGGGCACACAGTTCGGTATGCTGATCGCTGAACTGGAAGAGCAAATGAGTGAAGGGGAACAGGTAGCCCTGGCACTTAGCGATCTGGAAAGGTTTTACCAGCAATCCAAAGCACATTTTGATAACGACGAAGACTTCGCCAACAAGGCTCGAAATTACGTCGTAAAACTACAGTCAGGTGATCAGTATTGCCGAAATTTATGGCAACAATTTATCGACATTTCGATCGCTCACAGCGAGGAAATTTACGCCAATCTGAATGTCACATTACGCCACAGTGATATCCGTGCCGAAAGTGCCTACAACCACGAGTTGGCAGACATCGTCAGCTCACTGAAAACCAAAAATCTGGCAGTTGAGGACGAAGGTGCGCAGGTGGTTTTTCTGGAAGAGCTGGCCGACAAGAAGGGACACCCGAGCCCGGTAATCGTGCAAAAATCCGGTGGCGGGTATTTATACGCCACCACAGATTTAGCCGCTTTGCGCTACCGCAGTGCAGAGCTGCATGCCGACCGGGTGCTCTACTTTATCGACGCCCGCCAATCATTGCATATGAAACAGGTGTTTACCTTGGCCCGCAAGGCAAATTTCGTTACAGATAATATCAGCCTTGAGCATCACCCTTTTGGCACCATGATGGGCAAAGATGGCAAACCGTTTAAAACGCGTACCGGCGGCACGGTTAAGCTGGCAGACCTGCTTGACGAAGCCACACAGCGTGCCACCGAACTGGTCCGAAGTAAAAATCCGGACCTCAATGCTGAGGAAATCACAGAAATTGGCAGAAAAGTGGGTATTGGTGCCGTCAAGTACGCCGATTTGAGCAAAACCCGCACCAACGACTACGTATTTGACTGGGATGCCATGCTTAGTTTCGAGGGCAATACCGCGCCCTACCTGCAATATGCATTCAGCCGGGTAACCAGTATTTTCAGGAAAAGTGGAATTGACCCCCGGCAAATCACAACAATAGCAGCCATTACCGAACCGCAGGAAAGGAGTCTGGCAATAACGCTATTACAGTTTCCTGAAATTCTGCACCAGGTTGCTAACGACGCCTACCCTCACGTGCTCTGCCATTACCTTTATGAACTGGCCAGCGCTTACATGAGTTTTTACGAACATTGCCCGATATTAAAAAGCGGCATTAATGAAACCACCCGTGATAGCCGTCTGGCTATCTGCAAACTCACTGCAGATACTATGGAAAAAGGGCTGGAACTGTTGGGCATTGAAGTGATGCCGCGCATGTAATGTCTAATCCCGTATTAGCCAGAACGAGCACAGCCCTCAACCTTTATTACTCTGGATCAAGTTGCCATACATCCCGAAAAACATCACTATACTGTCTAGTGTTTTTACACAACGCTACAGGCATGCATGATGATGAAGCTTTCCCCCTACAACCCAAAACCCTTTTCCCCGAATGCGCTATGGGCCAAGTTATCAAGCGTGGCAACGCGCCTGGGGCATGAAACCGTAGAAAAAATACTCTGGCTCTATTACGCCAGCCAACGCCAGGAGACCCCTAAGTGGGCAAAAACAGTGGTCTTCAGCGCCCTCGCCTACTTCATCCTGCCTACCGATGCTATCCCTGATTTCATTCCTGTCAGCGGCTATGCAGATGACATCGCCGCCATTACCGCCGCCGTGACAACATTAGCCGCCTATATCGATAGCGATGTTAAAAAGAAAACCGAGGAAAAACTGAAACGATGGTTTCGTGAAGCCTGACTTCTATCGGCTTTTCCGCTTATTCTTCTGGGCCCGTATCGCCAGGTGGTAGATTGGAAATATGCCAGACCCCACTTTCATCCTGCCATTGGTATATTTCCTGTTGGTGATATTCCTGCTCAACACTGTTTAGTGGTGGCATTTCCGATAGACGCCTCAAATCTGGCCGACTCTGGCTCTCGTTACCAAAGGGCAACGAAAATGAAAAATCCGGTACCGGTAACTTGCCTGTTCCCAGATAGTACACATAACCGCCCAGACAATAAACAATCGCCAACAGCATAAGCGGCCGCAAAACCATTTTTACCATTCACCACTCCTGAACCCCACGGATCCCCTTTCCATAGCCTATGTCATTACGCTCCAAATAATGTAACCGGCAAGACGCCGAAAGGCAAAGTAACACCGCAAACTGTACAGAAAACATCCAGCCCTGACCAATCGCTATTGCAAGTTAAGTATTTTTGTTAAAGTTTTATTGAATTTATAGTCGTAACCTGTTAAAAAAGAAAAGAATATTAAAAAAGCCGTCACCACAGCATCATACGGGTAAAAAATAACAATAAAGCGCACTTGACCAACAATATTGGAACACAGGAGCCAGACATGCTTTTTACCGCAGACGACCTTCGTCACTGGGCCATTAGAGACACACTGAAATATCTAGATGAATATTCCCCAGCAGCTGAGAACCTGCTGCTGGGAACGGCTGCGCAGGAATCGGGGCTGGGAATCTCGCTACACGAAGGAAAACGCTGGGGTATTTACCACCTCACCGCCACCACACATCGCGCAATTTGGGACAAGTACCTGATTCAGTACCCTGAACTTGCCAGCCGTGTCAGAGGCATTGCCGGGCAACACAGTTTTTTAAAGGATCCACACTCAGAGTTGGTAACCAACCTCAAATACGCTACTGCTATCGCCTGGATGGTATATCGGCGGTGTGAACAGCCGCTGCCTGAAGCAGACGATACAACAGCAATAGCCCGGTACTGGTATCGACACTTTCATCCCAAGCCTATTGGCACCGAAAAGCAGTTCATTCGCAATTACCGGGAATTGGTAGAACCCGAAAAAGCGCTGGTTGCCTGAGTATTCTATCTATCGGTACCTGCCTGCTACTCAACCACTTTATGCTGTGGCACCTGCACCTCATGAAACAGGTTAACCATACCAATGCGCTCGGCAGAGCGTTCTATAGACAGGCTGGAAAAATCAAATAAATCGGTATCGGCTAGCTGTGAGGGTGCCACATTTTTGATTGCCGCAAAAATGGTTTCCAACCGGCCCGGATTCTGCCGCTCCCAGCCCGACAACATTTCTTTCACTACCTGCCTTTGCAGGTTGTCCTGGGAACCGCAAAGATTACAGGGAATCACCGGAAACTGCTTGTGCTGCGCATAATCGGCCAGATCATCTTCTTTGCAATAAGCCAGTGGTCGAATCACCACATTTCGCCGGTCATCACTCAATAATTTGGGCGGCATGGATTTGAGTTTGCCGTTATAAAACATATTCAGAAACAGTGTTTCAATCATATCGTCGCGATGGTGGCCCAGTGCAATCTTGGTTGCGCCAATCTGCTGCGCAAAACCATACAAGGTTCCACGGCGCAACCGCGAACAGAGGCTGCAATAGGTTTTCCCCTCCGGAATAATCTCAGTCACTACGCTATAAGTGTCTTTCTCCAGAATATGAAACGGCACCCCTTCCTGCTCCAGATAACCCGGCAGAATATGTTCAGGAAAGCCTGGCTGCTTCTGATCAAGATTAACGGCCACGATCTGAAACGAAATTGGCGCCGTTTTTTGCAGGTTGCGCAAAATATCGAGCATGCAAAAGGAATCCTTGCCGCCAGACAGACAAATCATCACCTTGTCACCGTCTTCGATCATATTGTAATCAGCAATGGCATTGCCAACGTTACGACGCAGTCGCTTCTGCAGCTTGTTAAATTCCAGTCGTTGCTTTCTGTTATCAAAATCAGTCATGGAGAATCTTCAGGGCGTATGAGCCAACTTTAAAGGCGCAGCATTGTACGGTTTTTAAACAGTGCACCCAAGTGCGTAACGACAAAAAATGTTGATCCGCCCTGTCGCGGTTACAGGTCGCGCCCGATTTCGGCCAGCAATTCAAAGGAACGCAACCGTTCTTTCTGATCATAGACAGAGGCGACTGCCATAATTTCATCCGCACCGGTTTTGTCCACAAAATCGCTTAATTGTGCCCCTACAGTTTCAGGCGTACCCACCATGGAACAGCCCAACATATGATCGAGATGCGCTTCAATCTGAGGTGACAACAACGCATTAATATCCGCTACTGGCGGGGCCAGCAATGATCGCTGATTCGTTAGAATACCAATATAGGCTTGCTGCGTAGAGGTAAACAAATAAGCAGCCCGCTCCTCAGTCTCTGCAACCGTTATGTTGGCTGCAACCATGAGGTATGGTTCTTTGAGCTGTTCAGACGGCTGGAAATTCTCTCGATACAATTTTACCGCAGCCATTAAATCTGCTGGGGCAAAATGTGCTGCAAAAGCATAAGGCAAACCCAACTGAGCTGCTAACCGGGCACCAAACAGACTTGAACCCAGTATCCACAGCGGAACAGGGAGCCCTGCTCCGGGAACCGCCTGCACAGGCTGCCCCGGCTGCGCAGGCTTAAAGTAGGATTGCAACTCAACAACATCCTGAGGGAAAGTATCGGCACTGTTGACGTTGCGCCGCAGCGCCCGCAAGGTAATGCCATCCGTCCCGGGAGCGCGTCCAAGGCCGAGATCAATCCGTCCCGGATAAAGGGATTCCAGCGTACCAAACTGCTCCGCGATCACCAGTGGTGAATGGTTGGGGAGCATCACCCCTCCCGCCCCTACCCGAATACTGCTCGTTCCGCCTGCGATATAACCGATAAAAACCGATGTTGCCGCACTGGCAATGCCCACCATATTATGATGTTCAGCCAACCAAAAACGGTGATATCCGCAAATCTCCGCATGGCGAGCTAATTCGAGAGAGCTTTGTAACGCCTCTGCCGGGGTGAAGCCTCTGCGAACGTACGCTAAATCAAGTATCGACAGAGGTAGGGTGCCGGATTTCATTGCCATAGTGTTGTTTCGGTGCCGTTTGCTAAAAGCAGAGCATAACGGATATCAATTCTGACCAACAGCTCAAAACCTTGAATATACCTGATAAAACCCTGCCCATAACGCAGCGATTGAATCGGGTATGAGATAGGCGAATCTACCCTCTGGGCTTATCACCAAGCACGACTTCTTCAGTATCAACAAAGAAAGAACATAGGCTCAACCCTGACTATCTGGTCCCGGTGCGGCAGGCGCTAACAAGTCACCATCACCATTGATAGGAAATAGCGAAAAAAGCTGTCCTGGGCGCACCGGGGAAATAGCGCTCTCCCGAAAAAGCCGTGTAATCAGCACGATCAGCGTAGCGGCGATCAGTCGCGTTAATCAGTCGCGCACTCAGTTCAACATTTGGAGATAACTGATACTGCCCCCGAAGATTAAGCAGGTCATGACCTGGGTAGCGATGTTTATTTTCAGGGTCGGTGTAATAGGAGCCCACGTGTTGCCACTCTATCTCAAAACTCAGCGCATCGGTCGGGGTCCAGTTCACCGCCATATTGCCAAAGTGATGCGGGGCTGAATCAATATTGTCGCCCTTCTCGATACCTGAATCGGGATCATGGTGATCATAGGTATGCCTGGCCTGGGTAGCCGCCAAACTCACGGTCAGCTGGTCAGAAAAGTCATAAGCCAATGACAATTCCAGCCCAAGATGACGAGAGCGGCCGGAGTCAATCGTGAAAAAATCACTGTTACGATAGATCAGGTTACGCTTCTTCATGGCGTAGGCAACTATTTCGTATTTCAGCCTGCCACTATCAGACTGATAACCCAGTTCAATACTGTTCAATTTTTCGGAGTCAATGTCTGTTAGCTGCTGATCCCGTTGCAAACGATAAAGTTCCACTGCTTGAGGGGCCCGAAAACCGCTTGCCAGAGAAAAGAAAAACCGTTGATTGTCGGAAATCCGGTAGTTCAAGCCCAGTTTGGGGCTGAAATTATTAAATGTATCCTTGCCGTCAGCTGGCCGACTGTACCGGCAACCACCAAAACCGCAGGGGGTGCCATCATCTCGTGTTCGTCCGTCCAGCATGCGGTTATCGTAATCGTATTGCATCCACTCATAGCGAGCCGATAAAGACAGCGATAAATCTTCTGTAAGCTGATAATTCCAGTGAATAAACGGCGCCAGCTGGACCGCTTTAACGGTGTAGTCATAATGATCACCCACCGGAATTGTTGCCTGCAGAAAAGCCGAGCCGCCAGTCGGCTGATCCTGGCTTTGCTTTAGCCAGCCATCGACATACTCGCCGTCAAACCCGATAACAAACCGGCTTTTTTTCGCCGCTATAAAATAGGCCGATTGCCAGCCAACGCTGTGCTGGCCATTTTCTTCGAGTGGCGTGCCCGGCAAAAAGTGCTGCAAGAATGCCATGTCACTATAGCGGACATAGGGTGTCACTACCCAGTGATTACCCGGATCTTCATTTTCGATTCGCGTCCATAATCGCACCGCTTGTGCATCACGGTAAGCCTCGGGGTTAGGGTTGCTCTCGGTCACGGATTTGTCCCGGTAGCTGTTTGCCCCCGTGATATAACCCGCTGTCTCCTGATTGAGGTTGATCACGGTCATGCCTGCCGTGATCCGGTATTCGTCTGTGCGGCCTTGATATTTAAGTGTTAATTTTTGCTGATCTACACTGTAGTCATCACGAAAGCCCTGATCTTCAATACCGGTAAAAAAAACTGCCCATTGTTCATTACCAGCCTGCAATTGTGTGCGGTAATAATCTTCGCTGCTCATCTCTACAGATGCTGAATTGGCAAAAGATCCTGGCTCTGGCGTTATCACGTTCACCACCCCGTGCAAGGCATTGGAACCGTACAACACTTCACTCGGACCGCGTATAACATCAATGCGGTCCGCGACATCAGAGTGCGATTCAAACAACTCATTAACGTTGCAGAACCCGGCCGGGCGCAGCGGGATACCCTCTTCAGCCATCAGAAAACTGCCACAGGCTCCGGCACCCGTCAGCACAGGTGAGCGGATTGCAGGCAAATATTCCTGACCGCTGTTGTGGTGGAGATTAACACCAGGTATCCGTGCCAGGGCTTCCTGTATATGGGTTGCTCCAAGTAATGCTATCTCTTCACTATTGAGGGAGGAATGACTGCCAGTAAAAACTTGCTGATCAATCGGTATACGAAGAGCCGACACCAGAACCTCTTCCACCCCCGAGCCGTTTACCCCCTGCCCGTGTGCAACAGAAACAAAGCACAATACAGCTATTACCTTACGTAAAAATGACAACACATATCCCTCATGATCACTGTTCTGACCTATTAATTAAACGATTCAAACCTGCCAACTGACCGTGGCGGAAACAACTTCAGTACTGCTTGTATGAAATACCTCATACGCCATATCATCAAAACCCTGCGTAATATTTATCAGAATGATTAGCCCAACAGCCAATTTATCGACATCCATGTTCTAAAAACCTCAGGCCTCCTTCCCGCCATCAAGAAAACTTTTCACACAATCCAAATTACTTGAGGCGATAATACGTGAATAGCGCTCATGCTGATACCGCACAGAGCTTGTTGAAAAAATAGCTATTTTCATGAAACGGATCTATACACGTGCAAGCCAGGATATGATGAGCCGGATGGTGGTAACACCGGCGCAAATGGATAGCGCTGTTAAGGCCTATCGGAATTGCGGGATGGTAGCCAAGGTGCTGGCTGAAGTGCATCAGGGACCGGTAATAAAAACAATAATCCGACGGGATGGGCAGGGACTGATGATTGACGCGCTGGCTCCCGCACCGGTACAGAAATAGACCTGATGTATCTAACACTCAGTGTCTAGAAGAAGACAACACCTTGCTTCAAGGTGCTCGGCTGCTCAACGGCAACAACTCCGATCGATAACACAGGTATCAGTAAATTATTAAATCCGGTTTTACAACCGGTTAGGGTTAGACGGGCTAACCCTAACAACAGAAATGCTTGACTGCTAATCGTTTAATGACCAGTCATAGTCATACTTTATCTTGCCATTGAAACCGAGCAAATATAGCGCCAGACGATCATCGGCATAGTGGGCAAACATTTTCATCATGGCCTTTTTATCCTTGGCGAAATCTTTACTGTACCAATTAAAAAGGCTGGAAACTTTCATTTCACCCTTTTTCAGGTGAACGCCTCTAGGGTGATTAATGTATTCCTTGCCAGCACTCTTCAACAGACTGCGTACGTTAGCCCCGCTAAAAGCAACAGGCTGCAGATTGGGACAGCTGACACTGGCGCAATTCAGACCAAAGTGAATCTTGTGATCTTTCCATATGGGTCTCAGAATACGGTGTTCAATATCGTTAAGCGACAATTCCTTCCCTTCAACTTTCACCAGAGTTTTGTCCCAGGGACCGCGGCTCAACAGGCCGCCAATTTCGGTAATACTGTCAATCGGGTAATGTTTAACAACCAGCTGTACCGTTAAGGCATTATAAAGATTCAACCAGTAAGCTTTTTGTTCGCGGCGGTTATATTGACGGGGATCAGTCTTGCTGAGTTTTTTGATATATCGATCAAGTTTTTTACTATCGGCATTGCTCACTTCGCCATAGCGAAAACGATTAATACCCGAAGGGTCGTTCGTTACCAAGTATCGCTTGAGAATATCATTCCAATCAGAGTGATTAATTTGTTTGTGGCTTTGCTCATCACTGTGATCCCAAAAAGCCCAGTACTCAGACTTTGGCGCAGCCTGAATCTGCGCACTGAAAAGCAATATCAACACATACGATAATCCGAATATTTTTTTCACTTTCCGCCCCCTCAGAGCTTTATTGGCACACTCTAACAATAAATTTGTTCGTCAGCCTTCTTTGTTATCACCCGGAAGGCTAACATACAATGCCAACTTCTCAACTTGTGAATCAACGCGCTATGGAACCCTTGAGTACGTCTCAAATTCTCGACATTGACCGCGAGCATATATGGCACCCCTATTCATCTCTTACCCGGCCAATTCCTGCGTATCCGGTAGTGGGCGCCAAGGGCGTTCGCATACAACTGGCAGATGGCCGTGAGTTAATCGATGGCATGGCTTCCTGGTGGTCGGTTCTTCATGGCTACAATCACCCGGCACTGAATCAGGCTGCCCGGCAACAAATAGACAACTTCAGCCACATTATGTTCGGTGGCCTCACTCACGAACCGGCAGCAAGACTTTGTAAAACACTTGTAGACGTTACCCCTGAAGGCTTAAACAAGGTATTTTTAAGTGATTCCGGTTCTGTCAGTGTTGAAGTGGCCATGAAAATGGCCATTCAGTATTGGCAATCTCTGCAACAACCGGGAAAAACCCGTTTTCTCAGCCTGCGTAACGGCTATCACGGAGACACTTTTGGTGCCATGTCCATCTGCGACCCGATAACAGGCATGCACCACCTGTTTAAAGGAGTGATACAAGAAAACCTGTTTGCAGAAGCACCGTCATGCAAGTTTGAGGACACCTGGGATGACTCTTGCATTGCTGATTTCAAGCAACTGATTGAAAGACACCATCGCGAACTTGCGGCAGTCACACTTGAACCCATCGTACAGGGTACAGGCGGCATGCGCTTCTATTCCCCTCACTATCTCAAACGGGTGCGCACACTTTGCGACCAATACGACGTGTTATTGATTGCCGATGAAATTGCCACTGGCTTTGGTCGTACAGGTAAGTTTTTCGCTTGCGAATGGGCTGAAATTACACCGGATATTTTATGCCTTGGCAAGGCTCTGACCGCCGGTTATATGACCCTGGCCGGAACACTGTGCACAGACAAAATCAGTAACGGGATCTGTCATGGCGAGGCTGGTGTTTTTATGCACGGCCCAACCTTTATGGGCAACCCGCTGGCCTGTGCCGTTGCCAACTGTAATATAGAGTTGCTGTTGCAGAACGACTGGCATTCACAGGTGCAGCGGATTTCAGCCTTGCTCAAGAACGAACTATCTTCAGCAAAATCATTACCGAATGTTGCCGACATACGGGTACTCGGTGCAATCGGCATAATAGAAATGACGCAACCTGTCGACCTGCCCAAGTTCCAGAAGCAATGTGTCGACAAGGGAATCTGGGTACGTCCGTTTGGGAAGCTGGTATACGTGATGCCACCCTATATCACAAGCAACGAAGATTTAACGGTACTTACCAGAACCTTAGTTGAGATTGTCAAAAAACATTGATAATTAGACTAAGTGTGCCTAATCCATTACTCTGGGAAAAAATAAAACAATAAGGACAAGGCATGGATTGCAGACAAAACGAAGAACAGAAAACCCGCTTTCGCACCGAACGTTTTCAGCTGATCAATGGCAAATGGTACTTCTCGATTCGAGAATCATTTGAGCCCGTTGGCCCCTTCGAAACCAAAGAAGAAGCAAAATTCGAAGCGGAGATGGCCGTCCGCAAAATGGAAGAAGGCGACAATCCTTTCGGGGTACAAACCCGCTATAGCAAATAGAACACCTGAATATAGCCCATATATGGACTAATGGTGAATTTATGGACATCAGTGGTCTCAACTCGCTTGGCTTTCTTTGAAATCAGGCTAAAATTAACCTAGATGAACAGGCGTAAAAGCACCGAGTGACAACTAGGGCTTTGCGGGATGCAAAAGTTTGTAGAGGACAGCACAATGAGCCAAAGAAAGGGCGAGGACGACCGAACGCACTTTCGTACCGACCGGATCGTACAGATTAATAATCAATGGTATTTTATGACAAGAGAGTCTGGGGATCCGTTAGGGCCTTTTGATTCTTATGACCGAACAGTTAGGGAAGCAAAACATTACTTAAAAGATCTGGAAAAATATGCGGACCCTACTCTGCTTTACATACCAATTCGCAGCCAAAAAATTCGTTAGCCTGCACTGCAAAAAAAGCTAACTTTACCCTTATTGAACAAAAATAGTTCGAACAAAAAAATGCGCTCAAAGCTTTTACTCTGGCGCATTTTTTATTGCCTTTAATATAAGAGCGAAAACACCCTGGGTCAGGCGTAACCTCTTATTATTTCTTGCGACTTACTTCTTGACTGATCGACCAGCAAAACGCTTGTTAAAGCGATCAATACGACCACCCGAATCAACAACTTTTTGCTTGCCGGTATAAAAAGGGTGACAATTGGAGCACACGTCGACGTGAATGGTACCACTCAGGGTGGACCCGACTTCAACAACATTACCGCAGCTACAAGTAGCTTTCAGAGTGCCATAGTTAGGGTGGATATCAGCTTTCATTGGATTTTGCCTCGTAGTCTTGCATACCGCCACCCGGTCATTTAACGTCGGTATTTTGCCGGGTACCATATGCGGGCTTTCAACAGAGCGCGCATACTACCAGAAACCGAAGGCAATTCAATACTTCAGGATAAAAAGCACCGATGCCGAGCCCCGTTGTTTATCAGGTTGCCGTACCTTCTCCACTGCGGCGATTATTTGATTACCTCCCCCCCGGGGAAGCCAGGCAAGCACTAAAACCAGGAACCAGGGTAAAAGTCCCTTTTGGTCGTCGACAGGTTATAGGCATTATCATAAAAACCGTTCAGAAAAGTTCACTACCGCTGGGTAAGCTCAAACCCATATCGGCAATACTGGATCTTCAGCCGCTGCTGTCCGAACCGCAGTTCAACTTACATTTATGGGCTGCCCAATATTACCAGCACCCCGTTGGTGATGCCCTTGCTGCCAGTTTGCCCGCACTGATCCGCAAAGGCGAGCCAGTCCCGGTAGAAACGGTTACTCACTGGCAACTCACAACAATCGGACTTGGACTGCCAGAGTCTGCATTGAGAACAGCTCCCCGTCAGCAACAACTGCTGAATGCCCTGCAAAAACACGCACGACTCAGTACAGCTGGCCTGAAAAACCTCGGAATCTCCCGCCAGATTATCAAGCAGGTAGCTGACAAAAAATTGATTGAATCGATTGAGGTTGAAACAGAGGTAACCGATTGGAATAAAAGCAACATCCTCGCTGAAGCACCACACAAGCTGACCCGACAGCAGTCTGCGGCACTTAACAGCATAAACACTAACACTTTCAATACATACTTGTTACAAGGGGAAACTGGCAGCGGAAAAACCGAGGTATATCTCCAGCTGATACAAACCGTAGTTGAAACCGGCAAACAGGCTCTTGTTCTGATCCCTGAGATCAGTCTGACGCCCCAGACGCTGCAACGATTTCAACAACGCTTCAACTGCTCCATCGCTGTCATGCACTCAGGACTGACCGATAAAGAGCGGGCACTGGCATGGAATGCTGCCAGAACCGGCCGGGTTCCGATCGTCCTGGGCACACGCTCCGCTATATTCACCCCTTTGGCAAATCCCGGTCTGATTATTGTCGATGAAGAACACGACAGCTCTTTCAAACAGCAGGAGGGATTTCGATACTCAGCTCGCGATATCGCTGTAATCCGTGCTCAACGGGAAAAAACACCGCTTTTACTCGGCTCCGCAACACCGTCACTGGAAAGCCTGCACAACTGCCATCAGGGCAAATATCACAAACTCACCCTCACTGGCAGACCAGGCAACGCACGCCAACCACAATGGCAACTGGTTGATCTGCGACAAAGCCAACTGAAAACCGGCTTCTCGGCCACACTCATCAACGCCATGGAAGATGAGCTAGCCCAGGGTAACCAGGTTCTGGTATTTCTCAATCGCAGAGGTTTTGCGCCCACACTCAACTGCCATAACTGCGGCTGGATAGCCGATTGTCATCGCTGCAGTGCCCGATTAACCGTACATAAAAGCAGTAATCGATTGTTATGCCACCATTGCGAACATCAGGAACCGGTGCCCCTAGCATGCCCAGCTTGCATGAGCAGCCAATTGCAGTTTCTGGGGCAAGGCACGGAACGCAGCGAGTCTCTTCTTGAAGCATTATTCCCCGAAACGCCGATATTAAGAGTGGATCGCGATACTACTCGACGAAAATCGGCCATGCAGTCCATGGTGGAGAAAATGAATAGTGGTAAACCCTGTATTTTGGTCGGCACTCAGATGCTGGCCAAGGGGCACCATTTCCCCAACGTGACACTGGTCGTCATTCTGGATGCCGATGGCGGCCTGTTCAGTCCGGACTTCAGAGCGCCGGAAAAAATGGGGCAACTGATTACACAGGTAGCTGGTCGCGCAGGCAGAGGAGAAAAACCTGGAAAAGTCATCCTGCAAAGCCATTATTGCGACCACCCGATGCTAACAACATTAAGCCAGCGAGGGTATGTCGCATTCTCCGATCAACTACTCAACGAGCGAAAGCTGGCACAGCTGCCGCCTTTCCAGTACTTATGCGTGCTTCGTTCCGAAGCCCCGGATGTCAGAGATGCTGATCAATTCTTGCGGCTGGCGCGCCAACATGCCGAACGGCTGGCTCCCCCTTCACCACAGTTCGGTTATTTGGGGCCATTACCACCTGCTATGGAAAAAAGAAGTGGCCGCTATCGACGCCAACTCTCAATCCATGCCAGTTCGCGCCCTCGGTTACAGCAGCTGCTGACACTACTTTGTCAGCAGCTGGAGCAGACACCACTGGGGAAAAAGGTGCGCTGGTCCGTTGATGTAGACCCGGTCGATATGAGTTAACATTTTTCTGTTTCCAGGCTAGCAGCCTTACCCCGGAGTTAATACAATGCCTGCTGACAGCCAAACCGTGCGAATTCAATGACCAGAGACTACGCCAAGAAACCGCAAAAAAAACGCCACAAACCCCGGCAACCAAAAGACACTCCCGGCTGGCTGTGGTTTTTGGCAGGTACCTTGCTCGGGATTCTGGTCATGACATTGGGACAACTGGCCAACGTTCCTGATAAAGCAGTTAAGGAAGCCGCAACGGCGCAACAAGAGTCTCACGATTCAAGCCCGAAACCCCGCTTTGAGTTCTACACTCTGCTCTCGGAAAGCGAAGTGATTGTTCCAGACGGGCCTGAAGGCGAAGAAGCTCTTCGTGAGGTTCAGCAAGACACGGTGTTTTTACTGCAGGCCGGATCTTTTAAAAACCCCAGGGATGCCGATAGCTTGCGCGCCCGACTGATACTGCTTAATCTCAAAGCCAGTATAGAAACGTTCAGTCCTCGTAGCGGAGAAACATGGCACCGGGTGCTAGTTGGACCATTTGATAAAAATACCCAGGTAGCATCAGCCCGTGCCAAGCTCGCTTCAAACAGGATCGATTCACTGTTGTTAAAGCGTAAAAAATAGCCATTTTTACCCTCTCAACCATTGAATTTTATTTAACCAACCCCATTTTTAGAGGCTATTCACTTCTAGCTGGAGAATTCGCAGTGGAACAATACCGTGGCACAACCATTCTTTCTGTGCGCCGCAACGGAAAAGTCGTTATCGGCGGTGATGGCCAGGTATCGCTGGGCAACACCATCATGAAAGGCAACGCGCGCAAAGTCCGTCGATTGTACAACGATCAGGTTATTGCCGGTTTTGCCGGAGGGACTGCGGACGCTTTTACACTTTTTGAACGGTTTGAAGCCAAGCTGGAACAACATCGCGGCAACCTGACACGTGCGGCTGTCGAGCTCGCCAAAGATTGGCGAACCGACAGAATGCTTAGAAAGCTGGAAGCCCTGTTAGCCGTAGCCGACAAGGAGGCATCTTTAATTATTACCGGAAACGGCGATGTTATTCAGCCAGAAGATGATCTTATTGCCATTGGTTCAGGTGGTCCTTTTGCACAATCTGCGGCTCGCGCCTTGCTGGACAGTACAGAACTGAGCGCTAGGGAAATTGTGGAGAAAGGCCTGGAAATAGCAGCAGATATCTGCATCTACACCAACCACAATCGCACGATCGAAGAACTCGATTCCACGAATTAACGGCAAGTTAACTATTATAGGCAATAGCAAACCGAACAGCCTCTGATACGTACCGCTTCATTGCGCCGGAATTGCAACAGCACAGTCCAAGTCAGGAATTATTATTCATGTCCAATATGACCCCTCGCGAAATCGTCCATGAACTGGACAGACATATTATCGGTCAAAACCAAGCCAAACGAGCAGTCGCCATTGCCCTGCGCAACCGCTGGCGCCGGATGCAATTAAATGAAGAGTTGCGCAACGAAGTCACCCCCAAGAATATCCTGATGATCGGACCTACTGGTGTTGGCAAAACCGAAATAGCCCGTCGACTCGCACGCCTGGCCAATGCACCTTTTGTCAAAGTGGAAGCCACCAAATTTACCGAAGTGGGGTATGTTGGCAAGGATGTGGAATCGATTATTCGCGATCTGGTAGAACATTCCGTGAAACAGCTTCGCGAACAGGAGATGGCCAAAGTTCAGCAACGCGCCATGGACGCCGCCGAAGAACGTGTGCTCGACGCACTCTTACCTCCAGCAAGAGGTGTTGATGGAGCTGACAGAGAAGCCTCATCCACCCGGCAGATATTCCGCAAGAAACTGCTGGAAGGCGATCTGGATGAAAAGGAAATCGAAATCGATATCAGCGCTGCTTCTGTGGGCGTGGAAATTATGGCACCTCCCGGAATGGAGGAAATGACAAGTCAACTGCAAAGTATGTTTTCCAATATGGGCGGCGGCAAAACCAATCGTCGAAAAATGACTGTAGCTCAAGCCATGAAACAAATCGTAGATGAAGAAGCCGCCAAACTGATCAATGATGAAGAAATCAAGATTCGTGCGATTGAGTCAGCCGAGCAAAATGGCATTGTTTTTATCGATGAAATTGACAAGGTTGCCAAAAGAAGTGAAACCGCCGGAACAGATGTGTCTCGCGAAGGCGTTCAGCGCGACCTGCTGCCGCTGATTGAAGGCAGTACCGTTTCCACCAAATATGGCATGCTGAAAACAGATCACATTTTATTTATTGCCTCAGGAGCCTTTCATTTCTCGAAGCCTTCAGACCTTATTCCAGAGTTACAGGGACGGCTGCCAATTCGAGTAGAACTGAACTCACTCAACGCGGATGATTTTGCCCGCATACTAACCGAACCCAATGCCTCTCTCACCGATCAATACCGCGAACTGTTGGGAACAGAAGGGCTCGAAGTAGAATTCACCGAAGATGCCGTGCGACGCATCGCAGAGATCTCTTCCGAAGTCAATGAACGTACCGAAAATATTGGCGCAAGGCGTTTGCACACTATCATGGAGCGGCTACTGGAAGAGACTTCATTTGAAGCCGCAGATCTCGCTACGAGCGGGAAAAAAGTGGTAATTGACGCCGAATTTGTCAATCGGCATCTGGAAGAAGTTTCCCAGAATGAAGACCTTTCCCGTTTTATTCTGTAAAACGCTCATGAGGCACAAAAGGGTACCCCTGCCAGGAGGAAAAGCGGGCATATGATCCCCACAAAGATTAAGCTAAATAAAGAAAATGGCAGTCTGTCACTGGCGTACACTGATGGCCGCCAGTTTACGTTTAGCGGGGAATTCCTGAGAGTGCACTCGCCAAGTGCCGAAGTGCGTGGTCACGGCAAAGGACAGGAGGTCCTTCAGCACGGCAAAAAGGACGTTAAAGTTATTCACCTGGAGCCTACCGGAAACTATGCAATCCGGCTTATCTTTAACGATGAGCACGATACAGGTATTTATTCCTGGGAATATCTTCAGGAACTGGGTGAAAATCAGGAACAATACTGGGAAGATTACCTGCAAAAACTGCAGACTGCAGGAAAACACCGCGATGCCAGTGTACAGGTTGTGCAACTGATGGATCCCCGCCAATAATAGTATGCTGGTCAGTCACACTCTGATCGCAGACACGGAGCAGTTATTACCATGAATCTAAGCGAGCTCATGACCCGGCCTGTGGTCAGCGTTGAAATGGATGATTCATTGCGGGTCGTAAAGGCACTCTTCGATCGTCTTAGCTTCCACCACCTGCTGGTTATTGAAGGAGGGAAACTGGTGGGCGTCATATCTGACCGGGATTTGCTAAAATCCATCAGCCCTCGAATCGGCACAAATAGCGAATCCGAGCAGGATCTGGCGACGCTCAACAAACGGGTGCATCAGATCATGCGTCGAAAACCCCATGCACTCTTTCCTGAATCAACCCTGGACGACGCTATTAGCCTGTTCTGCCATCAGCATATTTCCTGCATTCCAGTGGTGAACGATCAAGGCAAACCTGTTGGCATCGTTTCATGGCGCGATATAATGAAAAGCCTTGAAAAGAATCACGGATAGCTTGTTACCAACGCTATTCAACCAATAGCGTCCCCGCCCATGTTAAAAATTTCATCCTCTGTGTCGATTCCTGTCAGTGAAATAGAGCTAGCCGCTATCCGGGCGCAAGGTGCCGGCGGACAAAATGTCAACAAAGTCTCCTCAGCCATTCATCTGCGTTTTGATATCAACAATTCCTCTTTGCCCGACTCATATAAAGAGCGCCTGTTAGCCACAAAAGACCGCAGAATCAGTAAGGGTGGCGTTATTATTATCAAGGCTCAAAAATTCCGCACACAGGAAAAGAATCGCCTTGATGCTCTTGCCCGATTGCAGCAGTTCATTATTGATTCATCAAGATTCACTAAAACACGAATACCAACCAAAGCCACGAAAGCCTCCAAGACAAAACGGCTGGAGAGCAAATCACTCCGC
The DNA here is from genome assembly GCA_024234435.1 of Pseudomonadales bacterium. Lineage (NCBI taxonomy): Bacteria > Pseudomonadati > Pseudomonadota > Gammaproteobacteria > Pseudomonadales > Pseudomonadales bacterium. Next base: position 1,539,651 of record JACKOF010000001.1, read on the forward strand.
GCAACCACAAAAGCTCTTCGCAAAAAAGTGACCGAGCTTTAAAAGAACCCGCTTTCAGAAAATTTAAAAATTACAGATCCAGATGAATCAGTGTCTGTCTTTGATAGATTAGCCCCAGCAGCTTCTCCCGCCCCCCTTGCATCAGCTCAACCAGGGAGGGAGGAACAAAGGCACCTTCAATATTCTCCGCTGCCCACAACGAAAACTCGATAACAGTGGGTGCCAGTTTCAAACCGACATCAGTCAGCCTATAGATATACTTTTTACCGTGGCCAGGGTGTGGCTGTTTGCTGATGACCCCGTGCTCAACCAGGCGTTCGAGCCGGTCAGCCAGAATATTACTGGATATGCCCTCCCCAGACTGCATAAAGTGACTGAACTCACAGCGATTGGTAAACATCAGATCCCTGACAATCAACAGTGTCCACCTGTCGCCCAATATTTCCAGGCCATTGGCAAGGGCACATTGTGAACGCATGTTACATATCTTCGTCATGCTGGCAGGCTAAGATATTAGCTTGCATTTTGCAAGAAACCTGCTTACATTGTACTTGCTTTTTGCAAGCACAAGCTGCTGATTAATCAATAATGCTGAACAGAAAAGGGACCATCTAATGAAAATTTTCGGCTTTCCGACTTTTAATGTCACTAAAGTTCTTTTTACCGCAGAAGAACTCAACCTCGATTATGAATTCCAACTTCTCAACCTGATGGAGGGCGAGCAGCGATCACCCGAACATCTGGCTCGCCATCCGCTGGGAAAAGTGCCCGTATTGGAGATTAACGGCCAGTACCTGATTGAGAGTGCCGCTATCTGCCGCTTTCTGGCAGAAGAAAACGGCAACCGACTATACGGTGACACCCCCCTAAAACACGCCGCCGTCAATAGCTGGATTGACCTGATGGGCTTTCATATTGGCCGCTGGATGGGTGTTTTCTTTTTCGAGGAAGTGATCAAACCCTATATACCGAACAGTGTCAGAAACCAGGCCCAAATGGACGAAGCGGCCGGGTTTCTGGCAGAACAATTACCCTTTATGGATCGGACCCTGGCAGAAAATCCGTTCCTGACCGGTGAGGATATCACGATTGCCGATACTATCGCGTTTGCCTACTGCCAGACTCACCAGTACACCAGTGTTGTTCTTGATGAATACCCACACATCATGAATTGGTACCAGTCAATTGATAGCCGTCCGTCAATTGCAAGAGCCATGACCCGTTTACCAGGCGGCGCACTGGTTCAGCCCCGGTCATAATCAGGGGTACTACCATGGCGACACGATCGATATTATCGACACCTCCCAGGTTGTCGATACTGAAAGGGGCCGCTGCGTATACGCTGATTACTTTCCCGCTGGCGGCAGTCTGGCACATGATCCTGTTTGGCCAGCTCTACTGGACATTCGGCTACATTGAAGAGCAACCAAGTCTGGCGCTGGGTTTTATCACTATCCTGCTGCAAGGACTGATACTGTCTTCGATTTACCCCCATATCAGCTTTCAGGGCAGTCCCCTCGCCCGTGGACTAAAGTACGGACTGGCGATGGGAATATTCTTCTGGACCAGCCATGTGCTGGCCTTTATCGCCAAACAATCGATTTCTCAACCAGTTCTGTTTGCCGCAATGGAAAGCTTCTATCTGTTTTTACAGTTTGGTATATACGGCATTTTTCTCGGTTATATCCACAGGCAGTCCTAACGCACCTTTATCCATCAACACCTAAGTAGTCTAATTTTCCCCTTTAATTTATGGGGAAGATTAGACTACTATGTACGGCTGACATTAAAGACGAATCTGCCCTCGCAAGCAGTCCATACTCCACACAACAAATATAAAAAAACAACAATCTCTGACCGAGAATTTTAGACGGAATCACGGTCATAGAACTTAAAGCTAATGCAGCTTATTAAATGAGGTATTACTAGATGAACGCGCGTATTCCTACGGAGCTGATTTCCCCGATTTTTAACCCAGAAACCTTTACGCAGCCTGATAAGATTGATGCAATTTTTACAAAGCTGCGCAAAGAATACCCATTGGCAATTGCCGAAGTGCCAGGGTTTGACCCTCACTGGATCGTCACCAAGTACGACGACATCAAGGAAATCTGTCAGAAGTCCAATATTTTTCACAGCGGCGAACGCTCCAAAATGCTGGTCTCAAAGGATGCCGAAAAACTGATTCTTGAGTACACAGGCGGCGATTACAACATTCTTAAAACGCTGGTACACATGGATGGCGAAGAACACCTTAAGCACCGCCGGGTTATGCAGCCTAACTTACTGCCCGGCAGTGTGAAAGAACTTGAGCCAATTATTCGAGAAATTGCGCTGTCATTTATTGACAAACTGGAAGCCAGCGCTCCTGAAATTGATTTCGCCGACGAAATCGCCCTTCACTACCCCCTGACCGTAATCGGCACCCTGATGGGCGTACCCAAGGAAGACCATCCCCTGCTACTCAAGTTAACGCAATGGATGTTCAATTATGCCGATCCCGATCTTCGTCGCCCCGGTGCAAACCCGGAAAACCCAGCGGAGCAAACGGAAACATGGAATCAGGTCTACCACCATTTTGCCGACTACTTTGATCCTGTGATTGAAGACCGCGTGAAATGCCCCCGTGATGACCTGGCATCCGTTATTGCCAATGGCCAAATCGACGGCTGCCCAATGAGTCACAAAGCACAGATATCCTATTTTGTGATTGCTTCAACCGCAGGTCATGACTCAACAGGTGCTACCACCGCCTCCGTTATGCAGTTGTTTGCAGAGCGGCCCGATCTAATGGCACAGCTGAAGGCAGACCCATCGCTTATGCCCGCCTTTGTTGAAGAAGCCGTTCGATGGGCTTCTCCCGTCAAACACTTCTTGCGTCATGCGGTTGCTGACTATGAGCTTCGGGGGCAAAAAATTAAAAAGGGCGACCTGCTCTATCTGTCTTATGTATCGGGCAATCGCGATGAGGAAATTTTTGAAGATCCGTTCGAATTCAAACTTGATCGCAAATTCAACCGTCATGTGGGTTTTGCTTTCGGGCCACACATGTGCCTGGGCAAGCACCTTGCCAACCTGGAGTTAACAATCTTCTGGGAGGAATTGCTGAAACGCCTGGAGAGTGTTGAGCTGACAGGTACGCCCCAGATGGCTGTCGCCGATCTGGTATGTGGACCAAAATCGGTGCCCATCCGCTTTAGTATGAACAAAAAAGCGTCTTGACCCGCCACTTTTGCAAGTTATCGGCAATCTGCTAACTCAGGGCATGACAGGCTGAAACAACATCGTGCGGCCACTAAGTGGCCGCTTCACCATACGTTCAAACCCGCGCTATCCGTTTTTATATCAAGACTATGTTCTGGGAACGTAAGCGAGGTTTCGGTGCCAAAAATCGACAACATACTCAATTCTGGCGTTGAGCAGCTCACGGTATGCAGGCAGATCACTCATGTGTATCCACCGGCATTCGATGATACCCTCCTCAACCTGCGGCCGGGTATCATCATCATCACCGTCGTATTTCATTAAATACCAATGGGTCTTTTTCAGATAATCCACGTTGCCGTGGCGGGTGGTATGCCAGGTTGAGACCAACTTGCCGGTGATAGTGAGTTTGTTAATATCCAGTCCCGTTTCTTCGTTAACTTCTCGCAACGCCGAAATTTCTCGCTCCTGCCCTTCTTCGATACGTCCCTTGGGCATATCCCACTTGCCTCGTTTAAACATTAGCAGTACATGATGATAATGATTGCAAACCAGGCCGCCAGCAGACTCAATCACTGGCAATTTGACTGTATTTCTCAAGGTGATTTTGTCGTTATTATTATCCTGATTAATCATACGTCTCCCAATCGGACTATCCGTCAATATCTACGAAAATCTTTTCGTTCTCAACCAGCTCTTCCAAAACAGCGAGCTGGCGCATGGTTAACCCCCGAAACTGTACTCCTCCCACCTTGATACTGTGAGTTTTGGTCACATCTTCGCCGGTTAAAGGCGTAAACTCTTTATTGCCAAACAAGCGTACCAGATAGAGCATGCATGTTAAACGCGCCTCCCTTTTTTTATTGCCATGGACCACGACCCAGGGAGAGCGCTGCGAAGACGTCCGATGAAACATTTGTTCCTTGTACTTCGTGAACGTTTCCCAGTTTTTTCTCGCCTTTAAATCATTTTCTGAAAACTTCCAGAAAGTCAGCGGATTATTGAGGCGATCCTCAAAGCGGTATAACTGGGTATCCTGACTAATCGAAAGATAAAACTTTACCAGCATCAAGCCGTTATCCATATGCTTGTGCTCCCAGCTTAGGACCTTGCGCATAAAGTACTTATACTGTTTCTCTGAACAGTAGCCCATCGTTGGCTCAATAAGCGCACGGCTGTACCATGACCGGTCAAAAAAAGTGATGCGTCCAGGCTTGGGAAAATGTTTCTCGTAGCGCCGAAACCAGTATTTTGACTCTGTCTGGGTCGGTATCCCCAGAGCAACGATACTAAAATGAGTCGGCATCAGGTTTTCGGCGAAACGCTTGATGGTAGAGCCCTTGCCCGCAGCGTCTCGCCCTTCAAAGACTATCGCCAGTCGCTTTTCATTTTTGATTAACCACTGCTGGATTTTAAGCAGCTCAACCTGCAAACGCCGTTTCTCTACCTGGTAGTCTTCTTCAGAAATATCCTGGTACGGTGTTTCGATCGCATTGATTTTTTTGAGTTTCATATCTTCTGAACAGCTCCCAAACAGCTCTAGTCATGAAGAAAAAACAATAAAAAACATTAACTTGCTCAGACTACCGATCACGTATGAATGTTTTATGACAAAACTGGGTCTTCAATCATTTGATGACACAAATATGTCATCATTCATACACTTTTTTGTCACAGACAGCTACTAGCATTCGCTTAATGAAAAAAACTTGTGGAAGAAGAGTCAATGCTAAACGTAGAAAACTTCATTCAGGATAGATACCCGGACTTTATCCAGCGCTACCCAAAGCTGTCCAGACCGATAATTCGAGTCCTGAGGATGCTGTTTAAGGAGAAAGCCTTTCAGCAATTCCAGCACGACTACCCCCACCTGACCGGCTTTGAGTTTGTAGAGCAAGTGCTCGACTACTTCGATTTCCGCTATACCGTGCGCGATGATCAACGTCCGAGAATTCCCGCCTCTGGCCGGGTAGTTATCATCGCCAACCATCCCATTGGATCACTGGATGGCCTGGCGCTACTGAAACTTGTCCGGGAAACCCGCCATGATGCCAAGGTAGTCGCCAACGAACTACTGCACACCCTTGTGCCCCTCCACAATGTGCTCCTGCCGGTCAACAATATGGGCGGCAATACCCCTCGCCAGAACTTTACCGCCATTCGCGAGCACTTGGATAGAGAAGGCGCACTGATTATCTTTCCCGCAGGCGAAGTCTCCAGGCTATCACCAAAAGGCGTGCAGGACAGTAAATGGCACAGTGGCTTTCTGCGCATGGCAATCGATGCCAAGGCGCCCATTCTGCCCATCTTTGTTGATGGCAGAAACTCCGCCTTGTTTTACAGTGTCTCACTGATAGCAAAACCGTTATCCACTCTGCTGTTAGTCCGGGAAATGTTTAAGCAAGCCAAAAATTGTGTCGACATCCGTATTGGCGAATTAATTAGCTACAACAACTACCAGCGCATTAACGTGCCAATAAAACTGAAAACTAAACTGTTCAAGCGCCACCTCTACCGCATGGGGCAAGACAAATCACTGGTATTCAACACCGAAACCGCCATTGCCTACCCGGAAAACCGGGCCCTGTTACGCGATGAAATCAAACGCTGCGAACCGCTGGGCAAAACAGGCGACGGCAAGTTGATCTACTTGTATCGCTACCAAGCCAATTCCCTGATCATGCGGGAAATTGGCCGACTGAGGGAGATTTCCTTTCGCGCAGCAGGTGAAGGCACTGGCTTCCGGCGCGATATCGACCGCTATGACCAGTACTATTTTCACCTGCTTCTGTGGGACGAAAACGAGCTGGAAATTGTCGGCGCCTATCGCTTCTGTGATGCAACCCGGTGCGCTGATGATACTGGCGATAACCACCTCTATTCAAATGAGTTGTTTCGCTACACAGAGGCCATGAAACCTTACTTTGAACAAGGGCTGGAATTGGGACGCAGCTTTGTTCAACCCAAGTACTGGGGGCGCCGTAGCCTGGACTATTTGTGGTACGGTATTGGCGCGTTTCTGCGAAAGAATCCTCAATATCGCTATCTTTTTGGACCCGTCACGCTCAGTGACAGCTACTCCCAATGGGCGATGGAGATGCTGGTTCACTATTACAATATCCACTATCCCTGCGGCGAAAAACTGGCAAGCCCAATATTGCCCTACACTATCCGTGATGAACGCGCTACAGAGCTTATGACCAAGTTTCCCGGCAAGGACCCGAAAACCGAATTTGTTGAACTAAAGAGTGAGTTGGCCCACATGAATCTCAATGTGCCAACACTATACAAACAGTACACCGAGATCTGCGAACCAGGCGGAGTGCAGTTCGCAGGTTTCAACGTAGACCCTCATTTTTCAAATTGCGTTGACGGGTTAATCATTGTCGATCTGACCAAGCTGAAACCATCAAAGCACCAGCGTTACATTGGTTAATCACCAGACAATACCCAGATAGCAGCGTAAGCGGTATGATTGCCTGAAACCAAAAGTCTTACCATGGCTTATTTCAGGCAATGCTCAATACCAATACCGTGACAGACGATACCCCAACACCCGCTCGAAAAATCATACATATTGATATGGATGCATTTTTTGCATCCGTTGAACAGCGTGATTTCCCGGAATACCGCGGCAGACCGGTCATCGTCGGTGCACCACCGGAAAAGCGAGGAGTGGTTGCCGCAGCCAGTTATGAAGCACGGCAATTCGGTATTCACTCAGCAATGCCTTCATCTCAGGCCAGAAAACTGTGCCCGGATGCCATTTTTGTATCCCCTCGCTTTGACGCCTACAGAGAGTGTTCAAAACATATTCATCAGATATTCCAGCGCTTTACCGATGTAATTGAACCACTCTCTCTGGACGAAGCATTTCTGGATGTCTCTAATTCAGCGTTATTTCAGGGGTCGGCTACCCTGCTCGCAAAAGAGATCAAACGCCAGATCAGTGAAGAGCTGCAACTGGTTGCATCTGCGGGTGTTTCCTACTGTAAATTCCTGGCAAAAATTGCCTCAGATCTGGACAAGCCCGATGGTCTGGCTGTAATCAAACCCGAACAGGCCGAAGACTTCCTGGCTTCACTGCCTGTACGAAAGTTTTTTGGCATTGGTAAATCCACAGAAGCCAGAATGCACCAGCTGGGGATATACCATGGCAGCGACCTTAAACAGTGGCACCTGCCACAACTGCAACAACACTTCGGCAAGTCCGGCCACTTTTACTACGATATCGTCAGAGGAATCGACAACCGCCCGGTAAAAACCTCACGAGTCAGAAAATCCATTGGCAAAGAAACCACTTTTGCAAAAGATTTGCTGGATAAAGACGAGATGTGGGCCGTTCTTAGAAAGCTCGCAGCCAAAGTCAGCGAGATGCTCGAAAAGCGCAATTTCTGCGCCTTAACCATAACCTTGAAAGTAAAGTACAACAATTTCCAGCAAATAACCCGTAGCCATACTGTGGCAGGGACTCAGGTTATGAATAGCAGCGAAAGCATTTTGAACCAACTACACGATCTCATAGAAAAAACCGACATAGGCGTTCGCCCGGTCCGACTGCTGGGGATCAGCCTCTCAAACTTTCAGGACCGGGATCAGCAAACTCAGGCGGACAACCAGCAAATGTCACTGTTTACAGAATGAGTCAGCCATCCATACAGAGCAAGGACACCCGGCCTTTGCCAGTGTACAATAATCGGCTAAATCCAATCATTTGCGCAGCATTAAAACATGACTGATGAAAAAACCACTGACTTCGGTTACAAAAAAGTTCCTGTAGGGGAAAAAGCCGGCAAAGTTGCCGACGTATTCCATTCTGTAGCAGCCAAATACGACCTGATGAATGACCTGATGTCTGGCGGCATACACCGATTATGGAAGCGCTTCACAATAGAACTGTCCGGTGTTCGTGCCGGCCAGAAAGTGCTGGATATCGCTGGAGGCACTGGTGATCTCACAGCCAAATTTTCCAGGCTGGTTGGCGTAAATGGCGAGGTCGTCCTGGCCGACATCAACGACTCGATGTTAAAAGTTGGTCGAGACAAGCTACTCGATAGCGGAATTTGCGGCAATGTCCGATTTGCCCAGGCAGACGCACAACACCTGCCCTTCCCCGACAACACTTTCGACTGCATCACTATTGCTTTTGGTCTGCGCAACGTCACCGACAAGGATATGGCCTTGAGATCCATGCACCGGGTTCTTAAGCCCGGCGGTCGACTTCTGGTTCTCGAATTTTCAAAGCCCACCAACCCGGTCGTGGAAAAAATTTACGACTTCTACTCTTTTAATGTGTTGCCAAAAATGGGGCAGGTTGTCGCCAATGATGCCGACAGTTATCAGTATCTTGCCGAATCCATTCGCATGCACCCGAATCAGGAAACCCTCAAGGACATGATGGACAATGCCGGATTCGTCAACACCAAATATTACAATATGACCAGCGGCGTGGTGGCGCTCCACAGAGGTTTTAAAGCTTGATAGAAAACGAACTGCACGCCGCCGCTCTGGAAGGCATTGAGAAGGTTATTAACCAGGCATTACAGTATGATCCAGCTGCCCGCAAAGCCATTGAAAAACTGGATGGCAAAGTACTTGCTGTGGAAAGCACCGTTCCACCACTGACACTGTTTATCCTTCACAGCGGCGATAAACTTTGCTTGTTCAATCACTATGAGGGCGAACCTGACACCCACTTGAAAGGCACTGCTCTGGCTCTTATAGCACTGGCGCTGGGTCGTGAGGAACGCAGTTCCTTTTTTGGTACCGGCGTAGAAATGCGCGGTGACAGTGATTTGTTGCGTCGAATACAGAATATTCTGAAAAACCTGGATGTGGACTGGGAAGCCGCGCTGGCAAAACTGATTGGTGACGTTCCGGCACACCTGATAGGCAAAAGTCTGCGTTCGTTTGGTGGCTGGCAGTCAGATGCAACGCGTCGTGTTGGCGATGTCATCACCGGATTTCACCAGGAAGAGGCTCAACTCACACCTTCACGCAATGAGAGCGAACAGTTTTTTTCAGAAATTAAGACACTGAGTAAAGATGTGGACCGGATCGGTGCACGCTTAAACAGGCTGACAATACAACTCGATAACAAGTAGCAGGAAAACCGGTCATCATGTCTCGAATAAAGCGTCTGGGCACTATCATCAAGGTTGTTACCCGCTATCGCCTGGACTGTTTTTTTGATCCGGAAAAACTGCCTCCAGTCTTAAGGGTACTGCTGAAAATCTCCAAAGTGCTTCCTGAACCCAAAGATTCCCGTGGTTACCGGCTGCGCAAGGCTTTGGAAAGCCTTGGCCCGATTTTTATCAAATTTGGTCAACTACTTTCCACTCGCCCTGACCTGATTCCCGCCGATATATGCGAAGAACTCGACCATTTACAGGACAATGTCGCACCGTTCAGCAACGATCAGTTTATCAGCATTGTTGAAACCGCTCTCGGCAAACCGGTTGACGAACTGTTCCTCAAATTTGACCGTGAGCCCTTGGCATCTGCGTCCGTTGCTCAAGTGCACGCCGCTGTTTTGCAGGATGGCAGAGAAGTTGTCGTGAAGGCAATCCGCCCCGGCATTGAAAAAGTTATCGATCAGGATATAAAGCTGCTTTTTACCTTGGCTCGTTGGGTAGAAGCACACACCATAGACGGTAAGCGGTTACACCCCGTAGAAATCGTTGATGAATACCAGCATACCATCCATGACGAGCTGAATTTGCAGCGGGAAGCAGCCAACGCCTCCATGTTACGGCGCAATTTCGAACACTCTCCGCTGTTATATGTGCCCGAAGTTCACTGGGACTATACCAATGAGAAAGTAATGGTAGCCGAGCGGATCTATGCCACACCGGTGACAGACGTAGGAGCACTGCAATCCCAAGGCACCGATTTCAAGGTGCTCGCAGAAAGAGGCGTCGAAATCTTTTTCACACAAGTGTTCGAACACAACTTCTTTCATGCAGACATGCATCCAGGCAATATTTTTGTCGATGCCAGTAAACCTTCAAATCCCAAGTACCTGGCTGTGGACTGTGCCATCATGGGCACTCTCACGCAGGCTGACCAGTACTATCTGGCCCGTAACCTGCTCGCTATCTTTCGCCGGGACTACCGTCAAGTAGCCGAATTACATGTGATGTCCGGCTGGGTTCCGCACAATACTTCAATCGGCGATTTCACCGCCGCCATTCGGACTGTATGCGAACCTATATTTGAGCGGCCCCTTGACGAAATTTCCTTCGGACAATTACTGGTCAGCCTGTTTCGGACCGCACGCCGGTTCGATATGGAAGTACAGCCTTCCCTGGTTCTGTTACAAAAAACACTACTCAATATTGAAGGGCTGGGGCGGCAGCTCTACCCCGAACTGGATCTCTGGGCCACAGCGCACCCTTTTCTTGAACGCTGGATGAGAGAACGTTTTCAACCCAACGCCCTGGTCGAACAAATTAAGCGTCACGGTCCGGAATGGCTAGAGCAGTTTCCTCAGGTGCCACAAATGCTGCTGGATTTTCTGGAAAGGCCTCAGACGCCAGCTCCTGCCACCAGCCCGAAACAGCCCCACAACGCCCACAGTGCCAAAACAGGCAAGCGTTACCAAGCGTGGGCAGGCGCCGCATTGATTGGCGCCGGACTGGGGAGCGCCTTCCCTCAGTGGGAACAGAGCTTTCAGCAAATCCCGACCGGCAGCCTGATTCTGGCAGCGACAGGCGCTCTTTTCCTGCTATTACGCTAATATTAATCTCTGCCAGACGATGGAATAACTGACATCTGCCAGATTCTCACTCATAATCCACCCTATGGAAAATACTGATACAACCTTTCTAGATGAGATCAGCTGGAACGATTCCGGCCTGTTACCCGCTGTCGCGCAGGACTATAAAACCGGTAAAGTGTTGATGGTAGCCTGGATGAATCGCGAGTCGCTGGCACTGACCGCAGCAGAGAATCGCGCCGTTTACTGGTCGCGCTCAAGGCAGAAGTTATGGCGCAAGGGCGAGGAGTCAGGCCATATTCAGCGGGTAAAAGAGATTCGCCTTGATTGTGACAACGATGTTATCGTGCTACAGGTTGAACAACTTGGAGGGATCGCCTGTCACACCGGGCGTGAGTCCTGTTTCTATCGGGTACTGGAAAGTGGCCAATGGCAAACCGTTGACCCGGTATTAAAAGATCCAAAGAGCATTTATCAATGAACGAGATACTAGCCGAACTGTCCCGGGTGCTTGAAGAACGCAAGCATGCTGATCCAGCAACATCTTACGTTGCCAGCTTACACAACAAAGGGCTTAACAAGATTCTCGAAAAAGTCGGCGAGGAATGCACAGAAACGTTACTGGCTGCCAAAGATGCTGTACTCTCCGGTGACAACAAGGCACTGATTGGTGAGACAGCAGACCTGTGGTTTCATAGCATGGTAATGCTGTCACATCTGGGCAGCAATACAGATGACGTACTTGCAGAGCTGGCGCAACGATTTGATTTATCCGGGCTGGAAGAAAAAGCCCGACGAACTGAATAAACACGATCTATCAGGAGAAAAATTATGGGGTTAGGTGGAATTAGTATCTGGCAACTGTTGATTGTACTGCTCATTGTGGTACTCATTTTCGGCACCAAGCGACTAAAGGGCATGGGTAAAGACCTGGGCGGCGCCGTGAAAGGTTTCAAGGATGCGGTGACCGACGATTCTGAAAGAACCGACGAAGAAAAAGCAGCCGACCAACAAAAGACTTCAGCTGAAGACAGCCTTCAGAATAGCAGCGAAGCGAAAGACGAATCGAAAACAAAAGACGAAACCAAAGTCGGCTAAAGAAAGCAGAGATCACTCTGCAACCATGCTTTTAACCATTATGTTGTGACTTTATGTTTGATATCGGTTTTTTTGAATTGCTGCTGATCGCTGTGGTGGGTCTTCTGGTAATAGGCCCCAAACGCCTGCCTGAAGCAATTCGCACCGTTGGCTTGCTGGTTGGTCGTTTGAAAAGGACTCTCGGCGCAGCCCGTCAGGAGTTCGAAAAGGAGTTTGGTGTAGACGAAGTACGCCGACAACTCCATAACGAAGATATCATGCGACAGTTCGGGGAATCAAAGCAGGCTATTACCGATTTAAATAAACCTTTTGTCGGCCATAATACCAATCAGGACTCTGTCAATTCACAAGGCAGCGGCGAAGCCGGGCCCAGCGCTACCTCAAGCACGGATGTCGGTAAAAGCGCCAATGCAGACCCGTCATCAGACGGAAAACACAATGTCTGAACAGCCTGCGGCCGACAACACCGTGGATGATGCGGAAAAGCCACTGGTCACTCACCTCGTCGAGCTTCGCGATCGTCTGCTGCGCAGTGTCGCCTGCATACTGTTAGTATTCCTGGCATTATTCTATTTCAGTAATGATATCTACACATTTGTATCGGAGCCATTGCAAGCACTGTTGCCCGAGAATACCACCATGATCGCGACAGAGGTGGCATCTCCCTTCTTCGCACCCTTTAAACTGACAATGGTGGTTGCCATATTACTGGCCATGCCATTTCTGCTGTATCAGGTTTGGGGCTTCATAGCACCAGGACTGTACAAGAAAGAGCGACTTCTGGTTGTACCCATTTTTCTTTCCAGCGTCGTGCTGTTTTACGCAGGGATGGCATTCGCCTACTACGTGGTCTTCCCTCTGGTATTCGGTTTTTTTACCAGTGTCGGACCGGAAGGCGTCGCCATGATGACCGACATCAACAGCTACCTGGATTTCGTTCTCAAACTGTTTTTTGCTTTTGGGCTGGCATTTGAAATCCCCATCGCTACGCTGGTATTAATCCTGACCGGTATTACCACCCCGCAGAAACTGGCCGAAAAACGCCCTTATGTCATTTTGGGCTGTTTTGTTATCGGCATGCTCATGACACCACCGGATGTTATTTCCCAGGCAATGCTGGCCATCCCCATGTGGATTCTGTTTGAAGCCGGCGTGCTTCTCGGCAAGTTGCTAAAGCGTTCTTCCCGAAGTGAATCTCCAACCGACTGACTCCAAAGCGGCTATTTAAAAACCCGAGAAAACCAGCCCTTTTCCTCCGAAACTTTACTCTCACTTTTACCGAATTCTTCAGATATGCTTTCCACTCCGGAGACGCCTTCGATTGCTGTCGGATCAAAAGCACCCTCCACACGTTCCGACACGAATTCGCGATCCGTCGATTTCATCTCATCCAGCAAAACCAGTGACTGCTCATCACCCTTTCCCGCGCTGTCACAGGGTACGGCTGCATCAGTCATCAAATGGCAGTCCTTCGCGCTCATACTGCCCTGATCATCATTAACTATTTGAACGGAGTAACGCGTTGTGTCTTCACAAACCACCGTCCAGTACCCAACCAATTGATCATCAAGGCGTTGAAAGACGCTACTGCTAACACGACTACAGGCAACGCTTTTTTTAATCAGGACTATTTCAAAAAGCTGGTTTCGCAACGCTTCATCCAGTAGTAGCAAGCGGCCATTTGCCGGATTTTCAGCCACGACTGAAGACACATCACTGGCCGGACCCGCATGTGCAACACGCACAAACCCAAGAGGAAGCGCCAACAGCATTGAGAACAAAATCGGTGTCAATTTCATATTCATGTAAGCAAAATCATCATTGAATACGAACAAAATACCGGTATTTTGTTATGAGGAATGTGAACTGTTTAGTCTTTTCCAAAGCTGGCAACTATGTTGATAAACCCTGTCCGCAGCAAAAATCAGCTCATCAGCGTAACGGGAAGTGACACAAAACGTCGAAAACTCTGCTCTTGCTGCAGCCAAATCAAACTCCGGCGCACCAAGCCCTGCATATTCCCAATCCAGTAAATAAAGGCGTCCATCAGCATCAATGAAGTTGGCCGGAACCGGATCATGGTGGCAAAGCCCACGACCGCTGGCAGACTGCAGTTTTTCCAGCAAAGGGGTTATCTGCTGGCAGGCACCTTGCCAGCCAGTGATTTTCTGATAATCGGTAACGTGCCGAATGTAATCAAAAACCGGAATATCAGGTCTCAACCGGTGAACCTTCTCAAGCAGGCATCGTACACGAGAAATAGTTTCTGGCCGGGTGATATCCAATGGCTGACCATCAATATACGCCGTCACCAATACCCCTTCTTCAGGAGAACAATAATGCACCATCGGTGCTATTCCTGCGTTGGCAACCACAGCCAATATCACCGCCTCATGATGCCTGTTGATACCCAACTGCTCACTGTTTCCGCTATTAAGGCGGAGCACCACTTTCTTGCCGTCAGCCTCAAGAAGATAGCTCTCGTTGGTAAGGCCGCCTTGTAACCGGCAAATGATTTCAGGCTTCGATGTAAAAACATCCCCCCAATGAGGCCAATGTGAAATTGCCCGTTGCAGCGGTTCGTTCAGGGGCACGCTGCCGCATCCTGTGTGTCGTTGAGGGTTTTGTCTGATTGATTGTAATGCTTTCTCCACTGCAGGTAAGCGATACCCGCAATCACCACATAACCGGCAAATAACAGCGCCGTTGCTTCCATGCCCCGATCGAGATAAAGCACGATTGATAAGGCATCGATCACAATCCAGTACAACCAGTTTTCAAGAATTTTTCGGGCAACCATCCAGGTAGTAGCCACACTAGCCCAGGTTGTGAATGAATCGAGATAAGGCCAGGCGGCAGAGGTTGTTACATCAAGCAAAAGTCCCGAAATGGCGCTAACCAGCACAATGCCCATAATCAAAAGAATATGGTTTGTTACCGGCCAGCGGCAAATATTGACGCCCTTATGACCAGCCCCTCCCTTCTGCCATTGCCACCAACCGTAAACAGCCATCCCCATGTAATAGACATTCAAGGCCGACTCCATCAACAGGCTGACATTCCAAAATAGCAGGGTATAAATAGCGGTACTGATAAATGCGGCGTACCAGCAATAGCTATTTTCGCGAATGGCGAGCAGTAAATAGGCGATGGCAAGCACCACCGCCAGGTTTTCCCATGTACCAAGAGTATTAAAAATATCCATATTTCCCACACGTTAATACCGTCGCCAATATCTTCCTCGCTTATAGGGCCTCGTAACCGGGAATGTATTTCACGACATAAACCGCCATACCGAACTCCTCGTAGCACGCGGCAATGGTTTCTTGCACCGCTTTGTTCGCATGTTGGAACTCTCCCTGCACAACCGTACTGGTAGGAAAGGTCGTAACCTTCAAGTTGTCATACTGATTAATTTTGTTAATAAATCCATCGATGGGAGGAATAAAATCCTCCCGATTTGGATACATACTGACATCAATGGTGATTTGCATGATTACCCTACCCAGTCGTTAAAAGTTGTACGCGGCGCTGATACCAAAAACGCGAGGCTCACCTAACTGAGTATATGACTCATTGATCCAGCCATTGTTGGGGTTGTTTGCCCAGTAGAAACCTCTCACCTGATAATCTTCATCAGTAAGGTTTCTGCCCCAAAGTGATACTTTCAGATCACGCACGGTGTAACTGAAGTTTAAATGAAACAGCTCAATGGCATCCGAGCGCTGGTCGTGACTATTTGAGAAATAAAACTCATCTTTGCCATCGACCTGAAATGTTAGAGCAAAACCTTCAAGGAAGGTATAAGTCGCACCAACATTGTATTGATAACTCGGTGCATGAGCTTGATCCCTGCCCGATTGGTTAACCGGCAAACTTGTATCCACATCAATAATGGTTAAATCACCCAGCTCCGACTCCAGCAGCCCTACTGAAGCGAAAATAACAAAATCGTCAGTCAACTGCCAGCTTGCTTCAACTTCAATACCATAATTCTCTCCACCATCAATATTGTCCCGGTAAGATGTCCAGTTCGCTGTGGAAATTTCCAAAGCCACTTTTGCCTGCATATCCAACCGATCCATATAAAAAGCAGTAGCGTTAAACATCAGTTGCCCATCCAGATATAAGCCTTTTAGTCCCAGTTCATAATTAATCGTGGTTTCAGACTGGTAAATAAAATGACTCGTTAGCAAACTAATCAGGGCCGGATCACCACCCACCAACGCTTTACCCATGGCGTCAGTATTGATGCCCCCCGTTTTATAACCTCGGCTCACGCTGACATACAGCATGCTGTCATCACTAACCTTATATTCGAGAGCCAGCTTGCCGCCCCAAAGGTTATCTGCATTATCTCCAACAACACCATAACTATCGCCATACTCGTTCTCAAATCGTTCCAACCGAGACCCCAGCGACAGGTTCAAGCTATCACTCAGCATCCAATCCATCTGCCCGTAAACCGCGTAACGGCGAGTATCAAAGGTGCTTTCAAAGCCATCCGTCCAGGCACCGTAATAATCCGCGTCCTCTGAGTAAGCAAGGTCAACACTACGATCATAAATATATAAGCCAGTTACCCAGTCAGCACCGAGAAACTGTTGTCCCGGGTGAGACAGTAACCGAAGATCAAAGCTCGCAGCATCGCGATCCCGGGCATTGTTTTCAAATCCTCGAACACCGACGGTAGCCCAGTCGGACCAATCCCAGTCGAGACCATATTCCAAATCGGTATTTTCGTAACTAAGCTGTGTCTCAACCGCAAACGCCTGATATCCGCTCCAGGTAGACTTAACTGAAAATGCAGTTGATTCCTGACGGTCATGCCCCGGTTCATCCGACCGTGTATGACGGTTATGATCAAGCGAAAAGGCATCATAGCCATTATCGACGTCCAAATGCATGACAGTAAAATCAACTGTCATGTCATCAGAAGCCAACCAGCGTAATTTTGCTCTCACCAATAATTCATCAAAACCATTGGTATCTTCACGACCGAGAAAATCATTTTCAACATAGCCATCACCTTTGTGCTTTTGCACAGCAATGCGGCCGAGCAACTGCTCCGATAGTGGGCCACTTAATACAATTCCAAGTGTCCGGGAATTGTAGTTGCCAATATCACCGCTAACACTACCCCCAAAATCCTCTGTCGGCTCAGCCGTTTGAATATTAATCAACCCCGCCATAGCGCTGGAACCAAACCGGGTGCCCTGCGGGCCTCGTAATACTTCTACCTGTGAAGCGTCAAACACACCACCGGCCAGGCCGATGTTGCTAAAATCGACACCATCAACAGCCAGCCCCACAGAAGAATCGAGAGGCTCTTTGAACTGGCTCCTTTCACCGATTCCCCGAATCTGAAAAAAGCGGCCACGAGAGGCTCCCGAAGAAGTATTCACATTCGGTGCAGAATTGAGCACATTCTCCAAGTGTAACGCTGCACGCTGTTGTAGCTTTTCACCTGGTATCACCGTCAAGCTTGCTGCTGCCGACAAAATAGAAGTTTCACGAAAATCCGATGTCACAACTATCTCGTGGATATCATCCGATGCAATAGCCGAACACGTAAAGCCAACAGATATCGCCAGCAAGTTGGGTAAAAAAAGTGATTTATTTGATTTGAAAGTCATGATGAGCCTCATTAACAATTGCTAAAGAGACCCGGATTGGTTGCGAAGAAAAATAGAGAATTTTGCCCTATCCCTACGCCGGTACGATCCGGATCAGGTTCAAAGGGTCCGCACTTCCTACGCATAAACCACTTACGTACGATAGTACATCTCAGGCCGAAGCCCCCCCTTAGGTCTTGCCGCCGTTATCCAGCAGCGGCGCCATTCTACTCTCGCAAGCGTACAAAGCAAACCGTTCGAAAATAATTGACACTACAAACAGCCGTACACATTACGATAAGAAAATGACCATTTGTTCAATTCCACAGATAGAAGTGACCCGCAAACACTGCTACAATCCCCCGCCTTAACAATACAGCCATCCTGCATGGCTTCTCCCTTTTAACAAGTTAACCAGCCAGAAACTGCTGACAAAGCAAAGTCATAGAGGATTTATAAATGAGCCTGAACGCTGTACCTGCGGGAAAAAATGCCCCGGACGACATTAACGTCATCATTGAGATTCCAGCCCACTCTGACCCGGTAAAATATGAAGTAGACAAAGACAGCGGCGCCGTATGCGTGGACCGCTTTATGTCCACCACCATGTTTTATCCATGCAACTACGGCTATATCCCAAACACATTGTCTGATGATGGCGATCCCCTCGACGTTCTGGTTCAAACGCCTCATCGTGTAATCAGCGGCACCGTGATCCGCTGCCGCCCGATTGGTGTATTGAAAATGTCTGACGAAGCAGGCGAAGATTTCAAACTACTGGCCGTGCCCGTCGACAAACTGACGCCAATCTACAAAGATGTCAAAGAAGTTGAAGATCTCAGCCCGTTGCTGATCCAGCAAATTACCCATTTCTTTGAGCACTACAAGGATCTTGAACCTGGCAAGTGGGTTAAGGTTGAAGGCTGGGGCAATGCAGACGAGGCCCGCGCAGAAATTGTTAAATCTATTGCTGCGTTCAAGTAATACCTGAACATTGGCCCCAAAACGGGGTTGGCGATATAAAAAAACCGGCATATTCTTTTAGGAAGATGCCGGTTTTTCATGTCTGCAACCGGCCCCGCACACTAAACTGTTCGCTATCAGATCCATGCTTTCTTGTGCCTGCTCGCCTTACTGCCACAAAAGTGATTTAACTTTATTTTTTAATACGTTCCTTTATCATCGGTTCGAAAAGTCAAAACAGCCATCGTTTCCCCTGCTAACATACCCTTAAACCGGCCCCCCAAATCGAGTAATAAAAGATGTTTGAATGGTTATTTAGCCCCGAAGCGTGGATAGCATTGACCACCTTAATGGCTTTGGAAATCGTGCTTGGCATCGACAATATCATTTTCATATCCATACTGGTTGGCAGACTGCCAGACCAGCAACGGAACAAGGCCAGGAAGCTGGGTTTAGCTCTCGCGATGGTCAGTCGATTGATATTGTTGTTCAGTCTGGCTTGGGTAATGGGTCTGGTTGACCCGCTTTTTTCAGCATTTGGTCACGTTATATCCGGCAAGGACATAATTTTGGTTCTGGGTGGTCTGTTTCTGCTAGCAAAATCCACACATGAAATCCACAGCAGCTTCGAAGTCGAAGGTGACACCAAGACAGAGCCCGTGGTGTCCGGTTTTGCATCCATACTCGTTCAAATCGCCGTTCTGGATATTGTGTTCTCTTTAGACTCAGTCATTACCGCTGTCGGCCTGGTCGAACATCTCAGCATTATGGTTATAGCCATCGTTGCTTCGGTTGGTGTTATGCTGGTCGCAGCAAAGCCCATAGGCGATTTCGTCGATAATAATCCAACAGTTAAAATGCTGGCACTCTCCTTCCTCATACTTGTCGGTTTTACCCTGCTCGCCGAAGGATTTGATGTCCACATTCCAAAAGGTTACATCTATTTTGCAATGGCCTTTTCTTTTTTCGTTGAGATGCTAAACATCAGACTGAGATCCCGCAAGGCAATTACAGTCAAAACGATTCACCTCTCAAAGAAAATCTCTGATGACTCAGATGTCTGAGAAGATATTGCCAGGGCAACCCTGCACCCTGCTCCGATTCTACGTGAGAGCACAGATTTAGCAGCGCAAAGTGACAACTATGATCTCCAGATTACCAAAGTGGATTGAATACGGTGCATTTGTTCTAGCATTTGTTGCTGGCGGCATAAATGCCATTGGCTTGCTGGGCTTTGAACACCAGTCTGTATCCCACCTTTCAGGAACTGCCACACTACTTGGTACCAGTATTCTTGATGCGTCATTTGAAACATCCCTGCACCTGGGAGGCGTGTTATCCGCTTTCTTTATCGGGGCCGCCTTTTCAGGATTTCTATTGCATAGCGCCACATTAAGGTTGGGGCGCCACTACGATACAGCCTTAATAATGGAGTCTGCCTTGATATTCACGGCACTTTATCTACTGTCAAAAGGTTCCTTTTATGGCCATTTCGCTGCATCAGCAGCATGCGGCATTCAAAACGCTTTAGCGACTACTTACAGTGGCGCTGTAATACGCACAACCCATCTTACTGGCATATTTACCGATTTAGGTATCATGCTGGGTTCAGTATTGAGAGGTGAAACCTTTGACAAAAGAAAAGCGATGCTTTTCATGCTGATTATTATTGGCTTTATTTTGGGCGGTACCTTCGGTGCCTACCTGTTTGGCCTTTTCAACTTCAAGGCATTAGTGGCCCCTGGTTGCATTTGTCTGGTATTGGCAGCTTGTTATCGCCTGTACTCAAGAAAACACAGTCAACACATCCATTAACAACCGCCTTCCGGTTCTACCGCACCCTGCCTGATACAGTAATGAAGTGACCCGCCGAATGGAACAAGAATTGAGAAGCACTTGACGATAGTCAGCAGAACGTCGATTCTGTGCCGATATATCTTCATGAAATGCGTACTAAAAATTCGACACTAAGCTGTCATAAAGGACAAAACCATGAGCACTTTCGTTCTCGTTCACGGCGCACTGCACGGAGGCTGGTGCTGGTACAAAGTTGCCGCCGCTTTGCGCGCACAAGGACACACTGTTTTTACACCAGACCTTCCTGGGCTAGGGGTTAATCGCACAGCAACAAGCTCAGTCTCGTTACAGCTATACACGGACCACCTCAGTGACGTCATTGCTCAAACAGAAGAAAACGTTCACCTCGTTGGCCATAGCATGGGCGGAATTGCTATTACCCAGACTGCTGAAGCCATACCGCAGAAAATAAAAACCCTGACGTATTTGACTGCTTTTCTGTTGCCGAACGGAGAGACCGTACTCGACCACGTGCAATCTGACACTGATTCAAAAACAGCATCGGCCCTCACCCCTTCAAGCGACAACCTGAGTGTGACCATCGATTTTGATACAGCACGCAACCTATTTTTCGCCGATTGCTCTGGCGAAGACCTGGCTCTGGCGCAAAGCCTACTGGTACCGCAAGCACTAGCCCCTATGATGACGCCTGTACAAACCACACAAGAACGATGGGGACGTATTCCGCGTGCCTACATCGAATGCAGTAATGATCAAGCCATCAGCCCTGCTCTGCAGCGGGCCATGCACAAAAAGCTACCCTGCGAAAAAGTTATGCAACTTTCTACCAGCCATTCACCTTTTTTCTCAGCACCGGAGCAGGTCGTAAAATACCTGCTTTCCTGGAGCGCCTGTCACGAATAGCGTCTTCACTGGCTTTCTCGTGAGAACACTACCGCACCAACGGCTTTATTCTTACACCAAATCAAAAACAGGCGCTGGTTGAGCCTCGGACAACAACGCATCTATCTGCTGCCTAGCACTGCTGATGATCTGCTCTGGTGACCCTTTCGAGCCACTGGCATCAATATGATGAACTTTCTCAACACCAATGAACTGGCATATATGCTCAAGATAGCGACTGGCAAAATCCATATCACTGCCTACTGGCGTACCACCTGAGCCCGTCACAATATACGCATCTTTAAGGCTTAATAAACCTTCCGGACCTCGGTCGGTATATCTAAAACTAATCCCGGCCCGACAAATGGCATCCACCCAATGTTTTAGTGTGGCGGGAATACCAAAATTGTAAATTGGCGCAGCAATCACAAGCGTATCTACCGCTTTCAGCTCATCAATGAGCTGATTAGATAACGCTAGCGCTCGGGAAAAACTTGGGCGAGAAGACAGATTAGAACCATGCACATCAACCAAATCCTCCGCACTAATCGGCGGTAAAGGCTGCTGACCCAAATCCCGGCTTATAACCGGTTTATCCAACAACTCCACCAAGTACTCACTCACAACGCGGGTAATTGAACCTTCAATACGGGCGCTGCTGTTAATGTGTAAAATTGCCATGTGAAAATCTCCTGTGCGTTAAATAATCAACTTCTCCGCTTAAACCGGATTCCATGAAAAACTATCGGATAAAACGATCAACACTAACACTCCCCGCTCCTCGCACCACTAGCGCCAAGCTGATTGCCAGCAATGCCAAACCAAATTCAGAACCATTATTGGTCAGAAAAAGACCGTTACCACTGTGAACAGCGAAAATAGCTACCAGCATGGTTATTGCCAGCAGCAACGCTGCGGGGCGAACCAGTAATCCAATAATCAGTAATAAACCACCGAAGAATTCCGCACTACCTGCCAGCGTTGCCATAAAAATGCCCGGCGACAAGCCAATGGAGTCCATCCAGCCCGCTGTTCCCTCTAAACCATACCCACCAAACCAGCCAAACAGTTTTTGCGAGCCATGTGCAGTAAAGATAATCCCTCCACCGATCCGAAGCGGAACTGTATCCAAGCCAGAAGTTGTAGTGCTAATTCGGGAAAGGCGTGATTTCATTATTAATGCTCCGATTTGTTTAATTGAGATAAAGCCATTTTAGAGATTCGTTTTTTTGGAATAAGAGACATTTTTTGTCTAGAATGTTCTAAATAATAGAACAATAAAAATGACCTAAATGAGCAAACAAGTGAGCAACAAAAGCCCTATCACCATCGAAGTGCTTGAAACGCTGGACGCTATCGATCGACGTGGGAGTTACGCGAAAGCCGCAGAGGAGCTTAACAAGGCGACCTCGGCAATCTCGTACATCGTACAAAAACTGGAAGAGCAGCTCGACATAGCGTTATTTCAGCGTCAAGGGCGAAGATCAGTATTAACCCCCGCAGGGCAATTAGTGCTTGAGGAAGGCAGAAAAATACTCAATGCTTCAGTAAAACTGGCCAATGCCGCCAAAGAGATTGCTACCGGCTGGGAACCACAAATACGGATAGCAGTAGACTCCATGCAATCCTACCCGGCTTTTTTTGAAACCCTTGCGAGCTTTCTCAAAGAACACAGAAATGTGGAAGTTGACGTATGCGAAAGTGTGCTTAATGGCGGCTGGGAAGCGCTTGAACATGGCCGGGTAGAACTGGTTGTTGGTGCTCCCGGACCGGTACCAGCGCAA
Organism: Pseudomonadales bacterium; assembly: GCA_024234435.1. NCBI lineage: Bacteria > Pseudomonadati > Pseudomonadota > Gammaproteobacteria > Pseudomonadales > Pseudomonadales bacterium. Next base: position 1,562,732 of record JACKOF010000001.1, read on the forward strand.
AAGGGTTATCGGTCAATATCTCTGGGGCACGCCGATCTGGTGCCCGTTATTGCTGCACACCATGAACAGGCACACCTGGCACATGATCACCAAGCACTCTCTAGCGTATTCCCATTATTTCGCAGAGTGGTGACACACGATACCTCGACCATGAATATCGCCCGCAGTGAAGGCTGGGGCAACAGTGGCAAAAGATTCTATGTGCAAAACATTCACCAGAAAGCAGAAGCCATTATTGCAGGCATTGGTATTGGACACCTGCCCCGACAACTGGCGCAACAGTACATTAACAGCGGAAGTCTGGTAGAGTTATCGATACGCGAAGTGAACAATCATGAAAATTATCTGGCATGGAAAATCAGCAACAAGGGCAAAGGCATGGCGGCACTGACAAAACTGCTCGCAGCAGTAAACTGGCAATCCGGTATCAATGCAGACTAACGCAATACAGGGCAGGAAATGGGTGAATTCCACATTTTTATTCAGCCGCCTGGCGGCCGTTTCAGGGGAATACCCACTGCGCCAAAATAGTCAGAATAAAGTGCCTTGAATAAAGGGCTATTTAATAATTTTCCTTCTTGGCACAAAACTTGTGTGTTAAAAGCTAATCTGTTGTTAACCATCCGGAGTTAAACCAAAATTTATGAAGGATAACTGGAAGTCCTACCGCTCTGCGCCCTTTTTTGATGAGCTTATCTCTGACAAGGGTTCTCCTCGCACTGTTTCCCGGCGACTGGTTAACCATTTACAGTCTCTGAGCAACGAAGAGATGGCAGACCGTTGTGATGCTGCGGAGCTCACTATTAAAGAGATGGGTATTTCTTTTACCGTTTATACCGAAGGCAGCAATATAGATCGCGCATGGCCCTTCGATATCATCCCCCGCCCCATTCGGGCCAAGGACTGGAAAGCAGTCAGTACAGGCCTTGCCCAGCGCACCAGGGCTCTGAACTGCTTTATCAACGATGTCTACAACGAACAGAAAATACTCGCCGACGGCATAGTTCCGGCAGAGACAGTTCTGGAATCAGGTAATTACAAACCTCAGTGCCGCGGAGTCAAGCCCCGTTTTGGCACTTGGGCAAATATATGCGGCACTGATTTGGTGCGAAACTCTGACGGCAAATTCTACGTCCTGGAAGATAACCTGCGCGTACCATCCGGCGTATCCTATATGCTGGAGAATCGGGAAATTACCAAACGGGTACTCCCGGAATTATTTCAGAATTACAGTATTTTGCCGGTCGATGATTATCCCTCACGACTTTACAGCATGTTGTCATCGTTATCGCCACGCTCAATCAAACGCCCCTGTGTGGTTGTCCTTACACCGGGCATTTATAACTCCGCCTATTTCGAACATGCTTTTCTGGCTCAGGGAATGGGTTCACAGCTGGTTGAAGGCAGTGACTTGTTTGTGGATGACGATGAGTGTGTCTACATGCATACCGTCGATGGTCCTGAAAGAGTCGACGTTATCTACCGCAGAATCGATGATGAATTCATCGACCCCGAGGCATTTCGTAAAGACTCCACCCTGGGTGTGCCCGGCCTGATGCGGGCATGGAAAGCTGGTAAAGTTGCGATTGCCAATGCTCCCGGTAGCGGTGTGGCAGATGACAAGGTCGTTTATGCCTTTGTACCGGAAATGATTCGTTACTACCTCAAGCAAGAACCACTGGTCAACAGCGTAAAAACTTATCTGTGCATGATCGAAAAAGATCGTGAGTATGTACTCAAGAATATTCACAAATTGGTGGTCAAGCCTGCCAACGAATCTGGTGGTTATGGCATTATGGTAGGCCCCCATGCCAGCAAGGCGAAACATAAGGAGTTTGCCCGGCTGATCGAAAAAAACCCGCGCAATTATATTGCCCAACCAACATTGGCACTTTCAACAGCACCCACGTTCTGTGATGGTAAGGTTGCACCACGGCACCTTGACCTGCGCCCTTTTATTTTGCAGGGCAGGGAAACCTGGGTCACACCAGGAGGACTGACCCGGGTAGCACTGGTAGAGGGTTCGCTGGTGGTGAACTCATCTCAGGGTGGTGGTAGCAAAGACACCTGGATTGTTGAGGACAAGAAATGAGCATGCTATCAAGTGTTGCCAGTCGACTATTCTGGCTGGCGCGTTATCTCGAGCGAACGGAAGGCACGGCTCGAATTATCAACGCCTATTCACAACTTGTGCTCGATGTTCCCAAGGGTTCCGAAATCGGGTGGGAAACCTTAATTGGCACCATAGATGCGGAAGAGGCTTTCGGAAAACGTTACCGAAATATAAATGAGCACAATGTGCTGAAATTCATGATATCCGACACGGACAACTACTGCTCGTTACGGTTTGCTGTGAAGGCTGCTCGCGAGAATGTGCGAACCAGCAGAGATGTGTTGCCCGAGGATACATGGGAACAAGTCAATGAAATGTATCTGTATGTTGAGGACTGGGCTGAAAAATCTGTCGGGCGCCGCAACCGCTTTGAATTCCTGGAAACACTTATTGCCCAGACACAACAAATCCAAGGACTTCTGTACACTATTCTCAGCAGAGATCACAGCTTTACCTTTTTGAAGATCGGCAGCATGCTGGAACGAGCCGACATGACCAGCCGGGTGGTCGATGTGGCGATTGGTACAATTCTCAGAAAACAGCGTTCAACCACCAATTTTATGCCTTTCCTTTGGGCCAACCTGCTCTTGTCGCTGTCGGCAAACAGTGCTTATCGCCGCGAAATAGGTCCATTGATTTACGCTGACGAAGCCATTGATTTCGTTTTCACCAGCCCCACATTCCCCAGGTCTGTAGCTTACTGTCTGGCTGATATCGAAAGCTATTCTGCCAGGGTGAACAACAGTAGCGCAGTAGAAAAAGTGGTATCAGAACTGAAAAAATCCGTAGACAACGTGCCAACCAAAAATCTGGATTACGAAGTGTTGCATGCATATATTGATCGTTTTCAAAAACAGCTCTACCGCCTCAATAGCGTCATTGAAAAAACCTGGTTCATTCCTACGGAACAGAGCAATTAGCTTTCTGGCAATTCACTTTATCAGGCAATAAACGTCTATGACTATACGTGTCGCCATTCACCACAGAACTCATTACCAGTTTGATCGACTGGTTTCCGTAGCACCGCACACCTTGCGACTGCGCCCGGCACCACATTCGCGTACACCAACGGTCAGCTATTCCCTGAAAGTGTTGCCAGAAAAACATTTCATCAACTGGCAACAGGACCCGTTCGGCAACTATCAGGCGCGATTGGTGTTTCCTGAAAAAACCCGCGAACTGTTTTTCGAAGTGGAAGTTGTCGCCGATATGACGGTGTATAACCCATTTGATTTTTTTGTTGAAAAATATGCGGAAAACTACCCTTTCGAATACGACAGCCAATTAAAAAAAGAGCTGTCACCCTACCTGAAAAAAGGCCATAAAAGCCGACTACTGACTAAATGGCTGGCGGAAATTCCCAAAAAGAAAATGCCTACCAATGATTTTTTAGTCATGCTCAATCAACGTTTGGAGAAAGACATAGAATATTCGCTGCGCTTTGAGCCCGGCGTACAAACCCCCCATCAAACGCTGAAACTGAGAAAAGGCTCCTGCCGCGATACTGGCTGGTTACTGGTACAAATTCTTCGTCATATGGGACTGGCTGCGCGGTTTGTTTCAGGCTATCTAGTGCAGCTAACGCCGGATGTCGAATCACTGGATGGACCTTCAGGTCCAAAACAGGACTTCACGGACTTGCACGCCTGGTGCGAGGTCTATCTGCCCGGTGCTGGCTGGGTTGGCCTGGACCCCACGTCAGGGCTGTTTGCGGCAGAAAGTCATATTCCCTTGGCATGCACTCCCGAACCGATTTCCGCAGCGCCCATCACGGGCGCAACGGATAAGTGCGAGGTCACGTTCAGCTATCTGAATGAAGTCACCCGTATTCATGAAGATCCGCGTGTTACCAAACCTTATGACGATGCTCAATGGGATTGCATACAGGCGCTTGGCAAAAAGATTGATCAGGCATTTCTTGAAAATGACGTGCGTCTCACGATGGGTGGCGAACCTACTTTTGTCTCCATTGACGATATGGATTCAGCACAGTGGAATACCGACGCACTGGGTGAAGACAAGTTAAAGTTGGCCAAAAACTTATTACTTCGTCTGCGCGATCAGTTCGCCCCCAAAGGATTGCTGCACTACGGTCAGGGTAAGTGGTATCCGGGCGAAGAACTGCCCCGCTGGGCTCTGGGCTGCTTCTGGCGTACCGATCAGCAACCCCTTTGGCACAAACCGGAACTGCTGGCACGTATCGATAAAGACTACGGCTTTGGCGTAACCGAGGCGGAATCCTTCGCCAATCGCCTGGCAAAACTAGCCGGTATTGATGACGATTACGTAAACCCGGCATATGAAGATACGCTCTACTACGTCTGGAAGGAAGAAAGTCTGCCCGTCGGAATTGATCCGATGAAGGCAGATCTGAAGGATGGTCTTGATCGCATGCGGCTTGCCCGTGTATTGCGGCATGGACTTAACAATCCATCAGGCTACGTGTTGCCTATTTCCTGGGATAACAAAAGTAACAACTGGCTCAGCTGCCGATGGCAGCTGCGCTCGGAGCGTGTGGTGCTAATTCCCGGGGACTCGCCAATGGGCCTGCGGCTACCCCTCAATTCACTGCAACCCGCAACACCAGAGGAAGCAGAACCTCAGCGCGATCCGTTTGAATACCGCGAATTACTCAAACCTTCGTACCCACCTGTCGCACAGGGAGACCAGAGAAATAGCTCAAGCAGCTGGGGAAGCGTTATACAGCAACCCTTTGCCGATGCCAGGCATGATACCGAACAGAAGACATCGAAAACCGGCAAGCACGCTCAAAAAGAACCGGCACGCTTTATCAGAACCTCCCTCTGCATCGAACCACGCAAAGGCAAGATCTATGTCTTTATTCCGCCGCTGGAACACCTTGAGCACTATCTTGACTTGATCAATCTGATCGAGCGGACTGCTGATGAACTGAAGCTTCCGGTTGTCATTGAGGGCTACGAACCACCTCGTGATAACCGACTGCAAAAGCTGCTGGTCACCCCGGACCCCGGCGTGATCGAAGTCAACATTCACCCGGCCAATAACTGGGACGAGCTGCAACACAACACGACCGTCCTTTACGAACAGGCACGTCTCAGTCGGCTGGGCACTGAAAAATTTATGCTCGACGGCCGCCACACCGGCACGGGTGGAGGCAATCACATCACCATAGGCGGCAATTCCCCGGCAGACAGCCCTCTATTGCGCCGCCCTGATTTAATCCGCAGCCTGGTGACTTACTGGCAGCACCACCCGGGCCTCTCGTACCTGTTCTCCGGTATGTTTATAGGGCCAACCAGCCAGGCACCGCGTGTCGATGAAGGCCGCGATGAAATGCTTTACGAGCTCGAAGTCGCTTTTCAACAAATGCCGGACGGCATTGTCGATCAGCCCTGGCTGGTTGACCGGTTATTACGCAACTTATTGATTGATATCACCGGCAACACTCATCGCGCCGAATTCTGTATCGACAAGCTCTATTCTCCCGGTACGGCCAGCGGCCGCCAGGGAATTCTTGAATTTCGCGGTTTTGAAATGCCGCCACACTCGCAAATGGCACTGGTGCAAGCCTTATTACTGCGAGCACTGGTTGCCCGATTCTGGAATGAGCCCTACACAAAACCTCTGGTACGCTGGGGAACCCTGCTACATGATCGTTTCATGATGCCTCATTATGTCTGGAGCGATATACAGGACGTAGTTCAGGACCTCAACGAGCGCGGCTACCCCTTTGATATTAACTGGCTGGCACCATTTGAGGAGTTCCGTTTCCCTCATTATGGTCGCCTCGAGCTGGATGATATCCAGCTGGAACTGCGTTGGGCGATTGAGCCCTGGCATGTACTGGGGGAAGAGGTGAGCAGTTTTGGCACTGCGCGTTACGTGGACTCGTCTGTTGAGCGATTACAAATCAAGGTACAAGGGATTACCGAGGGCCGCTACCAGATTGCCTGTAATGGTCGCCGGGTACCACTGCGCCACACCGGGCGGAAAGGCGAAGCTGTTGCTGCAGTACGTTACAGAGCCTGGCAGCCACCTTCAGCCCTGCATCCAACCATTGGCATTCATGCGCCACTGGTGTTCGACGTCATCGATACCTGGAGTGGTCGCGCTATTGGTGGCTGCACCTACCACGTTGCCCATGCGGGTGGCAGAAGCTACGAGACACTCCCGATCAACGCTTTTGAAGCAGAGTCGCGGAGAGTCAACCGATTCTGGCAACATGGGCATACACCGGGACCACTGGAAAGCACACCAGAACTCGCCAGTATGGTCAGAAATTTCCTGCCGAATAAGTATCCGCCCAGACCTGCAAGTTTACCCGCTGAAGAATCCCCGGGAGAATACCCCCATACGCTGGACCTGCGCAGACAACCATCCTTTCTCCAGGGGTAGCCACCACCACTTGATTCCTGGCAAGTGACAAACAGGAATCAAGTGGACATAATGCGAGGCGGCACCAGCCATAATATACGCTACGCATTGATTAGAGTTATCAAATTTGTCTGAAACCACTTCCTCTTCACGCACGCCCACCGATAGTTTTCTCGACTATTCTCCCCGTGCTGATCGCATTGATGAAGCCATTGACAAAAATGGTCAAGTGCATGCGTCCTGGCAGTATCTGCTAACCAGCTTGTCGGGGTTAGGGGCGGAGGAGTTATCCCATCGTCAGAAAAAAGCACTGCGTATACTTCGAGACGACGGGGCAAGCTACAACGTTTATGACCAATCCAGCAAAGACAGCACCTGGCTGCTGGACCTTATTCCCTTTCTGATTGATTCCACAGAGTGGCTCCAAATCGAAGCCGGCTTACAGGAACGGTCAGAGCTGTTCAACCTGATACTGAAAGACCTTTACAGCGAACGGGAACTGATTACCCGGGGTATTATTCCCCCGGAACTGGTTTTCGGTCACAAAAGCTTTTTACGCAATTGCCAGAACATCAAACTCCCGGGAGAACATCAGCTCATTGTTCATGCGGCTGACATGATTCGCCAACCTGATGGCAATATGTGTCTGCTCGCTGACCGCACCCAGGCGCCCAGTGGCGCTGGCTACGCCCTTGAAAATCGCACGGTGATGAGCCGGGTTCTGCCAAGTTTGTTTCGAGACTCCCATGTCCATCGCCTGGCCAACTATTTTCAGCTGCTTCGACAAAAGCTGATTAATCTCGCGCCCTCCGTCGCTATCCCTCGGATTGTTATATTGACTCCTGGCTCATATAACGAAACTTACTTTGAGCACTCGTATCTCGCCGACTACCTGGGCTTTAATCTGGTACAGAGCGGCGATTTGATGGTAAAAAATGGTTATGTCTGGCTAAAATCACTGGATGGCCTGAGTCGAGTGGATGTCATACTGCGCCGGGTAGATGACTATTTTTGCGATCCGGTTGAGCTAAAGGGTGATTCACAACTGGGAATTCCAGGGCTCGTTGAAGTCGCTCGCCGGGGTAATGTCGCCATCGCAAACCCCTTGGGCTCCGGTATTCTGGAAAACCCTGCGTTGCTAAGATTTCTGCCACAAATCGCCCGCCACTTTCTCGGTCGCGAATTGAGACTCAAGTCAGTGGAGACCTGGTGGTGCGGTTTGCAGGAAGACTACAACCATGTACTTGAGAATTTCGAACACATGGTGGTCAAAAGTGTTTTTCGTTCACCCAGTGTTCGCAGTATTGTCGTTTCGGAACTGCAAGAGAAAGAACGCAGCAAGCTGCTGGAATCAATTGCCAGACAACCCTCCCTGTACGTCGCCCAAAGAAAGCTGATTCCCTCCAATACCCCGGTATTTAACGGCAATCAGCTGGTTTCTCGCCCGGCTTTGCTGCGCACTTATTCCGTTGCTTCCAGTTCATCCTACCAGGTGATGCCCGGCGGGCTTACTCGCGCAGCAAACAGTGAAAATAGTTCCCTGATCTCCAACCAGCTTGGTTCAATGAGTAAAGACACTTGGGTGTTGGCTTCCGAACCCGAGAAACAGACCTCTCTCCGCCCGCAGGGCTCAACTGAAGCCTTTCTGCCGGAAGACAATGTATTACCTCGAAGAGTTGTGGAAAACCTGTTCTGGATGGGTCGATACGCAGAACGGGCCGAGAGCTCGTTGCGTCTTATCCGTATGGCCCTGCTACAACTGAACAATACAACTATTTCCACAACTGCGCGTGATATATTGCTGCAGGCCGTCACTCAGGTTACCGCGACCTATCCCGGTTTTGTCAACAGTGACAAACTCCAGAGTCACCCGGAAGAAGAACTACTATCAATTATTCTGGATCAAGAACGAACCGGCAGTGTCAGTTACTGTATTCAGTCCATGCTGACTTGTGCAGAAGAAGCCAAGGGCTTGATGTCAACCGACAGTCAACGGGTGATTAATGATATTCGCGACCAGCTTTCAGCCATAAAAATTGAGCTGGAGAGCAACGTCTTATCGGCCCCCGCCGAAGCACTGAACCCGCTGGTATCCAGTATGTTGGCCCTTTCTGGCATTATTCAAGGCAGCATGATTCGCGATATTGGCTGGCGTTTTCTCGACATGGGTCAACGCATCGAAAGCACTTTGTTTACCAGTAATTTACTCCGCTCAACCATGCAAATACAGCTACAGGAACAAGATGAAGCAGTGGTGCTCGAATCACTGTTAATGATGATGGAAGGCCTGATAGCCTACCGCCACCGCTATCAGGGGGCATTGAATACCCGGAATTCGCTGGAACTGATCTTGCTGGATGTCTCCAATCCCAGGTCTGTGCTTTATCAACTAAACGCTCTTGAACAACACTTGAACAATCTTCCACTGGCGCCTCACAACAAAGAACTGCAAGGAGAGCGTCGCTGCGTTGCAGAGGCACTCAGTATCATTCGCCTGACCCGGCTTGGAGATCTGACTCAGAGTGATGGTTCTTGTGATACTCCTGGCCACAAACGGGCCAACCTGGATCAGTTGCTTAGTCGACTGCACTACCTGCTCACTGAGTCTTCAAGCTTGCTCAGTGAACGCTTCTTTGAAAAAAGTCAGGGACCAAGACAGTTGGTCGACCAGAACTGGAACTTCGAATAATGCGTTACAAGGTCACTCACACGACTAATTACAGTTACGCCGAGCCTGTCAGCCAGTGCCTCAATACCGCCTATATACTGCCACGTAATACCTTGTCACAGAGTTGCATTCACAGTGAACTGATTATTAACCCTGTGCCGGTCTCAACAGATGAACGACTGGATTATTTTGGCAACCGTTGCTGCTATTTCACTATTGAGCAAGGGCACAGCGCCATGACCGTCACCTCCACTAACCTGGTGGAGGTAACCCCATCAAATGACTGGTCCGGCCTCGATTTTGGCAGCACCTGCGCCCAGGTAACAGACATGCTGAAAACCTCCAGCGATCCCAAGATACTACTGGCCAGAGAATTCCTACTGGACTCGCCAACTATCAGCCGCACCGAACAACTGAGGGACTACGCCGCACCCTTATTTTCCAGCTCCCGGCCTTTTTTATCTGCCGTTCGCGACCTCAATCAACAGATCCATACAGATTTCACCTACGATCCGCACTTCTCTGACGTCAGCACACCACTAAGCGAAGTCTTCGAGCACCGAAAGGGCGTATGCCAGGACTTTGCCCACCTCGCTATCGGATGTCTCCGCTCACTGGGATATCCTGCCCGCTATGTGTCAGGGTATATCGAAACGTTGCCACCTCCGGGACAGGAAAAACTGGTAGGCACAGATGCGACCCACGCCTGGTTCTCGGTATTTTCTCCCAGTGAAGGCTGGTTTGACCTTGACCCCACCAACAATACAGCCACTAATGAACAGCACATTGTGACGGCCTGGGGTCGGGATTACACTGATGTCGCCCCACTAAGGGGTGTTATCTTTGGAGGAGGCGAGCAGCATACACTCGATGTTTCTGTGGACGTGCGCCGGGTTTAATCACTTTGATTCAAACCGTCAGTGCCAAAATACGACTAATGTGAGACAACGGACGTCCAGACTCCTGTTGAAGCTGATTAAACACCCCCTGAACCCGCGATAAATCTTTTTTAGAGTTGGTGCTGAACTTATCTGTTAACCCGTGATGAGTTAGCGCAGCTTTAACGTCATCAGTCAGAATAAAGGTGTCTTTACCCATTAGGCGCAAAAAAGAGGGCCCTGAATTACCACCCAACCGGGAAGCGCGCTTTTTCAAAAAAGCCCAAAGCCCCACAATATCCTGCTCTGACCACTCCGCCACCATTTTCGCCATGCTGCCGAACTCCCGCTGCATATCCAGCACAAAAACAGCATTATCACGCACAGAGCGAATTTTAGTGGCATTGCGAACAATTCGCTTGTCCTGGCAGAGCTCTTCCAGCTTTTCATCAGAGAAGTGCGCGACTGCAAGCGGATTAAACCCTGAAAACACCTCTTCAAATTGGGGCCACTTACTATCAATCACCTTCCATGAAAAACCCGCCCTGAAGACACAACGGGTCATCGCCGAGAGATAGCGGCTGTCATCTGCACCCTGCAACTGCTGTACCGTTTTCACTTCCGGTAATACCGCTTCAACATCAGCCAAACTGCCTTTATTTCTCACTGCAAGTGTTAACAGCCTCTCAAAACTCTCCATTTTTCACCCCACCCGACCACTCAACCAAAACTAATTGAGGATTAGTTAACATTTTTTTATGAATTTGAGGAACAAACTGATTCCACTCTAGTCATACATACCAGATCAAGTAATTGATTCCCCTCCTCTAGATAATTTCAGGCGCTTTAAGCGCCTTTTTTTTGCCTCACCCAACCACTCCATGAAAACAAATTAAGAATTAGTTAACATTTTTTCACATTTGAGGGAACAAACTGATTTCACTCTGGTCATACTTACCAGATCAAGTGATTGATTCCCCTCCTCTAGATAATTTCGGGCGCTTTTAGCGCCCTTTTTTTTGCCTGCTCGTTGGCGTTTATAACCAGATTCCAACTTAAGCTCAAGTAAAAACCCCGCGGTTAACCTTATGTTAACCGCGGGGCTAGTGAGACCCGAAAACAAAGAACAAATCAGAAATTTTTGGTGATACTTAATCCGTAGGTTCTTGGCTCGGTAGGGTAAGCATTCAATTTACCCGATTGCAGCGGCGTATCGAAATAGGTTGCCAGATAATCCTGATCCAACAAGTTACGGGCCCAGGTTGTCACCTCGATACCCATATCAACAAACCGAATGCCTACTTGCATATTGAGCAGATCGTAACCGTCTTCTTCTTTTAGGGGATCAATATTATCGTCCTTAAACTGCTCGTCCCGCCAATTGTAATTGGCATGAACATAACCGTTGATGGTGTCGGTAATATCAAAGCTCTGCGTAGCAGCAATAATGAACGTGTTTTCTGCATTGCTGTCGAGCGGATCACCCGAGCGGTCACAGAACTCATCGAGCGGGCTTGCACGACCAGGGTCAGGCTCACCCGTTAACCAGGAATAAGAAATCCAACAGTTGGCTCTATCGAAACCTTCGAACTCCCCTTCGTTATAAATATATGCACCAGATATCTCCAGGCTATCCGTAGGGTTCCACCAGAGTTCTAGCTCTGCACCCTTGGTAATCACTTTACCGGCATTAGAGAGGTTAAAGCCCGCCCCCTGAAAAGCGTTGGTTTGAAAATCTTTGGTTGTTGTGTGGTGAAACGTCAGATTTGCACGAACATTTTGATCGGGAAAATCCTTTTTCATACCCAACTCATAGGTTTCAGAGTTCTCGGCATCAAAGATAGGATCAAATGTTGGGTTAATACGATCGGTATTGGTGCCGCCAGATTTATAGCCGGTTGCATAGGAAGCGTAAAACATAGTGTCTTCAGACGGAAACCAGGAAAGTTTGAGGTTTGCTGTAATTTGCTCGTCGTCGAGTTCATCGTCCAAGTCAGGGCGGGGATTAAACACTGTTAGATCACTCAACCCTAACAGCAGCCCCCATGAAGCACCCGGCTCGGTGAAGGTTCCATCAATTTTTTTATTCTCTTTGGTATACCGGGCACCAACGGTCACTTCCCAGTTTTCCACAAAGCGATAATCCACTTGACCGAATATAGCCCAGGCTTTGTGGTCCTGTTCCATCACATTTCTGCCATTACCTCCGGCCGGCAACCCAATTCCGGTAAAACCAGCCATTTGCAGGGGTATCAACGGATTACCTGCTGTCAACGCTACATTCTCGAGGCCAACAACCATCGCACTGGCCGTTTCAGCGGCATAGGTTGCCTGCGCTGCCAGCGCCGCAGCAGTGGCAAAATCTCCAGCATCTGCCGCTGCCGTAGCTTGATCCCCCAGTCCTGAAGCCTGTGAAAACACACTCAACGCTACAAAGTTATTAAAATCTGCCCCCATCACGGTGTTACTTTCTGAGTCCAGCTTCTGCTGAAAGTAATAGGCGCCCACCAAAAAGTTACCGCCTTCAAAACTTCTGGAAAAGCGTAGCTCTTGTGAAAAAGACTCCTGTTCCGCGTGTTCATCCCGATTGGCGATAGCAATGTCACTAAAATCTGCATCGACCAAATCATCGGAATCAAACCCTCGCCACGCAGTAATGGATGTCAATGTGCCTTCGTCAAGATCCCAATCCATTTGCAAAGAGACCCCATGATCGGTGTTCTCCGAACTGGGTAGCTGATTAAACGCCACGACATCATCATGCACTGCACGTTCGTCAATGATTGTGCCGCCAAAGCCAAATACCGGAACAGGTAATCCGGGAATCAGTACCGAGTCAGGTATCGACAAAATACTGTCTGTACCAGCAGAAGGCATGGTTGCAAATTGACCGGTAAAATCACTTCGGGGAAATACCAGATAGTTGTTTTTCACGGTAACTGCCGCACAGCAAACTTCATCAATTTCCGAGCGATCAACAATGAGGCGAGCGGTAAAATCATCGGTTGGGGTATAAAATAACTGCGCTCTTATACCGTAACGGTTGCGGTCATTAATTTCATTATTACCAAGATTTACATCATCGACATAACCGTCCCTATCTGTAGTAAAACCGGTAACTCGGTAGGCCAATGTATTTTCAATCAGGGCTCCACCAACAGCACCATTAAAACTGCGCAAATCAAAATTACCCATGTCGGCTTTGATATAACCGCCGAACTCTTGCTCAGGCGCTTTGGTATGCATCAGCACTGCGCCGGAAGGGCTATTGCGGCCAAACAACGTCCCCTGAGGGCCACGCAACACCTCAACCCTCTCCATATCAACCATTTCGTTAACCATTGAGCTCTGGCGCGCACGATAAACGCCGTCAACATAAAGCCCCACCGATGACTCCAAGCCAAAGTTCGAGCCGCTGGTGCCCACACCGCGAATAGCAAAATTTGAAGTGGTTGTGTTCTGGTTCTGCTGCACGGTCAAACCCGGTGCACTTTGCTGAAGATCAAAAACATCTGTGATTGCGCGCTCAGTTAGTTGCTCACTACTTAACGCGGTAATTGAAATCGGCACATCCTGAATATACTGCTCCCGCTTTTGAGCCGTCACAATAATCTCTTCTATTTGAGCATGTGTGACCCCGGGAGTCATAACCAGCGTGACAGCCGTTACTAGTGATATTTTTCTAAAAGATACAAAACCGCCTTTAATACTATTCATGAGATTTCCCCCTGAATATGTTATTTTTTATTGTTTTTTACCCCTTAAATCAAAAGTAGACCCAAAGTATCAAGCTGTCCAGACGAGGTGTTTTAAACAAATAAGGTTGTGGCAAGAACCAATAACAACAAGCCATAAAAAAAGCCGGATAAACCGGCTTTCTTAAAACGAAAACAAATACTTACATAGCTTTTATAGATTCATTCTATTATCAATAATCTGATTAACTACCGAAGGGTCAGCCAGTGTAGAAGTATCGCCGAGGGTATCCAGCTCGTTTTCAGCCACTTTTCGCAAAATGCGGCGCATAATTTTTCCCGAACGGGTTTTTGGCAATCCGGGTGCCCACTGAATCAAATCGGGCTTGGCAATTGCGCCAATCTCTTTGACACAAAGAGACACCAACTCCTGACGCAATTGCTCTGAAGGCTCAACACCATTCATGAGTGTTACATAGGCATAAATACCTTGCCCTTTTATGTCATGGGGGTAACCCACAACAGCAGCTTCAGCCACTTGTGGATGCAGCACCAAAGCACTTTCAATTTCCGCCGTACCCATCCGGTGACCAGAAATATTCAATACATCGTCCATACGACCGGTAATCCAGTAGTAACCGTCTTCATCCCGCCGAGCACCATCACCGGTAAAATAGTAGCCGGGGTAGGTCGAGAAATAAGTGTCAATCAAACGCTGGTGATCACCATAAACCGTTCTGATCTGACCCGGCCAGGAAGCTTTAATGACCAGACTACCCTGCCCCGCCCCTTCGATTTCTTGCCCGTTTTCATCCAGCAATGCAGGCTGAACACCAAAAAATGGCAAGGTTGCCGAGCCCGGTTTCAGATCAGTTGCGCCCGGCAGCGGCGTCAGCATATGACCGCCCGTTTCAGTTTGCCACCAGGTATCAACAATAGGGCAACGGCTGTTACCGACAACACGGTAATACCATTCCCAGGCCTCAGGGTTAATGGGTTCACCCACCGAGCCAAGCACACGCAACGAACTACGACTAGTATCCCTGACCAGCTCATCGCCTGCCCCCATCAACGCCCGAATAGCCGTAGGTGCCGTGTAAAAAATATTAACCTTATGTTTGTCTATTACTTGCCAAAATCGAGAGGCATCCGGGTACGTCGGCACACCTTCAAACATCAACGTGATGGCTCCATTACACAGCGGACCATAAATAATATAACTGTGGCCTGTCACCCAGCCCACATCTGCGGTGCACCAGAAAACTTCGCCCTCTTTGTAATCGAACGTGTATTTATGGCTCATCGCGCATTGCAGTAAATAACCCGCCGTTGTGTGCATCACACCTTTCGGTTTTCCGGTTGACCCGGAGGTGTAAAGAATAAACAACGGGTCTTCTGAATCCATCAATTCAGGCTCACATACATCTGAAATGTCGGCCACCGCCTGGTGATACCAAATATCACGACCTGCATGCCAATGAATGTCGCCGCCGGTGCGTTTAACAACCAGGCAAGTCGTTACACTCGGGCAACTTTGCAACGCCGTATCGGTATTAGTTTTTAACGGAATAGCTTTACCGCCGCGCACACCCTCATCAGCGGTAATTACCGTGCGACAATCCGAGTCCAGAATCCGGTCTTTAAGCGCCTCTGGCGAGAACCCGCCAAACACGACAGAATGTACTGCACCAATGCGAGCACAAGCCAACATCGCATAAGCGGCTTCAGGAATCATCGGCATATAAATGCACACGCGATCACCTTTTTGCACGCCTCTATGCCGTAGCACATTTGCCAGCTTGTTCACCTGCTGGCTCAATTCACGATACGTAATGTGCTGCTGATCAGAAGGTTCATCGCCCTCCCAAATAATAGCGGTTTGATCAGCCCTGCCGGGCAAATGACGGTCAATACAATTAACCGTGACATTCAGCTTGCCGCCTTCAAACCAGCGCGCCTCGCCCTTGCGAAAATCAAACTCACACACGTTATTCCAGGGCCGCTCCCAGCTCAAAAACTGCTGCGCCTGCTCAGACCAGAAACTATCGGTATTTTCAATCGAACGACGATACATTTCTTCGTAAGTCGGCTTATCAATAATCGCATCACGTGCAAAATCAACGGGTACAGGATGGACCTGAAACTCAGACATTAGAAACCCTCACAACACTCGTTTTTGTTTTCTATATTATTCAAACATGAATGGAATACGCACAAGCGTAGCATCTATTTCACTTTGGTATAACAGCAAAATGATAACCCAATTCAAAGACCCGCAGGCACTAATACATCACAGATATACTCGTGCTACCTAACACAACTCAGCAGGCTAAACCTTGCCATCAAAAAAGATCTGGCGTTTAATCCAATAAAGTTAAAAGCCACATCAGCGTTGATCGTGCTATCGCACCAGTACAGATGCATTATTGGAGCCAAGGAAAGGTGAACCTCTTATCATTAAAACTCTTTTTTAAAACTATGGCACCAAGCCACCACTTGCCATTGTTTTACGCCAACAGTAACGGTAACCCCCTCATAGATGACCGGGATAACACCAGAAAGAAACCGGGAACCACATTAAGAGTTTTATTTATCGAAGCGTTAAATGTTATCAGCACGGCCACTCTAATAGCTTACGGTGGCCGCCCGCTAATAATTATTAAGAGGCCAAAGGCCTTATTAACAGACTGTTATATGCCTAGGTGAGTTATGAAGAAGATTTTAATCATAATTGGAAAAATCGTTGCCGCACTTGTGGGGTTATATGTAATAGCCTCAATAGGGTTCTATTTTTGGCTCAAAAATGAAGTGGATTTTGAGTTCCAAGATGTAAGTCATGAATCGGCTTACTCAGCCTACATTGGCCAAATATTCAAAACCACAAAAGACTCCTCCATCATAAAAATCGAACAAGACAAAGGCGCTTTTAATGGCAAGCAGTTAATTTATTCCGTCATGGAGAACCGCATTGAAGGCAGTGATTTCCTATTAAATGAAACACTACCAGCAGGTACAACATTTTCCATTAAAAAATTTGTCCGCTGTGAAGCCTGTGATTCCAATGATACTGCCGCCATCATCAAAATCACTTCAACAAGTAGCTACTCAGATGCTCCTGTATACTTTGACCACATGGAATTAATGGTGCGCAATGATTGGACTCAAAAAATTAGGTAGCACGGCATATAACCAGCAAAGGCACCGGACAGCTAAAGCTGCCCGGTGCTTTGGGCGTTAGTACTCCAAAGACATCGAGGCAAAGAAAGAGATCGCAATGAGATTAACCACCGATTCAACACAAAAACATATAATCTTGCTTAAGCTGGTTGATGCTTATGAAAATGTCCCAGATTTTGGCAATGGACCAGTTCAAGCCATGACACCCCAAAGAGAGTGGCTCTCTAAACTAGGAGCGATTTTCAACGCCCTAGGCGCAACACACACCGTAACTCATCGTACTAACATGAGCATCTTGTCTCAGCACAGGGATTTTGCTTTAAATAATATTGTTAGCCAAATTGGCGATGTTATTGAAGAACTTAGGCTAGATTTAGAGCTCGACGGGAAAAGCGAGATTGGTAGTGTCTATCAACCAGGTGATGTTTATAGCTTTTTTTCAGATCTAAAAGCTATCATTGCTAATGCCCAGCAAACTATTACCATCGTTGACCCATATTTTACTGGTGAAGCTTTCGATGCTTATTTATCAACATGCTCTCAAGGTGTATCAATAAACATCCTCTCTGAGCGATATACAGATGATTTAAAGAGCTATGCGGAAAAACATGCGGCACAGTTTGGTACATCAATTGAGCTTCGAAAATCTAAGGAGATTCATGATCGCTTAGTAATTATCGATCAGTCGGAATGCTGGATCATAGGCAACTCAATCAAAGACGCCGCAAAAAAATCAACGTATTTAATTCCTCTATCACCAACAATTGCTGCATCAAAGATAGAAATTTATTCGCAAATTCAGGCGCGTGCCAATGAGTACTAACAAGTCAAAACAGCGTCGCTATCATTTTTGACGACCTTCAGCACGACAACAAACTCTCTTATGATCCCCCGTAACTCAGCAGGAATTAACCGAAATATCACCCGGAGAGGTTCTCAAGCAGCCAGCCGGTTTTGATAGTTAACAGCCAGCGGCGGTGCCTGGGTAACAACCTGCTCAGACAATGCCAAGGGTTGTAACCTCGCAGCAGACACAACATGCTCCAATTCTGCAAAGGTTCCTTTCGGTTGAAAAGATGTGCCGCTTAGGGTTTCAAACGGTACACCCCAGCGAGAATGAAACCGGCGGTAGTATCGGGCATTTTTTGAAGAGCTGACCATCAATGCGCAGTCATAACCCAACTCCCAGCTGGTATTAACAAGGTGACCACAAAAAAACTGCAGTAAATCATCACAACGTGCATCAGGCGCAACTGAAAGTCTCTCCCATAAACAAGGCTTCCCTGCCCTAAAGCTGACTTTTCCTATGGAACTGGTACAAGAGACAAGATCGATATCGGCCTGATTTGCCGCTACGATACGAGCACCACCGAGGCATCGACCTTTGCGGCTGGCGATTAAAATATGGCCTACCTTGTCTGAAGGCTCTTCGGAACCATCAAAATCCGGCAGATTCAATTCTTTGCGATAACAGTTTTCCCGCAACTGAAAATATTGTTCCAACAGTTCAGGGGCGCGCGTAATTTCGAATTTAATAGACATATATCTTTCGGTATCTCGCAGTATCTGGCTGATTGTTTATCGCGCTAACAGGCGTAGCGCTGTATTGCCAGGAACACTCAAGAATTATGCCAATTAAACTATTAACTGACAGATCAAAGAGTTAGAGAGAAGTCCGCGAAAGTCTTGCCGTAATCAGTCGGTAGCGGCCTGTTTTTGTCGTCATTTTGCGACACAACAATGCAAGATATTCTGTATTTTTATAAAAATCAGATAGTTATCGTGTCTCCATTTGGAGACACACAAATAATCCAAGGCTATTTAAACTGGCCCGGCTGGATCTTGTGCCGCTTCAGAAGTTTGTAAAAATCAGTTCTGTTGCGCTGGGCCAGCCGCGATGCTTCTGTCACCGAGCCGTTGGCAATTCGCAACAGTTTTAACAGATAGTCATGCTCAAACTGTTGTTTGGCCTGACTCAGTGTGGGTAAATAGGTTTTTTCTACATCCAGTGCTCGCTGAACCTGGTCAGCAGAAATCACCTGCGAGGTGGATAACGCAACCGTTTTCTGAACAACGTTTTCAAGCTGTCTTACATTACCTGGCCAAGGTGCCGTAATCAGCAACTCCATTGCTGCGGGTGAAAAGCTGTTAACTCTACCGAGCCCCACATCCGCTTTCTGCAAAAAGTGATGCGCCAACGGCGGGATATCTTCCACGCGCTCGGCAAGATCAGGCAAATGTAAATTAACCACATTTAGCCGGTAAAACAGATCTTCCCTGAAGTCGCCATCCACCATGGCCTGTTCAAGGGATCGATTGGTCGCTGCAATAATGCGCGCATTAACCGGTATATGCCGGGTGCTGCCCACTGGCCGAATTTGACGTTCCTGTAACGCCCGTAACAGTTTTACTTGCAGTGAAACAGGCATTTCAGCAACTTCGTCGAGGAATAATGTGCCGTTTTCTGCGGCAACAAACAGGCCGGGGTGATCTTTTATGGCACCTGTGAATGCACCTTTTACATGACCAAACAGTTCCGATTCGAGCAACTGCTCCGGCAGAGCACCACAGTTGATTGGTACAAATTCACCACTGCGGTTTTCACCAGCCCAATGAATTGCTTTTGCGAGAAGTTCCTTTCCAGTGCCACTGGCACCGGTAATCAGTACATTGACATCAATACCACTAATTTGCCGAACCTGAGTCAGCAGCTGCTCCATTGCTTCACTGCGACTTATAATGTGGGCACGCCAGGATTCATCACGCTGTACAGTGCCGCCGCTGTGTTGCAGTGCCGACCGCACAGTATTCAGTAATCGTACTTTGTCGACCGGTTTGGTGAGAAATTCGAAAACACCCCGCTGGGCTGCTGATACCGCTTCGGGAATGGTGCCCTGGGCAGAGAGTATGATCACCGGCAACCCGGGGAAATAGTGGCGAATCTGCTCAAACAATTCCATTCCATCCATTCCACCCATGCGCAAATCAGTAATCACCAGGTCGACAGCATGATTGCGCAATGCAGGTAATGCCTCTTCACCAGATTCCGCAGCAAGCACCGCAAAGCCTTCAGCCTCCAGACGAATAGACAGTAAACGCAACAGTCCTGGATCATCATCGACCAGAAGAATATGTCTTTTGATTTCACTCAATGGCGCCGTCTCCCGGACCCGTATCAGAAGACGAGCCTTGCCCAGCGTCACCTGTTGCGGGCTGCTGTTTGCGTTCACTAATTGCGGTTTCAAGTTTGGTCAACGCATCTATTTTCAGTTGCAGTGCTTCGCGCTCAAGTACTGTTGAAACGATTTCTTTCTGCAAGTTGCGGTGCCGTTCATGCCAGTTAATCTGCGACTGATTGTGTATCTGATAGATACGTGCCAGCTCGCGAAAGCCGGATTCCAGAGTATCGTCATCAGCAAGTTTTCGAAACGCATCTCTGGCCAGAATCCAGCCATCGATGCGATTCAGCTGCTGATTTAGCAGGCCGTACCGAAAGGTTGCCGATTGCGTTCCCGGCTTATCCAGACTCGCTAGCTGCTGCGCTGCCTGATGTTCATCGAGCACTGCCGCCTGTCGGCTCATTGTCAGCCACTCGTTAAAACTCAGCACGGAGGTTAATCTCAGTGGCTGACGGCTATCTGGCAGATTGTTCATTGGCAACAGGTCGCAACCAGACAGAACCGGAAACGACAGGAGCAAGACAACGGTTTTTACTGCTCTTGTAATGGACATATCAACCTGAAACAAACGGCCAGAGAGGCATGATCCACTAATTGCAGACTGCCGCCTTGGGCTTCAATACTTTCTTGAGCAACACTTAAGCCAATTCCCGACCCCTTGATTGGCCCCCTTCTGACAGAACTCCCCTGGTAAAATGGTTTAAACAGGTGCTCTCTCTCCTGTTCGGGAATAGCAGAACCTGAATTGGCAACCGACAAATCCAGCAGCCCCCTGTCAATACCACCCGTAATCTCTATTTCACCATTCTCAGGGGTGTAGTTAACCGCATTTGAAATGAGATTATCCAGCGCTACTTTCAGTTTCTGTTTGTCGACCATAATTTCTGAATCATCAAGCTGGGTCGTCATCCGCAGACCTTTACTTTCGATACTCATACGATAGTTCTGCAGCAGAGCGGAGGCCAGTTCGGTTATGATCACCGGCTCAGGGTTCAGCACCTGATCCGATAAATGCGTATAGTCCAACAAGTTTTCTATCAATCGCTGCAATTCAATTGAATTCCTCTGCACGATAGTCACCACTTCTTGCTGCTGCCGGGTTAAGCCGCCCAGAACTTCCTCAGCCAGCAAATCGGACCCCTCCCGCAAATTGGCCAGAGGCGTCTTTAACTCGTGAGACATATGCCGCAGAAACTGCAATTTCTGCTGGTCAATTTTATCCAGCCGACTGCGCAACCATTCCAGCTGCAAACCAACATCTCTTATTTCCTGCGGACCGGATACGGTAATGGCCTTACCCAAATCACCGTGCCCCAACCGTTCTATTTTCTCGACGATATTCTGAATTGGCCGATTAATCCAGTAACCAAAAAACAACATCAACGATAATGTTGCCAACACCATTAGCAACACCATTAGCAGCAGCGAATCTTTGATGCGATCCGACTCCTGAGCATGCGCCGTAATCCGGAAGTCCACCTCATCCTTTAACCACTCACTTGCGGCGAAGCGCGCATCAGCAACTTGCGAAAATTGTTCGATCAGGACATCAGGATTTTGCCGACCAGGTTCCAGAGAAACAAGTTGCTGACGAAGTTGTGCAAGAACAGAAGGCGATTTCTCTACCAGCAACTCCAGCTCATTCAGTTTGACAAGAATCATCTCACGTTCGCGTTGAAACAGATCCAGCAATTCATCATTTTTCAACGCCTGGTACTGCCTGCCCCGACGCTCAAGATCCAGCAAGTCCCGCTGCAAACCCTGCCCCTGCCTGTTAAGGCTGATCACTTTTGCTGTAACGGCACGGTTCTTTTCAGACAAGTCTCCCAGTGTCTGCACCGTGTGCATGATAGCCAACCCCAGAGGCGCCACCACGATCAGAAAACCGAGCAACAACAACTGGAGAACAGATTTCGGTTGCCAAAAGGACATGAAGAGACCCAAGCCGAACGAAAACAAAGGCAGCCTGATTTAACTCATATCAGCGCGACCCAGCAATTAAATCAGGTTGATAGCCTGCTTTCCCGCCCTGACATTTGATGAATGCAGAGCGGGAAACAAGCATCACAGCGTAACATACAGGCTCTGATACGTTTGAAAAGAGTCTATGCCGCTTGAACAGGAATGGTATTAGCCGTGCGCTCAACACTGTTATCTGCGTTCAGATAAACCAGTTTTGGATTATGGTTCGCCAGCTCCTCTTCCGAGTACTGGCCGTAGGCAGCAATAATAATTCGGTCACCCACCTGGCATTTGCGGGCTGCTGCACCGTTGACAGAAATAATCCCGGATCCCTCTTCGCCCCTGATGACATAGGTGGTAAAGCGTTCGCCATTATCGACATTGTAAATATCAATTTGTTCGAATTCGCGCAACCCGGCCAGGTCGATCAATTTTCCGTCGATGGCACAAGAGCCGTCATACCAGAGTTCTGCGTGGGTGACAGCCGCCATATGCAGCTTGCCTTTCAGCATATTACTCAGCATTGCTAATATCCTCTTTTCTATCGCCTCTATCGGTAACTGTTTGCATCGTCTATCAATGGCTCACGGGAGCACTTAGTGTTAACGACAGGTTATCAATCAGTCGGGCACCACTGGTATACATGGCCCCCAACACAGTAATCTCTAAATCATCCACAGCAGCCAGCTGCAAGGTTTTACTGCTGCATATGGAAAAATAATCGGTTTTAAATCCGGCTTTTTCAATCTGGGATTTTGCTTCCGCCTCGAGCACTGGATAATCTCTATTGCCCGCTTCTATCTGCTCGATGACCCAACAGAGGCTTTTGTACAGCTGATTGGCCCGGGGCCGTTCGGCGGCACTAAGATAGCCGTTGCGAGAACTCATCGCAAGCCCGTCGGGATCACGGTGAATAGGCGCAGAGGTAATGACAACGGGGATACAGAGATCTTCAACCATGCGTCGAACCACAGCCAGCTGCTGATAATCCTTGGTGCCAAAAACCGCTTCATCGGGCTGCACGATATTAAAGAGTTTGGTCACAACAGTTGTGACACCCTCAAAATGGCCCGGTCGAGTGGCACCACAGAGAACATCAGTCATGGCTGGAGAAATCACCCGGGTTTGTGTATCCAGACCATTGGGATACATCTCGTTATCGTCCGGATGAAAGAGGTAATCACAGCCTGCTTCTCGCAATCTGGCGCAATCGGCTTCAAACGTTCGCGGATACTTATCCCAGTCTTCATTAAGACCAAATTGCAAGCCATTAACAAAAATTGAGCAAACCACAACATCATTGGTTTGTCGCGCGAGTTTGATCAGCTCAATATGGGCATCGTGCAGATTACCCATGGTCGGAACAAAACCAACCCGCTTTCCCGCACGACGCTCCCGGTTAAGCTCTTCACGAAATCCGTCTATGCCGTGAAATATTTTCATAAGGATATTCTGCTGTTGGTGGATGACATGACTTCCCGAATCATTCTTCGGAGAAGTAATCTCTGGCCAGGTTTTCAAAACGTGTGTATTTACCGAGGAACGTCAAACGGCAAGTACCGATAGGGCCGTTTCTCTGCTTGCCAATAATAATCTCGGCAATACCCTTGTCCTGACTGTCTTCGTTGTAGACTTCATCCCTGTAGATAAACACAATCACATCAGCATCCTGCTCGATGGCACCGGATTCCCTCAAGTCAGAATTGACCGGGCGTTTGTTGGGGCGCTGTTCTACATTCCGGCTTAACTGTGACAAAGCAATAACCGGGCAGCTGTATTCCCGGGCAATGGTTTTCAGCTCTCTCGATATCTGGGAAATTTCTTGGGTGCGACCATCCGACGGGGTGCTGCCGCTCATCAACTGCAGGTAATCCACCATAATCAGCCCCGGAGTACCGTGCTCACGATAAAGCTGGCGAATTCTGTTGCGCATTTCCATGGGCGTTAACCCGGACGTATCATCAATGAACAGTGGCCGGTCTTTCAAACGCTGGGCAGCGTTCGACAACCTCGGCCAGTCATCCTCAGTTAAGTTGCCACTGCGCATACGGGTCTGGTCAATTTTCCCCAGCGACGACATCATGCGGATGATCAGCTGACTGGCAGGCATCTCCAGACTAAACACCAAAACCGGCTTTTCCTGCTTCAGTACCGCATGTTCAACCATGTTCATGGCAAAGGAGGTTTTACCCATAGAGGGACGACCGGCCACAATGACCAGGTCAGACTGCTGCCAGCCGGAAGTCATTTCATCAAGATCGGAAAACCCCGTGCTCAGGCCAGTGATATCCTCATCGCTGTTAAACAGCTGATCAATGCGATCAACCGCTTCTTTGAGCAGTGCATTGACATCTTTAAAACCGCCATGCTTGGGGCGGTTCTCCATAATATCAATGAGCTTCCTTTCTGCTTCTGCCAGTAAATCCCCGCTATCCTTGCCCAGCGGGTTATAACCGTTCCGGGCAATATCGCTGGCAGCAGTGATTAACTGGCGAACAATGGAACGTTCCAGAACAATCTGGGCATAAGCGGAGATGTTGGCAGAACTTGGCGTATTATCAGCCAGCTCTACCAGATAGTGTGCACCACCAACCCGGGTTAACTCGTTGGCACTTTGCAGTGTTTCGGAAAGGGTAATAACGTCAAGCGGCTTGTCCTCAGAAGACAGGCGCCGCATTGTTTTAAAGATAAGCTGATGATCCAGCCCAAAGAAATCGTCTTCGCTAATAACCGAAGCGACCGTGTCAAAAGAATCATTCGTCAGCATCAAGCCGCCAAGTACGGCCTGCTCCGCCTCCAGAGAATGAGGCAGTTGATGGCTTTCGCTGCTTCTTTCGTCAAGCATTTATTTTACCGCCGGTAACGGGCACCAAAAATAGAAATCAAATTCTACCTTTGGTGCATCATTTAGCGACTGACCGAGTGCTATTCGGCCTGCTCTTCCGATTCAGCCGACGCGTCTTGTGTGTCAACAACCTCAATAGGCGCTTCGGCATTCACGTCCGAAACGACCAGAATTTTCACAGCCTGGGTGACTTCAGAGTGAAGCTGAATATCGACTTCATACTCACCAAGATCATGAATCGGACCTTCCGGCAGCTTCACTTCACTCTTTTCAACTTCAACACCAGCCGCAGTAATCGCATCGGCAATATCGCGCACACCGACCGATCCAAACAGTTTGCCTTCTGCACCGGCATTGGCTTCGATCGTCAGCGCAGCTAACCCGGCCAGTTTTGCAGCGCGAGCCTCTGCTTGCCCCTTCTGTTCAGCAGCAGCAGCTTCCAGCTCGGCACGGCGAGCTTCAAATTCCACTACGTTTGCTGCGGTGGCAAATACTGCCTTGCCCTGAGGAATCAGGTAGTTGCGACCATAGCCAGACTTCACATTCACTTTATCGCCAATGTTGCCCAGTTTACCCACTTTTTCCAGCAGAATAATTTCCATCTCGGATATCCTCTGTTATCTAACTTGTTTGTCCCTAGCGACTGGAATTACCAGCCAGGCGAGGGCGAAAATTCATAAAGCTGTCGACAAAACCTATCACGACCAGCCCTAAGCTCAACGGGGCAATAGTAACCAGCCCCACATAAAAAATAACCAGCCAATGCCCACCCATTTTGCGGGTGGCAACGGTATAGTGCACCAGCGCAATGCCACTCAGCAGCAGCGGCAAACCAAACAGTTCTGCCCAGCTAAAATACTCGGCCGAACCAAACTGGCAGAACACCACCACTGCCAGCAATATCAGCGCTTCCTTACTGCCTAGTCGCAACTGATGGAACTCTGTTCGAAAACCACCCGGGTTATACAACAGCGCTTGCCACCAGCGGGCCAGAATCAGACCCAGTACCACATTCAGCGCCACGATATAGCCAATCAGCCCGACGATAAATGTTTCACCCGGCACAAAACCGACACTCTTCTGAGCCCCCTGACCACTTTGCATTTCTGCAAACACTTTTGCCAGGGATTGCTGAAGACTTGTCAGCTCGGCACCAAACAACACACTCAGCAGAATAGCCAACGTTCCGCTGCCCGCACTGACCACCATCAACGTATGGCGCCAGGAAATACTTGCTTTCAGCACTTCTGCTGCCACCACCACCATCACCACCCCGGTAATGGATGCCATCACAACCAAGGGGTTAAGATCACTGACATAAAACATTATCAGCGATGGCAGTAGTGCCCAGAGAGCGATCAGCAGGCTATCCTTCCAGCCTTTTCTCAGACCGACCAGAGCAACTGCTGCGGGGCTGATTAATGGCACCAGATTGCCGCAGAAAGCGACTAATGCTGCCTGCATGCGTCCGCGCATAATAAACTCTGCTATGGCACGCATACGCCCAATCAACCGTCCTTTAACTGTGGTCTTCGGTTTCTGACCAATCTAACAGGCGAACAATACCCGTTTGTCTGGTGCAGCCTGTTACTTGTGGCTATCCGTATAAGGTAGCAGAGCCAGGTAACGAGCACGTTTGATAGCCGTTGAAAGCTGGCGCTGGTATTTGGCTTTGGTACCGGTAATACGGCTTGGTACAATTTTTCCGGTCTCGGAAACATACTGCTTCAGCGTGTCCAGATCCTTGTAATCAATCTCGGTTACACCATCAGCGGTGAAACGGCAAAATTTGCGTCGACGATTAAAACGAGCCATCAGTTAGTCTCCTCTTTCGCAGTTTCTTCCTGTTCGTCCTGAACCTCGGCTTCATCTTCCTCTGAAGTTTCTTCAGCGGCGGCTTTGGTTTGCTCTGCCGCTGGCGCTGCGGATCTTTCAGGACGGCGTTCGCCCCGGTCGGACTTTTCCGCTTTCATGATCAGAGATTCTTCAGTGATCGCCTCGTCGCGCTGCAGAACCATGCTGCGAATCACAGCATCGTTATAACGGAATGTGGAATTCAATTCGTCGAGCACGTCCTGGCCGCACTCAACATTCATCAGCACGTAGTGTGCCTTGTGGATTTTGTTAATTGGATAGGCCAGCTGGCGGCGTCCCCAATCTTCAAGACGGTTTACCTTACCTTCACCAGCTTCAATAGCGGCGGTGTAACGCTCAACCATGCCCGGAACCTGCTCACTCTGGTCCGGGTGAACCATAAATACAATTTCGTAATGACGCATATCGTCTCCTTACGGGTTAAATAGCCACCCACCCAATGCGGTGTGGCAAGGAGTCCCCTGGTCGATGGATTTACCCCATGCAAACCAAGGCCGCGCATTCTACGGCTATGTACCGGCTATTTCAAGCAGCAATACAGCAAATAAAGTAACAAAACCGGCCCCTTACGAACCGAAGAGTCAGGCGCAACCAACAGCCAGCAGCGGTTTTTAACATCCGGTCACTACCGTACCAATCATGGGAGCATTACCATTTTCTGGATTATAAAAATAGGCAAAGCAGCCCTGGCTAATCCGGTAGCCTTCCGGCCACACAATCACTCCCCTGCCCCCGCTGGTGCCAGCCACTCCCGGTATTGTTGGCCGGTTACCAACACCACAAAGCTTGTAATCACTGCAAACCTGATTAAACCCCGTGTTTCTGTTCTGCATAGAGGCATCAATAATATAGCGAAAGGTGCGATTCCAGTGCCCCCTGGGGTACTGCGACCGCACATCCACACGCTGGCCATTATAGTTAACGGCACCATCATCAACTCCATCGATAATAGCGCGCGCTTTCACCAGGCTCGACGCCGAAGATAAGGTCCCGGCCACGCCGGATAGGGATGCTTCCAGCGCTGCACGACTCAGGTTCTGATACGTGGGTAACGCAACAGCAACCAGAATCGCCACCAGCAGCACAACAGCCATTAGCTCAATTAACGTAAAGCCACGTTGCTGCATGGCTGATGATCGTATCACCATCACATGATTTCCCCTTTCCCGGTTGCCCCTTTGATACACCCTTCAGCTTCCATTACTGCGCGCAATGGACAGAGCATGCCAGAGGCCATCAATATCCCCTTGCCAGCGTGGCAAAATACTGGTGATCATGACCTGCTCCAGCGCCACCCATAAATAAAAAAGCAGCACTATCCGGAAAAGCAGCACTTCGCCCCAGAGTGTGGCCACAAAATACCCTGGCACCAGTGAAACAGCCGCCAGTTTCGCAGCCCAGGTATGGTAACTGGGGAATTTTTGAAACCGGGCAAAACAAACCAACAGGGGAACCAGCCAGGAGCTGAACGCAATAACAAGGTAAGTTGATTCACTCTGGTAAATATCCGGCCATATCACATACAGCCCCAGCAGCATGACGGCATAGGTTGCCATATCCGCCCAACTGTCCATCTGCGTTCCGAGCTTGGTTACCTGGTCAAGGCGCCGGGCCAGAAAACCATCCAGAGCATCTGTGAACAAGGATAGGGCAAGTATCGTTAAAAACAACTCGGCTTTGTGCTCAAGCGCAAGGGAAGCCAGCAATGGCACCATACCCAGGCGCAAGGCGCTGATCAGGTTCGGCAGGTTTAATACCAGATTCTCCTTGGCAGCCTCATTATTTTTTTTAGTCACTTTCATGCAGAAAATTTTACCCTTAACCGCCTAATGCTGTCAGTCACTTAAAACCGATGCAGATCAAACGCGAGCTCTCTGCCTGACCGCTTCAAACAGACAGACACCGCTGGCAACTGACACATTCAGGCTGCTCACCGCACCGGCCATGGGCAACTTGACCAGAAGATCACAATTTTCACGGGTCAATCGGCGCAATCCCTTTTCTTCAGCGCCCATCACCAGCGCTAAAGGTCCTGAAAGGTCAGCTTCATAAATCAGCTGCTGCGCCTCTCCGGCAGTACCCACTACCCAGACACCCTGCTGTTGTAAAAATTTGAGCGTCCGGGCAAGGTTGGTCACCACCACCAAAGGCACCGATTCAGCGGCACCACAGGCCACTTTTTTCACTACCGGTGTAATACCTACGGAACGGTCTTTCGGCGCCACAACCACATCGACACCGGCCGCGTCACAGGAACGCAGACAGGCTCCCAAATTGTGAGGGTCTGTAACACCATCCAATACCAGGATAAGGGGCGGATGATCGAGTGAGACGAGCAAGTCGCTGAGAAAGTTTTCGTCCTGAACATCAGCTCCCTCACAAAGAGCGGCTACACCCTGATGCTGACCATCAGCAAGTGTATCCAAGTCAGATCTCAGCACCCAGCTTGTGGGTACGCCTTGTTGTTCAGCCATTGACTGAATCTTTTTAAAACGCTGGTCATCGCGTCCTTTCTGGAGCCGTAGCTCCTGGATTTTTCCGGCGCTGGTTTTCAGCATTGCCTGCACAGCATGCACACCAAACACCCATTGCAGAGATTGCTTCATACGGATACGTCTCGAGTTTCTGTGGTTATGACAACAATTAGCGCTTTGTTCGTCTGCTGGCAGAAGAAGAGACCTTACTTCGCCGTGCACCAGATTTTGACTTGCCAGACTTTTTCTTAACAGCCCTATTGCCAACGCTGTTGACACTTTTTTTATCAGTTTTTTTAGACTTGTCCGCTGTAGTAACCTGCTCTCGCCCGGGTTTAGCCTTTTTTCTCGATCGCTGCTTCTTCTCGTGCTCTTCCGCCATTTGCCGAGCCTTGGCGGAAACTTTTACACGTTTGCCCGTATCTTCTTTACGAGCACGCCTCTCCTGATCAGCCATATCCAGATCAATTTTTCGCTCGTCCAGATCCACCCTGCTGACCCTGACCCGCAACCGGTCACCAAGCCCGAATACTTTACGGGTCCGCTCACCCACCAATCGATGATGATCCGGTTCATGGTAGTAATAATCTTTCGGCAACCCGGTGATATGCACCAGCCCTTCAATGAAGATATCCGTCAGCTGAACAAACAGACCAAAGCCTGTCACAGCAGCAACCACACCGTCGAACTCCTCCCCTACTCGCGATTGCAGATACTCACATTTGAGCCAACTCTCGACCTCGCGGGTTGCCTCGTCGGCACGCCGCTCTGCCATTGAACACTGTTCTCCAGCTGCGGCCATCCACTCCAGAGAGTAAGGGTAAATCTGCTCCGGGTTCAGCAGTGTGGCGCCATCGGCCCGTTTCACCAGCCGGGTACGCATTTTACTGCGTATCACCCGCCGAATAGCGCGATGCACCAGTAAATCAGGGTAGCGGCGAATAGGCGATGTGAAGTGCGTATAGGCCGGATAATTCAGTCCGAAGTGCCCATTATTATCAGGCTGATACTCTGCCCGCATCATCGACCTGAGCAGCACTGTTTGAATAACCGTCGCATCCGGCCGGTCTGCAACATGGGCCAGTAACTTCTGAAAATCCTTTGGCGTAGGCTCATCACCACCTGGCAGCCCCAGACCCAATTCACCGAGGTATTCCCTCAGGCTGGCCAATCTGGTATCAACCGGAGGCTCATGCACACGATAAAGCCCCGGCAACTTACTGCGTTCCAGAAATTCGGCGGCACAGACATTGGCGCACAGCATACACTCTTCAATTAAACGATGGGCATCCGTGCGCTGTACCGGAATGATCTGATCAATTTTTCGGTTGGCATCAAACAATATGCGCGTTTCAATCGTCTCAAAATCAATCGCACCACGGCTTTCACGGCGCGCCAACAGCAACTGAAAGACGTCGTGAAGATGATCAATATGTTTCACAACTGCGTGAAACTGCTTGCGGACACCACTGTTTCTGTCACTTCGCTGGGCCAGCATTGCCGCTACCTGGGTGTACGTTAGCCGCGCATGAGAGTGCATAACACCCTCATAGAACTGAAACCGCACCACTTTGCCCTGTTTATCCAGATCCATCTCGCACACCATGCACAGACGGTCAATATGCGGGTTCAACGAGCACAAGCCATTGGACAGCTTCTCCGGCAACATCGGCACCACATGCTGAGGGAAATACACTGAGTTCCCCCGTTGCCAGGCCTCTTTATCCAGAGCACTGTCAACCTGAACATAGTGGGAAACATCAGCAATCGCGACAAACAGTTTCCAGCCTCCATTTCTACCGCGGGGCTCGCAATAAACAGCATCGTCAAAGTCGCGAGAATCTTCCCCATCTATCGTGACAAACGGCAAGTGGGTAACATCAATTCGGTGAGCCTTGTCCTTGTCCAGCACTTCATCGGCTATCTGGGCAGCTTCGAATTCAACCTGTTCCGGCCATTCATTGGGAATATTGTGGTTATGGATAGCGATATCGATTTCCATCCCCGGATCCAGATGTTCGCCCAGAACGTCTACAATTCTCCCGGCAGGCATGGCATTGCGGTCCGGCTGAACAATAATCTCAACCACCACGATCTGACCGCTACGAGCGCCACCAGTACCCTCTGCAGGAATCACAATATCCTGTACAATCCGAGGGTTTTCCGGACGCACAAAATGCACATTGCTCTCAATAAAATAGCGGCCAACCAATGTTTTTGTGCGGCGTTCAACCACTTCAACAATGGAGCCTTCCACCCGGCCACGGGAATCAACTCCGGCAACCCGAACCAGTACCTCATCACCATCCATCACCCGGCGCATCTGACGACTGGATAAATATAAATCTTCACCACCTTCAGCCGGAACCACAAAACCAAAACCCTGAGGATGGCCAATGACCCGCCCCTTAATCAAATTCATCCTGCTCAGGGTTCCGTATGCATTACGGCGGTTGCGAACCAGCTGACCATCGCGCTCCATTGCCACCAAACGGCGACGCAGGGCTTCTATGGCCTCGTCATCCTGCAAGCCAAGCTCACGATATAACTCTTTATGTGTTAACGGTCCGACACTGCCATCAATCAGCTGAATGAGGTATTCGCGACTGGGGATCGGGTTTTCATAGCGGGAAGCTTCACGCTCTGCATTGGGGTCTTTATTCAGGTGTTTTTTCTTCAAAGGAATCCTATAAAACAAGAGAGCAATTTATCATTGCTGTAATTGACATAAAGAGATTGTAACAGTAAAGTGCGCACCCTCAACGAAACAGACATATTTTTGCCTCACCTATGCCCAGGTGGTGAAATTGGTAGACACGCCAGCTTCAGGTGCTGGTCCTCGCAAGGGGGTGGAGGTTCAAGTCCTCTCCTGGGCACCACAACTTTCTTAACCTTCTCATTTTTCTAGCTATTCTGAAGAATGTTCCGTCACTGCGTCCTTACCGGACTATTTATTTTTTGCTTAATCAGCACTTAGGGCTGTATTTACTCTTCCAGACGCCAAGGTGGGTATTTTTGATACTCCCCCTTCCCCCCCTCATAGTACAAACCTAGCCTGTTGCCCCTATTAACCTGTTGTCGCCAGGATCAAGCAAAATGGCTTCTCGCCACAGACATGCCTTATCTTTCGGCATAAGGCCACATCTTCCATATAACTCAGTCGTTGATTGATCAGTGTGCAGACTGATTCGGTCAAATTAGTCTGCATGAGAAAACGTTCCCTGTTTTCACTTTATGAACGCCATCCTACCGGACTACGCCACTGTGGTTCGCGAAGGAATTAACAACCCTTTAATGATCAACCAAAGACCCAATATCACTTCAAACATTGCGCCGGGTAGCAGCAAGATAGCAGCCCAGTCTTCACTGCCTATCAACCCCATAACCATCCCTATGGCTAGCAAGGGATAACCGATTAGCCCCAGTCGGGCCAGTAGTGCGGGTACTGCACGGTTATCAAGAAGCCACTTGCACAGGCTAATACTGCCGATGCCCAAAATAATCATGCCCAACTGATACAGCGTTGTGTTCCAGGCTTCAGAGTCTGTAACGAAATGGCTGCCAAACACCCACATAAGCCCACCACTGCCAAGTAACACCCCTTCGGTAATTCGGGTCGCCAGATAGACATGGGCAGAAACCGGAGCACTATTCACCATTAGGCCACTGAATAAAACGCCTATTGTTATAACAACAACCGAATTTAACAGCAGTAAAGTTATCCCTAATAATGATTCACCACCGGATATCAGAGCACTGCCACCGCCATAACAAATAAAAGCCGAGAGAATCAATCCACCGATAACACGAGGCTGGTTCTTGAGTAGTTGCTTGGGTGGATGATCAGATATTTGTTTCATTTAACGACATTCCATTTCGTTGGCTTACGGTGAAAACGGCTGGTTGCCCAACAGCCTGCCCATTCAAGCCAGGCCTTCTCGGTTCTGCGGTTTAAATCGAACAGCCATCCATTGTCAGAGCAATATTGGGTTGTCTAATCAACTCAACGCTCTTCATGCTGCAGTATATTAATCAGTTTTCCAAACGGGTCGCGAACATAAAATCGTCTAACACCCCAAGGCTCGGACTGTGGCCCGTACTCAATAGCGATACCTGCCTTTTTAACTCGTAACAGGGCTACATCCAGATCATCCACCTCAATGGATAAATCCGGCACGGTTGTTCCTGAACCGCCTTCAGAAGCGACACTGATCTGCACCGTCATACGTTGATCCGATGTGTAGGTTCGAATCCAGCCATGATCCATCGCCAATTCAAGGCCAAGAATGTCGCGGTAAAATGAGTCGGCCCTAGACACGTCCGGCGATTGGATATTTGCAATGACTCGGTGTATTTTCATTTCTTTCCTTAAGGCTCTAAGGCAGGGCACCATAGACTGCTTCAAGTGACTGCCTGTTAAAATCCACCGATTTATTGTGCAGTATATCCGCCATCGATTGAATGCACACTGCCTGTAATAAAACTGGCAGCATCACTCAGGAGGAACGTTGGCCGGTAAAGCGGCTCAACTCTATTCAATACAGATAATGACTCTACTAATTAGCAAGGCTCACCGCCTGCGCCATTATGCTACTAATTCTTTTATTTCTATCGCGTTTTTTATCTCGCAAAGAGCTATTCGTTCTCCGCATAGGTGGGATGCCATAGGGTTCAGGGATACTCTTTGCCGCCTACCCGTATCACTTAGCCTCTGTATCCGGTGCTACCAGATTGCCCTCATCCTCCTCTTCAAACGGATCAACGGCAGGAAACTCTTCAGAGGTCAGCACTTCTTTAAGCAGCAATGCGGCGGCGGTTTCGTCCAGCAAGTGACGGTTCTTTTCAAGAACACGCGTAGCCTTATTAAAAGACTTTTTAATCAGCTCGCGTACGGCTTCATCTATCTGCCCGGCTGTCTTTTCGCTGTAGTTTCTTATGGCAGGCAGGTACCCTTCTGTTTGGGGCATAAACATCTGGCGCTCGGTATCGTATGTTACCTGTCCAAGCCCTTTATCCATGCCATACCGTGTGACCATTGTTCGCGCAATATTTGTTGCCTGGCCAAGGTCGTCAACGGCACCCGTAGATAGCTTTCCAAACACCAGTAGTTCCGCTGCTCTCCCACCCATCAACACTGCCATTTTGTTCAGTAACTCACCCTCGGTCATCAAATAGCGATCTTCCGTTGGCCGCTGAATATTATAGCCAAGCGCGCCGATACCTCTGGGGATAATCGATATCTTGTGCACTGTCTCGACACCGGGCAGGGCGAGCCTGACTAAGGCATGCCCCGTCTCATGAAACGCGACGACTTCCCTCTCATGAGGGTTAAGCAAGCGGTTTTTCTTTTCCAGCCCGGCGACAATACGTTCTATCGCACGGGTAAAGTCATCAAGCGTAACCAGATCACCGTTGCGCCGTGTCGCCAAAATTGCCGCTTCATTAACCAGATTTGCCAAATCAGCACCGCTGAACCCTGGGGTAAGCGCAGCAACTTCATCCAGCGAGGCTTGTGGATCAAGTTTGATCTTTTTGATATGCACTTTAAGGATATCAATTCGACCGAGTTTATCCGGCCGATCTACCAAAACCTGACGATCAAAACGGCCGGCGCGCAATAGTGCAGGGTCCAGAATTTCCGGTCGGTTCGTTGCTGACAACAATACAATTCCCTGCCGGGGGTCGAAACCGTCAAGCTCACTTAGCAGTTGGTTGAGCGTCTGCTCTTTTTCATCGTGTCCACCCGTCATGGGGCCGGCACCTCGCGCGCGGCCCAACGCGTCCAATTCGTCAATAAAAATGATGCAAGGCGCACTCTGTTGAGCCTGCTCGAACAAGTCGCGAACTCGCGCAGCACCTACACCAACAAACATTTCGACAAATTCGGAACCGCTGATTGAGAAGAAAGGAACACCAGCCTCGCCAGCTACAGCCCGGGCCAACAATGTTTTACCGGTACCAGGTGGGCCAACCAGCAGCACCCCTTTGGGAATGTGTGCACCGAGTCGCCCATAGCTTGCGGGGTTCTTAAGGAAGGCCACAATTTCCTGGAGTTCAACTTTTGCTTCATCAACACCGGCAACATCGTCGAAAGTGACTTGAGTGTCTTTCTCAACGTAGATTTTGGCCTTACTTTTGCCAACCGACATCATGCCGCCCATTCCCTGCCGCTCACCCAACTTGCGGATAAAATAGAGCCAGATGCCAACAAAAACTATGGCAGGCAATATCCAGGAAAGTACTTCTGCTACCCAGTTACTCTTGATGACACCTGAAAACTTCACATTGTGATTGGCAAGATCCTTGGCAAACTCAGGCTCAATGCGAACCGTATTAATATACTCGTGACCGTCGCTGGCGGGCTGTTTAAGCTTGCCACGAATGTGCGTTGCAGAAACACTGATTTCCGCAAGCTCACCGCCCTGTAATAACAACTGGAATTCGCTGTAAGGAACTGTTTCAACACGGCGGGATTCTGCCAACCAAAGTTGCGCCAGCAGTACCAGAAAAATGACGGATACCGCATACCAAAAATTGATATGCGTGCTTCTGTCCAAAGGCGTTAGCTTCATTAGTATTCCTTTAATTTAAGGTACTGCACTGAGCAGTAATACCAAAACAAGTCATGCATCCACGACCATCACAAGCCTTGACTTCAAAGGGGTTTGCCCGACCCCAGCATGAAATTTATTCTGTCACCAATCGTAGCCTGCAACAACGGACCTGTTCTATTAAGTTACAGGAAATAATGTTATCGAGATTGACAGACATCAATATACAGGCATCCAGGCAATGCCAAACCGACTCAAAAGAGCCACATCGCTATACCTCAATAAGTGAAGGTAACAAGCAATAGCAACCGGAGCCAATTGAAGAGGTTTTCATAGAAAATTTGATCTACATTAGTAAAAGAAGATCGTTACTGGCATATGTTATACGGGTGGTTTTGATATCCGGTGTCTTAAGGAGCAGCAATGGCTATTTGGGTGATTGTGGCAGATTCAAGCCGGGCGCGAATACTGTCAGCAGCAAGTGTAACCGCCCCTTTAATCGAGCTGGAGGATTTTGTTCACAATGAAAGCCGTTTACCAGCACAGGCACTCGTTACTGACAGAACGAGCCAGAGAAAAGATTTCGGGGGGCATGGAAGGCATACCATGGGCCATGAGAAAACCGCCAACATTCAAGAGGCCAAAGACTTTGCCCGTGAATTGTGCGCTGAAATCGATAGTAAAGCCCAAAAAGGGGATTTTCACAGACTCTACATCATTGCACCGCCTAAATTTCTCGGCACCTTGCGTTCGATTATAAGCAAGACTGCGTTAGAGCGGGTCGCCGGAGAAATCTCAAAAAATCTGGTGCGTCACAACATTGAAGATATTCGATCCCATTTACCCCAAAAACTGTGACCTCAATACAATGAAGACTATTAGCCCACTTCAGCCAGAATCACTTTACCATGCTTGCGACCTCTCCCTTCTGGACTTTGAAACGACTGCAGACCTGACACCACTGGATATCCCTCTGGGACAAAAACGCGCTCTGGAAGCGATTGAGTTCGGTGTGGATATTGAGCAGACCGGATTTAATCTGTTTGTGCTCGGAGCCACAGGACTAGGCAAACGAAAGTCGGTAGAACATGTATTGTCGCAGCGAGTGGTAGCAGAAAGGCCCCTGTCGGACTGGTGTTACGTCAATAATTTTGAAATGCCACAAAAGCCAAAAGTGCTCCAGGTACCCGCAGGAATTGGCCATAAACTGCGTAAGGATATGGAATCACTGGTAGAGGATTTATTGACGTCTCTGCCTTCCGTTTTTCAAAGTGAAGATTATCGAACGCGCAGACAGGAAATTGATGATGAGTTTCAGGAGCGTCAGGAGCAGGCTTTCAAAAAACTCAGTAGCGATGCGAACGAACGAGGTGTGGCCGTGTTGCGCACACCGGCGGGTTACACCATTGGCCCGATGATTAACGGCAAACTGGCAGGGGCTGAAGAGTTTGA
This sequence comes from Pseudomonadales bacterium, assembly GCA_024234435.1. Lineage (NCBI taxonomy): Bacteria > Pseudomonadati > Pseudomonadota > Gammaproteobacteria > Pseudomonadales > Pseudomonadales bacterium. Next base: position 1,599,957 of record JACKOF010000001.1, read on the forward strand.
AAAATTATCTGAAGATGAAAAAAAGCGAATAGAAAAACTGATCGCGGATAGCCAGCTGGAGCTACAGAGTATTATTCGCAATATACCTTTGCTGGAAAGAGAACATTACCAACGAGTGAAAGCCTTGAATCAGGAGGTCACCCATCACAATGTTGAACAGCTTATTGCCTGGATTGAGAATACCTATCGTGATCTACCCGAAGTCATAAGCTATCTCGCCGCAGTCAAGAAAAACGCCATTGAAAATGCTGAAGACTTCCTCTCCGGTAATGGTTCTTTCAAAGAAACAAACCTTGGCAGTCGCATTGCCGCATTCCATGAATATACGGTTAATGTCATCGTTGATAATAGAGAAACGAAAGGGCAACCAATTTTATTTGAGGACAATCCAACTTACCAAAACCTGATTGGGCGTGTGGAATATATTTCCCAGATGGGTGCATTACTAACTGATTTCACGCTGATCAAGTCTGGCTCCCTGCTTCGCGCCAATGGCGGGTATCTGGTGCTGGATGCCCAAAAAGTATTAACACATGCCTTTGCCTGGGAAGGACTGAAGCGGGCACTTAAGTCCCGCGAGGTCAAAATTGAATCGCTCGAAGAAATGTTAAGCCTGGCCAGCACACTATCTCTGGAACCTGAATCAATTCCTTTTAACGTAAAAGTGATTCTGACTGGCGAACCCTACCTCTACTACTTACTGAAGGCATACGATCCTGAATTTGGCGAACTATTTAAAGTCGCCGCCGACTTTTCACAGGATACCGCACGAGATACCGTCAACACTGAAGGTTATGCCCGCCTGGTTGCCGCTGTTCAGGGCAATAATGGTACCAGGCCCTTGAACAAGGGTGCTGTAGAACGCGTGATAGAAAATGCTTCCAGAGAGTCTGGCGACAGTCAAAAACTGTCACTGTCCATTGAAAATATTAGCGAGCTATTACATGAAGCAGACTACTGGGCAGGCAAAGAAAACAGCCAGATAATTCGTGTTCAAGATATAGAGGGTGCCATCGAGAAACGCCGTTACCGTCAGGATAAATACCGCGAGCAAATGCAGGAGCAAATTACGCGTGGTTTTAAACTGATTGACACGGAAGGCGAAAAAGTCGCCCAGGTAAACGGGCTCTCTGTTTTACAGGTTGGCGACTACGCTTTTGGCCAACCCTCGCGTATTACAGCAACCGCACGACTCGGTCAGGGTAACGTTATTGATATAGAAAGGGAGGTAAAACTTGGGGGCCACATCCATTCAAAAGGCGTCATGATTCTCTCCTCCTACCTCGCCAATCGCTATGCGATTAATCAGCCATTCCCGTTGTCGGCAACACTGGTATTTGAGCAATCTTATGGGATGGTAGATGGCGACAGCGCCACTGCAGCAGAGCTGTGTGTACTTCTATCCGCGCTGGGCGAGATTCCCTTGCAACAGCGCTACGCTGTAACCGGCTCGATGAACCAGCTGGGCGAGATACAGCCTATTGGTGGCGTAAATGAAAAGATAGAAGGCTTTTTCGATGTTTGCCAAACCCGCGGACTAAGTGGCGAACAGGGTGTTATTATTCCCGCAGCCAACCAGGTTAATCTCATGCTGCGCGCAGATGTTCGCAAAGCCGTAGCCGAAAAACGTTTTAGTATTTATACCGCAAAGCATGTTGATGATGTGATGGAAATATTGTCAGGCTATCCCCGCGGTGAGTTTGAATCAGGAGGTCAGTTTTCGGAGGGTAGTTTTAATCGCAAAATTCAGAATCGAATTGAAGCACTGCAACAATTAAAAGCACATTATGCGCACCAAATGAAAGATGATGCCGCAGATAGCGGTGAAAAGGTGAATCCATGAAACCAGCTAATCCGGAACCGGCTAACTCAGAGCATGACAAAGCACCGGTGCTGATTGTAGTTGACACAGAAAACTATTCGCCGGCAACCATACAATTAGCCGTTGAAATTGCCGCCTCCCTGCAGACCGGGTTGCGCGGATTATTTATTGAAAATGAAAATTTGTTGCGCGTTGCAGAACTGCCCTTCTCACGCGAAATAACCTCAACCTCCGGTGATCGCCCCCTTAATGTGGCGGTGATACAACGATCCATGCGCGCTATGGCAAACCAGTTCAAAGAGTACCTGGCACAAACGGCCCAGGCATCCCAGGTTCACTGGAGTTACCATTACATCTGCGGGTCTGTTGATAAAATCGGCGCAGACTATGGGCAGGATGCAATCTGCACGATTGTGGGAAAAACTGTTTTCCGCCAGTCAATATCAAGGCGATATCGACGTATTTTTAAAGTACTGATTATCGACAATGATTCGCTTCATTTAAACAACACGCTTCAGACGCTGTTGCGCAAATTTGAAGGAGAAGAAGTGGAGGTTATGCTGGTAAGTGAACAGAAATCGCCGAAAGTACCCACGGCCTCTCTATTGCAGGATGCCCGGCAAAAACTGGTGAGGTTTTCGGTTATAGAACTGGAAAAAAATCAATTGGCAGCGTTCCTGGCAGGAGCCGGAAATACATTTGATTACGCCATCGTATCTCGCCATGAGCCCACTGATAGCCTTCGCGCAATTCTGAACAATACACTCTGCCCTGTTATCACCGTTTCCTGATCCAAAAGCATTTCAGAGATTTCAAAAAACATCACAACCCGCTTCTGCACGCTTTATGTAGTCGATATAGTCCACCGCTTCTTAGTTACCCTTTATCACAGGGTTTCAATATCTACTAATGACTTAGACAAAACCGTTGTATAGTAGCGCCCTTAACTTTCTATCTGGACTGGAAACACTCGGGACAGAAAATCAATCTGAACACTACCTCGATGGTTCTACAGCAAACTGAAACTGACTGATGAATAACCTGTTACCTCTACCTATAAACCCGACTTTTGGCACCCGTATATCTCGTCGTAAAGTCAGCTTAAAAAGCGAGCCTGGCATGGTCACAGCCCAGTTTGCCGACATTTATCACGAGATGGCCTGTATTCTTCATCACGACGGCGAAAAGATAACCAGCCTTAAAGGAGAAATCATACGTTTTCCGACCAACCTGTGCCCCGGAGCCGAGAAGTTTATTCAAGAGCTGGAAGGAACCTCTATTAACACCGAATTTAAAGATTTATATGCAAACCAACGTGCAAAACGCCAATGTACGCATCTGTTTGATTTAGCCGCATTAGCCATTCGGCACAGCCATCGCTCAGACGAGCGTATTTATGAGGCTGTGGTACCCGATATGGATGGCATAGTTGACGTGTCGATATCCTGTAATGGCTCGTTAGTGCATCAATGGCAAATACTTAATCAACAAATGGTTTCATCCGATGAACTGAACGGCAAGCCGCTTATTCAGGGGTTTATCGGTTGGGCAAGTCGCTATTATAAAAATAGCGATGAACTTGAAGCCGCCATAATTTTATCGAGAACCATATTTATCGCTCGCGGCCGCAGATACGAAGTAAAGTCCGGGCATGGCGATACGCTGAACGAACATAAATCACTTCTCGGCTCGTGCTTTGCCTACCAGCCTGAACGTGTTAAAAGTGGTCGATATATCGGTGTCAATGAACGTAATTTCTCCGACGGAGTAGCGTTTCAGCCGATTACCATTAAGCCGAGTTTTTAATAGCTGATCAGCCCTTTGATCACCGAATATAAACCCGATATACCGGCAACGGCGAGAATAAACGGCCTCAATGACCTTTCTGCAAGCCACTTTCTTACTAATGGCGAGACAAAAAAACCGAGTGCTACACCCGGTAAACAGTGCAGAAACAAATCAACATGATGACGTTGAAAATGGCCAGCAACATATAATGCAACCAAAGCAAATGTGGTTGTTATTAAAAAAAATGCTGGCAAATTTGCCAATATCTTTTCATTGCTTGCAGACTGATACAAAAGCGCGATTGGCGGCCCCCCAACGGAAGTAAAAACCCCCATCACACCAGAGGCAAAACCGGCAATCAAACTGCTCGAACGATTGATGACCGGGTGATAACCGTTAAAACTGATCAGCACCGCAGTGAGAATCAACAGGCCGAAGATCAAGGAAAAGTCGGTTGATGAAATAAACAACATGACAATTACGGCTAACAATATACCTGACATATTCCCCACCACAGCCCAGCCAACTTCATTAATCCGCAAGGTTTTGTGGGCTTTGATCACCTGAAGAACACATAGAATAAACGAATTCATAATCATCGGAATGGGCACATACTCTGGGTTAATAAGAAACACCAGCGGTGCACAAATCAGCCCCAGACCATAACCGATAACACTTTGCACGCAAGCGCCCACGACCATTATCAGGTTAACCAGAATAATGTCTTCCAACAACGTGCTCCTTTTAGGCGTTCATTGCTTCAATGGGCTTTTGCTGCTTTGATAAATTGCCAGCGATTTTCAGGTCAATGTTTCTTGGGGAACCTTGCCACTGCCTGAGACAAGCTGCTTACGCATGGCTACGGCATAAAAAACAGGTACCGCTATCAGCGTAAGCAACGATGCAAAAGCCAATCCCCCCATGATGCAAACGGCCATTTCACGGAAGAAGTCATCCCTCAGTAGCGGAGCCATACCCGCGATAGTCGTAACGGCTGCCAACAGCACCGGGCGCATTCTACTAACACTGGCTGCCAGTATGGTATCAAGACTCTGCGGCCCCTGCTCCAACCGCTTGTCAATTTCATCAATGAGGACAATACAGTTTTTTAGCAGCATACCTGCCAAACTCAACAAACCCAATAAAGAAGGAAACGTAAACGACAGATTGGTGGCGAGTAAACTGACCACAACACCGGAAACAACCATGGGGACAACAACCCAAATCACCAGCGTCTGTTTAACTTTGCCAAACATGAGCAGCGTAATCAGCATCATGACACCAAAAGCCAACGGAATTTTGTCCCCCAAAGATTCCCTGGCTATCTGATTAGCCTCGTACTCCCCACCCCACTCCAGGCTATAACCTGCAGGTAAGGGCAAATTTTCGATTTCTTTCTGCACCAGATCAAAGGTCTGATTCGCGGAGTATCCCTTCGGCGGATTTCCCTGCGCAATGATAGTTCGAATCCGATTACGACGATGAATCATGCTGTCCTGAGCCGTCAGGTGAAGCTCGGAAATAATTTGCCTGGCAGGAACGTAGGCCTGCTGAGAGCTGCTCCATATCTCGCGATCAACCACCTTCCCGAGATCCCCCCGCTCACTTTTCGGTGCTCGAACAATCATAGGCAATAATTTGTTTTCATCCCGGAACAAACCGATCTGAAGACCATTACTAATGTAAGTTAATGCCTGCGCAAGATCATTACGAGATACTCCTGCCTGACGAGCGCGGGCCTCATCGAACTCCGGCTGTAACGCCAGCTCCCGACTTCGCCAATCTGTTTTTCGGTCTATCAGGTCATACTTAAGGTAAATAGCCAGCGCGTCTTCAGCAAGACGCCTTAACTCATTGGCATCCGGCCCCGAAAAACGCGCCTCTATTTTTGACGAACCACTGGGTGAAAACTCGCTGCGACGCAGCATAAAGCCCGTATCAAGTTGCGCCTCTCTGATCCGCACCCCCACCCTTTCCATAACCTCGTTTATGGTGCTGATATCATTCACTCTGACAACAAAGTGCGCATACGCCGGATCCGGACGCTCGGGAATCATGATCATGACAAAACGCGGGGGACCACCCCCGACAAAAGAAGTGATCGCGCTAACACCCGCTTCTTCACGGATCAGGTCTTCAATGTGTTCAACTTCCGACTCCGTGGTTTTAATATCGGTACCTTGAGGTAAAAACATGTCAACGTAAAACAGCGGCGTACTGTTGCTCGGGAAAAACCCCTGTTTCACAAACCCGAAACCCCACAGGCTGACCAGGGTGATAACAACCATCAACAAAGTTACCCACCAGCGATGACGCAAGCTAGTGCCTAGCAATTTCTGATAAAACCGATACCCGCCACTGGCGTAAAGCTCCTGTTCGCTAACGGGTACGGTTGAGACCCTTAAAAAATAAGCCCCTAACATTGGCGCCACCGTAATAGCCAAAAACCAGCTCAACAACAACGAGATGCCAACTACCTGAAATAACGAACCGAGAAACTGCCCGGTAGAATCACTCGACAAACCAATCGGCGCGAATGCGGCAATACCAATAACCGTTGCCCCCAGTAATGGAAACCGGGTGCGCTCTACCGCTCTGATGGCAGCATCGCGACTTGATTTACCTCGCTGCACATCCGTAATCATTCCCTCCGCGACCACGATGGCGTTATCCACCAACATGCCCATTGCAATCATCAGTGCTCCAAGCGATATTCGCTGCAAAGCGATATTGCCGTACGCCATAATGCCAAGCGTACCCAACACCGTTAACAGTAAAACTGCACCAACGACCGCACCGGCACGCCACCCCATAAACAGGCAGAGCGTGGCGATTACAGTAAACACTGATGCAATCAGGTTAACCATAAACTCATCGACCGACTTTGCTACCACTGCGTGTTGGCGATAAATGGGCACCACTTCCACGCCAATCGGCAGGAGCGCTTTCAGCTGATTCATACGCGCATCAACTTCGCGACCAACCTCAACCACATTTTCAGTTTCGACAACGGACACACCCACTGTAAAGGCGCGTTGCCCTTGATGGCGAATAATCAAGGGGGGCTGCTCAACTTCACCTCGCGTGACTGTGGCAAAGTCCGAGAGGGGAACAATTTCAACAGAACCCGGGCGACCAATGCGCATTTGCGCCACAGCCTCAACGCTATCAAACGCCATTGGTGGCGCAATACGCAAACGACGCTCACCAATTTCCATAAAGCCAGCAGGATGAATTTGGTTTTCCGCACCAATACCTTGCAAAAGTGCTTCAAGAGGCAAACCAAGCCGCCGCATTCTGGGTTTATCAATTTCAATAAAAATAGCTTCTTGTGGCACACCGTCGGTACGTACCTTGGCAACATGCGGCACCAGTTTCAGGCGCGTTTCAATTGTTCTGGCAACGTCACTTATTTCATCAGGTGTATAGCCAGGCGGCGTCGTTACGGCATACATAATTCCGTAGACATCAGCAAAATCATCCTCAACATGAGGCTCACTGGTACCTACGGGGAGCCGGCTTCCCGCTTCGGCAACCCGCCTGCGCATCTCGTCCCATATCTGAGGCGTATCCGCTTTAGAAACAGATTGATGCAGTTCAATCATTACTTCGGAAAGACCCGCAACAGATTTCGAGGTAATAAACCGCACGTAAGGCAGCTCCTGAAGTGATGACTCGACAACTTCAGTAACTTCCTGCTCGACTTCCTCTGCCGAGGCTCCCGGGTAACTGGTGAATATATAGGCCTGCTTTACAGGATAGGGAGGGTCTTCAAGTTGGCCAATAGTGTTCACGCCTATCACTCCGCCTAAAATACAAGCGAGCATAATCAGCCAGGTATACAAAGGTCGATCGATAGAAAATTGCGTCAATAGCGTCATAACACAATCTCTTACAATGAAGTTTCAGGGTTGTTCAGCGGCCTGACTTTCATGCCAGCCTGAAGGTTCAAGGCTCCGGCGGCAACTATCAATTCACCGTCTTGTAAGCCGGAAGTCACGATCACCTTATCCTCATCTGGCAGGCCAACGGAGACCTTCCGCTTGTTGATGGCATAGCTGTCGGTATCCACAACCCACACAAAAAAGCTGCCTTCGGCATCACTGAGCAGCGCATTGACAGGCACCTTAAAAAGGTCAGCGTTGTCACTCATATTAATTTGAAGATGCAATTCAGCCGTCATGCCGGGAAGAATGTTCCCTACATCCGGCCTGTCCATCGCAAAGCTGACCGAGTAAGTTTGGGCCACCGGGTCAGCTTCCGCCGCATGTTCCCGATAAGTCAGTGGGAATTTCTTACCATCGATAAAACTGAACTCTGCCCACATCGCACTTATTCGGTCACCGGTCACTGTGGCGACCATGCTTTCGGGTATATTGGCAACCACAAAAATCTCACTGATGTTAATTATTCTGAGGATATTGGTGTTCTCTTTGACCGCCGTTTGGTTGTCGACAAAACGGCGAGTAACCATGGCATCAAATGGCGCCACAATGCGGGTTTCAAGCAAGTCTTCGCGCGCTTGTTGAAGCTGTAGCTGCACAAGGTCATATTCGCCCCTTGCCTCATCCAGAATGGATTCTGCGATCATGCCTTTATCACGCAGTGACTTTTTCCGCTCCAGATTCTGACGGGCAAGACGAAGTTCTACTTCGGAACGCTCCACCGCAAGACGATAGTCTGTTGGATCTAACTCGGCCAAGAGCTCGCCTTCGCTCACAACCTGGCTTTCCAGTACAGGCAACTCCTTGAGTTTGCCTTTCACTTCAAACGCAATATCAATAGTCTGCGGGGCCGTCACACGACCGACAAAGCTGTGATGTGCGTCATTCTGTACGGGGTTTACACGGTAAAGTTTGGCAGGCCGAATAGCCTGATCTTCCACTTGCGAAGCTTCTCGCTCACAACCGGATAGCAACAACAGACCAACCAAAGACGCCAATAGGGTAATTCTCACGATTGAATCTCCTGAGCCAACTGCGTCAAACAGGACTGTATTCTTTGTCGCTCGGCGGGTTCAAGGCGAATCAGGTCCACCAGTTCAAGTAGTTGCAAACCTTCTGTGGCCAGAAAAACCACTTTTGCAAGATCACTTTTAACTCCGGACGAAGCAACGCGGTCTATCAGCGAACGAAGATAATTACGTGCAGGTTCCAGCAAGCTGGGATTTTCCGAAGCTGCCGCGAGAATGGCCTGCGCCTGCGCTTTTTCACTGGGTTTTTGCTCAAATTCAAAAGCGACAAACGACTCAAGATTTATACCGTTCTCGTTATTTCTTCCCGAAACAGTCAATGCGCTTCTACTTTCACGAGCTGTAACCAAGCGGTTAAGCATGCCTTCAAGCAAAGCTTGCTTCGAAGGGTAATGATAAAGAACTCCGCCTTTTGAAAGCCCCGATTTTTTTGCTACCGCATCGATGGTTAGATGGCTAGCGCCAGATAACTCGACGATAGCCGCCGCCGCATCAAGAATTTTGATTTGTGTTGTTTTAATTGAAGACATGAAAAACTCTACTAAACCGTCCAGACGGTACAGTAAATCAAAATAACAACGGGTTATCAACCCGGCTGTATTATTGAGTTATTACCCCATACCCCTGAATTATCGCTACTATAGCCTTAATCACCGGCGGGCTAACCGATCCTTGTTCCAGACAATTTATCCACGGAAAAATCATGTCACAGAAAATACTGCTTGAAGTTCAAAACCACATCGCCACTATCACGCTGAATCGTCCCGAAGTGAAAAATGCACTAACAGAACCCATGTGTGCAGAGCTGGCCAAAATCATCAAGGCACTGAAAGACGATACATCTGTGCGAGTAGTTATACTGGCGGCCATCGGCAACGATTTTTGTGTAGGAGCAGACCTTAAAGAGCTATCGAACGGGCTGCCTGAAGACCCGGTCGAACGAGGCGAAATTATGCAGGGCAAGGTCAAAAACGTTGCGTGGCCCATCTTCCAGGGTTTGCACGAATTACCACAACCCATCATTACCTGTGTTCGCGGCCACGCCATTGGTGCTGGAGCCCAGATGATGCTCTCGTCAGATCTCTGCATTGCATCAACAACCACGAGATTTTTATTGCCCCAAGCGAATCTGGCGCACCCGGTGGATCACGGTGAATCCTATTATCTGCCCCGCAAAGTAGGCCTCACCAAAGCCATGCAGTTAACTTTGTTAGCCGAAACATTAAGCGGTGAAGAAGCTGCGGGTATCGGGCTGGTTAACTGGTGTGTTGAGGACAAAAATTTAGAGCAAAAAACAGAAGAGGTGACAAAGAAACTGGCTAATGCTGCACCGCTGGCTATTCGGGAAATCAAATCCCTGTTATTACAGTCTGGAGACAACAACCTCTACCAGCAATATGCCATAGAAGCAGATGCCTTGAAGCGCTGTGCTTCATCTGATGATTTTATGGAAGCAATAACAGCCTTTACAGAAAAACGTAAACCAAGCTTTAAGGGAAGCTGATTACCCCAACCAACAATTAAAAAGCTCAAGAAGAGTAAACACCTCGCAATCATTTAGCTCACACCGTGAAATGAAGTGGCTATCTCTTCCAGTAAATCCATACTGGCTGCATAGGGCAGATAGCTGTTAACCCGGTGCGCCAGATCCCCGAAACGATGATCAACCATATTGCCAATTTCCGAAGGCTTACCTCGCACAGCAAAACGATTGAGAATATCCACATCAATCAAACCCGCCATATCTTTCCAGCGCCCCTGTTTAGCGAGAATATTCAGTTCGGCTTGCAACCACTCCAGCCCCTCAAGCTCCATAATTGGCTGATACGCCGGTGTTGATGCATAAAAAGCAATAATGGCCGCCACACCGGCATCCGCTACCGCCTGCTCTGCTTCATTGCGACCGGCAGCAATAAGAATCATCGGGACAAATTCAAACTCATCTCGCGCCCGACCACTGATTTCCAACCCTCTGTCAATGGCAGGGACCATTTTCTCCCGTACGAAACGCTCGGTACTCAAAGGGTGTATAAGAATGCCATCAGCAACTTCAGCAGCCATCTGTGTCATCTTAGGGCCAAGAGCGCCAACTAATACCGGGGGCACGCCATAAGGGTTTGGCCCCGGATTAAAGAGCGGGTTCATAAAGCTGATTTGAAAAAACGGCCCCTCATGTCGCAACGGGCCGCCCTCCTGCCAACAACGCCAAATAGCTTTGAGTGCCAGCACATAATCACGCATTCTCCCGACAGGCTGCCCCCAGGGTACGCTGTAGTAGCGTTCGTTAACCTGCTTTACCTGAGAACCAAGTCCAAGAGAAAATTTGCCTTTACTCAGAGTCATCAAGTCATAGGCCTGATGTGCAACATGCATTGGGCTGCGCGGAAACGCAATTGCCGCGCTGGTAGACAACTCCAGGTTGCTGGTTTGCGACGCCATTACCAGTGGAAAAAACACATCATGTGCCGTTTCCACCGTATACGCGCCATCAAAACCCGCGGCTTCCAGCTGGGCGGCGATTGAACCAACATTCGCAACACTGGGATTATGAAGAGGGGAACTTCCGGGTAGAGGATGATCGTGAATAGTTTCTAGAATTTCACCTCGTTGAGCCACATCGAAAAGCCCAACCTCCAAGCGTGCCGATACTTTCATGATCATCTCCCGCAATTAATCTTCTCAAGGATAAGCTGCCTTATCTTTAAAGGCAAAAATGCAGGCTATGGCAGGCCTTTAAAATCAAATAGCGCGGCAACCGCGTATTCTCGCCCTCATTTTTTTGACCACCCGGCATCAATCCCAGCCCGACTTCTTCCACAGAAAAAAGACTACCGGCAATACCAACAGGGTTAACAGCACGGCCGTCACCATACCTCCCACCATCGGCGCAGCCAGACGACTCATCACTTCCGAACCGGTACCGGAACCAATCATGATGGGCACCAATCCGATAATGGTTGCGCTCGCTGTCATCAGTACCGGACGCACACGCCTTCCGGCACCTGACAAGACTGCTTCAAACAACGTTTCACCCGTTATCTCCGAACCACCAGAACCGGCTTCTTCTGTTGCTTTTTGCCAGGCATGATTCAGGTACACCAACATAATCACCCCGGTTTCTACAGCAACACCTGCCAGTGCAATCATGCCAACCCCGACCGCAATAGAAAAATTGAATTCCAACCAATACATCAGCCAGAAACTGCCTACCAGCGAAAAAGGTACGGTGCACATCAACATCATCACCGGAGAAAATCGCCTGAAGTTAAAATACAAGAGGATCACAATGGTGGCGAGGGTTAAAGGCACAACATAAGCAAGTCTGGCCTTGGCTCTTTGCATATATTCATACTGCCCTGACCAACTGATGGAATAACCCGCAGGCAATACCAGCTGTTCGCTTACTTCCTCCATTGCCCGGTCAACATAACGACCCACGTCCACACCTTCAATATCGACAAAAGTCCAACCATTGAGTCGTGAATTCTCGCTTTTGATTCCGGGCGGACCATCTTCAACAAAGACCCGGGCAACATCACCCAGCGCTATGCGTTGGCCGTTGTCTGTTACAACAGGCAGCAGTGCCAGTTGCTCCGGCGAGTTGCGATACGACTGCGGATAGCGAATATTAACCGGATAGCGCTCTCGCCCCTCCACGGTTTGGGTGACATTCATACCACCAATTGCTGAGGCAATAACCTGCTGCACATCACCAATATTCAGCCCAAAACGCGAGGCTTTTTCCCTGTCGATATCCACTTTGATATATCGCCCTCCTGCTACTCGTTCAGAATAGACCGAGGCGGTTCCAGGCACTTTCGACAAAATTGATTCCAGCTGCTGACCGATACTCTGTATCACATTCAGGTCTGCGCCGGAGACCTTGATACCTACCGGTGTTTTAATACCTGTCGCCAACATGTCTATGCGCGTTTTAATTGGCATCACCCAGGCATTGGTCACACCGGGCAGTTTCACCAGTGTATCCAGCTCTTTCTTCAACGAATCGGTTGTTACCCCCGGTCGCCACTCACTGCGATCTTTAAACTGAATGAACGTTTCAATCATGGTTAGCGGTGCGGGGTCGGTTGCGGTTTCAGCCCGGCCAATTTTGCCGAACACCGTTTTGACTTCCGGTACGGTGCGGATCAACTTGTCAGTTTGCTGCAAGAGCTCACGTGCCTTGCCAATGGAGATGCCGGGATAAGTGGTCGGCATATACATCAAACCACCTTCATCGAGCGGCGGAATAAACTCGCTGCCGATATGATGCAACGGCCACCAGGAAGTAGCCGCTATCAGTAATGCGACCGCCAGTGTTCTTTTCGGGTAGGTTAAAACTGTTTTTAGCACCGGCATATAACCGGCAATCAGGGCCTTGTTAACCGGGTTCGCATCTGCCGGTTTTAATCGCCCTCGCACAAAGTAGCCCATCAGCACAGGCACCAATGTAATGGCCAGTGCTGCGGACGCGCCCATGGCATAGGTTTTGGTAAATGCCAATGGCGAGAACATACGCCCCTCCTGGGCCTCCAGAGCAAATACCGGTAAAAAGCTGACCGTAATAATCAGCAAACTGAAAAACAGCGCAGGCCCCACTTCAACGGCAGATTCCGCTACTATCTGCCAGCGGTTTTGAGCCGTCACCTGTTGCTTCGACATATGGCTGTGCAGGTTTTCAATCAGGACAATGGCTCCGTCAATCATTGCCCCAATAGCGATGGCAATGCCACCCAGCGACATGATATTGGCGTTTAAACCCTGCTGATGCATCACCAAAAATGCCACCAGAATGCCCACTGGCAAACTGATAATCGCCACCAGTGATGAACGCAGGTGCAACAGAAAAACCAGGCAGACCAGGCCAACCATGACCAGCTCTTCAAACAGCTTGTGCCAGAGGTTATCTACTGCCCGCTCAATCAAGCCAGAGCGATCATAAACGGTAACGACTTCAACACCCTCTGGCAAACCCTGTTTCAGTTCCAGCAATTTGGCTTTAACGCCCTCTATGGTTTTTTGCGCGTTTTCGCCAAAGCGCATGACTACCACACCACCCACGGTTTCACCTTCACCATTCAGTTCAGCGATACCTCGTCGCATCTGTGGGCCCAGGTTGATATCAGCCACATCCTTTAGCCGCAAGGGAGTACCGTTTCTGCTAACACCGAGCGGTACATTGGCAAGGTCCTTTCCATTCCGGATATAGCCAGAAGCCCTCACCATGTATTCTGCTTCCGCCATTTCCACCACTGATGCACCCACCTCCTGATTGGCCCGTTTAATGGCTGTTTGTATATGGGAAAGCGGTATGCCAAAGGCCCGTAGCTTTTCCGGATTAACGGTGACCTGATACTGTTTAACCATGCCGCCTACAGCCGCCACTTCGGATACTCCAGGCACTGTTTGCAGCTCGTACTTTAAAAACCAGTCCTGTAACGACCGCAACTGGCTGATATCATGCTGGCCCGTACGGTCCACTAAAGCATATAAATAAATCCAACCTACACCGGTTGCATCTGGACCTAGTTGCGGGCGGGCATTGTCCGGCAGCGAGGGCGCAACCTGACTCAGATATTCCAGCACTCTGGAGCGCGCCCAATACAGGTCTGTGTTTTCATTAAAAATCACATAGACATAGGAGTCACCAAAAAATGAATACCCCCTTACCGTGACTGCCCCCGGCACCGATAACATCGCCGTAGTCAGCGGGTAGGTCACCTGATCCTCAACCACTTGTGGCGCCTGCCCGGGGTAGCTGGTTTTGATAATCACCTGCACATCGGATAGATCCGGAATGGCATCTATCGGCGTATTTTTTACCGCAAACAAACCGGCCCCCACCAGAATGGCTGTAGCCAGTAACACAAAGAAACGGTTGCCTACCGACCAGCGAATAATAGCTTCAATCATCATTGCATCTCCGCTGTATGCTGATGATGTTCCGACATCACAGCGCCGGACTCCGGTGATTCCTCACTGTGATTCATTCGCTTGAAATCAGCGTTTTTGCTGGATTCCGAGTCCAGTAAAAACTGTGCAGAGACCACAACACGCGACCCCTCTTCGATGCCTTGGGTAATTTCTGTGTAGGAATTTCCCAAATGTCCGAGCGCGACATCCACAGACCGGTAGCGCCCTTCTCCCAGAGCCAGTACAACCCGGTCCTGCTTACCTGTTCGGATCACAGCCTCATTGGGTACCGTCAAGCCGCGCCTGCCGACTTCAGCGTGTATGGTTACCTGAGCGAACATGTTGGGTTTTAACAGGCTCTCCGGGTTGCTGAAGCGCAGCCTGACCCGGGCTGTACGTGTTTTGGGGTCCAGCGTGGGATAAACATAATCAACGGTTCCCTGCCAGGTTTTCCCCGGCAAATAATCCAGATTCATCGTTACCGGCAGATCAACGGCAACCAGTGCAGCCTGGCGTTCAAAAACTTCAGCCTCAACCCAGACATCTTTCAATGTACCGACTGACATCAGCGTAGTGCCCGGCTTGACAAAGAAGCCCTCCCTTACATTCAAGTTGTCTACTACACCGCTTTGAGGCGCATAAAATGTCACCGTCTGATGAACTTTGCGGTCACGCTTGAGTTGCCCGATCACGGTATCGTCAACTTGCAACGCCTTCAGGCGGTCTTCAGCAGCCTTGAGCAGTCTCTCATTATTTCGGTTGAATGCCAGAACCAGTTCTTCCTGGGCATTGACAAGCTGCGGCGAGTAGAGCGAATACAAGGGCTCGCCTTTTTTGATCGGGTCTCCTGCTGCTTTTACGTGGAGCTTCTCTATCCACCCCTCAACACGAGGATGAATATGAACCAGTTGATCTTCATCGTATTTCACGTAGCCAACAGTGGTAATTTCAGTTTGCAATGGACGCAATAACGCCAATGTCGTACGCACACCAAGATTGTTAACAACATCCGGAGAAATGGAAACTGTGCCGTAACCGGAGGGGCTGCCTTCATCGTCTTGCTCGTATACCGGAACCAGATCCATTCCCATCGGAGACTTGCCCGGTGCATCACGACGAAAACCGGAATCCATCGGCGCTACCCAGTAAAGTGGTTGTTTGTCTTCAGCACGCTGAACGTCCGCGCCACTTCCATTAACTTCGCTTACCGTTAGGGTTGATTTTGTTACGTAATGAGCAACTGTCGCTGTGATAACGAGAGCCAGAATTGTCGCCGGAATGGATTTGTTCATGGGTAAACTCCCACCACGTTATGTTGGCTGGCCGGGATAAAGAAATAATTTAGCTCGGCAATGGTTTGAAGGCGATCAACATTGATATTCAAAAAATCGATATTGGCATTCAACTCGGCAATTCGGGCGCGTACAACTTCTGCAAAGTCTCCATCATCACTGGTATAAGCTGCCAGGGAAGCTTCGGCCTGATCATGGGTTTCCAACAACAGCCGCTCCTGATACAAGCGCCTGCGCTGCTCCAGATAATGCAGCCGCCGCTGTGAAGATTGGAAACGTGCCCGCATTAATCGCAACGCAAGTGCCTTCTCTGTTCTAATAGCACCTTGCATTGCTATCGCTGCCTGAACTTCCTTATCTTGGCGATCGGCAGTAAACAAGGGTAAATCAAAACTCACCCCCAGAGAGAAAAAGTCACTTCGCTCCTGCCCCATGGGATCATCATCCCTGTAACCATAACTGGCATTAATGTTCCACTGTGGCTTATATTTTTGCTCTGCCAGTTGCACGCCGGTAGTGGTGGCAACAATTTTCTGGTCAAGACTTTTAATGCTGGGGTGGGCCAATAGCAAGGCCACCAGATAACCATCATCCACACCGCCAACTTTCGTCTTAGCTGCATCGGGATCCAGCAATTCAAGCTCAGGTAATGAATGCTCAATATCAAATCCGCCATTAACGGCGGGGGATAACCACTCACTTAATTTCGCCTGGGCCATTTCTTCTTGTTGCCGCAATGTTGCCAACCGGTCTTCCAGCCGGGTTAACTCAAGTTGCGCTCGCACAAAATCCTGCTGCCGGGTTTTTCCTGCTGCACTGGTATAGCTGGATTCGGCAACGTCGACCAGATGTTCGAACAGCGCCCTGTCGCGCTCAATCAGCCGAATAGACTCCTGATAGCGGTATATGTCCAGCCAGTGCTTTGACACCGTTACAGCCACCATTGCCCGACGGTTTTGCCTCATGTAAGGGTGTTGATCCCCCAGCTCATCTAATTGTTGTTTTTTTAGTTCCCGTGAATCACCACGAGGAAAAACCTGACTGACACCCACTTTAAACTGGGTCATCGGCTCCTGATTAAAGTCGAAGTTATCCACGGGTAAATTGGCAGCTCCAAAAGACAGTACCGGATCGGGTAATTGTGCAGCAGCAATACTTTCTGCCTCAGTAGCCTGTTGACGAAAGCGACTGCCTGCTATCCAAGGATCATTACTACGGGCAATTTCTACCGCCTGATCCAGAGAGAGCTGCTTCTGACCCGGTATAGACGGTGCCTGTGCAGTGGATGCCGGTATAGTCGATGAGAGTGCATCCGCAGCAGATACGGTTATGGCAACTGCCAGCAAGCAACGAAAAAATATCTTCATGTAAACTCCCAGGAATATTTTTATTTATCCAAGAGACAAATCAAAAGGAGTTAGCAACTCCCGTTATTGAACCGTTGGGAAAGGGCTTTTAATCAAGGACTTTACTTCGGGAGGTGTGAACCAACCTCTCTGAAACAATGGAAGCCCTGAATTTCAGGCGCACCAATCCCGTGTTAACGGGAAATAGGGGGTCGAAAGAGAGGTGGAAAAGCCAGCGTCTGATAGGTATCGCTGTAGAATACACGCACAACACTGTGGAAAAGAGGTTGAAACTTAGGGCTAATACTGGCAAAAGCAACAGGCGAATACAGGCAATTGGCCATCGCGCAGACACCATGAGAACAGCACGACTTCGAAGTAACACTGCGTTCCGCGATAGTATCTGGCGCGGCGTTAATCTCATGATTCATACCGCTGGCATGCATCATAGCTGCCATACTGCCAGCTTCATTGTCACCTGATTGAATATGCGTTGTCGAACAGGACATACTCACAGCGGCAAGGGGCTGAACAACAAATGTCAGCATTGCGCACATAATGACTATGAATTTGAGTTTCTCTTTCAGCTTTAGCATCGCGGCATTAAAAATTAACAGGCTTTCGAGTAAAGATACCTTACTTTTCTGTAAGTGCAACCATAAACCTCAGTGAATGAGGCAGTAGAAAATTACTGGATATCGTAAACAAAGCCTTATTAAGGTTAGCTTCCCAGAAAAACAACCGTCTTGTTCTCGTCCAGAAACACCCGCCTTTCAATATGATATTTAACGGCAGAGGCCAGCGCTTTACACTCATTGTCGCGCCCGACTCTGGCCAGTTGTTCAGGCCGGTAATTATGATCTACCCGGGTAACCGCTTGCTCAATAATGGGTCCTTCATCCAGATCAGAGGTCACATAGTGCGCTGTAGCGCCGATCAATTTCACCCCACGGTCAAACGCCTGGTGGTAGGGTTTGGCCCCCTTGAAGCCAGGCAAAAATGAGTGATGAATATTGATGCACTTACCCGTCAACTGCCCGGTTAGGTTATCAGACAATATCTGCATGTACCGGGCAAGAATAACCAGTTCAGCACCCGTCTCTTCATAAATTTCCAGCAGCCGGGTTTCCTGATCAGACTTGTTTTCTCTGGTAACAGGCAGATGTATAAAACGTATTCCTTCACGCTCGACCATCGCTCGAAGAGACTGGTGATTAGACACCACAGCAACGATATCGAGGTTTAGCTCACCCGTACCATAACGGTAAAGCAAGTCATCAAGACAGTGATCAAATTTGGATACCATGATAATGGTTTTAACCGGCTCCTTCGGATCGTAAACCTGCCAGTTCATACCAAATTTTTCGGCGATTGATTGAAACTCGTCTCGAATCACCGCAATCGCAGGCGAGCCCGATTGAAGCCGAAACACAGCCCGCATAAAGAACTTGTAGGTTTCGTCGTCATCAAACTGCTCAACAGCACAGATATAGCAATCCCGCTCGGCCAGAAACGTAGAAATTGCGGCCAGGATACCGGTACCGGCTTTACAGCTGACGTTCAAGATATAAGTTTGTTCTTCGTTTACATTATTGGTCATATAAAAATCTCTGGCTCAGAAGCAAACCCGGTGACGATAGCGATTCAATTCTAAAGCGCGTACTTTATCGCCTCGGAAGTCTTAAGGCTAATTTATGTTCGGACGCATTATATTCCTACAAAAGCCAATTAAAATGCAGATACGTTAATGATAGATAGAACAACGAAAAACCACCCAGACACGCTTGACGCCACACATCACTATTACATACGCGTCGCAGTTGCCCGAAAATTCGATCAACCTTTATCTATTGCCTTTATCTATTGAAAGCGCCACATGTATTAAAGGACCGTTTAACCAGTGGTTCCTTTATCTAAAGCTTCTCCTATTAACTGACCTGATAAATAATACAGCCTAACTAACGAACCTCCGCTCACAAGGCATGATTCCCGGTATCACCGGACATTCCGGAAAGAAGCCCCATATCTGCGGACATTCGCTGGAATTTCCCTGGCGTCATACCGTATTGTTGTTTGAATTGCTTGTAGAAATGCCCGAGGTTTCGAAAGCCGCACTGGTAAGGGACATCAGTTACCGCCATATTCCCTTGCAACAATAAGTCTGCAGCGGTTTCAATTCGAATCTGCGACACATATTCCGCAAAACTCTTATTGGTATGTTGCCTGAAACTTTTGGTAAACACCGTTCTGGACATCGCTGCCTGTGCCGCGGCATTATCGACATTAATATCACTCGCCAAATTATTCTGAACCCACGTCATCACCAGCTCTATCTGCTGATTTTTCCGGGTTAATTCAGTGTTTGGTGGATGATCATGCGCATTGACATGATTCACCAAGAGCAGGTTGAGCAGACTCCCCGCAACATCCTGATAATAGCCCCTCCGCTCCTCTAAAACGGCTATTAATCGTAGCGCTATTACCATATTCGCGTTGACATTCGCACTACCCAGAACGGCGGCTGTTGTTCCTTTGCCCAACATTCGTTTCACTAAAGGCTTTATGGAAGCGTGAACATATTGGTCGATAAGGCTGTCATCAAAACAAATAAAATGTATTTTCGCTTTCCGATGATCACCCGCAGCAACGTACCGGTGAGAAAGTCCTGCACTGACCAATAGGGACTGCCGATTATTAATAGGGTAACGTTGTTTTACTGCAGCCTCGTCATCAACGCATAAAAAGGCTCCGCCAGTTTCACCCAGTACCAGCTCATGAAAATCGTGAACATGGGTGGCACAATCGTGCTCCAGCATCGTGGAAAAAGTCGCGATCATCTTCCCTCCATCAACAGACTATGAATACGGGCAGCAAATAAAAAACAGCATGAGCATTACCCCAATAACGTATTATAAAAACCCAATATCAGAATTAACCTCGTTATTATTCGATATTATCAAACAGGCAAGCGACCCAATAGCATAATTTGATATGTTAATTGACAATATTGAGCAAACAACCCGCTAATTACAATGGGCTTTCAAGGAGATAAATCATGATTACAATTTACCATTTAGGTGTGTCACAGTCTGATCGTATCGTCTGGCTTATGGAAGAACTGGCTCTTCCCTATCAACTTGAGTGGTATGACCGAGGCGAAAATGGTTTGGCCCCGGCCGAATACCTGGCACTTCACCCCGCCGCTACCGCTCCGGTCATTCGGGATGGCGACCTGGTCCTATGCGAATCCGCAGCAATTGTCGAATATATCAGTCAACGCTACGGTGAAGGCAAACTCAGCGTCGCCTCGGACCAGCCCAATTTCCCTGACTACCTTTATTGGATGCAATTCAACAACAATGCCCTTTCCAGCTTTTTTGTCAAACTGGCAGTGGAGCAAAGTGCGGGAAATCAAGGCGGGCAGATCCAGACAGCTATTAGCCGCCGTGAAAATAGCTACTACACCTACCTGAATGATCATCTGGCAACATCAAAATATCTGGCGGGAGATGAATTTAGCTGTGCAGATATTATGGCTCTGTTTAACCTGACAACTTTGCCAATGTTCGGAGGACGATCACTGGATGGCCTGCCAAATGTGCAGGCATACGTTGAAAGGATAACCCAGCGCCCTGCCTATATTCGCGCAATGGCAATTGCCGGGCCGCAGGCAAGCAAACCCTCGGCATAATTCTTGAGGGCAAATCGTCTGTTCAACTGAGGGCCGACGGCAGATTTTGGTGAATACCCGATATTAGCTGCCGCACGCCTGAAACAAACTCCTTATTACTCTTTACTCTGAAAGAGTTTGATTACGAGTTAAGGCTGCAAGATCCTGGAAAACCCCTCATCCACGCGGATAGACATGTAAATGCCGATTCTGTGAAGAAGGGTGCCTCCCAATTTTATAATGCAGTATTGGTTCTCAGGGTATCTTCCTTGGCACCAATTAGCGCCAGTATCTGCTTCTGGGTAGCTTGCAGAATTTTGCGTCGTTCATCTTCCTGCGAAATACTCTTTGCGACAACCACTGCCCCAACCAAGGATGCCAGTATAACCCTGGCTTTATCCGCAATTTCCTCCCGACTCTCTTCAAGAGGTAATCGTTTCAACTTGTTCAGCGCCGCGATGCGGGTCTCAATCATTTTTTTCAGGTTGTGATAGGACGCTTCAAATAAGCTTTTGACATTACTATTGTCATTGCCGATTTCGTTAAATAAGACCACTTCAGGGCCTGGCTTGCTCTTCTCGGCCAGCTGCCGGAGATTCCAGTAGTTAGTTACCAGAGATGTGAGATGGGCAATCGACAAAGGACCCTTCACCAGGCGGGCTGCGCGACTGTTCTTGAGCGTTTCCAAGAAAGACTCCCGATACAACGCCTCTTTGGACTCAAAATGGGAATAAAAAGCACCATGCGTCATCTGCGCGGCCTCCATCACCTGGCCAATAGAGACCTTATCAAACCCATAACGGGAAAAAAGCTCGATCGCAGCATCAAGAATCTTGTGTTTGCTTTGTGCTTTATGCTCCTTTGTATAGGGCATGGTTCATCCTCCTCACAGCTTCGGCCAGAATATTATCTTGATCATATATTGCCTGCTGCTACGGTGATTGATCATTATCTGCAGTATCCGACAGGTTGTAACAATACTATGAACTCACCAATTGTCATCACCGGCATGGGAATCATCAGCCCTCTGGGCTGCGGCGTCAAGCAGGTCTGGCAGCGCCTGATAGCCGGACAGTCGGGCATTGGCAAAATTGACCGTTTCGATACCGGGGAATTCCCTGTCAAGATAGCAGGTCAGGTACCCGATATTACTGCTGATCATTCCGCCGGATTCGACGCTGACCTTATCGTAGAAAGAAAAGAGCGCAAAAAACTTGATCTTTTTACCCTCTATGCCATGGCAGCAGCAGACGAAGCCCTAAAACAGGCGAACTGGTTTCCTGAAACAGACGCTGACAAACAGGCCACAGCAACCATAATTGCAACTGGCATTGGTGGCCTGCCAACCATATCGCAAGCGCAGCAAACCCTCGATACCCGCGGTTACAAACGTCTGTCACCTTTTACCGCTCCGGCTTTCCTCGCAAATATGGCTGCCGGGAATCTCTCCATAAAATACGGATTTCAAGGTCCTCTTGGCTGCCCTGTAACTGCCTGTGCCGCCAGTTTGCAGGCCATAGGAGACGGCATGCGGCTCATTCGAAGCGGCGAGGCAAACATTGCGTTGGTTGGGGGTACGGAAGCCTGTATCAACCAACTGTCACTCGCCAGCTTTAATGCCTTGAAAGCACTCTCAACTGAGAACGAAGAGCCTGCAGCAGCCTCACGTCCATTTGATCAGGCACGCTCCGGATTTGTGATGGGTGAAGGTGCCGGACTGATGGTAATTGAGACACTGGAACACGCTCAGGCCCGAGGCGCAATTCCCATTGCGATACTCAGTGGATACGGCACCAGCTCCGATGCCTACCATATTACCTCGGGCCGGGAAGACGGCTCAGGTGCAGCCACAGCAGTGAAAACCGCATTAAACATGGCAAGTCTCGAGGGGAACGACATTCAATATGTTAACGCTCACGCCACGTCCACGCCGGTAGGCGATCTTGCCGAAGTAGCATCACTACGCCGTGTTTTTGGCAAGAGTCTGGCAGGCATACCCGTATCCTCAACCAAATCAGCTATCGGCCACCTGCTGGGTGCAGCTGGCGGCGTCGAAGCCATTTTTACGGCATTGACAGTGATTCACAACCAGTTGCCGCCGACGCTGAATCTGGACAATACCGACGAAGCCATGCGGGATCTGGATTTTGTACCGAACGTTACCCGTTCCCATACCGTGAATCATGCGCTGTGTAATGCATTTGGTTTCGGTGGCGTGAACGCGGCCCTGATTGTTAGCAAGATCTAGCCCGCTGCCCCACCGGGCAACGGGTTTCACTGGCATGCGAGCATTACCGAAGGTAAAACTATGGACTGCTGGAAAATTCTTCGTCCATGCGCTTGAACATGTAAATACCCATTTTGTTTTCATCATCAGAAAAGTGCTCGGTAATTCGCGCAATGACCTTGCAGGCACTGACTACCATTTGCTCGCAGTGCTGTTTGCCCTGAGGAGTCATTTCTATCAATTTTTCACGGCCCGAATTCGGGTCTTCAACAATCGTAATGTAGTTCAGCGGCTCTCGTGCCAATGCCCGAAGAGCTTTGGAAACGGTACTGCTGGTGATGTCGTACCAGTTTGTCATTAACCGAACCAGATCTTTGCGGCTGAACACCGTTTCACCGGTACGCAGCGCTTCCGAGCGCAGAATCCACATCACCACGGTCTGGTGGCGATCAAGACGGCCACATTCCATCAATCCCTTTTCAATTTTCATTCCGATCGAAAAGTGGATGGGGTAGAAATAATCCAGAAACATCTGTGGGGCCGAGTCCCGTGTTGCCGGTATTTCGGTAAAGTTGTTCCAGCCTTTGCTTAAATTCTTTTTCAAAACAGTCCTCAACCTATTGATTTACTTTCCAATACAGAAGCGATACGTCGGGTTTCTCATAATATACCTCACATATTATACCCAACCTCAAATAGTTTCCATTTGACACTATTTCTATTGGAATATATTCTCAAGATAACGACAATCATGTACATACGGGTAACCGAACTTTGAATGACACCGGACTTGAGCAGAGTTTCACTGAATTGCGTCTAGGCTACGCAGACGAACCTTACCCCGAGCTGCCGCGTCGTCTGAATGCGCTACAGCGGGTCAGATCACTGTTGCTGGAAAATGAACCTGCTCTTTGTGAAGCACTGTCTGACGACTACGGTTATCGCTCTGCGCATCAAAGCAGTTTTGCCGAAATTACCACAACGGTAAAGTCGGCAAATCACGCCATCAAAAACCTGAAGTTCTGGATGCAACCGGAGCGACGCAACACCGATTTGAGCTTACGTATGTCCGGCGCCAGAAGCTTTACTCAGGCAATTCCGAAAGGTGTCGTCGGCATTATCAGCCCCTGGAATTTTCCGATTAATCTCACGTTGTCGCCATTAGTGTCTGTTTTGGCGGCAGGCAATCGCGCTCTGATCAAACCCTCAGAGATCACACCCGCAACCTCCTCTTTAATCGCTGAATTAATAGCGCAGTATTTTCAACCCACCGAAGTCGCTGTGGTTTGCGGCGGAGTTGAATTGGCGCAAACATTTATCAGACTCCCTTTTGATCACTTGATCTATACGGGAGGAGCAGCTATCGCACGTGAAATCATGCGCGCTGCTGCAGACAACCTGGTGCCATTAACACTGGAGTTAGGTGGCAAATCGCCCGTTGTTGTGAGTGATTCAGCTAATCTTAATGTGGTTGCTAAACGTGTTGCCTTTGGCAAATATTTCAATGCCGGACAGATTTGTATAGCCCCGGATTACCTAATGATTGGAAGTGACAAACTGGAAGAATTTCTCTTGCTTCTCATGAATGCAGTACACAAAGCCGATGCTAATACTGGCTCAAATACCAGGGATTCTGTGGCAATAATCAATGAGCACCATCGGCAGCGATTACAGAATATGGTCAACCAGGCAGAAGAACTGGGTGCGCGTATTATTCACATGGGCCTTAAGAATAGCCCCTACCAGCTGTTCGTCGTTATCGATCCGCCGGAAGGTAGCCTTATCAACCAGCAGGAAATATTCGGCCCGGTCCTCACAGTAAAAACTGTCAACTGCTTTGAAGACCAAATCACGTATATTCGTAAACAGCCAAATCCACTCGTTATTTATTACTTTGGCAACAACAAAGACGAGTTCGAGCAACTATCAACACAAACCCGATCAGGCTCGCTCGTGAAAAACGACATAATTTTCCAATATGCCAATGATGACCTGCCTTTCGGAGGAGTCGGCAGCAGTGGCATGGGCAAATATCGCGGTATTGACGGCTTTAAAGAATTCTCACATAACCGCGCCATTTTCAAAAGCGGGTTTATCGATGTTTCAGGGCTGGTAACACCGCCCTACCCAAGCTGGTTCAAAGTCGTTAACAACATAATGAGAAAACTATGAACAGTTCAACATCCACATATAGCACGCAAGACATCAAGTCATTGGTTAACGATATGCTGCTACCGGAGAATATCAGCAACCCTTACCCTCTGTATAAAGTATTGCGCTCTCTCCCCCCGGTGAAAGGCTTGCTGGATTACCCGCCAGGCAACGTACCAGGCGTGGATACACCCTTCCCTTCATGGGTAGTTACCCGGTATGACGATGTAGATTATGTATTACAGCACCCCGAGTTATTTTCATCTCAAGATCCAATGCAAGCGAATTCCAGCGCCCCGAGCCTGATGCTGGTAAACCACGATAACCCAAGACATGCCGAACTGCGCAATCTCGCACGGGTCGCATTCACACCAAAGCGTATCCACGATGATATTGTCGACCGGTTGCGAGCCGATGTTATCGATATCGTTGAACAATCAAAAGGCCGAGACATTGATTTTATGGTCGATGTCGCCGGTGTCATTCCTCCCCTGGTCATGACCTACCTGATGGGTTTACCCCGCGAAGATCACCACAAACTGGTGCGCTGGGCAAATGCCTTTATGGTGTCTTCAAGTTTTACCCCTGAAGAGCGTCAAACCTGTAACCGGGAGGTTTTTGACTACTTTGTTAACAAGGTGGAGCAGCGTACGGCCGACATTCTTGCGGGCAAACCGGTAACAGATGACCTGATGACCGCCTTCATCAATGCCGAATATGAGGGTAAAGGGCTAACTAATGATGAAGTGATACTGTTCTGCATCACACTGGTTGTGGCCGGAGCAGAAACAACCACCTATTTTCTGGGTAATTTATTGGGTGTTTTACTTGAAGACAGGCAATGGTTTTCGAAACTAAAAAATGATCGCTCCCTGATCAGGCCTTTTATGGAGGAGTGCCTGCGCCGGGACGGTCCCCCACAGCGATTGTTTCGTATCGTCACCCAAGACTGTGACCTTGACGGCCAAAAACTAAAAGCTGGCGATTGGGTGGCCTTTTTTATGGCTGCAGGAAACCACGACCCAAGTGTTTTTGAAAATCCGGAATGCTTTACTCCGAGTCGCAAAAATATTTCCAAGCACCTGACCTTTGGCAAAGGTATTCACCACTGCATGGGAGCACCTCTGGCACGAGTAGAAGCTGAAATTATGCTGAATGTCATTCTGGATCAATGTTCAGCGATCATTGGCGACATTAAGGATTCGCGCCGACAGTCCGGAGGCTTACTGGCCTACGGGTTTGACACACTGCCTTTACGATTAATGCATTGAACAGCAACTATTGCCCAATCTGGTTAGGGGAATAGAGCCGAAACAACTCTTGAGAATAAGGATACGTTATGAACAATAATGAAATGAAAGTGTTAGAAGAAAACAACCTGGCACTCACACAGGAGATATTTGTCCGTTTTGGTGCCCACGATATCGACGGAATTGTAGAGCTGCTTCACGATGACGCCACGATCGAATTCTACGGCCCTTCCGAAATACCTTATGCTGGCGAATATCATGGCAAGGATGAGTGTCGCGGCTTCTTTTCTACTGTGCTTTCATCTGTCGATATTCATGTATTTGATGCCGAAGACTTTATATGTGAAAACGACAAAGTCATTGTGGTTGGCAAGCTGCGCCTGACTACAAAAATCAACGGCAACGAAATCAAATCACCCTTTGTACATGTCATCACTTGTAAAGACGGCCGTTGGTTTCGCTTCAGAGACTTTATGAATACTTCCGTTGCACAGAAGGCTTTTGCACCCCAATGATGCCTAACCACAGAAGCATTTACTTTTCCGACATCGGGCTGTTTTTGGTACTGGCAACGCCGTGGCTGAACGAAGCTGTTATGGATATCTTACTGAGCTTTGGTGACAGCAGCTTTTACGTTGGCGCTACACGCGCCAGTTTAAACACTTTTATGGGCGTGGCCGGAGTACTCGGCCTTGGTTTTGCTGCCTTGCGCTTGCGTATTGCCGATAGTCGGGACGTCGTCAGCATCAGCGCACTGGTAAAAATTGCGTCTTCAATATGGTTATTTATGCTGTTTTACAAAAGTGTGTCTGTTGCTTTTTTAGTGCTTGCGGCCGCCGATTTTAGCGCTGCGCTGATATTGATTGCCTGCTTGATAAGGTCTCGATAACCCTTACCAAGTAAGCCGAACATCAGGTTTGTTGCGAGTCATCTGATGGCAAAGAACCTGACGGCAATATATCATCGGGTGAATGATGAGTTTCAGAAAAGGGCTGATTTGTACCTTGCTCGGATGATTGCGGCAGTGAACCTTGAATGGGCATAACAGCCCGAGTCTCCCATTCAAAGCGCGGCAGAGATGAAAATCCCGCTTTTAGTGTTTCATCCCAGGAGCGTTTAATTTCTCTCAGGTATTCATCTTCCACTTCCATTTTTATGTAATGGTCAGTATCAAAACTATCCTTTTCATACACCAATACTTCAATGGGCGGCCCCACCGTCGCATTCGATTTAATGGTTGAATCCATCGAAACAATGGCGCAACGGGCAGCATCTTCAAGTGAAGTATCTGCGGAAATAATACGATCCAGAATAGGCTTCCCGTATTTGCTTTCGCCAATCTGCAGATAAGGCGTTTCCTCGGAAGCAGCAATAAAATTACCCGCCGGATAGATCAGATAAATGGCGTGCCCGCCACCACGAATTTGACCACCAAGAATCAGAGATGCCGACATATCAACCCCGCTGCCACTCGCCGCTTTCTCCGCTAATACCTGCTCATTGCGATTAACCGCAGAAACATAACGGGCAGCCTCAAACATTTTGTTACAGGTTAACAAGCTGGTTTTACCGGGATCTTCTAAATCTTGCTCAAGCTGACTGATCACAGCCTGAGTGGTGGCAAGATTGCCTGCACTCAATATACAGAAAACCCGATTATTGTCTGGCCGGAACACATGCATTTTGCTGTATGAAGACAGCATGTCTGAACCGGCATTGGTGCGAGAATCAGAACAGAAGACCAGGCCATCATTGACCACCATTGAAAGACAATAAGTCATTATAGTGTCTCTTCACTCATAGCTTTTGATTCGACTCTACTCTAATTAAAGGTCGCGGGGAAAGTTTTTCAAAAAAGTATGCCTCAATGCAACCATTTATCTGGCTATCAAAAACTGCCCCTGCAGGAAATAACAGATTATTTGTTATAGTGCACGGAATATACTTGCCAGCAACTCAAAACAGGTATAAATAACATCTTTGGTTAAATTGGTGCCTCATCGCCCGCAATGATGCATCAAGTATAGCTTCAACCTGCTATAAACTGACGCCAATGTATCGATTTTTTTACATATTATCGCGGCAACAAAACTATCCAGGCCAACGCCTGCAGGAGAACATACTGCGTGTTTAAAACACTTGTGGTGGTTGATGACAACCTGCCCACTCTGCTAGAAAGCCTACCAGGGGCTATCAGTTTCGAAGAATACCTTCGCGACTACCCAAAGCTAAATGAGCCCAAAACACGGATTATCAACTTGTGCGATACCACGCGCTATCTCAGTAAGGGTTACTACTGCTCCCTGCTGGCCGAGGCACGCGGGCACAGCGTGCTGCCGAGCGTAAAGACTATCAACAAGCTGCGCGGTGATGACAACCTCTGGTCCATAGATTCCCGCCTTTCTCATCTGGTACCAAAAGACGACACTGAAAGTGTACTGATCTGCTTGGGAAAAGTAGCTGCCCCTCATTGGCAAAAACTGGCAACACGGATTTTTCAGCGCCATCCCACCCCCTTGCTTAAACTGAAAGTGCACCGGGTAGAAGATCAGCGGCATTTAAACCTTCAGCGTTGCTCGTTCAACGAATTGAGCAGCGATGAGCATAACCTTTTATTGGAGGCTTTGGAGGACTATACAAAATCAACCTGGCGCAAGCATGACACAGGTAAACGCTACCGTTGGGATATGGCCATTCTGGTTAATCATAATGAAACCGTTCCTCCCAGCAACAAGGGAGCAATCACCCGTTTTGTCAAAGCGGCAGCCAAGCTGGGCATTAACGCTCAACCTGTCTCTGTTGATGACCTGCTCAGTATCGAACAATACGATGCCCTGTTTATCCGGGAAACAACGGCTATTGACCACTACACTTATCGTCTGGCTCGCAAAGCGGAAGAGAACGGCTTGGTGGTGCTCGATGACCCCGATTCAATTTTGCGCTGCTGCAACAAAGTGTATCTGCACGACGCCTTCAATTACCAGAAAGTACCCAGCCTCAGTACGCGGGTGATCAATTCCCTCTCTGAAACATCCCTTGACGAAATAGAACAACAATTTGGCTATCCACTGGTACTGAAAATGCCGGAGGGATCATTTTCCAAAGGGGTGTACAAAATAGAACAACGCCAGATGCTTAAGGAAAAGCTGGCCGAGCTATTTCAGGATTCGGCACTGGTACTGGCACAGGAATATCTGTATACCGACCATGACTGGCGCGTTGGCGTACTCAATGGCCGAGCCATATATGCGTGCAGATATTATATGGCACGCAATCACTGGCAGATCTACAACCACGGCTCAAAACGATTTTCTTCCGGAAATTACGATACCCTGCCAACTTTCGAGGTACCCAAAACGGTGTTGGATGCGGCGCTAAAGGCCTGCAAGATTATCGGCAGCGGTCTGTATGGTGTGGATATAAAGGTTAGCGACAATCGCGCCTATGTACTGGAGGTCAATGACAACCCCAGTATCGACCATAAAGTCGAGGATGCCTATCTCGGTGAAGAATTGTACATGCAAGTGATGTCAGAATTTCTGCGGCGCCTGGAACTTCGGGGTCGATAGGTTTGAACCCCATTATCGTACGCAAGGCAAAGATCCGGGATAAAAGTGCGCTTCTCCACGTTGAAGAGAAGTGCTTTATAACCGACAGAATCAATGCCCGGCAAATGACCTATTTACTGACAAAGGCCAAAGCCATCACCTGGGTAGCTGTCGCTGCCGACCAGGTTGCCGGATACGGCCAATGTCTGATTCCCGAACAGCCAAGGCCGGCCCGACTCTACTCTCTTGCCGTATTGCCGGAATATCGCCGCCAGGGTATCGCTCACCAGTTAATGGGAACGCTACTGAGCGAACTGATATCACTCAACTATTCCCGCTGCAGGCTCGAAGTCCGCTGCAGCGATCACGGTGCACAGACTTTCTATCGCTCAATGGGATTTAGTATGATTTCCACGCTGCCAGCTTATTATGAAGATGGCGAGAATGCCTTGCGAATGGAATGTATACTCAGGCAAACAGCCACCTTCGACGTATAAGCGACGGCCCTATGACATCCCCCACATTAATAGAATTGACCCGCATCATTCAGCGTGCCGCTCACGCTGGCAGCACTGAAGAGCAGGTACAGCTGATTGTGGATGCTATCAGCGATGTGATCGCTACAGACGTTTGTAGCCTTTATCGACAAACACCAGATGGGGATATGGTGCTCATTGCCAGTCATGGTCTCACCAGAGGACACCCTATTGTGATTCCAGCCAATCATGGCCTGGTGGGTCGTGTGGTGCAATCACGGCACAGTATCAATCTCTCGAATCCTGAGGAGCACCCCGATTACTACTATGTTCCAGGATCAAATGAAGAGCGATACCACAGTTTCTGCGGTGTTCCGCTTGTACACAAAGGCAGTGTTATTGGCGTATTAGTAGTGCAGAGCCAACACGCAGAAACACTGGCGATGGAACAGGAAGCCTTTCTGTCAACGCTGGGAACACACCTGGCGTCTCTCGTGACGTCCCTGCCAATTCAGTTTTCGCCTGAACCTGCACAAAGCAAACACCGACAGGGGATTAGTGGCGCACCTGGCATCGCCATCGGCATTGCCAGCGTCCGCCGTCTGGATGAGCTGGCCTCTGTTTCAGAGTCTCCCTGTAAAGATATTCCCACCGCTCTGGCCCAATGGTCATCGCTTAAAGCGCTGGTAACCGATGAACTGAAACGTGAGCGCAAAGTTGTTGAACAGGCACTGGGAGAAAGCTTGGCGGCGGTAATCGACGCCTATCAGATGCTGCTGGAAGACCCCTATTTTGACGACCGGGTAACCGGTGAAATCAGGGCTGGAAAATCCCTGACCTGGGCATTAAAACAGGCCGTCGACTATTTTTCCGAACAATTTCAGTCAATGGATGACCCCTATCTTCGAGCCAGGCATGAAGATATTGAACAGTTAGGTGAAAAACTTTATATGGCCTGGCTAAGGGAAGCCGGCAGCGCAACTGATACACTGGCAAATGACAGCCACTCTCCGATTATTCTGGTAGGCCGCCAACTCAGCATTTCTGAAATTGTTGGCCTACCATCCAAACAGCTGGCTGGCATTGTCTGCCTGGCGGGCGCCGCGCTATCTCATATTGCAGTATTCGCCAACGCCCTGGGCATTCCCGCCGTCATGGGTGTTGGCGAGCTTGCCGTTCGGGATGGCGAAACGCTGATAGTGGACGGTGACAGTGGCGAAGTGATTGCATCACCGGAAGCTGCGGTCAGCGATGAATATGAAGAAATTATCAGGAATCGCAAGGTTTTTGAGCGTCGCCTGCGCGTCGGTCACGACCTTCCGGCTATCACAACTGACGGCGTGCGGGTCACACTGCTTGCCAATTCCGGCCTGCAGGCAGATCTGCAACCAGGTCTTCGCAGTGGAGCCGAAGGTATCGGGCTGTACCGCACCGAAATTCCCTTTATGATCCGGCAAAACCTGCCGTCCGAAACCGAACAATATGAGGTATACCGGGAAGTCATCGACACTTACGCCGGAAAGCCGGTTTATATCCGAACCCTGGATATTGGTGCCGATAAACCATTGCCCTACCTGCCTACAGTAGAAGAGGAAAACCCGGCACTCGGGTGGCGTGGCATTCGCTTTACCCTTGATAACCTGCAACTGCTGATGACCCAGTTCCGGGCAATCATGAAAGCCGCTGCTGGCCGGGAAGACGTTCACTTATTATTGCCTATGGTGGGCTCTACTGGTGAACTCGACCGCTGTATTGAGTTGCTTGATGAAGCTCTCGATCAGCTGCTGAAAGAAGGCGAAACCATTTGTCGTCCGAAATTGGGGGTTATGATAGAGGTACCCAGCAGCATCTCTTTATTACCTTTCTGGCAAAAGAAACTGGACTTTATTTCCATTGGCAGCAATGACCTGAGCCAATACCTGTTGGCCCTCGACAGGAACAGTCCATTGGTGGGTAAACTTTACGACCCCTTGCACCCGGCGGTGATTCACGAGTTATTGCGTATTGTCCGTACAGCCAAACAATATCAATTACCTGTCAGCCTTTGCGGAGAAATGGCTTCGGATCCGGTTGCCGTTTTGCTGTTACTGGGAATGGGCGTGCGTCAGCTGAGTATGAGCGCCTCAAAGCTACCGCTCATCAAATGGCTGGTGCGTTCGATCAGTATTGCGGAAGCGGAAAGTTTTCTGGCAGATTCGCTGACCGCAGATGATGCTGCAAAAATACGAAAGCTTTCCGAAGCCCTGATAAAAAAAGCGGGCATTGATTATGAAGCCTGAGCAACACATACCAGCAACCGTTGTTGATATAGACAACAGGCTACATGAGCTGGTGAGCCCGGTCGACATTCTGAATGCCGTTAACCCTCTCAACTACCGTGAGCAAAAACAACAGTTCCTGGAACACCACTACTCCAGAGAGCCCACTTTTGTTTATCGCAGTCATGGTATCGATGCCTTTACGCTGAAACGAAGCCTGTTTGAGCTACCTCTGGAAAAAATTGAAGACGCCGATTTACGTCAACTTTATATGGACGTCATCAATTCCTATGTCGACAAAATAGATCAATATAAATCCATCGGTAACGATGAATTTCTCTATGACTCCCTGCGCTATTACGGTGAACCTTCAGAGAAAGATATACGCAATGCGAACTTCATTCTGCACTTGCCGGAACAATATGAGGGACACCAGAAACCAGACACGGAAGTGCTGCTGAAAACTGGCGAGATCAAATCGATACTGACCGACTTCGCCGACCGCGAAGGTTACCAGTATCAAATAAAAATAGATGACAACATGATGGCCAAGGCACTGGTTTCTGGCACGACCGTAAAAATCAACAGTACCGCCAGAATCAGCCGACAGGACACCATGGCACTGGCACACCATGAGCTGGGGGTACATCTGGCGACAACACTCAATGCGCGCAGCCAGCCGTTACATATCCTGTCTCTGGGCAGCCCCATAAACACCATGACACAGGAAGGACTGGCGATTCTCAGTGAATACCGGGCCGGTTACATGACGGTTAAACGTCTGAAAATTCTCGCCCTGAGAGTACTGGCTGTTCAATCAATGATTAAGGAGAAGAGTTTTCGCAAAACATTCATGCTGTTAAAAGAAGACTTCCTGCTCGACGATGACACAGCTTTTACGATTACTGCCAGAATTTATCGTGGTGGAGGCCTGACCAAAGACTACCTCTATTTGCGGGGATTCCATCTCATGTTAAACGCATTCGAGACCGTGCCTGACTTTACACACCTACTCGCGGGCAAAACATCCTTGACCCACCTGCCCTATATCTCGCGACTGATAGATAAAGGCTTTTTACTCGCTCCGGAAAAAATAACGCCGTCATTTATGCAACCAGCGACCAATCATATTATTGACAGCTTTATCGTCCATGCAATCAAATAACTTTCAAATAACAAGGTAACCGGATATGGCACCAGGCCAGCTTTTAGACATCGCTCCCTATGACTGGCATGCAATAGGTGCCGCCATTTTTTGCGGCTCTATTGTTGGTCTTGAACGGCAACTAAGAGGTAAACCGGTAGGCATTCGAACATCGTCGCTAATCACACTCGGCACTTACCTTTTTCTGTCGACCGCTTTCCTCCTGAAAGGAGATGTGATTGACCCCTCCAGGGTGGTTGGCCAGGTTATTACCGGCATCGGCTTTTTAGGTGCAGGCGTTATGCTGGCTAAGGACGGTGCAGTGGTTGGCGTCACCTCGGCAGCCACTATTTGGGTGCTGGCCGCACTGGGCGTCATGATCGCTTCGGAACATATCATTCCCGCCATAAAACTCGCCCTGCTGGTAGTGATGATTCTCTACGGTGTCGACTTTATGGAAGACCGCATCAAAATTATGGGGCGCGGAGTTCACAAATCTGTGAGATCATCACTCACCCGCAGAAAAAACTAACCCCGCAAACTAACGCCCCTCGTAATGAGGTTTGCGTTTTTGTAAGAAGGCCTGAATACCTTCCTGGCCATCCTTGCCAACTGCTAATGTAGCAATTGATTCGCCTTCATCGCCCATTTGAACTTCCGGACTCTGGTCGAGGGTCTTCAGTAGTAACTGCTTTACTGCACCAAATGCGCGGGTTGGCCCTGCTGCCAAATACTGAGCAAGTTTCTCTGCCTCGGAATCGAGATCCTGATCAGGCACTACGCGGGTGACAATGCCCAGCTCTTTGGCTTCTTCGGCGCTCAATGTGGGGTTCATCACCATCAACTCATAAGCTTTGCGAATACCGACAATGCGAGGCAGAGCAAATGTGGAGCCGCCATCAGGTGAGATAGCGGATAGCGTGTAGGCAAAGGTGATTTTTGCGGACTCTGCGGCAATTGTCATATCAGCAATGCAAGTCAAACTCGCACCGCCACCACCGCAAACCCCATTGACGACGGCAATCACCGGAGCGTCCATACGCATCAGGCAGGCCACTGCATCATGAAATTGCTTGGTCATTTCCCGAAGCAGCTCGTCTACCTGATCACCGGCATCGGAAAACATGGCAATACTGCCGCCCACTGAAAAGGCTTTACCACTGGCGCGCAATAACACCACTCGCAGTTCCGGCTGCGAGTCGAGCCAACCGACCGCCTGTGCAAAAGCACCACAACTACCGGCATCAAGCGCGTTAAAATTTTTAGGGTCATCAAACAACACTGTGCCAACACCCTCTTTCAGTTGCACTTTTACACGCGGGTCACTCAGTTCTATTGTTTTCATAGTCAGTTCTTCAAGTTGGTATCGTTGAAATATAGGGAATGCCTAAAGCCGTAATACACCGTAATTGGGATCGCCAAAAGGCACATTGAGCGAAGCTTCAATAGAAATAGCCAGTGCATTGCGGGTTGCCAACGGGTCGATAATACCATCATCCCAAATTTCGGAAGTGGCAAAATAGGCGTTCGTTTGGCTTTCGAAATTACTCATTACTTCAGCCTGAATGTCTTCCAATTGCTTCTGGTCGGGTTCAATTCCCTGCTTCTTCAACTGGGCGAGCTTAACGGTGAGTAAAACGCCAGCAGCCTGCTCTGCACCCATCACCGAAATCTCGCTGTTGGGCCAGCTGAACAGCGTGCGAGAATCGAATGCCCGACCACACATGCCGTAGTTCCCCGCGCCGAATGATCCATTAGTCATCACCGTAAATTTGGGCACTTCCGAACAAGCCTGAACCATCAGCATTTTAGCGCCGTCTTTAGTGATTCCGGTACGTTCATACTCCTTACCGACCATAAACCCGGTGATATTTTGTAAAAAAACCAGAGGGGTGTGGTTCTGGTTACAAAGCTCCATAAAATGAGCGGCTTTCAGTGAGCTGTCACTGAACAGGACGCCGTTATTACCCAGAATACCGACCTTATAGCCCTGAATATTGGCAAAACCACAGATAATCGTTTCACCATAATTCGGCTGATATTCCGAGAAACGACTACCATCCACGATTCGGGCGATGACTTCGCGCATATCAAATTGCTTTTTTATATCATCAGGAATAATGCCGTAGAGCTCTGTCGGGTCGTAATAGGGATCTTCCGGTTGTTCACGTTGCAGCTGAAATTTTGGTTTTTGTTCCCACTGCATCACGATTTCACGACCAATACGGATGGCATCCTGTTCGGTGCGAGCGTAGTAATCGCAAGTACCGGAAACGGAAGTATGCATCCGTGCACCACCCAGTTCATCCACAGTAACCTCTTCGCCTGTCGCCGCTTTGACTAACGCCGGGCCACCAAGAAAAACCGCTCCAGTACCTTCGACAATCACACTGTAATCCGACAACGCCGGGATATAAGCACCACCGGCGGTACAGTGGCCAAATACCAGCGATAATTGCTTGCAGCCAAGTTTTGAAAGCTGGGTCTGGTTGCGGAAAATCCGACCAGCCATGTATTTGTCGGCAAACAACTCTGACTGCAGCGGCAAAAAGCCCCCGGCACTGTCGCACATGTGAATCACCGGCAAACGGTTTTCAATAGCGATATCCAGCGCCCGCACCATTTTTTTCACGGTTAACGGGTACCAGGCGCCACCCTTTACCGAGCTGTCACTGGCCAGAATCATAACTTCACGACCACCCACTACCCCAATGCCACTGATACAACTAGCCGAAGGAGCACCCCCGTCGTAGGCCATATTGGCAGCCAGCGAAGAAAACTCCAGAAATGGCGTGCCGGGATCGAGCAGCAACTCAAATCGTTCGCGCGGCATCATTTTGTTTTGCTTTGTCAAACGGTCAATATCGCGTTGCGGCCGTTCGTAACGGGCCTGCCTTTGCTTCTCATGGAATTGACCAACGATTCGTTGATTGTGTGCCTGATACTGTTTAAATTCCGACGATTGGATGTTGAGCCTTGACTGAATACGTTTCATTGATCTGATTCCTCCGAGGCAACATCAATTGCTGCCAGCAGGTCACCTTTGTTAAAACTGGCACCAGCGGTAAACGGCAACTGGGTAACAACTCCAGCCGCCTGCGCTTTTATTTCTATCTGCAACTTCATACTTTCAATCAGCAGTAGTGTGTCGCCGTTGGCAACAGTGTCCCCTTCGCACACCCGTAATTCGATCACCACACCGGGCATTGGCGCGTCTTCGCGACTGCCGGCAGCACCCGCGGCAACGAGATCACTTTCGTCGGCCACAATATCCAGAACCCAAGTGCGATTCGCCAAATGAATATAAAGCTGCTGGTCATCCTGCACTGCATAGGCCTGATAGCTGTTACCGGCAATTGTCAGCAAGCATTGACTGTTATCCTGCCAGTCCACATGAGCATGTACCTGGCGCCCATCGATGTTGAGGGTAAGACCATTGAGACAACGCACGGGGTGCACAGAGTATTGTTCTGAATTGAATCGATACACCGGTTTCATATCAATTTCTCCACTCGCCAATGGAACGATAAAGTTCGGGCGTCGCTTCTGCGATAAGGCGTGATTCGCGATCAGTAAGCAACGCTAGCGCCAGAATGGCATCTCGCTCTTGATCACTCACTCCCGGAGCACTAAGGGGGTGCTTGTGTACAAAACTGGTATCAAAATCACCCGAAATGAATGATGGGTACTGCAACACTTCAATTAAATAATCAATGTTGGTTTTCACCCCGAGAATCACGAGATTGCCAAGAGCCTGTATCATTTTCAATCGCGCAGATTCGCGGTCTTCAGCCTGCACCACAAGTTTAGCCAGCATAGGATCAAAAGCTGTGGTTACGCGTTGCCCGGCGTAAATACCGCTGTCGAATCGGATACCCTCACCAACCGGCGCTTCTATCAACAAAACTTTACCCGTTTCAGGCATAAAATTATTGAAAGCATCTTCAGCACAAATCCGGCATTCAATTGAATGCCCATTGGCTATGATTGACTCCTGAGTGAGGGTTAACGGCTCTCCAGCAGCAATAAGAATTTGCTGTGCCACCAGATCCAACCCGTACACCATTTCAGTAACCGGGTGCTCTACCTGAATACGTGTATTCATCTCCAGAAAGAAAAACTCGCCGGAATCGGTATACAGAAACTCAACCGTACCCGCACTGCTGTATTTCGCAGCTTTTGTAATACTCACCGCCACGTCGCAAATTTCCCGGCGCTTTTCGGCACTAAGTGCCGCAGATGGCGCTTCTTCAATCACCTTTTGGAAGCGGCGCTGAATAGAGCACTCCCTTTCACCGCAGTGAATCACATGAGCGCCGTCACCCAAAACCTGAACTTCTATATGCCGGGCACTGGCGAAATACCGTTCAACATAAATTCGACCATCACCAAAATATTTGGCAGCTTCCGATGCTGCCACCCTGGCTGCATCCTGAAATTCTTCCGGGGAATTAACAATGCTCATTCCCTTGCCACCACCACCCGCAGAAGCTTTTACTACCACAGGAAATTCCATGCCTTTCAGGGCAACCATAAACTCGGGGTCATCGATATCGAGGCTGACGGATGGCGGTACCGGAAACCCTAGCGACTCAACAAAATTGCGCGAGGCAATTTTGTCTCCCATCAATTCAATTACCGAGGCTGAAGGGCCAATAAAGGTTATCCCTGCTTCAGCCAAAGACTTGGCGAACGGCGTGTTTTCAGATAAAAAACCGTAGCAGGGGTGCACTGCATCGACCCCCAACTTCTGACAAATACGGATAATCTGCTCGATATCCAAATGTGCAGCACTTGGTGTATCACCGACAATTTCCACCGCCTCGTCAGCACCCGTCACCACGGGTGAGTGACGATCACTATGATGATAAATTGCCACAGAGGCGACTCCCAAAGAACGTAAACTGTGCAACACCCGGAGTGCAATTTCGCCACGGTTGGCGACAAGAACTTTCTTAAACAACTGGCTCATTATTTACCCCTCCAACTAACCGTCTTCTCGGACGACCAATCAAGCAACAAGCGGTATAGTATTTAAATTTTGAGTCAGACTCAAATTATATGTGAAAAATAAACCAAACTAGATTTCAAACAAAGTTAGACTCAAAATTATCCCGTCATAAAAAATACGGAGCCGCGTGTTTCTAGAGTAGCTTATTTAGACGAGCAATCAGCTGGCGTACTTCGGCATCATCCTTTGCCTGTTTCGCTACTTTTGTTTTTGATTCTGAGCTGATCCCATAGAACACAAGATCTGTCAGCTGTTCGGCTATGGCATCGACATTCATCTCATCATTGGAATGCAGCATGCTCCACATGTAATGCTCGATCGAACCAAACACGGTGTTTCGCACCAGAACAATCGAGATATCACTGTAGATAATACCGTCCTTAATGCCCTCTTCGACGATATCACCCACGATACGGCTATAACGGCGGTTGAAGGTGTTCAGCTCATTCATGAAAGTATGTTCGACACCTCGCGACTCACGTAACATTACCGAACAAATCGCCGAATTCTCGGAAACCACATTCAAGTGACTCCAAATCACATAGAACAGTTTATTTCGCGCACCTTCGATATCACGAATACCGGTTTCAATCTGATGTGTGATTTGCTCATAAAAAGCTTCCATCACTTTCAACACCAACTGGCGCTTACTGCCAAAATGTGAAAATACAGTACCCTCAACCACACCGCATTTAGCCGCTATCTCAGCCACAGTAGCCTTCTCGTAACCGCGAGTCTCAAAGACTTCCCGAGCGGAATGCAATATGTCCTGACTGCGTTGTTCTTTCGAAGGACGCTTCGCTTTACTTGCCGCTTTTACTACCATCTTTATATTCGTCCTGATACTGAATCAGCTTAATGCAGGCTGACGCCGATCATATCCTTTAAACGTTGAAGTAATCCGGTTTGCTGTGGGTCCACAGCTCACCCCAAAGTCGTCCACCACCATCCACGGTAAGAGTGTCGCCGGTTGTAAAGGCCGAAGCCTCACTCGCCAGATACACCGCTGCTTGCGCGACCTCCCAAGCAGAGCCAAATCGCTTCATTGGATTAGAATTGGGGAATTTCGCCCGAGCTTCATCCGAGTAAACCCTCATCCCCTCAGAAGCAATAACACCCGGGGCAATATTATTGACCCGAATGTTGTATTCAGACCACTCAACAGCAACCGTTTTTGCCAAATAAATAACCCCTGCCCTGGCAGCACAAGTATGTGCCATATTGACCATGCCACGATCAATGACTGTAGCAATGTTAATAATATTGCCTGGCATCTTCTGATCCCGCCAATATCTCGCAGCTGCCTGCATCATGTACCAGGTGCCATTCAGGTTAGTATCAATCACTGCCCGCCAACCATTGTCGGATATATCCATTGCCGGCAACGGAAACTGTCCGCCCGCGCTGTTAATCAGCACATCGAAACCACCAAGCTGGTGAATGACCTCGGACTGCATGCGGCGAACATCATCAGCTTCTTTGATATTCAGCCCATAAGCATGAACATTCAAGCCCTGCTCGCGCATCTTTGCTTGAACCTCTGCCAGTTTTTCCTGATCTCTCGCGGCGATTGCGACGCTGGCGCCCAGCCGGGCAAACAACCAGGCCATGGCCTTACCGATACCACTGCTACCGCCCGAGATCAATACTGTTTTACCCTTGAATAGGTCTGATCGGTAGATATTTTGTAAAGACTTTAGTGCGTCGTCACTGATTCCAAATTCAGTCTCAGCTTTGTTTTCGTTGATCAACGCAACAACTCCCCGGCTATTATCATTTTTCTGACTTCCGTTGTGCCCGCTCCAATTTCCAGCAGTTTAATAGAACGAAACAGTCGATTAATTTCCGTCTCCCAGATATAACCACTGCCACCGTGAACCTGAACAGCACTATTCAAAACCTGGGCACAGGTATTGGCACAATACATGACCGAAGCTGCTGTCCGCGCATGAATACGCCCCCTGCCAGCCTCGGCTTCGCTAACACCACTGACTTCAACCAGCACATCAGTGCACAGTGCTCGCATGCTCTCAACCCACACATACATATCCGCGAGGTGGGACTGAACCATCTGGAAGCTGCTAATTGACTGACCAAATTGTTCACGATCTTTCGCATACGCCACACTCAGTTGCAGCGCCCGCTCGGCTATCCCCAAGCTAATCGGTGCTATCAGAGCGCGCTCAAAATCAAGCCCGCTCATTACCACTTTGTGCCCCTGATGAAGCTCGCCAATAATATTTTCTTTTGGAACACGTAAATCTTCAAACACCAACTCCGCCGTTTGGCTGCCACGAAACCCCATTTTCTCCAATTTCTGGGCCACATTGAATCCTGGTGAATTTGTTTCCACAACAAATGCAGTAATACCTTTTGAGCCTTTGTTCAGTTCCGTTTTAGCATACAGCAGGCAGATATCGGCCACGGGGCCATTCGTGATATAGAGTTTGCTGCCATTGATAACAAACTCATCGCCATCGGCAACCGCATGAGTTCGCATCGATCCCAAAGCATCCGAGCCAGCACCGGGTTCGGTAAGCCCCAGACAACCCGTATGCTCACCACTGCAAAGCCTGGGTAAATATTTGCGACGCACAAACTCCGAACCATTGTTATAAATATTGTTCGCACACAGGTTGTCATGGGCAACCCAGCTCAAGGCAAATGCGTGGTTCCAGCGAGAAAACGCCTGCAGAACCAAACCTGCTTCTAACAACGAACAACCAACTCCGCCGTATTCCTCCGGAATGGTCATGCCCATAAAACCCAAATCGCCCAGGGTTTTCATAACACCTTGAGGCCAGTACTCTTCCCGATCCATTTTTGCAGCCAGAGGGTATAACTGTTCCCGGGCAAACTTGTCAGCATGATCCAATAAGGCTTGCTGCTCGTCATTAATTAATGTGGTGTCTACCGGCATCACACCCTCCTCTTTTGATTAGAAAAAATAAAAACAGCGATTATGCAAAGCCGCTTATTAGAGTTCCTTTGGGGTGTTCGTTGCAACAAACAACGATTAAATAAAGCTTAGCTAAATATTTTTATAGCTGCCGTAAAAGTTAAAAATGGCAGTATTAACAAATCTATCACTATAGACTCGCTACAAAGACGATGATTTAATGAGTGCTGCTCATCAAGCCATAGTAACCCTCTGATAGCGATTTAGAATCAGGTGAAAAAGCACAACGAATAAAATAAGAAACGAGGAAAAACCCTTTCATGGATAAAAAACTTGGTGTTGGCATTATCGGTGCCAGCCCGGATCGAGGCTGGGCATCGGACGCACATATCCCGGCATTAACCGCTCTGAAAGAACTTGAATTCATAGCCCTTTCTACCAGCCGCAAAGAGTCTGCCGAGCTGGCCAGCAAACAATTTGGTGTTGCTCTGGCTTTTGATAACCATGAATCATTGGTCTCGTGTCCGGAAGTTGACCTTGTCGCAGTCACAGTAAAGGTACCCCACCACCTGGAACTGGCAACCGCCGCCATCAACGCGGGCAAAGCAGTATATTGTGAGTGGCCTCTCGGCAATGGTCTCGAAGAAGCAGAAGCGCTGGCGCGCATGGCCCAAGACAAAGGGGTGTTTGCCGCAGTCGGCCTGCAAGCCCGGTCAGCCCCCGTCATCCGCTATGTAAAAGACTTGATTGCCGATGGTTATATTGGCGAAGTCCTCTCATCTACCATCGTTGCCGATGCCATTAATTGGGGAGCGGACGTTCAGCAATGCTATACGTACCTGCTGGACCATAAAAATGGCGCATCGATGTTAACCATTCCTTTTGGCCACACCATAGATGCGTTCTGCTGGTGTCTGGGCGAGTTTAACGAATTGTCAGCAACAACTGCCACCCGGCGCCCCAAAGTCACTCTGGTGGAAACAGGAGAACAACTGGATTGCGATGTTGCCGATCAGATTGCCATCAACGGCGTACTGGAAAACGGCGCAGTTGCCTCTGTTCACTTCCGCGGTGGTTATTCTCGCGGCACACATTTCCTCTGGGAAATCACCGGCACCAAAGGTGATCTTGTGATCAGCGCCGACGGCGGCCATATTCAAATGCTACCCCTCAGCCTAAAAGGTGCCCAGGGTTCAGAAACCGAACTGCAATCGATGCCTGTACCTGAGAAATACAACAATATTGCCGATACAGACCTGCCCGACGGGCCTCCCGCAAGCGTCGCTCGCGCATACCGGCATCTGATGGAAGATCTCAACAGCGGTCAACAAACGCTGCCCGGTTTTGACGATGCTGTGGTCAGACACCGTCTGCTCGAAGCTATTGAGCTATCGGCAAAAACAGGCACAAGACAAAGCTACAAAACCACGTACTAGAGCCTGTGAACACTAATTTCACAGCATGGCCAGCCGTTACAGCCTTGCTGAACCATAAAGCTGAACCAACAGTGACATAACGGCGGAGTAACCAGACAATGACTGAAGCTACCCAAACCACCTACACCCACTGCATGCTGTGTGTCGCATCATGTGGCCTGAAAGTAACATCAAAAGAAAACAAAATTACCAAAGTCGAACCGGATAAAGATAATTTTTTCTGGCGTGATTTCTGTATCAAAGCGGCTGAGTGTCATCATTTAGTTGATCACCCTTTACGAATCAAAGCCCCGATGAAACGGGTTGGTGACAAATATGTTGAGGTCAGCTATCAGCAAATGCTGACCGAGTTATCTGCACAGTTAAACGACATTATCGATCAATACGGCCCCGATGCAGTGGGATCATATGTCGGCAACCCGACCACATCCAACACCAGTACTTACGCCTTTCTTAACCTCTTTCTTGATGCCATACAAACCAAAAGTCGCTACTTTGTCGGTTCACTGGACCAAAATGCACTGCATATTGTATCGGAGCACATGTATAACCATCCCTGGGCTATGCTGCAAACGGATGTCGATAACTGCCAATACCTGATGATGATAGGCGCCAACCCTGCAATCAGTGAATTTGGCTGGCTCTATGCTGTTAATCAAGGCTGGAAGCGAGCGCTGAAAACCAAAGAAGCAGGCGGCAAACTGATTATTGTTGATCCGAGAGAAACTGAGTCTGCCAAAAAAGCCTCGGAACACATTGCCCCTCTGCCTGATACCGACTGGGCGCTAGTGCTCGGTATGATGCATGTGATCTTCAACAACAACTGGCACAGTAAAGAAGCAGAGAAAGATTGCAATGGCTTTGATGAGCTGCGGCAGCTGGCCACTTCTGCAGACCTTCAGTCTCTCAGTCGCCGCTGCGACA
Source organism: Pseudomonadales bacterium (assembly GCA_024234435.1). Lineage (NCBI taxonomy): Bacteria > Pseudomonadati > Pseudomonadota > Gammaproteobacteria > Pseudomonadales > Pseudomonadales bacterium. The sequence continues at coordinate 1,644,084 of JACKOF010000001.1, forward strand.
TCCCCGTGGAAACTATCACCAGGCTAGCTGACGAGTTTGCCCACGCCAGCTCTGCCACCTGTATGGCAAATACCGGGGCGGGACAAAGCAGTACCGGCTCAATCACAATATGGCTCGCCCAGGCTCTCACCCTGATTACCGGCAATATGCGCCGCAAAGGAGGAATGTTTCACACCCGCGGAGCCATGAATTTGCTTAAAAATGGTGGTGAACTGTTTCCCACCCAACACCTGACCAGCCGGGTACGCAAAACACCATCCGTAGCCGGTTTTTTCTCAGTAACCGAAATTCCGGATGAAATTAATACTCCCGGGGACGGCCAGATAAAGGCCTTCGTTATCGTTGGCGGTAATCCAGTGATCTCCGGCCCTCAGGGTGAAGAGCTGGATAAGGCTCTGGAAAAACTCGACTTGCTTATTTGCGTAGACAGCTTTCAGCGCGACAGCCATCGTCATGCCGATTGGTTAATTCCTGCTACGCACTTTCTCGAAACTGACGATATGGCTATTCTGGTCCGGGACCTGAATGCTCAACCCAATGCACAGGTAATGCGCAAAGCGGTGGAAAAACCTGCGACGGTTCCTTACGAGTGGCAGTTCTTTCGTGACTTAACATTGAAAATGAACAAACCATTGCTGATGGGTAAAAAGCATCTCAATTTACTGGTAAAGGCGATGAATGCCTGGGGTAAGTTGACTGGCAACCCCTACAACGGTTTCAGCCCAAAAACACTGATGACAGAGCTCTTGAAAAAAGGCGGCGTTACCACCTACAAAGCCGTAGAAAGCGCACCACATGGTTTACTGCTCGACGAACAGCCGGACTTCAACTACTTTCTTGACAACCTGCCGACTGAAGATGGCAAAGTCAATCTGGTTCCGAAGCCTTTCAGAGCGCGACTGGAAGAAATTATTGCCATGCCCGAACAGCGCGACAATATCGGACAGTTCCCATTATTGCTGATTAATAAACGTCGAAAGCACATGATGAACTCCTGGCTGACTCACGGCTCGGCGCAGAAAATGAAAAACCCGGATGGCGATATTATTGAAATAAACCCCGATGACGCAAAAAAACTGGGTTGTGATAATAATGGACAGGTTCTGGTTGCTTCTTCAGTTGGCCGTATCAACGCTACCGTACGCATCACTGACTCCGTTCGTCAGGGTGTCGCCGTCATGGGCCACGGCTGGGGCGGCCACACCTTCGACCCGAAAAACCCCGGAAAAATTGATAACCAGGGAGGCACCAATAGAAACGTGTTGATCTCGAACGAGAGTAACGAGACAGACCCACTCTCAGGTGTCCCCAAGCTAAATGGCACGGCAATCAGCATTACCCCGGTTGTTGAAGCCATTGCTGTTTAGCCGCACGCAGACGTTCAATTGACATCAACCCCTTTATAAAAAAACAAGGAGCACATTTCATGGGCATTGAAGAAAACAAACAAGTAGTTGCCAGGTTTTGGCAGGCATTTTCCACAGGAGAATACGAAACAGCTTTATCACTACTGGACGACAACGAATTCAGCTGGTGGATACTTGGCGACAAAGAACAGTTCCCTCTCGCAGGAACTATGAACAAGGCAGAATTTGAACAACTATTAAATGGCGTTTCCGGCAATACGGTTGACGGCCTTACCATGACCCCTTCAGGCTGGACCGCCGAAGGGGAACGAGTAGCGATGGAAGCTGAATCCTATGCCAAAATGACCAACGGCAAAGTGTATAACAACTTCTATCACTTCCTGCATATTGTTCGCAATGGCAAGATCTGTGCGGTGAAAGAGTTCCTTGATACCGCCCATGCATCGGACGTGCTCTGCTCCTAAAGCATCCAATTCTGAAGTTAAGGAACCGCTGATTAATGAGTCATTGCGAGGAACGAAATGACGTGGCAATCTAAAAATATCCTATCTTTCTGCTAATTGGATTGCGTCGCTTGGCTCGCAATGACTACCGGTTGGAATAAATCAAAGGCTCCCTAAACCGCTAACACCTGTTTCGCAATACCAGAAAGTTGATCCCGCAACCATTGGGTAGCGGGATCATCATCTGCACTTTTGTGCCAAAACAAATTCCAGGTAAGAGGCTCCACATCAAAGGGAACCTCTGAGATGGACAAATTTGTAGTCACAGCCAAAGCCTTCGGCACCGTCCACAATAACTCTGTTTGCTGAGTAACCCTTTCTGCCACCAAGTAGTTTTGTACACGCATAGCTACTCTTCGCTTTTCACCCAACGTCTGAAGCGCTATATCCACTTGCCCTCTTCCTCGCCTCCGGCTGGATACATGTAGATGATCAACTGACAAGTAATCTTGCACAGTTAGTTTTTTCCCGGCCAGTGGATGCGAGCGGCTCATGACAACAACATACGCTAACTGCCCTACTAACTGGGTACCAAACTCTCTGGCGTTGACCAGAGGAGCATCCAGCAATAAATCCAGACTGCCAGATTTAAGCTCTTCAATCGCCAGTTTTCTATCGGTGTAATAACTGGTTATTGATACCCCCGGTGCTATTTCCTTTAACCTTTTTTGCAACGACGGCAAGACCAGCGCTTCGGCCATATCATTCATACCCAAACGAAAGTTTTTGGCAGAGGCTTCAGGGTCAAAGCGGGCTGATGCCCCAACACTATCGCCCAACAGCTGCAGAGCTTTACGCACATCCGCAATCACACTGTCTGCGACGGGTGTTGGCACCATGCCTGCTGGCGTCCGAACAAATAACTGATCATCAAACACCTGCCGCAATCGGTTTAATGCGTTGCTTACCGCGGGTTGTGTAAGGTTCAGCAGCCCGGCCACCTTTGTCACACTGCCCTCCCGATAAATCGCATCAAGTACCACAAAAAGATTGAGGTCTACCTTTTCAAGTCGCATTTTTCACCGGCCTTAAACATTGATTAAATAAATGATAACCTATCACAATAATTAATTAGAATGATTTTAAATACAACTCTATAATCATCCACACTCATACACAACTACGTCGCTGTTCTTATGGCAGAAATCACGTTACTGCGTCATGGCCAGGCGTCATTTGGTTCCAAAAATTACGATCAATTAAGTGATATTGGTCGCCAACAGAGTTTGTGGCTGGGAAAGCACCTACGTGAAATAAACAAACAATTCGACCGTGTTGTACTGGGCACTATGGTACGACACCGTGAAACCGCTGAAGGTGTCATGGCAGGCCTGAAAGCAGAAGCCAACTTTGAGCTTCATGCCGGATTAAATGAATACCGTTTTGATGGCCTGCTAAATCCGTTGCGGGACCAGCACCCCGAACTGTGGATTGAAACTGATCATGCGCGGCGAGATTATTTCCACAATATGAAATTGGCACTAACCTATTGGATGAAAGGTTTGATAGCAACAGATGGCCAGGACAGCTGGGAAAGCTTTTGTGAAAGAGTCATCGCAGGCTTTAACTTCGCTTATGACACACCGGCGAAAAAAACACTGGTGGTCAGTTCCGGAGGCCCAATTGCCGTCATGCTCGCTAACGTACTTGAGCTTGGCGCAGACCGTACACGTGATATTAGCCTACAAATCAAGAACTGTAGTATCAGCAATATTTTATATAACAGAGAATCATTTACTCTGGACAGCTTTAACGACATTAGCCATCTGTTAGCGAGTGGCCGTCAATCACACATTACCTTTTCTTAGCTCACATTTCTCAGACCAAGGAGAACCCCATGTATCAGTTCAGCGAAAAATCGAAGCAACTGCAAAGCCGTCTTCAAGCATTTATGGATGAGAATATTTACCCCAACGAAAAGGCCTATGCAGAACAATTGCACAATGCCGAAAATCGTTTCGCACCGCTGCCCCTTATGGATGAGTTAAAGAATAAAGCCAAGGCGGCTGGCCTGTGGAACCTGTTTGTACCGGAAGACCATGCAGAATACTGCGATCACGGCGGTCTGTCTTTTTTTGACTACGCACCACTGGCAGAGATGATGGGGCGTGTCATCTGGTCACCAGAAGTGTTCAACTGCAACGCACCCGATACCGGCAACATGGAAGTGTTCATGAACTATGCAACAAAAGAGCAACAGGACAAGTGGTTGAAACCACTACTGGCAGGTGAAATCCGCTCTTCCTACGCCATGACCGAACCCCAGGTGGCATGTAGCGACGCCACCAATGTGCAGCTCGAAATTAAAAAAGAAGGTAACGAGTGGGTACTCAATGGCCGCAAGTGGTTTATTACCGGCGCCATGTACGAGCGCACAAAAATCTTTATTGTGATGGGCAAATCCGACCCGGAAAACCCCAGCCGCCATCTGCAACAAACCCAGGTTCTGGTACCGAAGGATACACCGGGAATTACGCTGGTACGCCCACTGACCACTCTGGGTTATGACGACGCGCCTATCGGCCACGCTGAAATTATTTTCAACAATGTCCGCGTGCCGCTGGAAAACGTATTATTAGGTGAAGGACGCGGCTTTGAAATCGCCCAGGGTAGATTGGGGCCAGGCCGCATGCACCATTGCATGCGCCTTATCGGTACTGCTCAGAGGTCTCTGGAACTGGCCTGCCAGCGTGCCAGTTCCCGCACAACGTTCGGCAAGCTGTTAAGCAAGCACCAATCTGTTCGAGAGGAAATTTCCCGCTGTTTTTCAGAAATTGAAATGGCCCGTCTGCTGGTGCTGAAAACCAGCGCCAAAATTGATAGCGAAGGCGTGCCCGCTTCCGTGGATATGATTGCAGCAACCAAAACCACTGTTCCGCTATTGGTACAAACCATCATAGACCGCTGCATGCAGATGCACGGCGCAGGGGGACTGACCGAGGACTACATGATGGCGGAAGGCTACAACTACGCACGTTGGTGCCGTCAGGCTGATGGCCCTGATCAGGTCCACCAAATGGCCCTGGGCAAACAAATTATCGACCGTTATTCTGCCAATCAATAATCCGGAAACAGCCATGACATTATCCGCCAGCTTTGACGAACACAGACTCGCCGAATACCTGTCAGAAAACCTGTCAGGATTTGCAGGCCCGCTGACTGCCACCAAGTTCTCTGGAGGGCAGTCTAATCCAACCTTCCTGATCGAAGCCGCCAGCGGCCGATACGTACTCAGGCGAAAGCCGCCCGGTGAGCTGCTGAAATCTGCCCATGCGGTGGATCGCGAGTTTAAAGTGATGAGCGCACTTCAGGCTACCGATGTGCCCGTTGCCAAAACCTACCTGCTATGCGATGACGACACCATTATCGGCAGCATGTTTTATGTGATGGAATACATCGATGGCCGTGTTTTATGGGACCCGGCGCTTCCGGGTTTGAATAACACAGACCGAACCGAAATATACAACGAAATGAATCGGGTTTTAGCCGCCCTGCATAGTGTTGATATCAATTCTGCGGGGCTGAGTGACTACGGCAGGCCCGGCAACTATTACGAGCGTCAGATCAGCCGCTGGATCAAACAATATCAAGCCAGTGAAACCCATAAAATTGATGATATGAACCGCCTGATAGACTGGCTGCCCGCGAATACCCCGGCAGATGATGGCCGTGTCAGCCTGGTTCACGGCGACTTCCGTCTCGACAATATGATGTTCTCAAAAACCGAAAATCGGGTACTAGCGCTTGTAGACTGGGAGTTATCAACACTTGGCCACCCCTTTGCTGACCTCGCTTATCAGTGCATGCAGTGGCGCATGAATAACGATGCAGAAATTCAGGGGCTGGGGGGAATAGATCGCAGCGCTACCGGTATTCCTTCTGAAGAGGAGTACGTGGCAGGTTATTGTCAGCGAATGGGGCTGGACAATATCCCACACTGGAACTTCTACGTTGCTTTCAGCGCCTTCCGTTTTGCCGCTATTTTACAAGGCGTGAAAAAACGAGCTATTGATGGCAACGCTTCGAGTGACAAAGCCCATAAAATGGGAGAACTGGTAGCGCCGCTGGCGCGTATCGGCGTTGGATTAATTTAACCGCAAAACAGTTTTCAACGCCTAGATTGGTGACTCGGCAATACCTCCATCAACCGTAATACAGCTGCCCGTCACATAGGCCGCAGCCGAGTCGCTTGCCAACATCAGTAGCGGCACCGTGAGATCATCCAACTCGCCCAGCCGCCTTGCGGGAATGCCCTGAACATAGCGTTTGCCATTTTCAGTTTCAAAATATTCATTATTCATGTCGGTTTTAAACCAACCCGGACACAGTGCGTTAACCCGTATTTTCTTTCTGCATAACTCCACGGCCATCGATTTGGTCAGTTGCACCACTCCGGCCTTGGATACGTTGTAAGCCACTTTTAAGGCGCCGGTTTTCAAACCATAAATAGAGCCAATATTCACAATTGCACCTTCCCTACCCGCCGCAATCATATTTTCAGCAGCCGCCTTGGCCACACGCCAGGCACCGTCAAGGTTGGTATCCATAACCCACTTCCAATCTTCCTCATCGGTATCAAGGAACTTCTTTGGTTCGCTGGCAACACCTGCGTTATTGATCAGAATATCGATAGCCCCGAATTCATGGCTAATCCATTCAAATGCCGAGCGCACGGAATCCGGTTTTGCAACATCCATCTCAACAGAACAGGCTTTACCGCCCCCACTTTTAATCGAAGATACCTCCTCGGCCAGCTTTTCTGCTCGACGGGCGGCAAGAATAACGGTAGCGCCCTCAGCCGCAAGCACATTGGCAAAGTGAACACCCAAACCACTGGAGGCACCGGTTATCAGCGCAACTTTACCTTCAAGGTTAAAATAATTCCGGGGCACGACTTTCTCCTTCAATGATCATTAACGGCATGAAGGTATTTTAATCGTATTTGCTCCAAATTGTGACAACAAACGTGTTGAAAGTAGAATGTATTTACAGGAGAACAACACCTAAAGGGAATGCTGGATCATCAGAATACTGCCATCTTCATCTCCGCCGAGGCAAATAGCGCCATTGTCCATCGCAACCAAATCAGAGAACGGCAATAGAGGTCCAGGCATCAGGTCTTTAATACCCGGCAAGGTATTCACCCTCATCTCACCACTAATACCAACCGGCAGTTGATGGGCAACAATCTCTATGTCACCCCCGTGGGAGTCAAACCTGATAAGGCGATGACTGCCACGATCTACGACGAAGATATTACCCTTGATCTCCGTAATGCCATGCGGCTCACTAAGCCCCTCCAGCAATACGTCTGTCACACCATCCTTGAGCCTGATAACCCTACCATCGGCGGCATCAGTGATAAGGATTGAGCCATCGTCACAAGCATGCACTCCTGTTGGCCTCTGAAGGCTTTGCACCAGATGACTGATGGTATTATCTCCGTCAATTTCCAACACGGAGCCCGCTCCGGCTTCGGCCACCACAATATTACCGTTAGGTAAAATACTGACGCCCATAAGCTCATCTAGTTCAGAGGCAATAATTTCAGCTTCAGCTCCCGGCTGGTAACGAGCAATCACACCCGCGCTATTACTACAAATATAGGAGCCACTACCCTCGACTGCGATACCACGAACATAACCGGGAAATCCATGCTCGAGTAACATTGCAGGCCGCCTCACCAGGCCCGCGGATGACACAGTGGCAATACTCATACCATCCGCGATTACCAGTTTTCCATCCGCATTCATGCCAAGACCAAAAGGCCCAAGCATACCGCCGGGAATTAACTGCTTCTCGCTACCTTCGGTGGTGATCTCAACCACCCCACCATCGGTAAAGTGAGAAACAAATAGCCGGCCATCCGCCGAGAAAACAAGATTATCAATACCAAAAGCGGTGCGGCCCAATCGCGAGCGCCCACCGCCAAAAACATCCAGAGACGTAACATCACCAGTACCCGATTCAACAATAACCAGATTGCCATCGGGCGAGAACTTAACGGCAGTGGGAATATTAAATTCACCGGCAACCCGTTCCGGCTGCCCCCCATCAACATGCACTCGCCACACTTCTCCCAAAGGCACCAGAGGAAAATAAAGGTGGTTGTCTGGTCCCATAGAAAGCGCATTCGGCATCATTAGATTGTTGGCAATAATCCGTGGTGCAGAGCCATCGGCAAACAGCTCGAGAATCCGCCCTTCCGGATTAAACTCACTCATAAAAATACGATCATTGTGTACCACGATACCGTTAGCTACCGGTACATTGTCGGCAATGACCTGAACATCGCCGTTAGCTCGCCTCGCGCTTACCCGCGCACTCATCACTTCTGTAGCAAACAGGTTACCCTTGGAGTCGAAAGCTAAATCATCCGGCGCAATAATCTGGCCATCTGCACCCGATACAATTTGAGTCTCGCTCGTGTCCAGGTTGTACGCAGAAATCTGGCCACCAAATGCCTGGGCCACATACAGCCGTCCATCAGGGCCGAAACGCATACCGTTAGCGCCCACCAGTCGTGACGGCTGCACCAGTGTTTTTAACTGCCACCCTTCTGCTATATGAGGGCCATTGAGTAACTCGCCGAATCTGCCTAATGACACTGCGTCATCCTCTTATTCTTATGCATCCAACACTAGTTTTGGGGAGCTGGCACGAGAACAACAAACCATGATGTATTTGTTCTCTTCCCGCATTTTGCCTCTTAAAAAAGAGTCCCTGTGTTCTGGCACTCCCTCAATAATTCTGGTCATGCAGGTGCCACAAGTACCCTCATCACAAGACCTGGGAATATAAAATCCTGCTCTCTCTACCGCGTCAGCAATAGATTCATCTTTTTCTACCTGAATACTGACACCCGATTGCTGAAGAACCACCTCAAAAGCGACATCGCCACCCACAGGGGCAATTTCAACCGGTTTAAAACGCTCAAGATTCAGCGCCCCTTCCGGCCAATCCTCACATTGCTTTTCCACTGCACTGATCAGCTTTTCAGGGCCGCAAACGTATACAACAGTGTCCTCTTTCGGAGAACCGATATAATTATTCAAATCAAGCAAGCCAACTTCATCTTCCGGACAGACTTTTACCTTATCCCCGTACTGCGAGAGCTCGCTAAGGAATGCCATTGAAGACCGGGTACGACCACCGTACATCATTGTCCAGTTCTTACCGGTTTTTTCTAATTCTCTCAGCATGGGCAACATTGGCGTAATACCTATGCCTCCGGCGATCATGAGATAATTATCTGCGTCGTTAAGAGGGAAATGATTGCGCGGCCCCTTAACTGTCAGTTTGTCACCGACATTAAGTTTGGTGTGCAATGCTTCGGAACCACCTCGACTTTGAGGCTCCCTGAGCACAGCTATTTTTAGCGACTTTTTGTCTGCAGGGTTCCCACAAAGTGAATACTGTCTTACCAACTCCAACTGGTCGTCAATAACCAAATCAATATGTGCACCTGCTTGCCACGATGGCAAGTCATTACCATCTTCGGAGCACATTGTGATTGAGATCACCCCCTCAGACTCTTCATTTATTTCGGCAACCCTCACAGGAATCCCGTAGATACGCCCTTGAGACAACTGCTGTTGTTCAACCGCTTTATCGGCTTGATTTAAGGTCATGGCAATACTCCGAACGTCTTTAATCTTTCTCAGTAATCAGCGGTTTATCACCGACATAGATAGCATCCCGCGCAACCATCCGGCGATATAGCTCATTCAGAGATCGCTCACAGGCGTTTTTTAATTTTTTGTCTGATTCAAACTTGTCCAGCTCCCCTTGAACCTCTTCAAGAAGATTTTGCAAAGCAAAATTTCTCTGTGCAGCAAGATTAAGTACAGGGTCATTAATACCTTTAACAACTTTGTTCACCTCAGGTATGGCTTTCAGCTGCTGTAATAAATCGTCAAAGCTTGTCTTATCCGTTGAGGCAACCAGCTTCTCCAACACATCAATCAATGTTTTTTCCAGATCAGTGTTATCTTGCTGAACATGCTGAGGAAACAGATCCCAGCTTCTTTCAAGCCTTTCAAGTAAATGCAGCGAGGCTTTCAGCTGCCGAAAAGCGGCCCCTTTCTCAAGCGCTGGTAAAACTTCGCTCTTCAAGCTCGAACGAAGGCTTTTTATTAATAGTCCTGGGTTAGGTAACAGCATGATTTGCCGCCTTGCTAAAACAGTCAATAAACTCAAAACAGAGTTCAAGACATTGAGGAACTTTTGCCGCACGATCGGCATGACGCATATTGGACGACTTCCCCTGTGCTACAGAGTTGGACGCCGTCAATGAGATAACAGCAAATTTAATTTCACTGAAAATTCGATAAAAAATGACGTTTTTCTGCCCGGGGTCAAATCCGTGTCGAGCGCTGTAAATACTGAGAAAGTCTCCCAATAACAGGAACCGGGAAGGGCTCCATAACTCCCTGTATATCCAGGCGATATCTTCTGCCGGATCACCAATGTGCGCCATTTCCCAATCGAGAATAGCGGTAATTTGGTCTCCTTGATAAAGAAAGTTTCCAGGCCTCAGGTCTCCATGTACCAGGCTCAACCGGGCAGGTTCCGGCAGGTTTCCCTTTAACCATGAAAAAAGAAAAACGATGGCCGGGTGAGGCTCCTGGCGGTTTTCCCTGAACGTGTTTTCCCACTGCAAGATCTGCCCTAAAACACTATTCTCTTCTGCGACCAAACCTGCCGATCGCCAATCAAAATTATGCAGGTCTGCTGTTTTTTCTGCCAGTTGAGTTGTTAACGCCTGAGACGAGCCATCTATATCCCTTAAAAACTTGACCGCATCGGCTTCCCCTTCTGCCCGCTCCATGACAATTGCAGGTGCTCCATTGATAAAACCATCTGCGTCCAATGCGATGGCGCCGGGCGTACTTATCCCCCGCCCGGTCAACGCTTGCAAAACAGAAAACTCAGCACAGGTATCAGAATCTACATGCCGACCCGGAACCTGACTCAATAAAATACAGGGTATTTGCGTAAGCTGGCCACCATGCTCAAAGGCAATATCCAACGACCAAGCCAGACGCGAATTGCCACCAAAGGCGCGCTGCAAATTCGTTACCACCAGATTTTCATACGCCGGATTAGCAGCCTTGATAACCAGTTCAACTCGGTTTACAAATTCCGGCTCAATTGCTTTCATATCCACTTATCTAAACCCGGCAGAAACCCGCAGTACCTCGCCGGAAATAGCATCCGATTGAGGCTCCAGAAAAAAAGCAAACCCCTCGGCTAAATCCTGTTTTGTCGCGAGATGCCCTAGAGCTGTGATCGCAATATGTCGATCTTCAAAGCCCTGACCGAAGGTTTCTTTCACTTTGTCGCTCTTGACCAACCCGGGAGCAATACAGTTGACACGAATACCCTTCGGGCCCAGTAACAAGCTCAACGTTTGAGTCAATGCAACAACAGCGGCCTTGGCCGGGTTATAAGCCAGATCACCCAACTCATGATGATTGGCAAACGCGGCCATTGACGCGGTATTAACTATTTTTCCGTAGCCTTGCTTCTCAAAATAAGGCTCCGCATGTTTGGACATCAGTAAAGCGGTATCAACATTCAAAGCGAATGTCTGATGGAAATAATCCAGGTCGGCGGCGGACAGAGGAATATCCATTGAAGCACCGTGAATATTGACCATTCCACCGGCAATATTAGCAATTCCATGAAGATCACCAAAAGTATCCAGGGCCATTTCAACAACCCCCTTGGCTGCCGCTTCGCCGGTAATATCAGCACGTATTATGGCCAGATTGCCAGGAAGCTCTCTGGTTCGATCAACTAAATTATCGAGGCGGCGCTGGCTAATATCGGTTCCCAGCACATTGGCGCCGGTTTTTAATAACCTTTCGGCAGTAGCTCCACCGATACCACCAGCAGCGCCGGTTACAATGTAAGTTCTTTTATTGCTTGTCATTTTTGATACTCGATTCAATTAAACATAAGACTTTTAGCTGACACAGCCTGAACCGGATGCTCTAAACATGAGACTCCGGATCAAAGTTTGATTTTCTTTTCTCTTTCAGAGCATCCAGCCCTTCTCTGGCTTCAGGGCCGGTAAAACCGAGAATGCCAAAAGCGAGGGAGGCCTCAAATGAGGGCCACGCCGAGCGAATCCAATTATTCAGTGCATGCTTTGTAAAACGAATGGCATCCGGAGCACCTTTTGACAGTCGCCCGGCAACCGATAATGCTTTTTCCATCACCTCTTCGGGTTCAACCGCCATACTGACCAAACCTATTCGCTCAGCCTCTTGACCGGTTAGCGGCTCGTTAAGCATCAAGTAATATTTCGACTTGGCCATACCCACCAGTAAAGGCCATATGGCGACAGCATGGTCGTCCGCTGCCACGCCTAACGAAGTATGCCCATCAACCAGTTTTGCGGTTTTACTGGCAATGGAAATATCTGCCAGTAATGCAACCGCCAGCCCACCGCCCGCCGCTGCGCCATTAATCGCAGAAACAACCGGCTTACCACAGCTCAACATGTTCTCGACCAGCTGTCGGCCATCCTTCCACATCTGCATACGGAATTGATGATCACTGATAATGCGATCAACCATGTCAAATTCACCACCGGCGGAGAAAGCTCTTCCCTCACCGGTAACAATAACGGCATTCACATTGGGGTCAGCATCAATCAACCGCCAGATCCCACCGAGATCATGATGCAACTCATAATCCATTGAATTCATCGCTCCTCTGCTGATAGTAATTCGGAGCACACGCTCAATCGGCCAGTCCAGTTTCAGGCTGGTGTAATCTGGATAAATCACGTCTGTCATCAGGCACCTCTAGCCATTTTTTGGTTGGCAGATGAAAAAGAAAAATTAGGGAAGGATTCGTCGGCTTCTTTGTCTATCTCGTTAAAATAGCCTTCAGCTCCACCAAAATAGAACAACACCGAATGGGGTTTGCCCGGAATATTTGCCCCCATAAACCAGGAACCAAGTGATGCGGCATCTCGCATTAATGTTGTATCCACCAAATCCTGCATGAGCTTGCCCCAGGCAGCAACAGCGTCAGGCTTTGCTTCAATAGAATCAAAGCCCTGCTCCTTCATGTATGTAATCGCTTTACCTATCCAGGTCATGGCCGCTTCGGTCACAGGCGGGACATTTGAAAACGGCGTCTGTGGCCCGGTAAGAATAAACATGTTAGGAAAACCATCTATCGCCATACCAAGATGGGTACGAGGACCATGCAACCAGCTCTCGGCGACCGTCTGTCCACCGCGCCCACGCACGTCAAGATTCATAAGCGGACCAGTAACGGCGTCGTAACCCATAGCAAAAATCAGAATATCGAAATCATGTTCACAATCACCGACGCGAACCCCATTCGGCAAAATTTCTTCAATAGGTGTTGTACTGACATCAACCAGCTCAACATTTGGCCGGTTAAAACACTCATAGTAGAAATTACAGACCGGGGGCCGCTTCAATGCGATAGGATAATAAGGACACAGAAGCTCGGCCGTTTCAGGGTTTTTAACAATACTGCGAATTTTTTTTCTCACAAATTCACAGGCCGCGGAGTTTGCACGCTCATTCGTGGTGATATCTGAAAATGTCTGAAAAATAAATCGAAATCCACCCGCTTCCCACCCCGCCTCAAAAATACGCTCCTGACCTTCGGCATCAACATCATCGAAAGCTACCGTCGCATCATCCATGGGAAATGCAAAAACCTGCTTTCGGGTTTGCTCGATAATGGCTTCGAAATTATTTTTCTTGAACTCGTTCTCGTAACTATCCACCGGATAATTACGACCAGGCATTACATAATTTGGTGTACGCTGAAAAATACTTACATGCTCAGCCGTGTTAGCAACTGCTGTTAAAATTTGTACAGCAGTCGAACCACTGCCAATGATACCAACACGCTTCCCGGTAAAATCCACATGCTCTTTTGGCCAGCGACTAGGCAAATACCATTCGCCTTCAAAACTGTCGATTCCTTTAAAATCCGGTTTGCACGGAACCTCGAACCATCCCATCGCACTGATAAAGTATGTACAGGTGTAAACTTCTCCCTGCTCTGTCACAACCGTCCAAAGATTATTATCTTCGTTGTAATGCGCAGATTTCACACGAGTATTGAACTGGATGTCTTTGCGCAAGTCCAAACGGTCCACCACGTAACTCATATACTCCTGAACCTGTTGCCAGCCCGGCATACGTTCCGGCCAATCCCAGTCGTCATTGAGCTCTTTAGAGAAGAAAAAACAATAACCCCAGGATTCAGTATCCGTGCGTGCACCAGGATAACGATTCCAATACCAGGTGCCGCCAACATCACTGCCCTGTTCAAAGACGGAAGCCGTTAAACCGAGCTTACGCATTTCGTAAGCAGCTCTAATACCGGCAAACCCCGCACCAATAATAATGGAGTCAAAATGCTGAACGGTTTTAGAACTATCAACCCCTGACTGGCTGGAAAGCGCAGACATAGTTATTCCCCTCTATTTGGTAAGACAAGCTTCTTAGCTTTGCAGTCAACAGGCACCAGTAGCTAGCACTCTGGCTGGTCAACGCGCCCATTAACCTCTAATTTTATTTGCGAGTAGTTGCTCGCAAATAAAATTAACAACATTTATGTTGCATGTCAACTTCTGCAAAAAAACCAAAAACCAAGTAAGCCAATGTTTTTTATAGTAATTTAAAATATCAATTTATAAAAAAGTGTAAATTTAGTCCTGAAATGAAAAAAAACACCTAATTAAGCGAGCTATTACTCTCTTTTATAAAAAATAATTAATAAAGAAATCGACGTTTACAACCAAAATAAGGAAAGGCATACCAAGAAATTTGTTTGGCCAAAAACCTGTTTCAGCCCAAATAAACGTGAAAGAACACCGATAGAACCGGTACCAGAAGAAAATAAATAATAGCTCTCAGATGAGAGTTGGGGGGATAAGAAAAAGGGCAAACCGTTAAACAACAGCTTGCCCTTTTATTGCAAAAAAGAACGAAATCAAGCGGGCTGAGTAACGTACTGTGCTCGCAACTCTGAACGCTGACGGTACAATTCTTTCAGCACGCAATAACTGTATACCGAGAAAAATGCAAAACCCCAAGTGCCAAAAACAATAAAGAAATTCCAGCTACCACCAACCGCAAAAGGCCCTGTTGGCACAAAAGCAATCAATGTTAATGGCAGGAATATCACACCAACTGCTACGGCTGCCCAACCTGCCCATGTTGGGAAGACTTTTTGCTCGTGATTAAATATTGTATAAAAACCAATGCCCAACAGCTGCATACCCGTGATCCAGTAAGTCATATCGTAGATATACCACGTGAAAGAATGCACCATTTTGATAACGTTAGGATCAACAACACCAACAAATGTCGCACAAGACAGCCAAATTGCCGGGCAGAATGCCAACAACCAGCCAGTTAAAATACCGCCGGCAAGCTCGAGGTTGCTAAAAACAGAGCTGCCCCCGTTCTGCACCATAATATCGGCAAGTACCATCGACCAGGCAACATAAAGAAGCCCAACAACAGTGCTGCCCGCCATACCAATCTTGATATGGTCATTGAACTTGCCGTAATACTCTGCGATCAATTCAGCACCGGTCATATCAACAAAATTCGGTGGCGGCGCGTTGTGACCAAAGCCAATCCAGAAAATCAAATAGGTAATAACAAAAACCGGCCCGCACCATGCAAAGCCGATAGTCAACGTATTTTTAGTTAACGGATTCATAATCCATACCTCTTATTTATTTTAAAAAAAATTTGTTCAAATTTTGAACTTTCTGCACGGAGTTACGCGCAAAACTCATAAAAATGGTGCCCTACACTGAACATGGCACCCTACCATACCAGCTTAAAAAAATGAGCAGGAGCTGCCACCATTAAGGTAACGCAAACCGTTGCAACTCCCTTATGCTCCAAAAGCCGGGCTAAAACAGCACCAGCTAGTAGGAAAAAGCCCTCCAAATCGCAGAGGGCATATAATCAATTCAACTTACGGTAACCAAAAGTGGCGAAATATTAAGTACTTAAAATTACACCACTTCCGTTACCAGGACTTCATTCATTGATCAGTAATTTAACTATTTTAGAAATTATAAGTAACCTGTAATCCCCAAGTGCGAGGCTCACCAATAATGGTAGCGTTGGTTGCTGTCACACCAGCTAATGGCAAACCGCCACGCTCATACTCTTCATCCGTGGCATTACGCAGGAAAGCAACAGCTGTAAAACCGGTTCCCGCTATATCTGCCAATGAAGCACGGAAATTAAGCAGCTCATAGCTATCCAACTCAGTGCCTGGGCCAATGGAATCATTCAAGTTACTAAAGTACGTATCATCATTACTGTAGTAATCACCACGGAAGGTCAAGTCACCAAGTCCATCCAGATGAGTCTGTGTCATGAAGTAGACAGACCACTGGTACTCAGGAGCATCTGCATATGGTCCAAACTCGAAGTTGTAACCCACCACATCACCCAGGGGCTTGGTAAATTCCGCATCAGTGTAGGCAAAAGCACCACCCACTTCCAACCAGTCCGTGAGGTCAAACTGAGCATCAATCTCAACCCCTTTCACTTCAGCTTCTTCCACATTACCGGTCAGGGAAGTGATCTGCAGGTACACAGTACGTTGCACATCTTCAATCACCTGCTTGTAAGCTGCAACGTTAATACGTGCCGGAATACCAGCGAGGTCACCCGAAAACTTCCATCCTGCCTCAATATCCTGGGCTTTTTCAGGTTTGAATGAATCTGGAACGATACCATTGGGTGTTACATTGATACTGGTCAGGTTAAAACCACCGGTGCGCCAGCTACCGCGATGCGCCAGGTAAACCATGTTTTCTTCATTGATACGATAATCCAATGAGATCAGCCAGCTGGGGCGATCAACCTTAATCGTCGAGCTTGGCGGTACCAAACCAAAATAGGCACTATCAGACTTATGCTGAATAGTCACTTCTTCCCACGTGTGACGACCACCAACAGTCAGATTCAACGCCTCAGTCAGTGCGTAAGTTGCCTGCGCAAACACCGACTTGGATTCGTCTTCCACTTCAGCATGATAGGTAAACTCCGGACCAAAAGGGTCAGTGGTGTAATCAGCAATAAATTTCAAAGGAATATTGTTTTCAAACTTCTCTTTGTAGTAATACACACCAGCAATGTAGCTCAGGTCACCACCAAACAAATCTCCAGATATCTGAAGCTCATCGGAAAACTGATCATAGTTATACTGGTAGCCATTACCAAAAGCACCGGTATCTGTTTCGTTACCCATTTTCAGCAACATGAAAGGAGAACCGTCCACATCCGTAGACTGAAAAGACTCGTTAACGTTATAACCAATAATATTTTTCAACGTCATTGAATCACTGATTTCAAACACCGTTGTATTGGTAAACAATTTTTGATTAATAACGCTGTCATTGGATTCATTATTAATCACTTCGTCATAGTCAAGCTGGGCATTTGCCGCGTCAACATAACTGCCGAAGCCGGTAAAGCCCATTTGCTGACCAAGCTCCAGTAATCTGGGGTTATCATCAAGCGCCCCGGGTGCCAACAGAACACCTTCAGGGTATAAAAAAGAAGCAAACAGCAAATCACCTACGTCAATACTGGGATTATTGGGGTTCGGCTCACCTTGTGCACAAACTCCGCCCACAATGGATAAACACTCATAGGCATTACGCACTTTCAAGCCTTCGGTTTTCCCACGATGTTCTGCGTAATAACCCATAAAATGGTTTTGCAACCGATCGCCATTAAAAGACAAACTCAGACGCACGTTTTCGGTATCGTCCTCTGCCAGCTCATCGCCGTTGTAGAGGTTGTCCTGCCAGCCATCACGGGTTCGACGCAGCCCCGACACCCTCATCGCCAGCTCATCCGTCAACGGAATATTAACCGCACCTTCAAACTCCCTCGCATCAAAACTGCCAATACCTGCAGTGACATAACCGCCAAACTCATTTTCAGGCCTTTTCGCCTGATAAAGCACCGCTCCACCAGTAGCGTTACGACCAAACAGGGTTCCCTGAGGGCCTTTCAGCACCTGAATCGACTCCATATCGAAGAATGAACTGGCCGAAACGCCGGTCGTTTGAACTTCATTGACGTAAGCCAGTACTGCGGGCTGTGAATTGGAAAATGAGTCAACCGTCTGCCCACGAAGAGAATAATTCAGCTGATTAGACGAGTTAGTGACTCTAACCTGCAGACCCGGTGTGCTCACTTGTAAATCAGCTTCTGTATCTATACCCCGTTGCTTGATTTGCTCTGCTCCAAAAGCTGACACCGCAATAGGAACATCCTGCAAACTTTCTTCCTTGCGACGGGCAGTGACAACCACCTCATCAATAGACCGCTTTGCTCCGGCTTCACCCTCTTCAGCGTGTGCCAACTGAGCACCGACAATCCCCGAAATAGCGACTGACAGGGAAGACAACAACAAACCACTTTTCAATAATGATTGGTGTGTTTTCTTAGTATCCATTTATAACTTACCCCTCTAATTATTATTCACGTGCACAAGCGAACGTCATGCTGAAAAAACAATAGCATCGTTAATATTTTGTGTCAACATAAGTGTTGTATAATTGAAAACAAAAAAATACACTATAACTATCTGTTATATATAGCTTTTAAAAAAATAAAAACATAATAAACAATAGGCTGCTAACTTATTCTACATGAATGTTTTATGCAGATAGCACGAAGGAGAGGGATATAAACAAAGGCTGGCGAATCAGCACTCAAAAATAGACATACTTAAAAGCCCCAATCATCAAGAGAACTAACAATATCCAGATATGATAGAAGTTTCTAAAAATATGGTTTGCCCGGAATATTTCCATATAGGAAACACCGATCAAATATACTTTTGCAGAGGACAAAATAATGACGATATAGATAGCAACGTCGGTGAGGTTTTCCTCCACTAACACCCAAGTCAACAGTGTAACAACGACCAGCAGCGCCCAAACCAGTATCGCATTATCAATCAGCTTGTGAAGAGTCATAGCCTCACCTCAACAAATACAAAACAAGAAATAGGTAAATCCACAACAAATCAACCATGTGCCAGTAAATACCAATGCTTTCAGCTGTGCTAATCGTTCGTTTATCAGCCCCGCTTTTTAACCAGTTAAAAACCATTAGCAATGCAATTAGCCCACCAATCACATGACAGAAATGAATAAAGGTTAAAAGGAAATAGAACGTAAAAAACGTGTTCTCAACGAGGCTAATACCGGCAGAAAACTTTTCGTAGTACTCATATAACTTAAATGCAACAAACAGCAATCCAAATAACATCGAACCCGCAAGTAACAAACGAGCCTTCGCAGCACAGGACCCCATTGCCCTCAAGCTCTGAACTAATAACCAGGAACTGGTTATCAGAATAATGGTGTTTACAAACCCAATCGTCGCATTCAGCGACTGTTGAGACTGGCCAAAAAGGTCGGGGGCCGCGACTTTTTCTGTCAGAAACACAAGAAAAAACAAACTGAATATTGCCAGATCAATACCAACAAATATCCAGACCCCCTTATTAGCAAAAGAGACTAATGGTCGGTCTGAATATTGCTCCGCGCCAGGTGTGGAGTTTTGTTGCATAAGTATTCCCTAACAACTCACGGATAAACCGCGGCCACTAAACTTCATCACAGCATCAATGGGCTAGCATGCCGCCATCAATAATCTGTTCCGTTCCGGTAATAAAGGAGGACTCGTCAGAAGCTAGGAATACAACCAAGCTAGAAACTTCAGATGGTTCAGCAAGCCTCGACAGGGGAATCATGGAAGTAGCCTTGCCCCCGGTGTCATTGGTTGCCGCCGCCATCATCGGTGTTTTGATAAAGCCGGGATGCACAGAATTAACCCGAATATTCTTGGGGCCATACTCAATCGCCACTTGCTTGGTCATTCCACGAACAGCAAATTTGCTGGCCACATAAGCAATGTTAGGCGCACCATAAACAGCAGCGATACCAGCAATAGAAGAAACATTAATAATAGAACCACCACCGGCCTTTTCCATGGATGGAAGCACTGCCTGCATACCCAGAAAAACCCCCAGCTGGTTGACATCACAGACTTTCTGAAACTCATCTTCGGAGGTCCCTTGGATATCCGCAACCGGGCCAAGTAATCCGGCATTACTTACCAGCACGTTTATCGTTCCGAACTTCGCCTCACCCTGCTCAACCACCTTTGCCCAATCTTGGGCAGATGCCACATTGTGTTTAATAAACAATGCGTTTTCACCAAGCTCGTCAGCCAGCGCTTGACCGTCCTTATCATTAATATCGGTCATGATGACTTTCGCACCTTCCTCAACCATCATTTTCACATGAGCAGCGCCCATGCCTTGCGAAGCTCCAGTAACAATTGCTACCTTTCCAGACAAACGCCCCATTTCAGTCTCCTCAATTTAAGTATTAAGTTATTTTTTGTTCTTTAAAAAACCGGTAAAACCTTCCAGAGCATCATCCCGCTGATACCCTTCTAAAGTGACCTCAGATTCCCAGGCGAATGCTTCATCCAGCGGCATATTAAATCCCTGGTAAGCCAGCTCTTTGGTTTTTTGCACAGCCCAGGGACTATAGCTGGCAATGGTTGTAGCCCAACCCATGGCATGAGCCAACACCTGGTCATCATCCACAACCGCTTGTGCCAGACCGATTTCGGCAGCTTCTTCGCCACCGACATATTTAGACAGTAACAGCAACTCCAAAGCTTTGCTCATGCCGATCAATCGCGTCAGGCGTTGCGACTGCTGGGCGCCTTGTACGGCACCACGCCGCAAACCTGACAAGCCAATCGTTGAGCTTCTGCCCACCACTCGAAGATCGCAAGCCAACGCAAGCGCAAATCCACCACCTACCGCATAACCATTAATGGCTGCAATAAACGGCTTCCAGATTGGCCACGGACGGGGGATCGGCGGCAAGGGTTCGGCACCTGGGCCGAATACACCTTTATCGGCATAAGCATCAATATCGCCACCGGAAGAGAACGCCTTGTCGCCCGCACCAGTAATAACAGCCACCCTGATATCATCATCTTTGATGATTTTCTCGTAGGCTTTCTCAAGCCCTTCACGCATTGGGGGGTCTACTGCATTGCGTTTTTTCTGATTATCGAGAACGATAAGTGCAATATGATCTTCAACACTAAAATGTACTTCACCCATAATTCATTCCACTAATTAACATCAGCACTAGCAGCGGATGAAATCAATCCCGCCCGTTGTATTTTGCTAAACAAGTGTCGACCAATCACCTTTTCTGTTAGCTCGCCAACGTCCAAAAAACGCTCCAAATTCACACCGGTATCGAAACCCATTCGGTTAAGCACACTCACTAAGTCTTCGCTCACAACGTTGCCACTGGCCCCAACGTCGCCTTGCTCTACCGAAGTTGGCTCACCCCCAAGTCCTCCCAGGCAACCATCAACAGCTGTTACTCCGGCATCTATGGCCGCGAGAGTATTGGCAATTCCACACCCCCGGTTATCGTGAAAGTGGGCAATAAAATTAGTGTCCGGCCATTCCTTGATTAAAAGGCCAAACAACGTCGAAACTCTCGCCGGATCAGCCATGCCGGTAGTGTCCCCCAACATAATCGAATTAACACCGACACTTTTTAACCAGGCAACGTGAGAGAGCACTGTGTCCGGCGCAATTTCGCCGTCAAGAGGACAACCCCACGCTGTTGCAACGCAGACCATGGGATTGATTCCAGCAGAACCTAACACCTCTACAATGGCTTTCAACCGCTCTTTGTGTGTCGCATGATCACAACGTAAATTCGCAATATTATGTTTTTCACTGGCGGACAGGGGCATGCCGCAAGTTGTTATTTTTCTGATGTTGTTATGTGCTTCAACGACCCGCTCGGCACCCTTAATATTCACAGTCAACACCCGGATTTCGGCAGTGCCCTGAAAACCGGCCAACAGGTCTTCGGCATCGGCAAACTGTGGAACGATATGCGACGGCACAAAAGAGGTGAGATCTATTTCAGCAGCGCCTGACTGGTCAATGGCATTTGCCAGGGCGAGCTTGTCAGCGGTTGACAGCACGGTTGGCCAGCCCTGAATACCATCTCTTAGCAGCAGCTCGCAGAATTTAATTTTCCTCGAGGGATTCATAACACAGCCCAACTACAGAACGACAACCGGGTTAATGGGGCTTCCAACACCACCGACAATCGGCAGAGGAGAAACCACAAACATAAATTCCGAGCGGCCTGTTGTCGCTAACTGCTCGAAATCGAGCAATTCCATAAACACCACCCCTCGGTTGCGCATGAGCTCTACATGCATAGGGGCCGCATTGCATTTCAAAGGCGAAGGACCGAATTCCACCGCTATGTTATCCGCACCAATAAGTGCAAAACCTTGCTCATCTATCCACTGTGCACACTCGGGGTTCAAACCTGCCCACTTCTGCACGGTAGCCTCCCCTTCACGCCAGCGCTTAAGCCAGCCTGTTCGAATCAGCAAGGCATCGCCTTCTTCCGCGTGAAGCTCTCTACGAGCAAACTCTGCTTTTAATTCATCAAGACTGATAGAGTGATCATCCGACTGGCTAACACCATCAGGGCCAGCAAAATCAAGAAATAGCCCCCGAGTAACAATAGGCCCCATTTTGTCGATACCGCACTTTTTGGCACCCTTGCTAGTAACGGTGTTGGAGGAGTAGCCATTCCACATTCTGCCGCCCGCCCATATATGAGACAGCGCATCCATGTGTGTCGTACCATGGGTAGGTAACATGATCACATCATCGGCAAAACCAAATCCCTTTTCTTTGTGGCCCGCAGCATAGTCACCGCCATCACGTGTCATGTAATGCTGTGGTTTCGAGCGCATACCAAAAGCGGGTCCAGAGGAGCTGAGAGGCACAGCCAACGACAAAACTTCACCGCTAATGGATGCTGCGATGCCTCGTTTTGTAGCCAAAGGGGTAACCCGATTCGCCGCACCTCGTTCGTCATCTTCACCCCATTTCCCCCAATTAACACCTAACTGCTCCTGCTTCATTCTTCTGATTCCCATTTAGGTTTACGTTTCTCGGCAAATGCCGACATACCTTCCTTCGCATCAGGAAAAGAAGAGTTAACAGATAAAGCCGCTTCCAGCATTTTCAGTTTTGGTTCCATATCTGCGTTGAGCACGGTGTAAAACGCAGATCGCCCAAAAGCAACCGACTGCGGGGCAGCAGCTTTTAATTCATCAACAAGCTCGTCAATTGTTGGGTCCAGCATTTCCGGGGCAACCAGATCCGACACAAAGCCGAGTTTATGGCCCTCTTCGGCTGAAATCCTGCGACCCGTCAGCATCAGTCTCAATGCAGTTTTCGGCGATAGCGAATGCAACAAGGGAATGGTGATCATGTAAGGCCACAGCCCGACTTTCACTTCCGGAATACCAAACTGAGCATTGTCACTGGCAACAACAAAATCGCATGCTAACGCAAGCCCCATACCGCCCGCTAAACAATAACCCTGAACTCTGGCAATAGTTGGCTTACCCAGCTCCCACATGGTTCGGAATAACATCGCCAGTTTGGCTTTGCCGTAATGGGCCTCATAAGCATTGGCATCGGCATTCATCCACTTCAGATCCCCCCCCGCACAAAAGGCTTTGTCACCAGCACCAGCCAGAACAACAACACGAACTCTCGCATCCTGCTTGGCCTTGTTCATGCTGCTTATCAATTCATCAAAAACTTCATCTGATAATGCATTCCGCTGCTCAGGGCGATTGATTGTTATCCTTGCCGCGCCTCTGGTAACTTCGTATTCAACAACACTCATAAACTTCCTCAAGACTTCGATTACATATACTCGGACATTAACAAGGTTAGACCCCACTGAAAAACTTTATTATCAGACTGATCGCCAATATTTCCATTTTCAACCAGTATAACTTTTCCTTGATTTTTATCAACATGCGTGTTGTTTTTTATGCAAGGTACCTATATGGTCTAACTATTACAGACTTAAAAAGTTAAATTCTTTGAGACGAACAGGCTTTTTTCCTCGACAACGAGCAGAATATGACACAGGAAGGCAAAACCTCTAAAATGCCTCATCGCAAAATATGGCAAAACCGCCATACATTTCTGTTTATCTGAACCATAAAAAGCTGAATGTTTAAATGCAAAAAAAGGATCGCCAATAAATGAGCAAGCTAAAATCACGACGCGACGCACGCGCAGCATCAGCTAACACGCTTTACACTGACAGAAAAGCCCTAATCTTGAAAGCCGCTGGCAATGTGTTTTACCGCAAGGGTTTTCTGGCCACCAAACTCAGCGATATTGCAGAAGAAGCCAACATGGATAGAGCCAGCCTCTATTACTACGTGGGATCAAAACAGGATTTGTTTGAAAACATCTTCTCTACCGCCGTGACAGATAACATCAAAGACGCTAAAGCTGTAGAAAGTGAAGATATTTCTTCACTCGAGAAAATTGCAAAATTGATTGAATTGCTAATGACGTCCTTTGAAGAAAAATACCCGTTTTTCTACATTCTTGTTCAGGAAGACTTGAAAAAAATCAGCCAAATAAACGATCCAAAAAATGAGAAGTGGCTCGCTACCAACAAACAACTTTCAAAGGAATACTTTGAGATTGTAAAACGGATGATTTCCAAGGGAATTGAGGACGGCGAAATTCAATCGACGCTCCCTCCGGCCCTTATTGCTCACAGCATTATTGGAATGGTAAATTCATCATCCAACTGGTTCTTACCGAACGGTATTATGACCGCCAAAGAAATTGGTGCCGGAATGGCAAAAATGATTACCCACGGTCTGAATAGTAAATAAACTATTAGCCAAACAATGATCAGTAATCACTGCGAGCAGATCTAAAAAATATCGATGTTTTACACGCCGAAGCGCTGGTTAATCCAGCGCTCCTTTTGGCACAATTATCGATTTAATTTCGACATAAGCATCAAGCCCTTCATCTCCACACTCTCTTCCGACACCAGACATTTTCATACCACCAAAGGGTGCCGCCATATCCAGCGTATGGATGTTCACGCCCAGCGAACCGGCACGAATTTTCTGAGCTACAGCCAGACCACGCCTGGGATTTGAAGTCCACACACTGCCAGCAAGGCCGTACTCGGAATCATTTGCGATGGCTAACGCTTCTTCTTCGTCTTTGTAAGCGATCAGACAAAACACTGGGCCGAATATCTCTTCCCGTGCAATTCGCATGGAGTTTCTCACGTTCGTGAATATTGTTTTTTCGACGTAAAAGCCTTTATCAAAACCTTCCGGAACTCCACCACCAAGGGCAACCGTTGCCCCCTCTTCCACGCCGAGCTTAAGGTATGACAACACCCTGTCCTGGTGGCGCTTTCCTGCCAACGGTCCGACAAAAGTTTCCAAATCCATTGGATCACCCAACGGCATGGCATCAAACGCAGCAATGATTCCCTCACTTAGTTCTTCGTAGCGGCTTTCAGGCAGTAGAATACGAGTCGGCGCACTACACGCCTGACCGTTTAAAAAAGCCATGGTGGGAGCCAGCACCGCCAGAGCCGAATCAAGATCCACATCATCGAGAAGGATTGCCGCTGACTTACCACCCAACTCCAATGTGTACCGAGTCATACTGTCTGCACATATCTGACCAACTCTTCTACCCGCCAGAGTACTGCCTGTTAACGAGGCCTTGTCGATGCCCGGATGTTTGATCAGGTATTCACTCACCCCCCTGTCCGCAGGCACAATATTGAGAACACCTGCGGGCAAACCTGCAGCGATAAAAGCATCGGCCAAGCCACAAAAAGACAGAGCAGCATCCTCCGAAGGTTTCAGCACAGAGGTACAACCCGCCATTAATGCTGGCGCCAGTTTGAGTGCAGTGACAATTTGAGGGCCATTCCAGGGAACAACTGCAACCACAACACCAACCGGCTCGCGCTCCACCAGAATTTCAAAATCTGTATTCAGGGCATCGTAGGTATCCCGACGTTCTGACCACCGATAAGAAGACGCATGTTTCGCGTAATATTCCCAGATGTCTACTGCCCTGGGCACCTGCACAGCAAGTGATTGACCAATAGTGGAACCCATTTCACAGGTCAGAGTAAAAGCCATGTCATCAGATATTTCTCGCAGATTTTCCATCGCTTTAAGAATAATTTCTGCGCGAGCCTCGACACTCATTCCAGGCCAAGGACCTCTATCAAAAGCTTCGCGAGCAGCGGCAACAGCATCATCCATATCGGCTTCCACCGCCGCAGGAACTCTACCAACCTCTTCCCCTGTTGCGGGGTTTATACCGACAATCCACTCATCACCATGCGAAGGCACCCATTTGCCGCCAATAAACAGTTTGTCTTTCAGATCTATCATTTTCAGGTGTTCAACACCTTCAATTCCTGTCTCAAACTTCACCTTAATACCCCTTGTTGATTTTGCATCGCTTTAAACGCTGGATTCTGCCCAAATTTGTCGTTAATCGATCACTCACACGACACGCTACTCGGCAGCCAATGCTCTTTCCGCTTTAGAGCGGATGTAATGTTGCAACGCGACAATATCTTCATCTGTCAGTTCTTTGAAATTAGGCATGCCCTGATCACGCAACAACCCGTCCCGTAATACACTGGTGAGAGCTTCTTTTGACAAGACAATCGCAGACGACCTGAGGTCCGGAGCATTACCGCCGGAAACAGCCCCAGGGCCATGACAGAGAAAGCAAGTGCCATTGAAAACTTTCACGCCCCGCTCGACTTTGGTTTCGTCAACGACAAAGTCTTCAGCAGGTAATGGCGCCTCAGGCTCCAGCCTACCCCCTTGAGGAAGCGTGGTATCACCGTCCAGCGCGAACACCATTAAGCGCTTTGGTTGCTGTCGTGGGTGAACCCGAATATGCCCCGCATTTGCATTGGCAGGGGGGCCCGTCAAACCTGTAGTAACTGCGAAATACTGTCGACCATTAGCCATAAAAGTAATTGGCGGCGCGACACTCGGGGCACCAAGGTCGAAAGACCAAAGCTGCTCACCCGTAAGCGCATCACGCGCTACGAACTTACCATCAACCTGATTCTGAAAAACCAGATTACTGGACGTAGAAATAACACCACCATTGACTACATACGGAGTTTTCACTACCCAGGCAGCCTTCTGAGTAGCAGGGTTCCAGGCCGTTAATCGGCTTTCACCAAATTCATCCGTAGGTTCCAAATCAAAGGCAGAGCTCACTCCGGTATTCATTTCAATATAAGGAGTAGATTTCCAGGACTTACGATTAATTCCCTGATCATCGTAATAACCGGGCAGCTCAACAACCGGGATATAAACCAACTTAGTCTTAGGACTGTAAGACATGGGTAGCCAAGAATGCGCACCAAAACCGCCAGGCCAGATGAAGAACCCTTTATCAACATAACGCGCTTCTGGAACCTCAACAGGACGCCCCGTTACCAGGTCAATTTTCTCGGCCCAGTTAACCTTGGCGATGGGCTCTGCGGAAATTAACTCGCCCGACACTCGGTCAATAACGTAGAAAAAACCGTTCTTTGGAGCCTGCATAACAACTTTACGCAGTTCACCCTTAATTTCTATATCTGCTAACACCATTTCATTGGCAGCATTATAGTCCCACATCTCTGCTGGGTTAATTTGATAGTGCCAGACGTATTCACCAGTATCGGCATCCAATGCAACAATAGAACACAGAAACAGATTATCGCCACCTTCCGGGCTGCGAATTCTCCAGTTCCAAGGAGCCCCGTTACCAGTACCCAGGTAAATTCGGTTTAACTCTTTATCGTAGGTCATGGCATTCCACACTGTGCCCCCGCCACCGTGCTTCCACCACTCGCCAGTCCATGTTTCTGCTGCCATTTTCATGGCATCGTTTTCAAAACCTTCCGCAGGGTTGCCCGGAACCGTGTGAAAACGCCATAATTGCTCACCGGTTTTTGCATCATAGGTAGTCACATAACCCCGCACCGGACCGTAATCGGCGCCACCATGACCAATAATCACTTTTCCGTTGAAGTAACGTGGTGGCCCGGTAATCGAACGGTGATCATCCGGCTCAACTGTCATTTGACTCCAGATCAACTTTCCAGTCTTGGCATCTAATGCCAGCAATCTGCCATCAACAGTCCCCCAGAAAATCTTGCCTTCAGCATAAGTAATACCACGAGAGCCCCAGCCAAGCCGCATTTTAGACCCACCCACTTTGGCGACTTCAGGGTCATACTTCCACAACAGCTCTCCTGTTTCAGCCTCAACAGCATGAATAACGGAAAGCCCGGCAGAGAGATAAATAATGCCGTTAGCCGCTACCGGAGCCGAAACAACATAGGGGTAATTAGAAAGGTCAAACGTGGAAACCAACCCAAGTCGATCAATATTTTCAGCATTGACCTGATCGATTTCTACATACCGCTGCTCATCAGAGTTAAACCCTATCCCGGGCCAGTCGACCGACGAATCGGCAGCCTCTACATGCTCAACACTACCATTGCCCGATTCTTCTGATGGAGAGCACGCCAAAAGCGTCATAACAATTACAAAGGCCGACGATAGAACCGATAGTCGCCCAACAGCGGTTAACTGTTTCATTCAATCACCCCGATAAAATTGATTATTGTTATAAGCAAAAAAACCACTCTGACAACCATAAGATTGTCAGAGTAGTTCGTACGCTTAGATTATCGTTCTAGTGCTACCTGCAAGCACTTCTACTGCAACTTAATATCCCGTAATTCGGCGGTTAACAAAATTGCCAGATAACGAGAGAATACACGGGCATCAATCAGTGCCCCACCCATAATCCAGAAGTTTTCCTGAGCCGTATGCCGATACATATTCTTCATCATAAACTGATCGTCGAAGCCCCAGACAGAGCCAACTTTATCAGCCACGCCATCACCCATGATAGCGCGCACGTTTTCCTGCATATTCTTAAATCCGGTACACATAATGACCGCGTCATACTCATTAACGGAACCATCCTTCATCAACAGTCCATTTTCAACAAAGTGCTCACTGTTATTGGTGTGTACCATCTTAATTCGTCCATCAATGATCATCTGAGAGCAACCAACGTCAATGTAATACCCCCCTTCTCCGCGAAGATACATCATGTGAAAGCCCGTATTGTCAGACCCGTACCAGGTTTCCATACCCGCTGCATTTAGCCCTGCCAGCATTTCTTTGTCGTTTTCAGCGGCGCGCTTGCACATGTGCTGATAGGTATCCACAAGCACATCGTAAGGAACAGATGCCGCCATCAGGTCGATATCCTCTACATTCAGCCCTTCATGAAAAATTCGATACACGGCTGTCGCTGTAGGCTCCAGGCTTACCACACAAGTGGGGCTACGCTGCAACATATGCACTTCACCAGTACCATTAACCACCAGGTCCTGAGCGACATCATGGCCACTATTACCCGTTCCTACTACCAACACCTTCTTGCCTTTGTATTTAGCACCGGTTGTAAACTCGGCCGAGTGAATTACTTCACCTTTGAAGTTTTCAATACCCTCCATATGTGGAATTTTGGGAATTGATCCGCTAACACCAGTAGAGAACACAACGTGTTTACAATTAATCTCCCGCAAAGTGCCACCAGGCTTCTCAAGTGTAACCGTCCACTTCTTGCTCGATTCATCAAAGGAGGCACCCACCACTTTAGTGCTATTCCAGACATTACACTCCATAGAAGTTGCGTAACTTTCCAGCCAGTCGGCTAACTGATCTTTAGACAACCAGATAGGAAAGGATGGAGGGAAGGGAATAAATGGAAAGTGATTAGCCACTGATTCATTGTGTAATGTCAGCGAGTGGTAACGCTTGCGCCAGGTATCACCAACGTTATCCTCCTTTTCTACAACAAGAGTATCTACGCCCATCAACCCAAGCCGTGAAGCCAAAATAAGACCGCAATGCCCGCCACCAACAATCAACACTTCCGGGTCGCGATCTGCAAAACTCTTCTTCGCTTCTCGTACTTCTTTCCAGTTTTCGGTGATCTTATATTGAGAAAACTCATCACCTATGGGACGGCGGTCATTGATACGCTCTTCAAATCCCTTCAATTCTTGTAGAGACGTGAGTATTGACCAGGCTTTAGGGTTACGAGCGTCTTCAGGGTTAAATAACAACCGCACAAACCCAGAGCCTTTGCCTAACCGGGTATCAAAATCAAAATAACCTTCGATTACTTGCCTACCGCCACGCTTATGTAATCGGGGAGCCGCCCTTCCTGCGGCCAAACGGACATCACCAGCACCAACCTTGGGAAGCTGTTCATTCAAACATGACCGAATTTCATCGTGTCCAACAAAGACCGGATAACTCCATGTAAATGAAAGCAGATCTTTCCAATGACAATTCGCATCTGAAAGAGCGATCAACGAATCGACATCACCACCTTCCAAAGCAGCTCCAAACTGCTTTAACCAAGTGGCAAAAATTTCATCAACATTTGTATCCTCTGTAGATACTGCCCCGTCATTAATGGCCTTTGCTTGCGGTTGAGCTGACATAATTATTCTCCCGTCTTTCTGCTTGCATTTCGAATGCGCGCTTATTGCTGGCAAACCCGTTTCAATATTCTTCGATAGAAAATGACTTACGAGAGCCTTCATTGATTACCGTAGTATTCTTGACGAGCAAAATTACCACCTAAACTAAATATCGTCAACATAAGTGTTGTATTTTATTGATTTTGATTAACTAGAGATAACTTTATGTGCAACAAACCGCTATTTAGGCTACTAAAATCAAAATGTATTGATAGTCAGGTATTGTAGACACCTGTGTTATAGCTTGGGCAACTCCCTCTTATTAGCTGCAAAGCTACGTAACCCAAAGCAAATCATTGCCATGACGATCAAAGCGTTATAAAATTCAACAATAGTGTTGAATAATTAAAATAAGATATAAACCCTATTAACAAACGCTCATAACGGGGATATAAGTAACCAATATGGCAACAAAAAGAATACTCGTTGGAGAAGGCTCGGCAGAACCTACCGTGGGCTTTGATTTCGCTCGGCAGATGTTTTCGCCTGATTCTGTAGAGTTTTTCTTTGGCGTTAGACGCTCTTCAGAAGGCCTGAACCAGCTTAATACACCGGGGGTCAGCGTAGTTGCTAACTTCCCCGGCAGGGGAATGAAAGGGCTGACAACCCCTCCCCAAAACTGCAACCTGTCTGCTTTCCGAATAAGCAGGGTACTTGATAGTGGCAGGCTACAAGCGGACGCATTACTGGTAGTAGCTACGCCACCAAATGCGAAAGGCGAAAGATCACTCGGCACAGCCAATGGCCCATTGCAAAGCGCTATTGATAATGCCCCACTCATCATTGTCGAGGAGTGGGAAGAGCTCCCTTCTCTTCCCGGCGCGGCCACTATTCCCGCAGACAAACCGCTTAAAGTCATTCAACACAAACCCGCCACGTTTGCCCCCTTGTCTCGACCTCCCACTGAACTAGACTACGCATGCGCAGAACATATTGCCACGCTAATTGACGACAACACTCCAATACAAATTGGAGTCGGCGGTATTATTGAAGCCCTTAGTGATCAATTGAAAACCAGGCGCAATTTGCGAATTATATCCGGTGCTGTTGGTGAAACTATTCGAAAACTACATAATTTCGGCTGCCTTTCACCCTCTGAAAATATTCTTGGTACGGCCCTTGTCGGCGATGCCGATATTATCGAATGGGCAAAAACAACTGCAAACCTTCGCTTAATGTCTTCTCGTGAAATCCACAATCCTAAGTGGCTGGCAAAGATCGCCAATTTCCATTCGCTGAATATCGCCCTGTCTGTTGACCTGGAGGGCAATGTAAATGCTGAATCTATCGGCGAACGTCAAATTTCCGGCAAGGGTGGCTCTCCCAACTTCGCACAGGGAGCAGCACTTAGTCCTGGAGGACACGCCATTGTCGCCCTGAGGGGAGACCGGGAAAATTCTCTGGTAGATAAAATTGACAGACCAACCATACCTGGCAGCCATATTAGCTATATCGTTTGTGAAAATGGTATAGCAGATCTTCGCAACAAATCTTTAGAGGAAAAAGCCGTAGCTCTCAAAAAGCTATTTAAACAAAGCCCATAAAATATAGACCACCTGAAAAATGAAGTTTACGCCAACTTTGTAAACTCGCTTTTTGGCGTCAAAAATATCATCCTCGCACCTCCTCGCACGTATGGCATTGAATTTATCTATCAGTTCTAAAACAGGCCTGGCCTGAATATGGCTCCTGCATTATGGGCATACGAACGTTCATAATGTGGGCAGCCACTCACAAATGAGACATAAGGTGGCCGCAGAAAAAACAAATTACTTAGGCCAACTGTCGCCGCAAGACTGCACAGTCAATGCATTGCTGGAAAAAAGAGCCGTCGACTCTATCGAAAGAAATATTTATCAGCTACAACCATACCTATTATTCATTTAGCCAGTTCAACGCCAGCGTCAATAGCATGGCTCGGCGGTTGCTTGAAGAAGGATTATCATAAGGCTCTGTCGTTGCCATATTGATGAGAGGAGAGAATATTTCTTCGTTTGAAGTTGAAACAATGGTCGGCAAACACCAAGCTGTTTCTGAGGTTGCCGCTGTTGCCTATCCTTCCAACATCGGCGAAGACGAAGTTCGAGTATTTGTGATTGCCAAAGAGGGATACACACTCTCTGCAGAACAGGTGTTTACACATTGCGGTGAGACGATGCCCTACTTTATGGTTCCCAGGTATATCGATCTTGTTGAGGAGTTCCCCCGCACTCCGACCGCAAAAATAGAGAAATACAAACTCCGCAACAGGCCCATACTTGAAAGTACCTGGGATTATCAGGAACACGGTTGGAAGCTATCCCGATCAGGAATCAGCAGGGCCAATTAACATCCCCCGTTTAACTGGCCAGCTCCCGGCTTTGCAAACTTCTGACGATAAAAGCTGCAAGCAATACAGCGGGGGCCGCCAACATCAGGTAAATTCCCCACATGGTCCAGCCGCCATCCACCAAAAACCCGGCGACAACGGGTGATGCAATGGCACCCGAGCGCCCCAAACCAATTCCCCAGCCAAGCCCCGTCGCTCTCAGGTGTGTGGGGTAACTGTTAATCGCCACGGCATACATACTGGTCATTGCACCTGTGGCGCAAAAGTTGATCAAAAAAAGTAGCGCATATAAAACCGGGATACTGGAAGATTGCCATCCCGAATAAACAATCAGCAAACCACCACAGGTAAAACACATGGTTGATATCAAGGCTGTCAGCCGCACGCGTGTGGACAAAATGGCCATAAAAACGTTGCCAAACAAACCACCGACCGTAAAAATCGTTAAGGCATAAATACCCGTGTTCAGCTCAAACCCCAGATTGACGAACAGTTTGGGCGTCCACTTCATTAACAAAAAAATAATCCACGAACCCAAAAAAAACGTCAGCCATAGGCGAAGAGTAAGCGAGCGCAATTCAGGGCTCAATAAAGCGCGAATACTCCCTGAGGCAACCGTTTTTTCAGCACCAGCTTCAGGCAACGATGTGAACTCAGCCAGCTTTATATAGCTCAAGGTTTTATTAATTCGCGCTAGCGTGTGCGAACTGTCTCCCGGCTTGCGTTGGTTGGCAATAAACTCCAGGGACTCCGGCACGAACAGCAATACCAGCAGAAGCAATATCACACCAAGAACACCACCTGTGGTAAACAGTGCCGGCCAATCACCCGTACTCAAAAAGTACGCGGCCACTGGTCCCACAATGAGGGCACCAAAAGCAAAACCGCTGGTCACCACAATAACAGCGGTATGACGGTATTTTTCAGGTGAGAATTCCGAAGCCGTTGCTGCGGCAGAAGATAGTACACCGCCAATACCCAAGCCGGTAATGAAGCGTAAAATAAGCAATTGAGGAATGTTGCTGACATGGGCTGTTAAAAGCATGGCCAAGGCGATAGCACTCACGGAGCCCACCAGAATCGTGCGCCTGCCGTAGCGATCACTGAGGGTAGCCAAAAGGATTGAGCCAATCATCATGCCCGCCAGTTCAGCGGATAAAACCACACCCAGTACTTTGGCCTCTATTTGCCAGGTGCTGGCGATGTGTGATGCCGCCATAGAGATGGATACCACATCGAACCCATCTGCTACATTAAGCAGAAAGCAGACCGCAACAATCAGTATTTGCCGCGCGGAAAACCCCTTTGAATTAATACGGTCACGGATAAGCTCGGCAGCACTCCGGTTATCAGCCATACCACCCCCGGCATCAATTATTTTTATATATTGCGGATTTTTTCAGCTTTGGCTCAAGGCCAGCATTCTTTGTTATACACGTTTCCTGTACGACGAAACATGTTCGGGCACACTACGACATTCCCTAACGCTGTGCAAACAGAAACCCGATGCTAGGGGCTGTCTTTCAGGCGTTATCCATACCAGCCAACGAGTGATACTGCCCTTTATAAAACAACAACGGCGGTTCTTCAGGCGAAGAATGAACACGAATAATTCTGCCCAGAATAATATGATGATCACCCGCTCTGGTCAGGGATTCCTGTTCACATTCAAATGACACCAGAGCATCTTGCACGATCGGGCAACCCAGCGAACTGTAGTGATAATGCTCGGGAAACAATTCGTGATCGCCTTTTTTTGCATACTGACTGGAATGTAATTGCTGGGATGCTGAAAGCACATTGATAACGAAATGATTATTTTGGGAAAATATTTCAAAAACTTCAGAATCATTTTGAATTGACCAAAGCAGCAGCGGCGGATCAAGTGACACCGATGAAAACGAATTAATCGTCATCCCCAGAGGTCTGCCCCAAAGTTCCTCTTCAGAGGTCGTGACTACGCAAACCCCGGTGCCAAAACAACCAAAGGCATTTCTAAGCTGAATCTTGTCGATGCTCATTGCTCTGCCCTCTGAAAATCTGCCGCGGGCACATCAACCTTTACGGTGTACAACACCGCTTCTTTTCGTGCGCTTCGCTTCACGTCATCAAAATCCGGGGCTGTACAAATCAGCAACTCATTGCCGTTCTCTCCACCAAGCGCACAGGAATAGAGCCCCATTCCTTCAGGTGCTTTGATTTCTTCAACAATCCCTATGCCCTCCTTTACCCTGGCAACACGACCATGAAAAGCATCTGCCAGCCAGACACAACCTTCGGCATCCAGAGTGCAGCCATCCGGCGCAAAATCTGTATCGGCAAGGGTTTCCGCCGAGGTCATAGGTGGCGCTTTGCCAACCTCTGCCCAGATACGATGATCGGATAACTCGCCGTTATCGCCAATGGTGAAAGCCGACAGCCGCGCCCCCAGAGTCTCGGCGACAATCAGTGTTTTGCCGTCTGGCGTAATCACCATACCATTTGGGAACAGCAAATCTGTTGCCGCGATGCTGACACCCCCTTCAGGGCTCACCTTCACTATTGCCGCAGTGCAGGGAGCATCCCCTTCAAACAGATTAAAACCGAGGTTTCCCACATAAGCATAACCCGGCCCACTCACCACCATGTCATTGGCATAAAACCCGGTATGCTGGTAAATATCCGCGTGCTCCGTCAACACTCCCTGCGGATTTACCTTCATGATTTTTCGGTCTTTCATAGACACAACCAGCAGGTCGCCATCTGGCAACCAGCCCAGCCCTGATGGCTGGCCCGGAACAGTAGCTACCACTTGTGCGTCACCGGTAACAGAAATTTTTAATACCTCATGGGCATAAAGGTCAGAGACGTACCAGTATCCGTTATGCCAGCGCGGACCTTCGTAGAAGTGCCCACCTTCGAGCAGTTTTTTCATTGGTCTCAAGCCTCGGCAGGTTTCGGTTTGGCGATACTGACCGTTTGCAACTCGGAATAAGCATCGAGGCCGACATCGCCATTCGCCCGGCCCAAACCACTGTGCTTGAAGCCACCAAACGGGATATCCGGCATCACAATGCCATGACGGTTAACCCACACTGAACCCGCTTGCAGACAAGCAGCAACCGCCTCTGCCTGTTCAAGATCATCGCTCCAGACTGAAGCCCCCAAACCATAATCCGTGTCGTTTGCCTGGGCTATGGCATCGTCAATATTGGTGTATTGAATAATCGGCAGCAACGGCCCGAACTGTTCCTCTCGAACCAGAGGGTTACTGGCATCCACATGGCTGACAATTGTCGGCTGCAGGTAATAGCCCGATTGATCCAGGGCCTTGCCGCCCGCAGCCACTCGCCCGCCCTCGGCCTCAGCTCTTTCCAAAAGAGCTTTCACCTTCTCAAACTGCTCCCGGTTTGCAAGTGGACCTATCAGCGCCCCCTCATCAAAGGCATCTGCCGGAGTTGTTTTTGCTGCCAATTGCGCCATTGCAGCAACCAGTTCGTCATACATCGACTCATGCGCGTACACACGTTTGATTGCTGCACAAATCTGTCCTGAACGGTAGAAGGCGCCCCAAAACAGTTTTGAGGCAACTTTTTTAGGATTAGCATCTGGCAACACAATTGCCGGATCATTCCCCCCCAGCTCCAGCGACAAACGCTTGAGGGTTGCCCCACCACTGGCCATGATTGCCTTACCCGCCTCAGTGCTGCCGGTAAAAGAAATCATGCCAATTCGAGGGTCCGCCACCATTTGTTTACCAATAACATCACCACCGGAAAGAATATTCAGCACCCCTGCTGGCACTTTGTCAGCAAGCAGTTGGCCGAGCAACAGAAGCGCCAACGGCGCCAACGGAGATGTTTTAAGTACCACGGTATTACCCGCAGCAAAGGCCGTCGAAATTTTCTCACTGGCAATCATCATCGGGGCATTCCAGGGGATAATGGCACCCACAACCCCAACAGGCTTGCGCACAACCTGAACCCGCTGGCGCTCATCGTCATGAATGATGTCGACAGGTACCACAGTTTTGGAGCGGTACTTGAAAAAATAGGCGGCCATGCCCACCTCATCTTTGGTATTGGCCAGGGGCAGGCCTGTCTCCAGGCTTAAAGCCCGGGCAAGAGCTTCCTGATTCTCATGAATAACGCTGGCGATACTGAGCAATACGCTTTTTCTCAACGCCTCATCATCAGACCAGCCCACCAATGCCGACTTTGCAGCAGTGATAGCCTGATCAAGATCAGTCACCGTAGCATCAGGTACCTGCGCGACAATCTCTTCATTACACGGATTAATCACTTCCAGGTTTTGTGCCGATGTCACGCCCTGGCCATTGATCAGCATCTTCAGGTTACTCACCCCCGCCCTGATATCTTCTCTCATTGCTCTCTCCAAAAGTTATCTCCAAAAGCTCTCTTTAAAGTTTGTTGATCGTCTATTGCGACTTCGCCAAAAGAACTGGCTCAAATAAAAACGGACTGCAGTGGAATCTTTTTTTCCGAGAACCGGGTCTGCAACGCAAGACACTGATGCAACAAGGACGTCGCGTCTTCACTTTCACCACTGCCTTCACGCGAAGCAATATCCAGCAGCCCAATCAGACGGGAAAAGTGCGCCAGCCACTGCTGGTGAATATCGAGCTGCTCTTTTAAGCTCAGATCACCCCACTGCGCCGACGCCCCAGCGGGAATGTTCATATCGGCAGCCCATTGATCAGACGACAAGAATCTGGCCTGTCCACATAGACTTGCCATGGCCTCACACTCACCGCGCAAGACAGCCGATAATCCGTCAAGCTCGCGAATGCTCTCGTTAAGTAATTTGGCAGCAGCTTTGACTTCACTACGCAGCTCCGGAGAAACCGCCCCGCTGACCTCTTCGCGCAGAAACTGCTCCACTTTTTCTATAGTAGCCAGAGGGTTCAAACTCATATCTTCACCCCTTGCCCTTCATGATGCTCCGCAAACAACTTGCCGAGTTGTACACTAATCCAGGGAATAGCTCGCACCAGCATAATTCTCGCGGGTCTCGCAGACTGGTTGGCCTCATCTTCACAAAACCCCTTAAGAAAAATGGCTGCCAACTTCACCCAGGCAAACACCTGCCAATAAAACAGCCGCTCCGGGTCAACCTTCTGCCCCGTCGTCTTTTCATAACAGTGCAGATACGCCTCACGACTTAACATGCCACCAACGATATCGAACCGGGTTGTCCACAGCAGCGTAAATGCAAGATCTTCATAAGGATCGCCAACATGTGCGAGCTCCCAGTCAATCACGGCAATCCGGCCGTTACTGTCAAACAGCAGGTTATTGGCCTTGAAATCACCATGAATCATTGCCAGAGGCACGTCATGAGGCAAATGGCATTCCAGCCAGCTCGCCGCGTAAGACAACATCGGCTCCGGCTCAATGAGGTTATCGGTTAATGTTTTTGTCCATAAATCCACCTGATAGGCGGCAGGGTTTTCGGGCAACTTCAGGTTTGTTTTCGCTATTAACAACTTCCAGTCAATGGCATGAACTGATGCCTGAATGTCAGTCAACCGCTCGCCCAGAGAAACCGCTCGCTCCGGATTAGCCGCCATTTCCTTGCGAATATCCTTTCCATCAAGACGCTCACTGATCATAAAAGGCGTCTCAATTGGCGACTCAGTCTGCACGCAGTAGAGGGGCCTGGGAACAGGAATACCGTCATCGTAAAGCGCCTGCAACAAAGAGAACTCTGTGCCCAATTCCAGGTCGAGCACATCTGCACTGAAGTCCCGCCTCAATACAAGCGGCATCACGTCTGATTGGTTATTTTCATGAAGATCAAACGCCCAGGTTTCGTGAGATGTACCGCCGGTCAGTCGCTTAAGCCCGCTGACAGTAACCGGGCAACCTCGCTCTCCCGAGAGGAATATCTCCAACCCGCTGCGCAAAGTCGCTGCCTGGTCAAGCAACGGGCTCATTCATGAAAACCGTATCGAGGGTACGCACCATAAACCTGTGTTTCAAAAGTGCCGTAGCCCACTTCGCCGTCATCCCGAACCATGCGGCAGGCGACATGGGTCGGCCCTATAAGGCGGGTAACCTCTTTATCGGTGATATCGTACTGCAGGGAGTCAGCCCAGCTTTCCCCCATGTATTTGCCATGGCGCCAGGAGTCAGGCCCTCCATATCCTGTGCCTGCACGCAGGTAAGCCCGGGTGAGCGGTTCAAGCTGTACCGTGCGGCGCTCACCATTGGAATCCAGATAGCTGACCGATGAACCCGCCAGCATTTCACGGGTTTCAGGGTCAAAAACGAGATTGTGTTCGGCGCCCCCCAATATTTCTTCCTGGCTGCCAAAGGGCTTAATTTTGCGTACGGTGTTAACTTCCCGTGTGCCATCAGGAAACTCAGAAAGACTGAAGTGAACCGTGCAATCGCTGAACTGCATGGGAGACCAGATCCACAATGTGGTTCTGTTTTTGTTTGCACCCTTGGCCTGCAATATGCCTTTAGGCTCCCGCTCCAG
Organism: Pseudomonadales bacterium; assembly: GCA_024234435.1. Lineage (NCBI taxonomy): Bacteria > Pseudomonadati > Pseudomonadota > Gammaproteobacteria > Pseudomonadales > Pseudomonadales bacterium. Next base: position 1,683,366 of record JACKOF010000001.1, read on the forward strand.
ACCGATGGAGCGCACCCCCCAGGAGCGATCACGGGCACCCCAGGCAGTCTCACGGTTCAGCTCAACCCGTTGATCACCACAGCGAATCTCCCCTTCCCAGAAACCGGTTTGAATCAACCGGGTCGCCTGTTCCATCACCCGCCCCATTGACCGTTGCAAAATTGGCGGTTCGTCAAACGCTGGTACTGCGGCATGCCACATGAGATCAAAATTAACCATTTGATCCGGACTCTGACACTGCAAGCGTAACTGTTTCAGACCTTCTATCACTTCTACACTGAAAGGTCCCACATGGGCAGTATCCATTCGATCTACCCCAAGCTCTCTGGAAGCGCGGGTTGTGTGTTGCACACCATCAATAGCAACCGAACCAAACGCATCAATGACCCCGAGATTGGGATAAGAACCCATACCAATCATGAAAAACATATGGTCACTGCAGGTATGTCCGGTAAAAAAATAGCGGTCAAAAAAACGTCGGTCACTGGTTCCAGCGTAACGCACCGGTTCGCTGGTCTGGTGAATTAAATAATCATCTGCGGGGCTCAGCATTTTCAGGAATTCCTATCAGGACAAATCGTTACAGGCAATATGACAGGCGCAGCGACAGCACATTTAAACTGTTTGCTGAGGTGCGCCTGCCAAGTGATTTTGAAAAACAGATCGTTTACCAGCTCTTGATCTCGGGCAGTACTTTTTTGCCTATCAGTTCCATGCTTTTCTCGGCATCGGCAAACGGCATACCGCCGTAGCTGGTAATGGAATTCCATTCATAGTTACCAATAATATCGCGGCGCGCCCAAAGCTTGTCGAGCAGCTCCTGGGGTGTTCCCCAGGCTTGATGTTTCACATAATCTTCCACTGCTGCCTGCTTGCCGATTGAGTTAAGAAAAGCTGCCGAGTCTTTGTATGCCCCATAACCCGCTGTCTCTTTATGGTAGTCCTCCATAAACTCATAGTGATCCAGCAGCGAGACGTAGTTGGCCGAAAGATATTTTGTGGCCATTTCTGCCGCTTTGTCAGAACTTTCGTCGCAATAACAAAAATCAACCATCAACGGATCGTAGGGTTCTTTATTGTGATTTTTACGAAACTCTTCGCGATAAATTTCGATATTCGGCAGGTGCTTTTCCATGGAAAACTGAATGAAGCTCATCATGCGAGTGTCATGCAAGGCAATTTGTTTGGCCGAATCAGGCGACATGGCAACCGAATAAAGACGATCCTTTAGGGGCTGACTGGGACGAGGGCGAATCTCGGCATCAGGCATAGGAAAATGCTTGCCGCCGCTTTTCATGACACCGGTTTCCATGGCGTCCACAATCATCGCGGCTGCTTCGTCAAAACGATCGCGACTTTCATCCATAGGCACACCAAAAGTCTCAAATTCCTTGCGCGCCAGACCTCTGCCAAAACCCACCAGAAAACGGCCCGGAAACATGGAATCCATAAGCGATATACGCTCGGCAATTCTCACCGGCTGTATATGCCAGGGCAAAATACAGGCAGCCAACCCGACTTTTATCTTCTCGGTTTTGGCCGCGACATACGTCAGGATATCGAAGTTATCGACCGACATTGAGTAATCTTCAAAGTGATGTTCGGGACAGAACACCACATCGTAGCCCAGCTCCTCTGCCCGCAACGCGAGGCGAAGATCATTGCGGACCATTTCATCATCCGAGACATTTTCATGGAGATTGGAGAAAAACATCATATAACCAGCTTGCATGACACCCACCTTAAGTACTTAGTATTTATGTTTAATTGTTGATCATTAACTCGGCCACAATGGTATATCAAGATATTATGTTATATCAAGGTATAATGTAATTAACTTCCGAAAATACGCCGACCCGCGCCTGCCCAGTAGGGCTCACGTACATCTTTACGCTTAAGCTTTCCCGCCGGAGTTTTGGGGAGCGGCTCACACTGAAAGTGAACCTGAGAAGGCTTTTTATAACTGCCCAAAGCCTTTTCGACCATGTGCCTGACTTCACTGGCATCCACCGCTTCCATCTGTTCAACTACACAGACAACGCAAGGGGTTTCACCCCATTTTTCATCGGGAATGCCAAACGCCACCACCTCTTTAACCTTTGGGTGGCTCGCCACCACATTTTCAATCTCGGACGGCCAAATGTTGTACCCCCCGGAAATGATCATGTCGTCACTGCGGTCAAGCAGATAAACATAGCCGTTCTTGTCAATCCGCCCAATATCACCGGTCTTTACCCAGCCATTAACAATACGCTCGCCGGTAGCCTCCGGGTTATTCCAGAACCCGAACATTTGGCCATCGGTCTTGGCCACAATTTCACCTACTTCGCCGATAGGCAGTGGCTTGTTATCGTCGCCCCAGATGTCGATCAATGCATAGGGCAACCGGGTTCCGCAGGCACGAAGTGGCTCAGAGCCTTCTATATCGGCAAACCATTGCTCCGGCCCCATAAATGCCACCGGCAATACCTCGGTTTGACCGTAACCCTGATAAAGCACATCGCCCATCAACTCTCTGGCCGCCAGAATCGTTGCATCCTGACTGGGGCCAGCACCCACCAGCACACATTTAAGTCCTGAAAAATTGGTGCTCTTGGCCTTTGGGTGCTGCACAATGGATCGCACCATTGTAGAAACCAGTTGCACATAACTAACCTTTCCAGACGAGATCATTTCGAGAGTCTCATCCACATCAAAATGGTCTACCATGACGTTACAGCCACCCCCCAGCCAGGTCGGTAAATACTGGTACCCAGACGCATGTGAAATAGGCCCCACATGCAGGCAGCCATCACCGGGCAGCAACTGCGGAAAGATATAGAACCAGTCGCGGCAGGCGTCAATCCAGCCTCTGTGGGTGTAGGCGACCGCCTTGGGTTTGCCGGTGGTGCCCCCGGTATGACGAATGATGAAATAGTCATCAGACGAAATTTCCACGCCCGGATCCTCATCACTTTGATCAGAAAGCCAGGTGTGGTATGAATCGTCTCGGACGATAATTTTCAAATCAGGGAGAGAAGCCTCGATACCTTCTATTTCATGGCAGTATTCAGGGCTCACCAGCAAGGCTTTGCATTGAGTATTCTCAAGCATATGCAGGTGAATATCCGGGCTATTTCGCGCATACAAAGGCACACGCACAAAGTTGCCAATGGCTCCGGCCTGATAAAAATCTGCAGCCTCAAGACAATTGCTTTCCAGAACACCAACTCGGTCTCCAGGCTCGACCCCCAACGAGAGCAAACCATTTGCCAAGCGAATGCCGCGAACCCAGGCTTCTCCGTATGACAAGGCATTGCCTCTGAACGAAACAGCTTCACGCAACTGATTGTATTTCGCGGATTGCTCCATCAATTCTTTAACATTCACACTCACACCCCTTATCTCTACTCTAAAACAGGCAGCCCAAAAGCCGCCGAAGATTAAAAAGCAACGCCCGCAACACCCACGATCTATTGCGGCAAGCAGGCGATCATCTTTTTCTTATTTTCAATATATCTTGATATAACTATATACTATGATATACCCTAATGCCTTGTAAACCTGAACAATTCAATTCATTGCGCTCAACATAAAAAACCGAGCCCCACAGGAAAGACATCAATGAGTGAGAACATCACCGCCATAGAAATTGTTGGTAAAGAAGCACTGGACAACCCAGCAGGGTATTTTGGAAAACTTCGGGATCAACAACCTGTTTTCTGGGATGAACGCCACAAGTCCTGGGTGATTACCAGCTACCCAATGATCACTGCGGCATTACGAAATCCGGCGTTTTCGTCTGATCGTATCTCACCCTATATACGCGCCAAACTGTCAGGCTCAGACGTAGACCCGCTGAAACGCCAGGTGTTTGATGTGCTGGCCGATTGGATGGTTTTTAATGATGAGCCCAAACATATGCGACTACGCGGGCTACTCAGCAAGGCATTTACTATAAAATCAGTGGACTCTCTCAGAAACCGGGTGGAAACATTGACCCGCGATCTGATTGAAAAGACACCGAAAACCGGCAAATTTGATTTGATGGAATATATCGCCGCTCCGTTGCCTTCCATCATTATTGCCGAGTTACTGGGAGTCCCCCCGGAGGACCGCTCCAAATTCGAATCCTGGACCTATAAGGTTGCTCCGCTGGTTTCCGGCGGACTGGAAGACCCCTCTCGCTACGAAGTCGCCGCCAAAGGTATGGATGAACTTCTCGGCTATTTCAAAACGCTGATTAACCGCTACGAAACCACACCGGAAGACAATCTCATTACGGCACTCATACAAGCGCGCGATGAAGGTGATCGACTGAGCACATCGGAGCTGCTGGCTACCTGCACACTGGTACTGTTCGGCGGGCACGAAACCACCGCCAATCTCATTGCCAATTCGATCAGAAACCTGCTGCTGCATCCGGACCAGCTTGAGCGTCTTAAAAATGGGCTCGTCGACGACCAGGCCGCTATTGAAGAATGTCTGCGCTATGACGGCCCAGGCAAGGCACTCACTCGCCTGATTGCTGAAGATATCGAATTTGAGGGGCATTCCTTCAAGGCCGGTCAGCGGGTCTTTCTAATTCTGGCCGCGGCCAACAGGGATCCGAATTTCTTTGCAAACCCGGAAGATTTTATTCTCGACAGAGAGATGCCCCACCGACATATGGCTTTCGGACAAGGCAGCCATTTTTGCATGGGCACTCACCTGGCTCGTCTCGAAGCCTCTATTGCTATTCCCATGATCGTCAGATCACTGCCCCCCTTCAAACTCGTCAATGAACAGGGAGACTGGATTCCGGTCTTACTCACCAGAGGCTTGAAAACACTCTGGGTTGAGTATATTTAACGGTGAAAAACAGCTCTGACTGCCGGCCTCTGCCAAACCTGCAAGAGGCTGGCGACTACTACTGGCAATCCGGAAAAACCGGTGAATTCACTCTCGGTTGGTGCTCCGGGTGCCAGCACTGGTTACACCCGGCTCGGGAAATCTGTCCAGATTGCACCACACCACCCTCCCCCAAAACAGCTTCCGGGCAGGCAAGGCTCATCACCTACACGATCAACCACCAGCCGTGGATTAAAGGGCTGGAAACACCCTACATCATCGCAATTGTTGCACCCGTTGAGGCTCCAGACATTCAACTCACCACCAATCTGGTCGATGTTTCACACGAGCAATTACTCATCGGTATGGCTTTACAGTCAGACTGGCGCTGTTGCAAAGATGTCTGGCTGCCGGTATTTAAACCACGGAACAATCCTGTAAAAAAATCTGAAACCCGAGCACCAGCAATCATTCGCTTCTCATCCACTTCAGAAAAGTATGAAAACGCCTCAGCCTTCACTGGCGCGGGCAAATCATCAATCGCCAGAAAGCTGCCACAAAGCCCTTTAATGCTGACAGCCGAAGCCTGTATCAATGCGATCGCTGACAGCGGGCTGAACAGAGCAGACATTGACGGCCTGTGCGCATACCCCGGCACCTCGGGAATGCCCGGTCTCTCGAGTGGTGGTGTACGAGAAATAGCCTATGCGCTGAACTTGCAGACCAATTGGCATACCGGCGCTCAGGAACTTCCCGGGCAGGCAGGGACAATCCCTTCAGCGATGCTAGCCATCGCTTCCGGTCTTTGTAACCATGTGTTGTGCTTTACCAGTTTTTCAGCCAGTAACCGGCCCTTGCCTAACGACCTGTTAGAAAGCGTGGTGGGTGAGCCGCGATGGTCCCTACCCTACGGTTGTGTTTCTCCCGCCAACTGGATTGGAATGTACGCCAACCGCTATCTGCATCAGTACGGAGCTTCCGAAACATTGCTCGGCACACTGGCTATTGCACAAAGACAAAACGCCGAATTGAACCCGGAAGCCCTATACCGAAATCCCTTGAATATGGAGAATTATTTGGGTTCAAGAAAAATTTCCACGCCATTCAAGCTGCTGGACTGCGACACACCCTGCGATGGTGCTATCGCATTTGTGATATCAAAAGCTGAACGGGCCAGGGATCTACCGAAAAAACCGGTGTACATAGAAGCCTGCGGCACTGCTTTTGCTGAAACTCAATCCTGGGATCAGGGCACTGTCGTATACCAACCCAACGTGCTCAGCGCCAGTCAACATTTATGGAGCCGCACTGACTTGTCACCAAAAGATATTGACCTAGCTGAACTGTACGATGGTTTCACGTTCAATACGATTTGCTGGCTGGAAGCACTGGGGTTTTGTGATCCTGGAGGGGCTACCGATTTTATCGGCGATGGAAGCCGTATTCTGATAAACGGACAGTTACCGATAAACACCCACGGCGGCCACCTGAATGCTGGCCGTAGCAATGGCTACGGCCACATTTACGAAGCTATCACACAATTAAGAGGAGAAGCTGGCGTCCGGCAAGTGAATGACGCAAAAATTGCGGCAGTATCAACCGGCGGTGGCATTCCAGCGAGTGCCATGCTGCTGAAAACTGAACCATAAATTACCGTATCGAAAACCGGCCTACCGTTACTGGGTCAGACGTACGCCGTCTTCTTTCAACTCATTGAATATCACCATCAACCGTTTCTGGTTTTTGGCCGAAACAAAAGGAAAGAGTATCAACATGACACCCAGCTTGGATGAATTCATAAAGGATTTGTCATCCAGATCACCCTGCACCCACATTTCCAACAGGCCAATAAAATGAGACATCAGCGAAATGGTGACCGCATTTCTTGTTCGGTCATCCTTTAGCGACGAAGAGTCAATCACAGTATCGGCTGCACGCTGCCAGTATGAGTAGGTACCGTCCATAAATGTTGTACGGTGTTCAGGGTGATTCGCCCCCATCAAAACCCGGTACAGCGGCCTTAAAAAAACCGGGTCCTCAAGAAAAAAGTCAACCGCGTTTTCAACAGCTTCAAGCGCGTGCATCGCGGTATCATCTGACTTGAAAACAAGCCCTTCTCTGGTCACTGTATCCAAAGAGCGCAACAACAATTCGTATAACAATCCCTCTTTGGAACCAAACAAATTAAACGGAGTAGCCGGACTGACTTCAGCAGCCGCCGCCAGATGTCTAACGGAGAACTCTGTTTCTCCTGTTTCTCTGATCAGGTTTTCAGCGGCATCCAGAATTCGGATTTTTCGCTCCAGCATTTGCTTTTGCCGTAACTGCACAGTTGATCCTCTTGCCAAAACATGAATAAAAAAACACTGTCACTGTTGCAGCCATTGCGTCCGCAGGAAGCTTCGGTGATACAGAAACAGAGCTGTGCAAAACTTTCACAGCCTGGCAGAAGTATAAACCAGTACGAAGATTAAATTCATGTAAAACAAAAAGGCGACATTAAGCCGGGCAAGCTTAATAGCGGGGAGAATAAGGCTGTCAGTGCCTGCTAATATTGTTTTTCAGGCACCAGGAAGGACATACCATCCATTGATTCGCTCACTTTAAGCTGACAAGTGAGACGACTATTTTCTCTGGGTTTCAGCGCGCCTTCGAGTAATTCCATTTCTGTTTCGGAAGGTTTATCAGTAAATTCGTGAATTCTTGTTTCATCAACATAAGCATGGCATGTTCCGCAAACAGCCTGTCCACCGCACTCGGCCAAAATACCTGGCACAAAGTTTTCAACGGCGACTTCCATCACACTCATGCCAACACGGGCCTCAACCTCAGTTTGTTGGCCGTCTGACTGAACAAAAACCAGCTTTACCATTCGTTCTATCCATTCCTGTTATTGATTTTTTCTGTGGCTACATTTCAATAGAATTAAAATCTGTAGCAAGCCTTTAAGCCACAGCAACACCCATGTGTTTCTCAACCTTCAATGCCGACATAACGGAAGATAACCAGCTAACGGTATTCAGCCGGGTAATATCGCCTGGGGAGCACCAGCGGGCTGCGTCATTTTCCCAATTGACCGCAATTTCCTTGGTGGTGGTTTCAAAATGAAATGCATGGATACACCATGTCTTGTTACGGCTGTCATTCAAATAAAACCGACAGGAGTTGATCAACTTGAGGTTTGCTGGCGCGATATTCGCTTCTTCTTCAATCTCAACCCGGACATGCGTAGACGGGCAATTATGCCGATCAAGAAACCCGGTTATGCAATGCCATAAACCGCAATCCCCGGTGACCATCTGGCTCCGCTTAAACAAGGCTACTTCTCCGTTGTTTGTTAACACTGAAGCGACAATCTCATGATCATACGCTTGTGTAGCCAGCTCAAAGTTAGCGAAAGTGGACGTTTCATATGCTTGATTCATAGCCATCTCAAAAGGTCAGTATTGCACTCACCTAAATTATACCAAGATATATTATTATATCAAGATATAAACAAACTAAAGAAACCCTAAATATACTCCTTGTAACCCATACTCGCAGGTGATCGTCACTGATTCGCCGATTGCGGGCAAATTTGCCTTCTCGCCCCTAAAGCGGCAAGGCAACCGCACGCCTTGCGCCTCGCTCACCTCGACCAAACCGACGATATAAGGAACAGCACCGATCTCCAGCCCGGTAAAATTTCGGTGCATTTCAGAAGCAGCAAACAGTGTCCCGTTCAGGGAGACAGGCTCCCAGATAAATTGATCGTGTCGGCAACACTTGCAGACAGGCGTCGGATACCAATTCCAGGCCTTACAGTTTTCACAGCGAGGAAGACGCAGAATGCCCTCTTCAAGATTTTTTTGCCAGACGGCATCCAGTGGCTCTAGCATTACCCCTCCTGACGCTTGAAAATCAGTGATGTGAATTGTCTGCCGGGTCCGGCACCAACAAATGCTGTTTGTGCACCCTGCACTTGCCTTGCTCCGGCCTGATGCCTGAGTTGATGAATAATCTCAGTGATATGCCCGGCCCCCAAAAGGTAACCATGCCCCATCAGTCCACCATGGGTATTTACCGGCAACTGGCCGTTAAATCTCAGCGCGCCTAACTGACACAGTTGGGCGCCCTCACCAGCCTTACACAAACCCAGTGCTTCGAGCTGCATAATCACTGCAAAGGAAAAACAATCGTAAATACCGAAAAGATCCATATCCTCAATTGCCAGCCCAGCCGCTTTGAGCGCCTTTTGAGATGAGCGCCTGGTAGCAGGTAAAGCGGGCAACCAGGGGCTCTGCGTATAAAAATCCATATCCGGAATGGGCTCGTAGTCATAGGCCCAACTTGCCAGCTCAACAGGACTCTGCTTCCCGTTAAATGCGTCAGCCTTTGAAACCACCAGCGCTACGGCACCATCGCTTAATAATGAGCAATCCACCGAGCGCAGCGGCTCTGCGAGCATGGGTTTTGCCAGATATTGATCTTTTGTCAGTGCATCCTGCCGCTGTGCAAGCGGATGATGGCTGGCGTTAAAGCGGGTAGCTTCCACTACAGCCCACAACATATCTTGAACCTGATCATCCGTTAGTCCATGCAGGTGTTGGTAGCGTTTAGCTGCAACCGCGTAATACAAAGCCGGGCCAGCAAAACCCGCTGGCGCTTCAACAACTTTTTTGGCCTCCATTCCGGCATGGTATCCCGTTGGGCCATTGGGAGTGGTACCCCAATCAACACCAAAGTAAATCAAGGCATGGTCCACTTTCCCCGAAGCAACGAGGTCAAATGCCATACCAACAGAAGCCATGATGCCCGCCCCGACCGGTGATGTCTGTAACGTGAGTTGCACGTTATCAAGTCCAGCCATGGGAGCAATACGGTCAAAAGGTGCCATTTGCGGCGTCAGACTGCTCTCGGTGACAACAGCACCAATTTGGTCAGGAGCCAAACCAGCATCATTCAACGCCTCGGAAATGGCGTGAACAATTAATGCTTCTGCTTTTTTTCCCGACTTTCGAACCGGGTGGAATTCCCCAATTCCGGAAACAACGGCTGTTGTCATTATGGCTGCCCTTTGAATTAAGCTTCAGAAAACCCGGTTATTTATCGAGAAATTTTCTGATTCCGCTTTTAAATGCTTCGGATGAAAATACAATAGAACGCATACCCATACCAATTTCCAGCCCACTGCTATAGGAGGCTTCCGCACAGGCCCGGACGGTAGACTTGCCTACCCGAAAACCGGTAGGGCTAAAGTTGCCGACCATTTCGCAGAAGGCATTCACTTCAACTTCAAGTACATCATCCGCAACCACTTTCTGCACCAAACCGTACTCCAGCGCTGTTTGTGCCGAAATAGGGGCGCCAGTCGTCGCCATATACATCGTACGCCGTTCGCCCATTGCCTGAATCAACGGCGGCACAATCACCATTGGGAATGCACCCAGTTTAATCTCTGGCGTTCCAAACTGCGCGTTCTCTGTCGCAATCGCAAAGTCACAACCTGCCACCAAACCACAACCACCGCCCAGAGCTCGGCCTTGTACAGCCGCCACAGTCACCGGTTTTAGCTGATGCATCAGCTCGAACATATAGCGAAAGCGCTCGCAGGCTTCCCACTGCTCTGCAGCACTGGCATCAATGATATCGCGAAAGTCATTGATATTACCGCCAGCACAATAATCCTTACCTTCAGCAGCGATAATAACGACACCGGCATCTTGCACCGCTGGAGATTGAAAGCAGTGGATAAACGCCTCAATCATGTCATTGCTCATGGGGTTTCGCTGTTCAGGGTTATTCAACGTGAGGCGAACAATGGCTCCCTCCGCTTTTACTTTAATAAGCTCTGTCATCGGATCACACTATTGGAAAGGTTGTCGTGAAGTTCACCGTTGCCAATCAGGATTAAAGAAGCAGCGGGATATCTCATCGATTTACTGGCGCAACCGATATTTAAAACATTAACATCGGTGCAACAGGGCTGGCCGTGCCACCGACAATACGTAACGGGTTAAGAGTCAACATCGCCAGGCAAACCCGCCCTTTCACTTGCTCGAGATCGAGCAACTCCAGAAACAAAACACCGTCGCCCTTCATCAGATTAACATGTAGCGGCAGCGCTTCTCCCGGAATACCAGACGGGCCAACTTCAACAGCTACATTGTCGGCACCAATAATCGAAAACTTGTGTTGCCTCACCCACTCAACACAGTCCTTCGCAAGACCGGGCCAAGACCAGCCAGTGTCGTGACCGGCACGATAGGCCTCAACTGATCCAGTCCGCACAATCAGCGCGTCACCGGGTTCAGGGGTAATCCCTGCATCATCAATAAGAGCTTGTAGTTGACTGGCGAAAATCGGCTCGCTCGGGTCGAGCCAGGGTTTGTCCGCAGGCACAGCATCAATAACCACTGCTCGAGTAACGATAGGGGGAATCGTCTCTGCACCGAGCTTGTTGGCACCGGTACTGCCCACATCCGTCGCAGGTAAATCACCAAACATTTTGCCATCACAAAACACGTGGCAAAGTGCATCGACATGAGTAGTGCCGTGGGTACCGAGAATAATCACATCATCAGAATGGCCGAAGCCCTCTTTCTCAATATGATGACCGGAAGAATAATCACCTCCATCGCGACGCATGTAATGTTGAGGCGGCTGACGCATAGGGGCGACAGGCCCTTTGCCGTGGACAATGGGCAAGCCGATGGAAATGGCCTGGCATGTCGATACCGCACTCATCGCCCTCTGAATAGCAGCCTTGTCTATGTACCTGAGTGCACCGGAAGTTGTTTCCGGCAAATCTTTTTTTGCAGCATCCAAAATTTTCTCACATCTGTTTTTTTTAGTTGTTTACAAACCAGAGCTTAAACGCACCCCGACTTGCCAGCAATGCTCTCTAGCTACCGCCCAAAGAGGATTGCCCTTCCCAAAATTCATTGCGTATTTCGTTCCGACGAATTTTGCCGACAGGCGTGCGAGGTAATGGCTCGTCTCTAAATACCACTTGCGTAGGCCGCTTTAATTTACCCAAACGATCATGGCAAGTTTGCATAACCACCTCTGCACTGAGCGTTTGTCCCGGATTCAGCACAACAACTGCCACCGGCGTTTCACCAAAGCGCGCATGGGGCGCTCGGACTACGGCCACTTCGCGCACTTCGGGCAAATCACCAATAACCAGCTCGAGCTCAGCGGGCCAAATATTAAAACCGCCAGAAATAATTAAATCATCTTTGCGATCAGACAAATAAAGATAACCGTTTTCATCTATGCAGCCAACGTCCCCTGTACGCATCCAGCCATCAACAAATTTAGTTGCGGTTAATTCCGGAGCATTCCAATATTCGTTAATCATTCCATCGACTTGCAGCACCAGCTCGCCCACCTCTCCGGGCGTCACCTCATTATCTTCTTCATCAATAATACGGATACGAGCAAAAGGCATCACTCGCCCTGCTGCAATGAGTGGGTCAGAGCCTTCAACCTGCCCAAACCACTCTTTGGATGTCATCCAAACTACGGGAGTGGCCTCAGATGCGCCATACATCTGATTTAATGTGTCGCCAAACGTCTCATGGGCTTTTAGTGCAGTTTGCGGCAGCATGGGGGAACCACCGATTACTATAGCTTTCAGTTTTTCAAAACTACGGCCTTTGGTTTCTCCCAGCGCGCATAAATCACTGATTATGGTAGGCACGGCAAACATGTAGCCACCATGCTCGGACAACAGGCTCCAACAACGCTCTGCTTCAAAACCGGGCTCTAAAATGTTGTAGCCGCCCAGTATCCACAGGGGTACAAACAGAAAGCCCGAGCCATGAGAAATAGGCGCAACATGAATAGCACAATCGCCTGTTTCAATCGGAGGGCAACGGTAAGTCCAATCGCGATTCATATTCATCCAGGCACTGTGACTAAAAGCGATACCTTTGGGAATTCCCGTAGTGCCACCCGAGTGACGAATGATAAATAAATCCTCAAGACTAATATCGGGGTTTGGGTCTGTATTGTCGTGAGTTGCCAGCCAGCTATCGTAATTTTCATCCCGCATGATCAAGTGCTCAAGTGCGGGCACAGCTTGCTGAATGCCCTCCAGCTCATAAAGGTGCTCTTTATCAACTACCAAAGCTTTACAGCCGGTATTTCTTATCATATGAGCATGGGCTTCCGGTGCACTTTTCTTATACAAAGGCACTCGAACGAAATTGCCAATAGCACAAGCCAACACGAAATCCGAGGATTCAAGGCAATTTAACTCCAGCACAGCGATTTTATCTTGGGGTTTTAATCCCTTATCAAGAAATGCATTTGCCAGGCGAAGCCCCCTGTCCCAGGCTTCCGCGAAAGTCAGCTCTCTTTCACCACTTACAATTGCCAATCTGTTCTTATGCCAGTTTGCCGCCTGGCGCATTGCGTCACGCACATTGATCATCGAGCTTTCTAACCCCTTTATTTTCGTATCGAATTAACTGTAATTTTTATAGCCTGGCCGCTCAATAATCTGCAGAGCAAGCCGCCCTCATATGAAAACGAGCGCAGGCCGAAACGTTATATTACGTTTACACCCTCAAAAATACAACACATATGTTGACAAAAATCAGCCACACCATCATGCTACGTCCGAATCATGATCTCTGGAGCTGAAAGCACTTATGGACATCAAGGATCACGTCTGCGAACAAAGTATCAAGCGCCTTTTTGAGGCTCGTGAACGCCAGTGCGAATATTCTTTTCTGCGTTATCTGGATGACCTCAGAGAACGTCTGGAAATTCTGGAAGAACCCGCACTTTGGGAAAAATATGGCAGGTACCTCACTGAGAAATACCCTTCCGACCAAACATAACCGTTCACAAGAACATCGCATTACTTTCCAGAAATCCGAGCTTCATCCGAGTACAAACCGACAATCACACTACCTAGCATTGCCTTAATCAAAACACCTACTGTGGAGGTACTGTTATGGCCGTGCTAGAAAGTCTTGAGCGCATTAATGCATTATGGAAAGCAGAAGAGCAGAGAAGAAAAGAAAAAACCTATCCCCGTAATTTCCCCGAGCTTCCCGAGATTCCAACTGAACGCTATTTCAGCAACACTTTTTTTGAACTGGAAAAAAACACACTCTGGCAAAAAACCTGGCTGCTGGTAGGCCACGGCAATGAGGTGCCAGAAACTGGCAGCTACAGAACTGTCGATATTCTTGATATACCGATTTTTTTTGCCCGTAACAACCAGGGAGTTATTCAGGCTTTTTACAATACTTGCCAGCACCGCGGAGCCAGATTACTTCATGATGCTACTGGCAAAAAAAGCTCTTTTCTGTGTCCTTATCATGCCTGGAACTACGCACTGGACGGCACCTTGAAATTTGTGCCCGATGAAGCTGACTTTCCCAATCTGAAAAAATGCAACCGCTCACTAAAAAGTCTTCGCTGTGAAACACTGGGCAACCTGATTTTCATTTGCCTGGATGACAACGTTCAGCCTCTGACAGATTTTCTGGGTGGCATCGCAGACATGATTAGTGATATACCCTGGGATAAAACCCGGCTTTATAAAGCCTTTGATTTTGAAGTGGATTGCAACTGGAAGTTTATTCACGACGCCTTTTCAGAAACCTACCACATCCAGTTTGTTCACAAAAACTCGGTCAATCAGGCCCTTAACCGTGTGTTCACGGCACGCCAAATGCTGAAAAATGGCCACAACGCCATGGTGGTAAAAAACCGTGCGGGAGAAAATGGCGATGCCCAAAGCAATGTGCTCGATCGAGCGCCGATACAATCGGCCGACAGCCACTCCAGCACCGTACAACTAAACCCTGTGACCCGGAAAGGGCAACGCAGCTACAATATTTTCCCCAATATCACTATTCCTGTGGCCGAGAATATCAGCACCATTATGGTTATGTCGCCACAGGCCAGAGATAAAAGCACCGTACGCCTCTACTACATAAAAATTGATCCGGCAGCACCAATCGATACACGAGTAGATCAGGAAACTGTAGAGGCATTTAACGCAGTATTACAGGAAGACTTTGATGCGCTTACCGGAATACAAAAAGCCGCAAAGAACAACGCCCTTCCCTCCGTCAAGCTCGGTTATGGAGAGCAGTTTATCTGCAACTTTCACCAACATCTGGATGAAACCATTGGCAAAGAAAACATTCCTCCCGAACTCCGGATAGAGGATGTGGAGCTTCCACTTGTTAGTTAGATCACGATATAATCAACTGCACTCACAGAATACACAGACCGTTTGGGAACAGTTCAATGCCTACAAAAAATCCAGACAACACCCGTCGCCGCCCCAAGCAAAGCCGGTCTATCAACACTGTTGAGAGCATTCTCCAAGCTGCGGAAGAGTTGTTTCTAAAACAGGGCTTTGACTCCGCAACAGTTGAGCAAATTGCCAAACGAGCCGGCGTTGGCATCGGCTCTATTTATGACTATTTCCCCAACAAAATTTCTATCGCGCTGGCTTTACTGGAAAGTGTGTCGGCAATGATTGCCAACGATTCAAAAACCTACTTTATAGAATTTGGCAGGGAATCCATTGAAGAGAGCATGCCCAAAGTCATACGGAAAGTGTTCGGCAGCTATAAAAGGCACAAAAATATTGTTATTACACTGGTAGAAAGCGCGCCGGAGCTACGCCTCGCAGCGGAGTTGTATTCTGTTGAAAAACTGATTTACCGGGCAAGCCTGATCTATCTCCAGATTTATGAAGACAATTTTGCCGGAAAAAACCTCAATACTGCTCACGCGTTACTCAATCAGGTCTTCGCCGCGAGCATCAAGCAATACCTTTCAGATGAAAATCCACAGCTGTCTGAAGAAGAGTTTTTGCAAGAACTGTCCAATATGTTTCTTGCTTATATCATCAAACCCTGAGCTTTACCCCGGTATAAAAAAACCCGGCCAAAACCGGGTTTTTTTTATTTCCGTTGCTGTCAACGGGTCCAGGTAACCTGGGCTCAAACCAATGCGGGGGTACCGCGGGCATCTCTGGTATTTGTACCGTGCAAATGCTTCAGAATGTAAAAGCTGAAGACACCGAAGAAAGCAAACAGCCAGGTGGTATATACAACAAAGAAGTTCCACAGGCCCGGCAGCTTGAAGGGGCCTTCGCTGACAAAAGGTAACAGCGAGAGTGGCACAAACACTAAACCCGTACCAATAGCGCTCCACCCTGTCCAGGCTGGGAAAATTTGCTGGTCACGGTTGAATATCACATAGAGGCCCAATCCTGTTAGCTGAATGGTCGTGATCATGTAGGTACAGTCGTAAATAAACCAGGTGAACATATGCACCATTTTAATAACGCCGGCATCAACCTCACCAACCATAAATGCGCAAGCCGCCCAGATAGCCGGACAAAGAGCCAA
Source organism: Pseudomonadales bacterium (assembly GCA_024234435.1). Lineage (NCBI taxonomy): Bacteria > Pseudomonadati > Pseudomonadota > Gammaproteobacteria > Pseudomonadales > Pseudomonadales bacterium. The sequence continues at coordinate 1,699,547 of JACKOF010000001.1, forward strand.
CACAAAAGCCGTAAGGGTACCGCCGGTCAGCTCCATAAAGCTGAGCGCAGTATAGTTGCCCTGCTTGTCTTTGAGCATGGAAGCCAACAGGCAACTCCAGGGAAGGTAAATCAAACCTACAACGGCCGAGACTATCATGCCTACCCTGATTTCCGGATACTTGCCGTAGTACTCCGAAACCAACTGTTCAGCTGTCATTCCCATCATGTTGGGCGGTGGAATGTTATGCCCCATGATGGCCCAGAAAATAATGTACCCCAAAATGAAAGCCGGCCCACAGTAGGCCAAACCCAGTTCTATATTTCTTCTCGTTGTATCATTCATCATCAACCCCTCTTTGGAAAATTGGTACCTGCTGACGAGCCATGCTGTTTAACCGCAGGTACGTTTTACAGCCTTATAGCAATTATCTTGCAAAAAACAAGATATATCACGATATAACAAAAAAGCCCTCGGGTTACACTCGGATTCTGAAAATTTCCGTCATAAATCGATAGTGAAATCAGCCTCAAGACGTATTAAAGAGTGGCATTTTAATGATGAAAAGGAGGGCTGATAGAAAAATCAACCAGACACCATGAGCCGCGCAGCTAAAAAACAGCACCTCACTGAACGGTAAGGATTTACTAAAAAACTATCAGGCGAAATTGAGCAAACGCCAGAACCAAAGCTCTGGCATGGGCGTTTAATCGACTCTGGCAATGCCCGAGCGACTCAGGCTCCAGCCCTGCTCTGCGTAATCCCAGGTGGCGTCGGTTTTAGGCATGTCCCGCAACTTGTATTTTTCGATTTTTGCGGTAGGTGTGCGAGGGAATTCTTCCACAATATCGATATACTTTGGCACCATAAAATAAGGCATGTTTTTGCCACAGTGCTCAAACAGCTCTTCCGCCGTAATCTGCTGCTCCGGCAGTAAAATCACAAACACCCTCACTTCGTCTTCACCGATTTCAGAGGGAAAGGCAACAGCCGCGACCTCGGAAACAGCCGGGTGTTTACCTACCAGCAACTCTACCTCGTAGGACGAGATGTTCTCTCCCCGTCTGCGCAAAGAGTCACTGACACGGTCTTCAAAATAGAACCAACCGTCTTCATCACGACGCCCTGAATCCCCGGAATGCAGCCAGAGGTTGCGCCAGGATTCCACGGTTTTCTCCGGCATACCTACATAGCCGGAGGCTGTCAGATAAGGCAGTTTGGGTCGCACAACAATTTCACCGGTTTCCCCATGAGGCACCTCATTGTCGAACTCATCAACAATTTTGACTTCATAATAAGGGCTCTGCTTGCCACAGGATTCAGCGCGGTAGCCGGTATCAAGTGAGCGAAACAAAGGCAGTCCGACCTCTGTCGAGCCGAAGACCGTGGTCATGCGGCAGTTAAAGCGTTTTTCAATAATGTGGTGGGGGCCATCCGGATCCGGCACCGCGTAAATAGTGCGAATTGTGCTGGCTGCATCCTCTGGAGATTCCGGCAACGTCAGCAGCATATTGCAAATACCACCCACCCCCAAAAAGTGGGTAATGCCGTGAATACGAACCTCCTCCATGAATCCACTGATACTCAACTTTGGCATCAGTCTCATCCGGCCGCCACTCACCAATGTAGCAATGGTTATAAATTTGCCGCTAAGATGAAAAAACGGCAAGAAATTCATCAACACCTCGTCATCTTGAAACTTGTTGATGTCGGCATACATCACGCCATAGGCTGTGAGGTAGCGGTAAGACAACAACACACCTTTTGAGGGACCCGTTGTGCCAGAGGTAAAAATAATGCCGCAGCTATCAACGTAAGAGATGGTGATATCGAGGTTACTGTCATCCTGCATTTGCTGAAGCTGTTGAAACGGCATATACGGCGCGGATAACTCGCGGCTTTCCGCTCCCCTCACAAAACAGGTTTTGACCGCCGAATCCTTTATCACACCGTTAACGTTTTCATAGAAAATGTCATCAACTACACAAAACTCTGCGCCACTGGTCTTCAACTGATGCAGAAGAATGTCACCCAGGTATGCGCTATTGATTGGCACTTCCACTGCACCTATTTTGGCGAGGGCAAACCACAAACAAAGGTACTCCGGCGATGTTGCCATAACAACAGCAACAACTGACCCATGTGTCACGCCCTGCTCCATCAGACAACGAGCCATGCTATTCACTGCCTTATTAAAATCACCAAGTGTGTGGGTTTGATCTTCAAAGGTAAAAAACACAGCTTCTGGCGACTCGCTGGCGCGCTTTTCGAGAAAATGACTGAACACAAACTCTTCTATTTCCAGCGCATCAAAATAGTTTTTTGCAACGGCAGACATATTCATTTTTTAAACCTTTTTATCGCTATTGAGTACACTGGCAGATGAATGCCACTGAAGAATTTCCTGCAACGCATGGCCATTTACCAAGCTCTCCACGTTAGCCACTTTCTCCATAGGTACGCCTTTAAGCAGTTTTTTGATGGGCGCTTCTATTTTTTTACCCGTTAATGTTCTGGGAATGGCGGACAACCAGACAATCTCATCTGGCACATGCCGGGGAGACAGGTCATTCTTCAAGCGCTGATTAATTTCAGTCCCAAGTCGCTCCTGATTTTCAGAAGACTCTGCAACAGCAAATAGGGTTAGCCGCCCCATACCTCCAGAGGCGTCTTCCAAATGAACAACCAGACTGTCTTCGACACCCGGAATTTCTTCTACGACGGAATAAAAATCTGCGGTGCCAAGGCGCACACCTCCCCTATTCAGGGTCGAATCGGACCTTCCCGTAATCACCGAAGCACCATCATCAAATACGATAATCCAGTCGCCATGAGTCCATAAACCGGGGTTCTGGTCAAAATAAGCATCGTTCAGACGGCTACCGTCGTCACCCCAGAAAGCAACCGGCATTGAGGGCATTGGTGTTTTTATCACCAACTCACCGGGCTGCCCTAACACCTCTTCACCCGAGTCATCCAGCGCTGCAATATCACAGCCCAGCAAGGGTGCAGAAATCTCGCCTGCACGTACCGGCACAATTGGCGAAGCGGCAACAAAAGCAGAGCAAATGTCTGTGCCTCCCGCCGCCGAGCTTAGAATCACACGTTCATCAAACTGGCTGTATATCCAATCAAAGCCTTCTGCCGGCAATGTTGACCCCGTTGACGTAATGGTTCTGATCGCACTTAAATCAAACTGCTTGCATGGTTCCAACCCTTTGTCCCGACAAGCCATATAAAAAGTGGCGGAGTTACCAAAAAAATCGACTTTTTCATCGGCGGCCATCGCCCACAAATTGGAAGCATCCGGCCACATAGGATTGCCATCAAAACAGACCATACTGGCACCCAAAACCAACGCGCTGACTCCGTAATTCCAGACCATCCAGCCGGTAGTAGAAAACCAGAAAAAACTGTCTCCATCGCGTACATCGTTGTGCAGAGCAATCGCTTTACAATGCTCAAGTAAAATTCCGCCATGCCCGTGAACAATTGCCTTGGGCAACCCGGTAGTGCCGGAGCTGAAAAGCACATATAGCGGGTAATCAGCAGATACTTTCTCGAAACTCAGTGGCTGAAGTTCAGCCAGCAGCTCAGACCAATCCATAGATTGATCAATCTGCATACCCGCTGCATAAGGGACATCGATCACTTGCTTGATAGAGGGCACCGCCTTGCGGATTTCAGATAAATGTTCTCTTCTATCCATCGGCTTATCGCCATACTGGTAGCCCGCTACTGCAATCAGTAATGTCGGCTCAACCTGACAAAATCTGTCTATTACCGCTTTGGCACCAAATTCCGGAGCACAACTTACCCAAATGGCACCGATTGAAGCAGTTGCCAGAAACGCAATGGTTGCTTCAGGAATATTGGGCAAATAAGCCGCCACTCGATCCCCACGTTTCACGCCCTGTTTTTTTAACCCAGCAGCACAACGCGCCACCTGTTCACGCAATTCATCCCGACTTATTGATACACGACCCCGGCTCTGGGAGATCCCCACCAGTGCTGGCTGACTACCTGAATGCCGGAGTACATGCTCGGGGTAAGAAAGCGAAGCACCGGGCAACCAGTTCGCACCCGGCATCTTTTGCTCATCAAGGATTTGTTCAGGGGAGCCAACATCGAGGTCAAAAAAATCAATGATTGATTGCCAAAACGCTTCGAGATTGTCTACGGACCAACGCCAAAGGCTCCCATAATCTTTAAAGTCCAACTGATGATGTTGCTTAAGCCAGCAGCAGTATTCACCAATAGTTGAGGTATCAAAAGCGTCATCGGGTACTGGCCGAAGCAACTTGCCGCGAGGCATAACAGAATCGCCACTCATTTCATTCCCCATCAGAATTTTTCCTAGCAGATGCCCCCGAGCAAAAAAGCTCGAGCTGCTGCATAATTTGTTGGCTGTTCTCTCCCACTTCGGGTGGGGCCGATGGAGCCGCTAGAACCGTTCTGGACAGCCTTGGTCCCGGCGCAGGCTGGTGAATATCGCGCAACGAAATATAAGTCCCCCGCTCTTGATGATGCGGATGCTGTAACGCTTCTTCAAATGACAGCACCGGAGTCACACAAGCATCTGTATGCTCAAACATCTGCTGCCATTCGTCCCGTGTTCGGGTACTAAAAATGCGCTCCAACTCTGCCTTTAAGCGAGGGCCAATGTCTGCATCGTTTCTCTGCCACTGGGCAGGGTCCATACCCAACCCCTGGAGTAGCTGTTGATAAAACGCTTCTTCAATAGCACCTACCGCAACGTATTTTCCGTCAGCAGTTTCATAAACGCGGTACCAGGGGCAGCTGCCGTCAAACGTGTTTGTACCGCGCTCCCCCCAACGACCAACACCCCACATACCCAGCGTAGCGGCAGACAACGAAGCAACACCATCGACAATCGCGCCGTCCACAACTTGTCCTAAACCGGATGTCGAGCGCTCAAACAAAGCAGACAAGATACCAACCATAATGAAGAGCCCACCGCCACCATAATCCCCAAGCAAGTTGAGCGGCAGCGGTGGTGGTTTGCCGGGTTCCCCCATGGTTTCCAACACACCGCTCAACGCAATGTAGTTAATATCATGACCAGCGGTATTTGCCAGCGGCCCGGTTTGCCCCCAGCCGGTCATGCGAGCGTATATCAAACCGGGATTTATAGCGTTGAGATCTTCAGGGCCGATTCCCAGCCGTTCAGCGGCACCAGGTCGCATACCTTCTATAAAGATATCCGACTGATTAATTAGCTGATTAAACGTTGTTAAGTCTTCAGAGTTTTTAAGATCAAGCGCAATACTTTTTTGCCCGCGCCTTCTAGGGTCCTGACTGGCAGGAACTGTAGTAATCATTGGCGAACGCCGATCTACCACAATAACTTCACACCCAAGATCAGCTAACAGCATGGTGGCATACGGTCCCGGCCCCCAAGCAGCTAAATGCACTACTTTAATTCCAGCGAGAGGCCCGCTGTTAACGTCTGTCATTCTGCATACCCTGATTAAATATTTTTATACGACTTTTCAGAAAGTTGTCAGACTTTCAAATATTGAACACACCTTATTTCCAGCCCATCATTACACAGTAGAAGAGCTCGTCACAACGGCCTTTTAAACCCGGGCAGCTACGCCGCCAACAGACATTTGAAAACTATCAATTTGGTCATTAAGTGTCAACACCTGTGTTGTATTAATAGCAAAGATCTGTAAAATACAGTCAACCATCTTCAGCCCTTCATTCTTAAACAAAGGGTTTGGCAACGACACTAATACTAAACACAACTGTTTGACTTGCCCGTCATAACACTTTTCAACGGAGACAAAGATGTTCGATCTCGATCTTACCGATACTCAGGCGGCACTCATTGACAATGTAAAGAAGGCCTGCGAAAAATTTGATGATCAATACTGGACAAAACACGATCAAAACAAAGAGTTCCCCTTTGAGTTTTTCGATGCCATGGCTGAGATGGGTATTGTCGGAATGGCAACACCGGAAGCCTACGGCGGTAGCGAATGTTCAATTGAAGATACCGCACTGGTGCTTGAAACCATTGCAGCCAGTGGCGCTGGAATTAACGGGTGCTCTGCAGTTCACCTTTCCATGTTTGGCTTTCACCCGGTTTTGTGTCACGGCTCTGAAGTACTGAAGCAAAAATACCTGCCCCGCATTGCCTCGGGCGATCTGCATGTGTCTTTTAGTGTAACCGAGCCGGACGCAGGCAGTGACACGGGTAGTATCACTACTAAAGCCACAAAGACCGATGGTGGCTGGTTGTTAAACGGTCGAAAAGTCTGGTTAACCAAAGCCCATATTTCAAAATCCGCTCTGGTTTTGGCTCGCACTTCAGCGATTGGTGAAACCAAGCGGCCGATTGATGGACTCTCTCTGTTTGTAGTGGATTTTGATCCGGAAACAACGGACATATCCCTGATTCCCAAGATGGGCAGAAACTGCGTCGGCAGCTGTGAAGTTGTATTCGAAAACACCTTTATCCCGGAAGAAAACCTGGTCGGTGAAGTGGGTAAAGGTTTCTATCAGTTACTCGATGGACTGAATCCCGAGCGTGTTTTTGTGGCTGCGGAAGGCGTCGGTATTGGCCGCGCAGCTCTTGAACGGGGTGTACGCTACGCCAACGAGCGCGTAGTGTTCGGCCGCCCTATCGGTCAGAACCAAGGCATCCAACACCCTCTCGCAGATGCCCATATGCAGTTGTCTGCTGCACACACCATGTATCGCGTTGCTGCGCGTATGTACGATCAGGGAAAACCCTGTGGTGAGCAGGCTAATACGGCGAAATTCCTGGCAGCGCGAGCCGCAAACTTTGCCTGTGACCGGGCTTTCCAGACCCACGGCGGCATGGGCATGGCCGTCGAGTATCAGGTTGAGCGCTGGTACCGGGAGGTACGCATGATTCGTATAACACCTGTATCGGAAGAACAAATCATGAACTATATCGGCGAAAAGGTTCTGGGCTTACCCAAGTCCTACTGATCCCCTGACGGGTTAATCGACAGATCATAACACTACACTGGAGTTAGTATGAGAGAAGCCGTCATTGTGTCTACCGCGAGAACGCCTATCGGCAAGGCGTTTCGTGGCGCTTTTAATAATACTCAATCGCCTACATTGATGGCCCATGCCATAAAGCACGCGGTAAACCGAGCCGGTATAAGCGTAGATGAAATCGAAGACACTGTCATTGGCACCACGCTTTGCGCGGGCAGTGCCAGCTCCAATATCGGTCGACTCAGTGCACTGGCCGCAGGATTGCCAACAACCGTTTCCGGTCAGACAATTGACCGCCAATGCTCATCCGGGCTGATGGCCATCGCTACTGCCGCAAAACAGATTATCTGCGATGGCATGGATGTTGTGGTTGCCGGTGGTCAGGAAAACATCTCTGAAATCCAGAACCGCTATTTTGAATGGGCCAACCAGTGCCACGATGACAATGTCATCAGAAACACTCTTCACGCTTACATGCCCATGCTGCAAACAGCTGAGTACGTCATCAAAAAGTATAACGTCGATAGAGAATCTCAGGACCTCTACGCGCTGAGTTCCCAACAAAGAACAGCCGCAGCACAAAGCACAGGGCTTTTTGATAGCGAAATTGTGCCCATCACAACCACACAATTAATAACAGACAGGGCCACCGGAGAAACCACAAAGCAAGAAATCACCCTGACAAAAGATGAAGGCAATAGGCCTTCAACCACGTTGGAAAGCCTGTCTGCGCTGAACCCGGTGATTGAGGGCGGTGCTGTTACTGCCGGAAATGCCAGCCAACTTTCCGACGGCGCCTCTGCCTGTGTGATCATGGACTCAACTCTGGCTCAGCAACGCAATGTTGAACCTCTTGGTATATACCGAGGCATGATGGTATGTGGAAACCCACCGGAAGAAATGGGTATAGGTCCTATTTATGCTATCCCTAAATTATTGAAAACCCACGGCCTGACCATTGATGATATTGGCCTTTGGGAACTTAATGAAGCGTTCGCATGCCAGGCCCTTTACTGCCGAGATTACCTGGGCATTGACCCTGAAATCTATAACGTAAATGGCGGCAGCATTTCTATTGGACACCCTTATGGCATGACAGGTGCTCGAATGGTGGGCCATGCACTCATTGAAGGAAAACGTCGCGGAGTTAAATATGTGGTCGTCAGTATGTGTGTTGGTGGAGGAATGGGAGCCGCTGGCCTTTTCGAAGTTATTTAGCAATTTCGCCCCCTGCACAACGCCCATAATTTGAGCTGATATTTACGATATAGTATCAACATGACATTCACCAACTTGATACGAGCTACTTTGCCAATGAAAGAACCGCACCCTTTTCATCAACAATGTTCGCGGCATAGGCGTTAATGTGAATAACCAGAACGCCAAGTTACCCAACCCCAGAGGAGAAGTGCCGATAAGACGGCCTGGCTCCGCAAGAAGAACCAGTACGATTGATGCGACCTGGCCGGAAGAAAGAGAAGGCCGTATACAGCTACACGGAATCACCAGAGATTGCATCACCCCTGAAAAAGGCCACGCCCTGCACACAATAGGGCACGACGAACTGTTTGTAACAGCCGATTCAGACAGATGTATTACACAAATTCGCAGTACACCTGACCGCCCGTCATTACAAACGCTGGTCGGCATACGCGCGCTCAAAGAGCTACGGCAACAACTTGCTTCTGTTATTCCTCAGGATCAACAGAAGGGAGCACCCTTTTATTCTTTAATGCACGACATCACCGGTGTTGTCATCATCTCTGATTGGGCCTGGGCCTCCCGCAAAGAAAGCCTGTTACCTGGCCCCAGAGCCAAACGGCGCGCGATGATGGCAAAAATGGAAAGCGCCTGTATTGGCTTTCACCCGGATTCCAGCGCCTTGCGCACAGATGGCCGTTATCAGGCCAACATGGCGGCGTTCGTTCCGCCTTTTGTTCGCGAAGATGATCCGGAAGGCTGGCATGACTTACCCGACGTAACCGGCGTATCAATGCGCAGAGCCCGTTGGCTCGATTTATGGATCGAAGATGACATTCATATTGAAAGCGGGTTTCAGGACAGCGCGACAACAGAAGAAGGTCCTCGCAAAGCTGTACATGAATACTCGGTTCGGGCTATTTTTGACAAACAGAGCATGGTATTAAAAAGTGTTATCGCAACACCCCATATTCTGCCATTTCCGGAGTGTCCGGGTGCCGTTAAAAACATACACCGTTTGCTCGGATCTGCAGCGCCTGACATCAGAGATCAGGTATCTCAGACATTGTATAAAACCAACGGTTGCACCCATTTAAACGATGCACTTCGGTCACTGGCAGATGCACCGGCTTTGGTTGCCAACCTAACAACACATAATTAATACAACCTTAAAGAGGAAATCATTATGAGAGGAATGGGAGAAAATCCGGGAGAAGATTGCCCTTTTGCTTTTAATATGGACCCCAGCACATTCAAGCCGGGAGACCTAATCAGCTATCGGGTGCCGGAAGCTTTTGGTGACATGCCATTTGTTGGTGAAATTGTCAGCGTAGAACAAGACCATATAGTACTCCGCCACTATGGGGAGGGCGGTGATGGCACTCTGATGAAAGGCTCACTTGAAGATCGACCAGTGGTCAGCAAACAGGAAGCACTTGGCGAAGACTAAAATAAACAACAACAAACAGGATAACCCGATACTTCGGGAATACCGTTAACCATATAGAAGAGGGAAGTCTCATGGCACTAGACGATAAACTGCTCATTGTTATCGACCCCGAGTCAGATAACCACCCAGCTCGGGACAGAGTTGTTGAGCTCATCAAGCTTGGGTTTTCAAAGGCCCAAACGGAAGTAACCCTGCTTTTCATTGTTGACCATAGTAATACTGACTCATCGGCCAGCAATGCCAACATTTTTCGCGATGACAAATACATACAGGACGTTATCAGCCCCCTTCTGGATATAGGCGCAAAACCATCCGTTATTATCAGCTGGAGCAAAGACTGGGCTGACAGTATTCTCCAGGCCAGCGAAAGTATCGACGCTACGTCCGTTCTGATTTCACACCCGCCAGCAGAGAGCAACCGCAAGCTGACAGACGAATTCTGGTATTTGATCCGAAACTCTTCAGTACTGGTGGATATCATCAAAACATCCAACAAGCCCTCCAGCGGCAAAATTTTGATTACCATGGACCTGCAGGATGACAAGCTCAGTGAGCTTAATGAACGTATCCTCGAAGCGGGCGTAACCAGTGCGAAAAATTTTGGAGCAGAACTCCACCTGGCAAATGCCTACAAGGATTCGTCCCATTACCCCGATCGAGGCAACATATTAAAACTCACTGGTATTGAAAACGACCACCTGCATATTCGCGCAGGTGAACCAGATGAGGTCGTGATCGAGGTCAGCAAAATGCTGAACCCCGACATGCTTATTATGGGAGCCACCCGGCGGCGAGGACTGAAAGCCACGCTTAGAGGAAGGAAACTGGCCAGAATGATTCAAGGAGTCGACAACGATACCATCATTGTCGTCTGACATCAGAAAAGCCCTGACACCCATATAAAAAGGCCCGATACCAAAGTATCGGGCCAATATTCATCAATGAGGCTCCCGCTACTCAACCGGGATCGACCGTGTTGTAGCCGGATCCCAGACCAGATACAGATCTTCCATACTTCCCACTGTGCCAGCCTTGAAATTCGGAACAGCACCAGGTTTTACGTCGAAATCCGGAATTCGCGACAGCCACGCGGTCAGAGCCGCAATGATTTCCACCCTTGCCAATGGCGCGCCTGCACAACGATGCGGCCCCGCACCAAAGGTAACATGCTCAACATTCTTGCGGTCAAAATCCACATTCATCGGGTCGGGGTTAACGCGATCATCCAGCGCTGGCAGGAAAGTGGCATTAATCACCATGTCACCTGCCTTCATTTCTGCGCCATAAAAGCTGACATCTTTTTCAACATAACGCCCTACAACAACCAGACCATAACGACGCACAAATTCGTCTGCAGCTGCTGGAATCAGATCTGGATTCTCAATCAAGCGTCTGCGTTGTTCCGGGTTTTCTGCCAGATACAGCATGGCAAAGTTCATGAAATTCACGATGGTATCGAGACCCGCGATAATAACTTCCACACACAACTGGTAGGCATGATCATCAGGTAATGGCTGGCCGTCAATTTCGGCATTCACCATGTGACTGATCATGTCATCGCGCGGATTAAGCCTGCGCGAAGCAATAGCAGGTGTCAGGTATTCGAGTATTTTGGCCTCAGCATCCTTTACTGCCATTGTTCCATCCGGACGCATCACCTGATCAGCATATTGCTTCAAGTAAGGGCCGTCTTCAGGTGGTAACCCAAGAATAAGCATAATAATACGCGTTGGAAAAGGCGCCGCAATATCCGAGGTAAAACAACACTCTCCTTGTTCCCGAACGCCTTCAATCAATTTCGCTACTGTCGTTTCAATTTCAGATCGCATCTGACTGATACGCTTGGGAGACAGGCCTGCATTTAGCAGCGCACGATAAGGTCTATGCTCAGGTGGGCTCAGGTGTGTGGGAAGAATATGGTACTCCTCGCCTCGTTCTTTCGGCACCAGAATACATCGTGAGGAAAACGTTTCATAGTTGCTCAATACTTCTTCAACAGGCTTGAAACGGCAGGTCAGCCAGTGACCACCGTTGTAGGGCGTCCATACAACGTCCGGTACGCCTTCTGCGTGCAATTGCTTCCAGGCATCATGGAAACCCTGCTGGAGATTCGGCGGGTTGTAAATATCAAAGTCGACAACCATCTCATCCGGGATATAAGCGGGCTTTTCTGCAATCGGGTTTAAAGATTCTCTCATGGCAGCCGTCGCGGTCATTTTTTCTTACCTCTCATTCTGTATTTATATGGCCAAACAATATTAAATTCAACACGTGTGTTGAATTTAATATTCACACAAAATGAGGCAATAACCATTGATATGAATCAAGTTGCACGGTTAATTTTCGAGCACAAAGAAGAGAAATTTAGCGAGCTTTTAAACAGGTAATAAAAAGAGTATTTTTTAGACAAAAAAACACCAGCAAGAGCACTTGTAGCCGCCCAAGCTGGTGTTTTTAACTGTGACCCTTATACCGGAATTGAGGTGGTTTTTTCCGGATCCCAAACAAGGTGAAGGTTTTCAAGGCTTCCGACTGTTCCTGCTTTAAAAGTAACCTCGGACCCTGGCTTTACTTCAAAATCAGGGATGCGTGACAACCAGGCTTTGAGAGCCATGATCACTTCCACACGAGCAAGAGGCGCCCCTGCGCAACGATGTGGGCCAGCCCCAAACGTAGTATGGGCAACACTCTCACGGTCAAAGTCTACTTTCATAGGATCTGGGTTTACCCGGTCATCCAGCGCTGGCAGGAAAGTGGCGTTGATAATCATCTCCCCTTCCTTCATCTCAACACCATGAAAATTCACATCATGTTCAATATGACGCCCTACTACGACCAACCCGTAACGCCTTACAAATTCATCTGCCGCAGCCGGTATCAGCGATGGATCCTCTACTAAACGCTTCCGCTCTTCAGGGTGCTCCGCCAAAAACAGCATAATGAAATTCAGAAAATTCACGACCGTATCGAGACCGGCAATAATGATTTCTACACACAACTGAAACGCATCATGGTCGGGTAGAGGTTTCCCGTCTATGGTGCCATTGACCAGCCCGCTGATCATATCGTCACGCGGATTTTTGCGGCGATCTTCAATGACCGGTTTCAGGTAGTCCAGAATGGTCTGGTCGGCTTCTGCAATGCTCACTGTGCCGTCTGGCCGCATAATATGATCGGCGTACTTTTTAAGATACGGGCCATCTTCAATGGGCAACCCGAGAATCATCATAATAATAGTCGTCGGGAACGACTCGGCAATTTCTGTGGTATAACAGCACTCACCCTTTTCACGTACGGCTTCTATTAACTCGCTAACCACTCGCTCCATGTCATCCTTTAGAGCATTGATCTTTTTCGGAGACAGCCCCGTATTTAACAACAATCGATAAGGACGATGTTCCGGAGGACTCAGGTGCGTGGGAAGAATATGGTAATCCTTACCCATTTCCTTGGGGACAATAATGATTTTTGATGAGAACGTTTCGTACTGCTCAAGTACGTCAGTCATCGCTTCCGTGCGCGCCGTAAGCCAGTGGCCCCCGTTGTAGGGAGTCCAGACAATGTCCGGCACCCCTTCTGCATGCAATGTTTTCCATGCTTCGTGGAAACCGTTTTCAAGCCCCGGGGGATGATAAATATCGAAATCCAGCACCAGTTCTTCTGGCACATGAGCCGGTTTCTCGGCCATTGGATTTAACGGTTGATGGGCAGTCATAGCATATACCTCTCGCAATTTTCGCAGCAAATCAAAGCACTCTCTGCGAAAATATTTTCTTTTAAATCATAGTGTTGTATAAGAACTAGCAGCCTTCCTGAGTTTCCGGCGTGCGTACAACAAGACCATCCAGAGAATCATTCAGTTTGATCTGGCAGGACAGTCTGGAGTTTTTACTGGAACCAGGAACCAATTCAAGCATTGATGCCTCAAGATCGCCAGGCGGGCCGACTTTCTCGCACCATTCGTCTTCAACAAAAACGTGGCATGTAGCGCAGGAGCAGCCCCCACCACAGTCAGCATCAATACCAATCACATCATTCTGAATAGCCGCTTCCTGAACGGAAACCCCGCCCCTGACGTTGACGATCTGTTCCTGATCATCCGCCGATATGAACGTTACTCTGATCATATAAACCTGAAACCTCTGCTCATTCTGTCATAAATCTGGAGAATAAAGGCCGACTATTTCTGAATGAAAGCCGTACCCTGTTTCCATTAACGATAGCACTGCCATTTCAATATTACAACACATATGTTGAATTATGAGGAAAGGCTCTCTCACAACAGAAACAGTGGCTACGATTCTCACAAACAGGTAATAAACAGAATAACCAGGAAGCAATCCGCACGAGGGCCTGTTAACCGAAACGGTTTATTTGGGTAACGAAAACCAAAGATGCTGTCGAAAACAAGAATACAACGCAAACACCAACCGGCCAGACAGGAACCATCTGGCTCTCTGCCGCTCAGCCCACTTCCGCCTGCTGAACCATGAGCAGCAACCCGCTCTGAAGTTCAGCCAGAACCTCTCGAGCCGCGTTGTTTTCGACGACGGTTTCCGCAATCAGGACATCCAGAAGTGATTTGAATAATCCCGAGAAAAAAGCCGCTGGCACCTTAAAAACGCCGTGGTGGTGGCAGATGGTTTCCCTCAGCAGGATTTTTACCTCCATTGGCCTTTTGAACCAAACCATTGCACAGTACAGAGCCTGATCGACCATCATTTGCTCCAACCGCTTTTCGTTAAACAGCTCACGGGCATCGGGATACTGTGCAAAAAAATTATCTAGCACGATAGGCGTTATGTCCCCCACACTTTCTGAGACGGCTTCCAGTACTGATTCGAGGGTTTTCAGTTTCTGCTCTTGTTCCATAATCTTCCTGCGCTCAACACCTAAAGCAAAGCCCAGCCTTTCTGCTTTTGCACACAGGCTTCGTAGGCGTCAGGCTCCAGTGGTTGGAGAATACCCGTGGTTTGCCGACCATCGCAGGTTACGCGACAATGATGTTCATTCAAACCAGACAGGCGTTTTTTGATCTCGGCAACACTGAGATCGTATTCGTCACCCTGCACAACATTGTCGCCAACATAATCCCCCTGAAAAATTGTGTTGTCGGGCGTGCCACCGTACAACCCACAGGTCATATAAGCTGTTTGATTACCCAGCCTTTCGTAATGCACCGTTTTGATTTCGCCGGAATCCAGCGTGTAATCGATTTCGCCTTCTACAAAGATTTTTGTATCGTCCTCAAAGCGTAAGCGACGATCAATTTTTACCACTTTGCCGTGCCCCTTCCGGCTGTCGCCGTAAGGGTATAAGACAATATTCCCCCATATCGCGAAGTCATCAAACTGCACCCAGTTTCCGCCTATCCATCCCGCTTTCGGCGTTTTGCCGTCGGGTTGGTATTTTGGCCCACCGACACCTCGGCCAATTCCCCAATGACGATCACGGGTTCCTCTCGCTTCAACCCGGGAAAGCTCAATCTTACGATCACCAAACTTCACCCAGCCCTCAACTTCGCCAAAGCTTTCAAAGCCTGCAGTAACATGCCTTTGACTGCCCGGCAACGGGCCACCACTCAAAGAAGAATACGACGACCGATAAACCTGCCGGAAGGAATCAAACCAGTCCAGCTCAAAACTGATACCGTAATCATTGTCTTCAAGAACATGTTGCCAATGCCTTAAACCGGCGATAATTTTTGGTTTGATTGGCCCAACACTAATATCGGTCCGGTCGTTATTTAGTCGGCGAAATGATCGTACGGAACGCTGAATCCCTTTATACGTCACTATGGCGTAAGCTTCAGCGGTATTAAGGTTCGGATAAAAACTGCCACCCGTTGCCACGAGCAAGTCCCCCGATTGGTCATGAAAAACATTCCAGTGTCTTTCAAAAAACCGTGGATCAGTAGTGTAGGCAACTCGAACAGGGTCTGGCGTCTGGTGTATCAGAAAGTCATCAACAGGCGACAAGGGAAACTGCTCTTCGTAACAATCTTCCCCGTAAATACGGTTATCGTCACTCACCGAAGTGTTACCTGAAGTCGTGATGGCCCACGCGTTACCATTGAGTTAATCCACGGCACTGTCGACATGTCCTCATCCAGCGTTATCGACTCATAACGCGCCATAATGGCCTGCAACACAATCTTTCCTTCTATCCGCGCAAGCGGTGTCCCCATACAGAAATGCGGCCCCTTGCCAAAGGCCATATGCGGATTAGGATCTCGAGTGATATCAAGCTGATGCGGGTTAGTAAATATCTCTTCATCGCGGTTAGCCGACAGCAGCATGGAAAACACGCGCTCTCCAGCCTGAAGCTGTTTATCACCAAGTTCTACATTTTCTTTTACCACCCTACCGATAGAAAGAATCGGACTGTCGTAGCGCAGAAATTCTTCCACCGCGGTATCAATAAGCGCCGGATTCTCTTTCAACAGTTTGAATTGATCGGGGTTATTGGCAAGCGCCATCATGGTGTTATCAATCAGGTTGGCGGTGGTTTCGTGCCCGCCGTTAAGCACCATCATCATGCTGCCTACCAGCTCGTCATCCGTCATAGACCGGCCATTGATCTCTGAGTGAATTAATTGTGACAAAACATCCCCATTGGGCGCTTTCCGGCGCTCCTCAATCATGCCTTGGAACAGGGTTCCCATGGCAATCGCACCGCTTTTTGCACGCTCATACTTATCAGGCACACCGCGGGCGCTGCCGATAAACAGCATCATGTCATCGGACCATTTCTTAACTTCAAGTAATCGGCTGCGATCAACACCCAGCAAGTCCATAACAACCATGCCAGGCAACATAATGGCGAACTCTTGCAAAAAATTGACTGACTCACCCTTCGGAATTTTATCCAGCAACATATTGGCAATATCAGAAACACGGTCGTGAAAGGTATCAAACACTTCCGGATTCAACACCGTTGCCATATGCCGACGCAACCGGGTGTGATCGGGCGGGTCGCGGAATACCATCCAGTGCCCCAACCATCTGAGGATTTGTTCAGCGGCACTCTTCGCGGCAGAAGGCAAGTGCTTCTTTACCTGCGTAAGGCGTTCAGCCGAATACAGATGATTCATCGTCAGCACTTCGGAAGAGAGGTCGTAACTGGTTACCACCCAGGCCGACATTGGCTCACTCCAATGCACCGGCTCCTCTTTTCGTAGACGAGCAAACAACGGGTGCGGGTTGCGAACGGTGTTCATGTCAGCAGGATCGAAATACAACTCGCTATCAGCAGTAATAATAGTCATTAAAGGAACCCCAGATACAATGTTTAAATAATTCTGTTTAGATAATTGGCCTAAGTCGCGAAAAAATCAGATCAAGATGTTCTTCAAGCACATATTCAGGCGACCTGTCCTTAATGGCCCAACCTTTAAGCGCCCTCATATGCGACAGCAATATGATTTCGTGAGCGAGCATTTTTTCGTCCACCGCTCTGAATTCTTCAACCAGCACACCGGCACGAATCAGATCGGCCAGATATTCCGCAATCTGACGTTCCTGAAGGGTGTAACGCTCTTTGGCTTCCTCAGACAAAGACTGGTATTCGCGATAGGCAATCGTAATGGCTGCGGACGCTTGCCAGTGTTTTTTCCAGTAGAATGTAATAGCCGCTCTCAGCTTGTTAGCAATTCCTTTTTCCTGATCAGCCGCCTCTTTCATCTGCTCTAGCAGAGCGAGATTAATTTCATCGCAAACCAGCTCCAGCAAATCATTTTTGGTCTGAATGTATCGATAGAGACCGCCAACACTGATAGAGGCCTCCTCGGCAACCTCATTGACTGATATAGAATCAAAGCCTCTTTCTTTTACCAGGCGAATCACCACACTGGAAAGCTCCTTCCGGCGCTTTATCGCCTTTTCCTGGCGCTTGCCAACTGCAGGTTTACGGGCGGCAATATCCACTATCTTGTTTTTCGCATCAACCACTTAAAACTCCAAAAAATGAGCAATAACTCGCTTTTATTTCAACTTAAACTTCACTTTAAAATATCATAAGAACAAAAACAATACTTGTCATACCATTAAATTACAAGCATTTAAGGAAAACAGGGTTGAAATCACATCACAATAGATATTAAATTAGTGAGCAATTGCTCGCAATAAAACAACTATAAACTTCCAAAACAAAGCGATAATAAAAAAGGAGCCACAATGTCCATCACCCCCGTCTATGAGAATGATCATTTATGCTCAGACATTATCGGCAAAAATGCCGTTATGTACCGTGATGAAACAGCGGTGGTTTGCGGAAGCACCAGGTTGTCCTGGCAGGAGCTGAACAAAAGCACGAATCAGGTTGCGAACCAGTTGATTCATGACGGCTTCGTCAAAGGTTCAAAAGTATGCATGCTAATGCCCAACTCAATTCATTCCTTTGTCACTTTTTGGGGTGCAATAAAAGCGGGTTGTGTCATTGTTCCATTGAATGTCATGCTGGATACAAAAACATTGGCCAGGCTTATCGATTCAGCCGACGGCGAAATTATTTTTACCGACAAAACAACTGTTGCCGCTATCGACAGCATCAAGACTGAGCTACCCCAAATAGCACCAGGCAACTTTTACTACTACCGTTCTGACGACAACTCTTCCGATAAACGCTCAGCAAGCAGCGCTGATGACAAGCCCCCGGCGGGGTGGCGGTCAGCCAACGACTACTTCGCAAAAAGTAGTACAGAAAACCCCAAGATCAAAATCCACCCTCAAGATTCCATGACCATTATTTACACATCTGGAACTACCGGCACCCCCAAGGGAATAGAACACTCTCATTTCGGCCGACTCAACTATTGCTACGGATTCGCTCCCGGACTGGGCATCACCCGATATTCCTCGGCAATATGTGCAACGCCTATTTACGCATCCGGTACCTGGATAACCATGTTCCCTACCCTCTACTACGGAGGCAAGGTCGTACTTTTGGAGAAATTTACTCCCGAAGCATTTTATAACGCCGTTGAACAGGAGTCCGGCACCCATAGCTTCATGGTTCCCGCTCAATACATCGCTCTTCTTGAATATAATAATTCGCAGCAAACGTCATCGCTGCAAGTGCTGGTAAGCGCAGGCCAGCCATTAACAAAAGCTACACGCGAAGCACTGAAAGAACGTTTTCCAAACACCGGGCATTACGAAGTATATGGCATGACAGAAGGTTTCTTCACCATAGCACTGCCCGGCGACTACGAGCGAGGAAAAACAACCACCGTTGGCAAGGCGGGGCTGCTCGAAGAGATCCTTATTATCGATGACGAAGGCAAAGAGCTGCCGGTTGGGGAAACAGGCGAAATCGTTGCCTATGGCCCCGGCATGATGAAAGGTTATTACAATCGCCCCGATCTAACTGAAGAAACCGTGTGGACTTCGCCATCAGGAAGAACTTACTTAAAAAGTGGTGATTTAGGTAGGGTTGACGAAGATGGTTTTCTGTATATTTCGGGTCGCAAGAAAGACATGATCAAATCCGGCGGTATTAATATCTACGCCACCGACATCGAAGATGTCCTTATGAACCACCCGGCAGTAAAAGAGATCGCGGTTGTCGGCGTGCCCCATCCGCGATGGAGTGAAACACCGATAGCGGTCATTGTTCCTAAAGACGATACAAACGCAACACCGGAGGAAATTCAAAGCTGGGCTAATGAGCAGCTGGCAAAATACCAGCGACTATCCAAGGTATTCATTCAGCAGGAACTGCCACGAGCAACCTATGGCAAAGTACAAAAAGATAAGCTAAGAAGTGAACACAGCAAGCTTTTCCTGTCTGCTCCCTGAGACCTGTTAACTTTCTGTTCGCTAAATCCAGCCATCCCTATCACGCTCCTGTCTCGGCAATCCCAGGCTAACAAGCCTAGTTTTTCGATAATTTCTATCAATTGCATTTATTTCTTATTTCGCCTCATGTAATGTCTACCCTGCTTTAAATTGTCGTCACAATAGCCTTAGATTCAAATTTCTCAATCTGTTGTGATTGCAAAACGGGGACAAATTGGCCTTCGGCTCCCAACCAGGCCTTTCAAGGAACGTTAGGAAAACACCGTTATGAATTCGCGCCGCTGGATCATCACTATTATTGCCTGCCTGCTGGTTTTCGCTGCTTTGGCTGGTTACAAAACCCTGCAAATCAAAAAAGCGATAGAGTTTGGTGAATCATTTCCCGAACCCTCCGAAACCGTTGAAGTTACCACAGTGAAGGTGACTGAGGTTCGTGAACAAATTAACACCATTGGTGAAGTTGTAGCACCACAGAGTATTGAGTTGCGTAATGAGCTGGCAGGCCGCATTTCGTCTGTTAAATTCGAGGCTGGCGAGAAAGTGGAACGCGGGCAGGTTTTATTGGAAATAGACAGCCGGGAAGAACAAGCCCAGCTAAAAGCAGCCAAAGCCCGAGCAGAACTGGCACTGATCGACCTTAAGAGAATCGAAAAACTAATTGCCAAAAAAACAGTAAGCGAAGAGCAGCTCGACCAAGCCAAAGCAAAACATGATATTGCCACCGCTGAGATTGAAGCATTGCAATCCGTTATCGATAAAAAAACATTGCGCGCCCCTTTTGATGCCGAAGCTGGCATTCACCAGCTGGAGGCAGGCGAGCTGATTCAGGCCAATACGCTGATCACTCAACTTATCGGCATCAACGACTTTATCTGGGTTGATTTCCAAATGCCTGTTGAACATACAGGCATCAAGCTAGGTACTAACGTTTCTATCAGTCTGCCAGGACTGACAACTAAACAAATTTCAGGACAGATCATCGCGAAGGATCCCGCTCTTTCACCCAACTCCCGCAATCAAAAATACCGGGCAAAACTATCGGCAGAACTGGCATTGCCAGCTAACACCATTGTCAATGTCAGCGTTAACAGCACATACTCAAAACGTCTACCACAAGTTCCACTTACCGCTTACCGGAACGATCAGATGGGCGCATTCGTCTACATTCTGGTTCCCGCAGAAAAGGAGCACACCTTCCGCGCTAAACGCCAGTCCGTGACTATTGGCAAGAAAGACGACGACATGATCAGCGTGATTTCAGGTTTGTCCGGTGGCGAACTGATAGCCACCCACGGCGCCTTTAAGTTAAGAGAAAATGTACTGGTGTACGTCAAACAGCGGTCGCCGAAAAGCGATAACGCAGGCCAGGGAGAATAACCGTGTCAAAGACCTATGGCAGTCCCAGCATCATGGACGTTTTCGTCACCCGCCCGGTACTCGCGGTGGTGGTATCATTGGTGCTGGTGATCGCCGGACTGCGCTCTGCCTTTGAGCTCCCGGTCTTGCAATTCCCGCAGATGGAAAGCTCTTCACTGATTATCACCACTAACTATGTCGGCGCCTCTGCCGCAGTCGTTCAGGGCTTTATCACTGACCCCATCGAAAGAGTCGCATCCACGGTTCCCGGCGTTGACTATGTCGACTCCAACACTACTGCGGGCCACAGCACCGTTACCGTTTGGATGCAACTCAACCAAAATAGCACTGACGCACTTGCTGAATTATCGAGCAGGCTCGACGAAATACGGTTTGAACTGCCTGCTGGTGCAGAGGATCCATACGTCACTGTACAACGTGCCGACCGGCCTTTTGCTGTATTTTATCTTGATGTGCTCACAGAGGGATTTTCCCGCGCGGCGGTCACGGACTACCTCATCCGCAACGTCAACCCTGTTCTGTCATCGATCAACGGAGTCCAGCGTATTGGTATCGAAGGACGACGCAGCCCTGCAATGAGGGTATGGATTGATCCGGTTAAACTGAACTCGTTCAACATTAGCGCCGAAGATGTCCGAAACGCACTGAGTGCCAACAATGTTATCGCTACTTTCGGCCACAGCAAAAACAACCAGCAACGTATCAATATGCTGGCCAACACCACATTGCAAAATGTCAGTGATTTTGAAAACCTCATTGTCGTAGAAAACGACAACACTCTGGTGCGGCTGAAAGATATCGCCAGCGTTGAGTTGGGCGAAGAAGAAGGCGAAGTGAACGGACGACTGAGCCAAAAGGATGCTGTTTATATTTCAGTTTGGCCTTTGCCCGGCGCCAATGAGATAGAAATCGGTGATCAGCTCTACAAAATGCTGGATCTGATTAACCCTACCCTGCCTGACGGTCTGGAGGTTCGTATCGGCTTTGATGGCACACTCTATATGAGGAATGCCATCCGCGAAATCTTTACCACGCTGGCCGAAACTGTATTGCTGGTTGGCTTGGTGGTACTGGCTTTAATGGGCTCAATCCGCACCGCCATCGTACCACTGATAACTATCCCTATCTCTCTGCTGGGGGCTACAGCGGCCATGACGATCATGGGTTTCTCGCTGAACCTGCTAACCATTCTGGCAATCGTGCTCTCCGTGGGGCTGGTGGTAGATGATGCTATCGTGGTGGTCGAGAACGTCTCTCGCTATATGCGCGAGGGGAAAACCCGATTGCAGGCAGCGCTATCCAGCTCCCGCCAATTACTCACCCCCATTATTGGCATGACCATTACACTGGCCGCTGTTTACGCGCCAATTGGTTTTTTGTCCGGTCTTACCGGCGTGCTATTTAAAGAGTTTGCTTTTACCCTTTCGATTGCCGTGATTATCTCCGGCGTGGTTGCTCTCACACTCTCGCCTATTATGAGCGCCTACGCTAATCCAGAGGGTGGCCGCGAAAGTCCGGCGACGCTATGGGTGAATAAACAGTTCGACAAACTTCACGATTTTTATGGTCGTTTATTAGAGCGAATTTTCAGCTGGCAAACACAAATTCTCTTTGCCGGGGTATTCCTTTCCCTGTTAATTGCCCCACTGTACTTATTCTCTCAAAAGGAGTTGGCGCCTATTGAGGACCAAGGCGATATCAGTATTATTGTTGAAGCCCCATCCAACGCCTCGCTGGCCTACACCACGGACTACATGCACGACGTCATTGACACACTTTTTCAGACACCGGATTCCATTTTCATGTGGCAAATTATCCGCCCTGGCGCAGCCTTTGGTGGCCTCAACTTCACAGAGTTTGAAAAGCGGGACCAGACTGTTCAGGAGAAGTTACCACAGGTTTTTGGCCTCGCCTCGCAGGTAACCGGTTTGCGGGTTTTCCCCACTCTATCACCCGCATTGCCGACGGCAGGCAACTTTGATGTTGAACTGGTAGTGCAGTCTCAATCCTCACCGGAAGAAATGCGTACTTATGCCGAGAAAATGATTGCCGCGGCCTACGCCAGCGGCATGTTCATGTTTGTAGACACCGACCTGAGAGTAGATTTACCCGAAGCACACTTTATTCTGGATAGAGAGCGTATCGCCGAACAGGGCATGAACCTGGCCTCGGTCAGTCGTCAGCTCGGGGTTTTACTTTCCGGTAACTATATCAACCGTTTTGACCTTGAAGGCAAAGCTTATCAGGTTATTCCCATGATCAAGGGGCAATCCCGCCTGACCCCTGAAGCCATTCTCGACCTGCAAATACGTACCCCCCAAGGTGAGTTAATCCCGTTTTCAGCCATCGCCAAATTGGAGGAGCGGGTTGCGCCAAGGGTGCTGAGCAAATTCCAGCAAAAGCGAGCCTTTCGTATTTACGGCGGCATGCTGCCCGGCACCACAAAAGAGCAGGGGCTAACATTGCTAGAAAAAAGTGCGGCGGAACTGTTACCCGCTGATTACACACTTGATTACGCCGGAGAATCCCGTCAGCTCAGACAGGAAGGCAGCACCCTGGTGGGTGTATTGGCTATTGCGCTGTTATTTGTTTATTTTGTACTAGCCATACAGTTCAACAGTTTTCGTGACCCGTTAGTTGTTTTACTCGGCTCGGTTCCTCTGGCACTGGCTGGCGCCTTGCTGTTCCCGTTTTTAGGCTGGACTACTATCAACATTTACTCGCAAATCGGCTTTATTACGCTGGTCGGTCTGATAGCCAAAAATGCCATTCTCATTGTAGAGTTTGCCAATCACTTACAGTCTGAAGGGTTCAGCAAGCTTGAGGCGATCAAGAACGCTGCAGAAACTCGTTTACGCCCGGTATTAATGACAACTGCGGCCACTGCGCTGGGGCATTTCCCGCTGATCCTGGTAAGCGGCGCCGGTGCCGAAGCTCGCAACAGCATCGGTATTATTCTGGTTGCTGGAATGGTGATAGGCACCGTATTCACCCTGTTTGTACTGCCTTGCGTGTATTTGCTGCTGGCAAAAACACACCGACAGGGTGAAGTTGACCCGGAACATGACGCCGAAGTTGAATCAAGCATCAGCTATGGCTGATTCGATAATGGCACACCCTTGCACTCACAATTTGTTTGCGGACAAAATGGCTCTTGATAACTGACCCACGAACTGCGAGCAAGTCATGCACGAAGAGATCGCCATTACTTTTATTCTAATCGGCCTTCTGCTGTTACTCAGTCTTCTTGCTAACTGGTTGGGGTCTGCAACCCGGCTACCCAGAGTCACCACGCTGTTGTTGCTTGGCTTTGTGATTGGTCCTGCGGGGTTTGATCTATTCCAGGGGAATCATCAAGTCTGGCTGGAAATGTTTTCTGCTCTGGCTCTGTCAATGGTCGGTTTTCTACTTGGCGGACGACTCACCAAATTTTTTCTCAGAAGCCAGGAAAAACTCATTCTGGCGCTGTCATCAGGTGTGGCTCTGACCACACTACTGGCCGTTTTTCTAGGCCTAACACTGATTGCTCTGCCCTGGCATATCGCTCTGGTGATTGCAGCCATTGCAACGGCAACAGATCCTGCCGCCACTGTTGACGTGATCAGGGAATCAGGCAGCAGTAATCGATTCAGTGAGAACCTACTGAGCATTGTAACGCTTGATGATATCTGGGGGCTGGTTATCTTCAGCCTGTGTCTGGCCATATCGGTGTCCGCCAACGGCAATGGTAACGGAACATCGCCCATCATTGACGGCCTCACCGAAATAGGCACAGCAAGCATGCTCGGTCTGGCATTGGGCATCCCCATGGCCTTTTTAACAGGTCGGCTACAACCCGGTGAGCCCACCCTGGTTGAAGCTATTGGCCTGATTATGCTCTGTTCCGGGCTGGCTATCTGGCTGGAAACATCCTATCTACTGGCATCCATGGTTATGGGCATCACGGTTCGAAATATCGCACGTCATCACCGTCGGCCTTTCCATGCTATTGAAGGTATAGAGTGGCCGTTTATCGCCCTGTTCTTTATCTTTGCCGGTGCATCTCTTGAGATCTCATCCCTGTCAGCTATCGGTTCAGCAGGAGCCGTTTATCTGTTGTGCCGTACTATAGGTAAAGTGGTGGGCGGAGCCGTGGTTGGTCAAGCTGTCGGACTACCCCTGCGCGAGGGTTTCTACTATGGTATCGCCATGCTGCCGCAAGCCGGTGTTGCAATGGGTATGGCCTTGATCGCGTCCCATTTCTTTGAGCGGCAAGCGGATCTGATCATGAATCTGGCAATTGGTGGAACAGTCATTTTCGAGTTATTAGGGCCCATCTGCACCAAATGGGCCTTCAAAAACAGTACTCATAAACAGAGCAATCAGCCTTGACGCTCAACAATACCCATCATTTTGTAAGCCAGTAGTGCCGCAGAAAACTGATAACAATGAAAGCCTTCAATAGGGGCAAACTCCATCAAGTCAAAACCGATAATCTGACGCTGCCTGGCAACTGATTCAAATAACCCCAGTGTCTGATACCAACCAAGGCCACCGGGTACCGGCGTGCCTGTTGATGGAAAAATCGATGGATCCATACCATCAATATCCAGTGTAAAAAAAACATTATTCGGAAAGTCATCGGGCAAGTCGACCGACTGGACATTTCGCGGCACCAGAACCTCCGCATCCACATATTCAACACCGTAAGTTTTTCTGGTATTTTTTTCTTCTTCGCAGTATGCCCGAATACCCAGCTGAAACAGGGGAATATCAAGATCAACAATCCGCTTCATGACCGAAGCGTGACTATAAGGATTACCCTCATAAGCCTCCCTGAGATCCGCATGAGCATCAATCTGAACCACACCGATATCATCCATGCCCGCTGCCAGCAACCCCTGAATAACACCGTAGGTGACGGTATGTTCTCCGCCCAGAACAATAGGAAAACCGCCCTGCTCGACAATTGACCGGGTAGCACTGGCAATATTCTCAATAGTTTGCTCTGCACCATTACCCGGCTGAACTGGCGGGTGTGTGTAAATACCTTTGCGGCCCGGGTTACTTTTGCCATCCCATGACTCAAGCTGCCAGGAGGCCTCCAGAATAGCCGCCGGGCCCTGTGCGGTACCCGCGCCATAGGAAACTGACTCTTCGTACGGCACTGGAAGAATATGGAAAAAGGCGTCTTGCGGTTTCGGCTGTTTAAATTCCGAACCAAGGAAAACCGGAAAACCCGGCGCAGCCAGTTGATCAAATTCCTGCATGTTGTTTTCTCACTCAGCTTTTATAGTTATCAAGATCGGCTATATAACTCAGGATAGACGATTTTTGAAGTCTTCGTAGCCAAATTCTTTCACGATTCTCAGTTGATCCGTTTCCGAATTCCAGATGGCAATTGATGGCAGTTTGATACCATTAAATGTGGTGGTTTTAACCATGGTGTAGTGGGCCATATCGTCAAACATCAACCGCTGACCTATCTGTAGCGGTTGCTCAAAGCTGTAATCACCCATTACATCGCCAGCAAGGCAACTCGGCCCACCCAAACGGTAGGTATGGGCCTTTTCGTTCGCCTCTCCTGCAGTAAACACTTCCGCCCGGTAAGGCATTTCCAACGTATCAGGCATATGGCAGGTGGCTGAACAATCCAGTATCGCCAGCGCCATCTGGTTGTGAGTAATATCGAGCACTTCACCCACCAAAACACCCGTATGAATGGCAATGGCCTCACCCGGCTCCAGATAAACCTGCACATGGTATTTTGCCTGAAATGCCTTGATACGCGCTATCAAGGCATCCACCGCATAATCCTCACGGGTAATATGGTGACCACCCCCAAAATTAACCCACTCCATCTGATGCAGATAATCGCCAAAATCCCGTTCAACCACATCCAGTGTTCGATCCAATGGTTCAAAACCCTGCTCGCAAAGGGTGTGAAAATGTAATCCGCTAATACCTGAAAGATCTTCTCCTTCGAATTCGCAACGCGGTATCCCAAGCCGGGAACAGGGTGCGCAGGGGTCATAAATGGGCACAGCACCCTCGGAGTGCATCGGATTAATTCGCAAGCCAAACTGTATCCCCGGTCGCTGTTGCCGGGCCTGCTCTACAAGCGACTGAAAACGATGCCATTGGCCAAAAGAGTTAAACACCACATGATCGGCAAATGGTAATACTCCCGTGAGATCCGGTTCGGTAAATGCGGCGGAAAACACATGCACTTCACCGCCGTACTCCTCTTTTCCCAGCCGGGCTTCGTGCAAACCACTGGCGCAAGTACCACTCAAATAGCGACGGATCAACGGCGCCAGACTAAACATCGAAAATGCCTTTAGTGCCATCAATACTTTTGCGCCAGATTCGCGCTGAACCCTGTTCAATATTTTCAGGTTACTTTCAACCGCCATTTCATCCACGACAAAACAGGGGGAAGGCACTCGGGCAGCATCAAAATGCTCAAAACTGGTTGCTTTCAAAGATTTAGCCATATTGATTTAAAGGGGGCTTATTATCATCATTTTTTTGCGAAATGGGAGAGTAATATGCTTGCAGACATCCCTGCAAGGAAACAAAAGTATCATTTTATAGTGAACGTTCAATCTAACGCGGGCATGACCAGCACTTTAATTAATGCTATCAGCTAACACCTGTCACAGCGAAGGCAATGACAGGCATCCGGTTGATTTTCCCTCAGGACAGAAAACTGTCTGTTTCAGTTTGCCTGCCTGATATGCACATCGCGCTGCGGGAAAGGGATTGTAATGCCAGCCTTATCGAAGGCTAGTTTGAGGCGTTCGTGAGTACCGAAGTACACCTCCCAGTATTTAGCTGACTGGCACCACGGTCTGACCAGAATATTTATGGAACTGTCTGCATGAGCACTGATAAAAATATCCGGCTTCGGGGTATCCAGAATATTTTCATCCTTGGATAATTCTGCACGAATTATCTCCTTCGCCTTGAGCAGATCGTCTTCGTAGCTGATACCAAAAGTCATATCCACCCTTCGCACAGGCTCACAGAAGATATTTTTAACACAGCCATTTGATAGCGTGCCATTTGGAATGATGATTTTCTCGTTATCGCGAGTCAGCAGAATTGTGTTAAATATCTGTATTTCCTGCACCACCCCGCGATAGCCCTGAGCCTCAATTTCATCTCCCGCTTTAAACGGTTTAAAGAATAGAATCAGCACACCACCAGCAAAATTCGACAAGCTGCCTTGCAATGCCAGGCCAACAGCCAGACCTGCTGCGCCCAACAAAGCAATAAGCGAAGTGGTTTCAACGCCAACCATTGAGGCAAAAATCACCAGTAAAATCGCTTTCAAAAAGATGGACACAATACTGTGAAGAAAACGGGCCAGTGTTGCTTCTGTATTCGCCTTATTCAGCCCCCTGTCCATAATATCCATCATTCGGCCAATCACCCACCAACCGACCGCCAGAACAATCAACGCAGTGAATAGCTTCATGCCGTAAGTCATGAATATATCCATTGACGTATTCATCAACTCCTCACTGTTCAGTTTTTTCAGAACTTCATTCATTATTTATCTCCACGTCATCAGCGCTTCAACAGTGTCTTGATCATGTCATCCTCTGGCTTTTTTTGCAGGCTATCGTTACAAATTGAAATACAGCCTGATACCGGAAAGTGTATTGGCCGCGGCTACCGAAGACAGCACAAGTCCCATAACCCGACTGACTACGCTTGCCCCGCTGCTGCCAATCAACTTATTGATATGCCCTGAGGCCATCATCAGAATATAAGTCACCAACAGCACGGAAAACATGACACCTACGGTTTGGGCCTGCTGCCAGAGATTAAAGTGGGCACTCTCGGTCATCAGTACTGCGGCCAGCATCGCACCCGGGCCAGCAATTGAAGGTACAGCCAGAGGATAAATGGCCGTGTCATGATGATCTTCGACAATACGCAATTCTTCTTCAGGTTTACTCTCACCAAAAATCATCGATAACGCAAAAATGAATAACACAATGCCGCCGGCAATCTGAAAAGCCGCAAGCGGAACCGACATTGCGGTCAGAATCAACTCCCCCGCGACCACAAAGAACAATAGAATTGCGGCAGAAACCAGCGTCGCTATCAGCGCAATTTTTCGTCTGGCCTTGTCGTCGTATTGGTTTGTCACCGCAATAAATACGGGGATAGTTCCAACCGGATCGATAACGGCAAAGAAGATAATAAAGGTTGCGACAATATCAATCATATGCAGCTCGTTTCATATTCAAGCGTTAGCATCGTTATCGGCCATCAATGCGTTGGCGGTGCTAAAGTTGATAGTCTTCTATTATTTGCCAGGGCAAGCCGTAACGATTCATGTCATCCATAAAGGGGTCCGGATCAAGCTGTTCCATGTTCCACACCCCCGGCTTCATCCACTTACCTTCCAGCATCATTTTGGCACCGATCATGGCTGGCACGCCGGTGGTGTAGGAAATCGCCTGGGATTGGACTTCTTGGTAGCAGTCCTGGTGATCTTTGATCTGGTAGATATAGATGGTTTTTTCCTGACCATTTTTGAGTCCGGTCACCACACAGCCAATACAAGTTTTACCCTTGGTTCGCGGGCCTAAACTGGCGGGGTCCGGCAGCAGTGCTTTCAAAAATTGAATCGGGACAATCTGCTGCCCCTGAAACTCAACCGGCTCGATACCGGTCATACCCACGTTGCCCAGCACTTCCAGATGCTTGAGGTAACTTTCACCAAAACTCATCCAGAACTGAGCTTTTCTAAGCGTTGGAAAATGTTTGGTGAGAGACTCCAGCTCTTCGTGATACATTCGGTAAATGTTGTACGTACCAACACCATCAGGGCACGTAAATGGCTGATGATGTGACATGGCCGGGGTCGTTACAAAATCACCATTTTCCCAGTGACGACATTCAGCTGTTACTTCTCGAATGTTAATTTCCGGATTGAAATTGGTAGCAAACGGATAACCGTGATCACCACCATTGACATCGATAATATCCAGGGTATGAATTTCGTCAAAATAATGTTTTGCGGCATAGGCAGTGAACATGTTGGTCGCACCGGGATCAAACCCGGAACCGAGCAGCGCCATCAAGCCCGCTTTTTCAAACTTTTCCTGATAAGCCCACTGCCACTTGTATTCAAATTTGGCGGTATCCAAAGGCTCGTAATTCGCGGTATCCAGATAGTTAACACCTGTCTCGAGGCAGGCGTCCATAATGGTGAGATCCTGATACGGCAGAGCAACGTTAATCACCAGTTCCGGTTTGATGCTGTTAATCAGCGTCACCAGCTCCGGCACATTATCGGCATCAACCTGCGCGGTTTTAATATGTCCGCCAATTTGCGCAGCTATGGCTTTGCATTTTTCTTCATTGCGGCTGGCCAGGGTGATATCGGAAAACACCTCGGCAACCTGTGCACATTTATGCGTAACTACCTGACCGACGCCACCGGCACCAATAATTAATACTCTGGACACAACAATTACTCCTTAATCTCGAGCGAAAACCTGAAAAAAAATAAAACGACTGTCGATGAAACGTTACTATTGTTCCATTAATCTTCTTTCTCGTAATAAGTATACCCCTGCATACTCGCATTGAACGTCTTAATCATTTGCTGACGTTCGCGTGCAGTAATACGCCCTTCTCTGACGGCCCGCTCTGCAGTATTGCGATAGCGCAGTTGCATGGCAGACGGCTGATACTCTACATAACTCAACACATCGGCAATATTGTCGCCGTGAATTTCCTTCACAAATTCAAAACCACCATCACTATTGAGGCGAACGCTCACCACATTGGTATCACCAAACAGGTTATGCAAATCACCCAGTGTCTCCTGATAGGCCCCTACCAGAAATACCCCAAGGTAGTATTCTTCGGCGTCCTTCAAACTATGCAATGGCAAGGTTTTTTCAACCTCTGACTCACTGATAAACCGGTCAATTTTTCCATCACAATCGCAGGTGATATCGGCCAGAACCGCCTGCCGGTCAGGTCTTTCATCAAGCCTGTGAATGGGCATTATCGGAAACAATTGATCGATCGCCCAGATGTCGGGCAGCGATTGAAACAGACTGAAATTACCGTAATAGATATCCGCCAGTGAGAATTTCAGGCCTTCCAGATCTGATGGAACCCGCTCCATGGATTCGATCAGTTCGGCAATGCAGTGCAAAATGTCCAGAAACAGATTTTCAGCAATCGACATCTGTCGCAGGGTAATCTGGCCGCGCTTAAATAGCGCGCGCACTTCATCGCGATAGAAATGGGCATCGTTGTAGCATTCCTGAGCCCTGCGAGCTTCCAGATAGCCACGTATTTCGCGCAACTGGCTGATTAAGGGGTGATCATCCGCACTGGTATCCGGCAGGTTAATCGCCTCAAAGCTGGTGGTATCAAGAATGTTAAACAGTAGCACCGAAGAATAAGCCACCGTTGCTCGACCAGATTCGGTCACAATTACCGGATGATCAATATCGTATTCACCCAATGTGCTGATCAGCGTATCAACAATATCTTCGCAATATTCCGCCAAACCGTAATTGCGGCTCTGCTCTTCGCTACTCTGGGCGCCGGAATAGTCAACAGCCAGCCCTCCGCCAAGGTCGATATGCGTCAGCGATGCCCCCTCCCTCACCAGATCCACATAGTGACGACAGGCTTCAATCACACCACCGCGAATATCCTGAATATTCGGAATCTGAGAACCGAGGTGGCAGTGCAACAACTTGAGGCAGTCGAGCATGCCTTCCTGCTTTAGCGTGTCCACAACCTCAATCAGCTGGGTTGAGGTGAGACCAAACACGCTGCGATCACCGCTGGTGGAATTCCAGTGTCCGCTAACCCGGCTGGTCATTTTGATGCGCACACCCACGGTAGGCGAAATATCGAGAGCCTTGCTACGTTCGATAATCAATGGCAACTCAACGGGCGTTTCAATCACAAAAAAACAGTTGAAGCCGAGCTTTATGGCCTGAAGCCCTAGGTCAATAAACTCCTGATCCTTGTAGCCGTTGCAGATAATGAGACTACCTGGCTCTTCAAGAGTGGACAGTGCCGCAATCATTTCAGGTTTACTACCCACCTCAAAACCATGCTGATAACGAGCGCCAAAATGGGCAATTTCTTCCACCACCTGAGCTTGCTGGTTGACCTTGATAGGGTAAACACCACGGTAAATATTCTGGTATCCCAGCTTATCGATAACCTCACGAAAGGTTTCGTTGAGGCGCATAATCTGAGCATCGAGAATGTTCTCAATCCGCAGTAACACCGGCATTTGCAGATCACGCTCAATCATCCCGTCAACAATATCCATCAACGGCACAGAAGTATTCAGTGTCTTCGCCGTTACCTGGCCATCGACAGACAAGCCAAAATAATCATTCCCCCACCGCTCTACTCCGTAAAGCTGTGCGGAGTCATCAACACTCCAGGAGTCATCAACGTTTGATAATTGATCGCCAGAAGAGGCATGTTCTTGTTGTTTCAAAGGAATCTCCCGGACAGCAAGAATAAAATAAAAAATGCGCCGAAGCGCACACTTGAGACGTGTAATTCTGCCCCAGAAAAAGGCTTTACGCCATAGTAATTTGGGCTTTTATATCAGATGGCTAGCCTCGATTAACAGGCTATCAGTGCTCTCCCAACCGTTGATCGGGCCTTTTATTATGCGCGGCGCCTGTGAGCCTCTCGGAAACACCAACCACTACAACATAAAACAGCGGAATGAAGAAGATCGCCAGCACCGTTGCCGAAATCATTCCACCTACTACGCCTGTGCCAATAGCATGCTGGCTACCCTGACCGGCACCGGAGGATAACGCCATGGGCAATACGCCAAAAGTGAAGGCTAACGATGTCATAATAATAGGCCGGATTCTAAGCCGTGCAGCCCGAATAGTGGCATCAACAACGGTATGTCCCTGCTCATAGAGCGTGCGAGCAAACTCGACAATCAGAATGGCATTTTTGGCCGATAGACCGACGGTGGTTAATAATCCGACCTGGAAAAAAATGTCATTACTCAGGCCTCGCAATAAAGTTGCTATCACAGCACCCACCAAACCCAAGGGTACAACCAGCATCACAGAAAAGGGAATGGACCAACTTTCATACAGCGCCGCCAGACAAAGGAAAACCACTAGCAGCGATAATGCATAAAGAATATACACCTGCGAACCCGATTCAATTTCATCCAGCGAAATAGCGCTATACGCCATCCCAATACCATTGGGCAGCTGGCTGGCATGCTCCGCCAGAGCTTTCATGGCATCCCCGGTACTATATCCGTCAGAGGGTGCCCCCAGAATCTCCATTGCCGGGATACCGTTGTAGCGCACCAGCTTGGTGGGACCATAACGCCACTCGCCATGGCTAAACGCACTGAAAGGCACCATTTCGCCCTTGCTATTCCGTACAGACCACTTATCAAAATCTTCCGGCGAAATACGGGCGTCAATATCTCCCTGAACATAAACGCGCTTTACCCTTCCGCGATCGATAAAATCATTAACATAGCGTGACCCCCAGGCAGCAGATAGCGTATCGTAAATGTCATTAAGCTGCAGGTTGTAAACCCGGGCCTTTTCTTCGTCGATAATCACTTCGTATTGAGGCGCATCATCAACGCCCGAATGCAATACCTGTGTTAATCGGCTATCGCTACGTGCAGCATGAAGAAATTGATCTTTGGCGGCATTGAGTACCTCATGGCCAAGCCCCGCGCGATCCTGAAGGAAAAGGTCGAAGCCCATCGCACTGCCGAGCTCCGGTATTGCCGCAGGTACAACCGGCACAACGAAGGCATCCTTGATGGCAGAAAATCTGCCGTAAGCGCGCCCAGCCAAACTGAAGATATCAGTAACTTCACCCTCTCTCTCTTCCCAATGCTTCAGGTGAACAAACGCCATCCCCATATTCTGGCCCCGCCCGGAGAAACTGAACCCCGTTACAGTAAACACGGCTTTTACCAGACCACCCTCTTCTTCGAGCAAATAATCCTCAATGGAATCCATTACCACTTGTGTTCGCTCGGCAGTCGCATTCGAGGGTAGCTGCGCCAATACAAACATCATGCCTTGGTCCTCATCGGCAAGAAAAGCTGTGGGCAGGCGTGCAAACAACACGCCCAGTGCAACCACTATCGCCATGAATACCGCCAGATAGCGTTTGCGCTGTTTTAGTACTCTCGATACCGCATTTTCATAACCACGGGTACTTTTATCAAAGAACCGGTTAAACCAGCCAAAAAAACCTTTTTTATGCTTGTGATCCGTATCTTTCAAACGCAGTAACGTCACACATAATGCGGGAGTAAAAATCAGCGCTACCAACACAGAGAGCACCATCGCAGTCACAATGGTAATCGAGAACTGACGATAGATAACTCCGGCGGACCCACCAAAAAATGCCATCGGGATAAACACGGCAGACAACACCAACCCAATACCCACCAGCGCACTTTGTATCTGACTCATGGATTTTCGGGTAGCTTCTTTTACCGAAAGGTTTTCCTCTTCTATTACTCGCTCAACATTTTCCACCACCACGATGGCGTCATCCACCAGCAAGCCAATAGCCAGCACCATGGCGTACATCGTCAGAACATTGATGTTGTATCCCAACGATAACAGCACAGTAAAGGTGCCCAACATCACAATAGGAACGGCAAGTGCCGGTATCAACGTGGCGCGGAAATTCTGTAAAAACAGATACATCACCAAAAATACCAGTACGAAAGCCTCAATCAATGTTTCGATAACCGACATGATAGATGCTTTCACGACCGGGGCTGCTTCCAAGGGATAAACCGCCTTCACACCCTCGGGGAAATACGCCTCCAGCTCTCCCATGAGCTGCTTTACTCGTGCCGCGGTTTCCAAAACGTTTTCACCGCTGGCAAGCCTTAAGGCCAATCCGGAAGCGGGAATGCCATTAAATTTCCCCACCAGAGAAAAGTTCTCTGCACCAAGCGCTATCTCGGCAACATCGCGCAGCCGCACCTGAGAGCCATCCGCATTGACCTTCAATAAAATGTTTTCGAACTCTTCAACGGACTGAAGCCGCGTTTTACTGGTTACCGTAGCGTTGAGCTGTACTCCCTGACGTGCGGGCAAGCCGCCTAACTGACCGGCGGAGACCTGAATATTCTGTGCTTTGATTGCCGCAGAAATATCGCTGGGAATTAGCTGATAACTGTAGAGCTTGTCCGGATCCAGCCATATCCGCATGGCGTAAGGCGAACCGAATTGAATAAAGTCCCCCACACCGGGAACACGTGATATGGGGTCACGCAGATTAGAGGCAATGTAATTACCCAGATCAAAATTATCCATGCGGCCACTTTCGTCCACAAAGCCGATGACCAACATAAAGTTACGCTGATACTTGGCTACCCGGACGCCTTCCCGACGCACTTCTTCCGGTAATAGTGGCGTGGCCAGCTGAAGCTTATTCTGTACCTGAACCTGAGCAATATTAGGGTCTATGCCCTGATTGAAGGTAACAATAATCGACATACTGCCATCGGCTTCACTGGTCGACGTCATATAACGCAACCCATCAAGACCATTCATCTGCTGCTCAATAACCTGAACCACTGTGTCCTGAACAGTCTGCGCAGAAGCACCAGGATAGGTGACATTAATAGAAACAGCGGGCGGTGCAATATCGGGATAATGCGTAACCGGCAGCCTGGAAATAGACAGCACACCGGTCAGCATAATGACAATAGCAATGACCCAGGCAAAGATGGGGCGATCTATAAAAAAGCTGGACATCTGTCAGTTACTCAACTCTTATCCGTATCGGCAGTCGTCTGCACATCAGACTCTTGGGCTTTTTCATTGCCATCAGTAAGGTCGGTATCGGGAGCAACATTGGATGCAGGCGTCACCGTAACAGGCACACCTGGGCGCAACATAAACAAGCCCTCTGTTACCACCCGGTCACCATTCACCAGCCCCGACGTCACCAACCACTGGTTGCCGACTGACTGCTCGGCGGTCAGTGTTTTTATCTCGACCTGATCACTGTCATTCACCACCCAGGCAATGGGGTTGCCCTGAAGGTCACGCTGAACACCCTGCTGCGGCACCAAATACACATTGTCACGCTGACCCGAGTTCAACCGGGTTTTCACAAACATTCCCGGTAACAACTTACCCTCCGGGTTTGGAAAAACTGCACGTAAAGCCACAGACCCCGTCCCTTCATTTACACTCACCTCAGAGAACTTGAGCATCCCGGGGTGTTCGAAAACCTGACCACTTTCCAATAAAAGCCTCACCTTCGCGTGCTCATCCTCCGAAACAGTCAATTGACCCGACTCCATTTGTTCACGAAGCCTATAAAGCTGTTTAACTGGCTGATTGATATCGACATAGATTGGATCAACCTGCTGAATTGTTGCCATAGAAAGGTTCTGGCCATCGGTTACCAGAGCCCCTTCACTGGCCGAAGAACGGCCGATTTTGCCCGAAATGGGAGCCACTATCCTGGTATAATCCAGGTCAATTTTGGCTATTTCAGCTTCAGCCTGAGCCAGGTCAAGCGCCGCCATTGCATCATCATATTGCTGCTGACTAACCGCATTGGTTTTCTTAAGCTCTTTGTAGCGTTTGGCTAATCGTTCCGCATTGTTTAGTGTCGCCTGAGTGCGCTGATACTCCGCCTTATATTTTGCGTCATCAATCTGATACAACAGCTGCCCTTCTTCAACATAACTGCCTTCTTCAAATAAGCGCTTCTTGATAATGCCATTTACCTGTGGGCGGACTTCAGCCAGACGATAGGCAACCGTTCTACCTGGCAAGTCGGTTGTCAGATTCAATGTGGTTGGTTGAGCAACAACAACGCCCACCGCAGGCGGTGGCATCTGCGGGGCTGTTGACTGTTCTTGGCCACAGCCCGCTATTAGAGCAAGCAGAGTTGTCACCGCAACGACTTTTATGATCGAAAACCTTAAATACACGGGAGGAACCTCCTAAGGGTAAAGCAGTCATCGGGAATTGAGACAGGCGTAATTTTTCGATACAGTGTATTACAATACGGTTCAATCATAGTCCCCCAGCCAATTTATGCAACCAAATTCTCGGATTTTCACCCATCAACCTTTACACGTTAGAGACAAATAATGAGAGATCAATAAAATGGCGCCAAACTCTTGCTCAAATGCAGACAGCAAACAAGGTATACAGGTCATTGCCCGCTCCGCTGATATCATGCGCACATTGAGCAAGCACCCTCAAGGACTGAGCCTGGCTGCCATTGCCGAGGCGGTTAATCTACCCCGCTCAACCGTTCAACGTATTGTTAATGCACTGCAAGATGAGTTTTTTGTCGAACCTATCGGGCCGGGTGGCGGGTTTCGACTAGGCCCAGCAATCGGAAGGCTGCTGTACCAGACGCAGGTCGATATCATCACCATAGCGCGCCCATACCTTGAAAGATTGTGCGAGCAGTTCCAGGAATCCAGTTACTTGAGTGGTATTACTGGCAACAGGGTCTACAGTATCGACAGAGTGATTGCTGAACAGGCTTTGCGTATCGTCTTCCCTGTTGGTGCTGACGCACCGATGCACACAACAGCACCAGGGAAAGCCCTACTGTCCACTATGGACGCCAAAAAAGTACAGATGTTACTTCCCACGCCACTCTCCCGAGAAACGGCCAACACCCTCGGCATATCCGCTCTGATGACTGAACTGGAAATCGTGCAACAGACCAGTATTGCTCACGATTGCGAAGAACAGCTGCTAGGTGTGTGCTCTTTCGCAACACCGATCAGCACATATCTGGGGACATTTGCCATCGGGGTTGTGTTGCCCGTATCACGCTTGCCCAATCGAAAAGAAAATATCTGCGCGGCACTAATAGAGTGTAAACAGAGTATAGAAGCCCGAATTGGCGCCTGAACCTATACGCAAGAAAAGGCATTAAACGCTACACAGGCTAGACATTCACCTTGTAATTGAGGTCATTCGCCTCATCACCCGTCAGACCGCGAAACCCCCAGCAATGTGCGGGCTGTTCCTTGATAATAATTTCCAGATCTATTGGCAAAATGGATAGCTGGTTCTCAATTTCCAGAAACAGGCGTTTAATCAGCCTCTTTTTCGTTTCAACCTGTCGCCCTTCCATCATGTTGATCTCAATGACGGTGTAGGCATCACTTCTCCCCCCAGGATAATAAAAATCCTCTTTATCCATAGGAATAAACCGTTGAGCCCGCTTGTCAGCAGGCATTCCCAGAACCGACATCATGCAGTTATGAATAATGTTTGAAAGCACTGGTTTTACCGGATTCAAATATTCCCTTATTCCATAAATAACAATCATGTACTTTCCCTTGTATGGCTATCATGGCGCCTCGGCTAGAACAGCTCCGGACGCGGCCGTAATTAGTTAGTAACTGTTTTAGACACGCCTTCTATTGAGAAGGGCCTGTTGTTAAAAATTTACTTTACTCTTTCGAAACAAAAACGCGCCATAGCCGTTGATGAATAACCAGAGCGACAAGTATTAATGCGGCACCGGACATCATTGCCAACGAGATGGTTTCATCAGCAATCAACACTCCCAACAGCATAGCCAAAATCGGCGTCACCAATGGAACAAGCGAAACCGCTTCCGCTGAAAACTGATTCAATATGTAGTAATACGCCACAAGCCCACCTAAAGAACCAACTAGCCCCAGATAAATGAGAGACACCAGTGAAACCGTACTCACTTCTGCAACCTCAAATCCAAAGATAAAAAACCAGCTAATTAATAACCCTGGCAGTGCGAATACCATGGACCCCAGAGCCTGCTCCACAGGTGCAACGGCTAAG
Organism: Pseudomonadales bacterium; assembly: GCA_024234435.1. Taxonomy (NCBI): domain Bacteria; kingdom Pseudomonadati; phylum Pseudomonadota; class Gammaproteobacteria; order Pseudomonadales; species Pseudomonadales bacterium. The sequence goes on from JACKOF010000001.1 coordinate 1,738,180, forward strand.
GTTCTGTTCAGCCTCTTTACCCACAGTGCACTTCCCGCAAACAGAAAGTTCGAGGCCAGCATCAAACCAATACCATAAGCGCTGCTCGATTCTACGCCGCCACCTTCAAACAGTATCAGCAGCAACCCGATTGACGCCAAAAAGATCGCCAGTAATTTTCTCGGTTGCAGCGCAGACTCCCCCAATATCAAACCCGACAACAGTGCCGAAGAAAAAGGCGACAACCCAAACATCAATGCTATTAACCCGGAAGATATGTGCTCCGCAGCAACATAAACCAACGCCATATTGGGAAACAAGCTGACCGCGGCGGCAAAATAAAGCTTGCCATGTTTTCTGATATTCAGTGTTGCATAACCACCTATGGTGCAGATAGCGCTACCAACAATAAATGCCAACCCTATACGCAGAGTTAACCCCGCCATTGGCGAGAAAGACTCTCCTCCCAACTTGATAGCCAGAGGCGTTGTAGCCCAGATCAAAACGACCAATAAATAGATCAGTTGCGCTGCCATTGTATTCTCCCTGAATACCTGCCGAGATTCATATCCGGGGCCCAGAACAAGAAAGGCCGCAGATGGTGTGTCTGCGGCCTTTGAAAAAAAGTTAATCTATCTGCTTATTTTTCTGCCGCACACAGCGCTAACCAGCGCAGTGCAGGGTTGCGCTTGGCTACAATTGCCTTGACAGAAAAAATGCTGTTCATATATTTTAAGTTGTTACCGTTGCCGTGTGATTAATTTTCGCAAGCGGCAACTATACGGGACAGTCTCCAACTCGCGCAAGCATAAACTGCCAAACGCTCTTTGATACAACCATTTTTCCAGACAGCATTAGCTCTCGCAGGTTATCATCCTGCTTTACCGTTACCTGAACAAAAATCTGGAATATCAAAATAATGTCACCAGAGGAGAACCTCACTCACAAAACCCCCGAGGGTATCAGACTGCCATACGGAATTTTCATCTCTGCCAATCTGCTGGCAGTAATCGGACTGCTGCTGACCAACTTGTTCTGGAGTGGCAATATTTATGTCTCAAAGATTCTCGCCGGCGACGTACCGCCATTGCTGCTCAATGCAGCCCGCTGGTTTGTCGCCCTTATACTGTTAACGCCATTTGCATTTCAACAAACGCGCCAACATTTAACAGCCATTAGACAAGGTTTCATTCCTCTGCTGATTTTCTCCTTTCTTGGCGTAACGGCATACAACTCGCTCCTCTACGCCGCTGCGCATACGACCTCGGGCATCAACATCGCAATGGTTTCCAGCCTCACACCGGTTATCACATTTCTGTTTGTCTGGGGAATTGTTGGCATCACGCCCCACCGCTTGCAGATATTTGGCTTTGTTTTCGGTATTGTCGGTGTATTGATGTTAATCACACACGGACAGCTGGGCAGATTATTAAGCTTGCAGGTCAACCTGGGCGACAGTTATATGTTGCTGGCCGTGATCAGTTGGTCTATCTACACCGCTCTGTTGGCGAAAGGTAACTTATCAGTGCCACCACTGGTGTTTCTCTATTCAACTGTTGTCTTGGGTTTTTTAATGACAATTCCGCTCGCCGGCTGGGAACTGCTCCAACAAAATGACATCACGTTCAGTCGGCAGGGCCTATGGGCTTTACTCTATATTAGTATTTTCCCATCGCTGTTATCTTTTCTGTTTTATAACCACGCGGTCAAGCAGCTCGGAGCAAACATCGCTGCGATCTCCACCTATCTGCTTCCAGTCTTTACCGCGATCATCAGTATTGCCTGGCTGGGTGAAGACCTTCAGTGGTTCCATGTTGTTGGGCAATTATTGGTTTTTGCCGGGTTTATTTTGTCACTGCTGAAGAGAAAAAGTAGAGCAACGAAAAACGTCAGCCTGACAGAATAGTTCTCTCGCTTCCATCGCTTAAAATCACTCTGCTCTTAAGGCATCGATAGGACTCAGCCGGGTCGCATTCAACGCCGGCTTTAAACCGGCTATCAGTCCAATCACCATGGAAAGAACCAATGCCGCTAAAACAATCTCCCACTCCAAAGACAAAGGCAAACCGGGAATCGCAAACTTTACAACAATAAGAAACACACCAATAGACAAGACCCCGCAAGCGCCACCAATCAAGCCAAGCGCAATAGCTTCGCCCAGAAACAAATTGCGTACCTGTTGTCGTGTGCCACCCAGAGCCCGCAACAAACCTACCTCGCTGACACGCTCCGTAACCGTAATCATCAGTATAGTGGTGATTCCCACACCACCCACCAACAGTGAGATCGCCCCCAAACCAATGCCGGCAAATTTCAGAATTCGCAGGATATTATCCATTGTCTCCAGCATTTGATCCTGAGTAATCAAGGTAAAGTCCTCAAACCCGTGGCGACGGATTAATAACGCTTTAACGCGACTGACAACCTCTTCTGTTGATGCACCCGCTGAATAGTAAATGTCCACTTCCATCAGACTGTTGCGATTAAACATCTGTAGTGCTTTGGCTGCGGGAATATAGACCATATCATCCAGATCATTCCCTAAAAATTCACCTTTCGGTGCCATCACGCCAACAACCCGGAATCGATTACTGCCCACATGAACATAGTTACCCACCGCAGGAGAAACACCAAATAACTCCTCTTTCAGTTCGCTACCCAGCACGGCAAACGCTCTTGCTCTGACAAAATCCTCTTCAGGAAGAAAGGTGCCACTTGTCACCGTAAGCCGCCAAGCTTCATCTGCATCGGCCCCCACGCCGATCACGTTGGCATATCGACTACGGTTTACCGCTTTTATCTGCGAAGTCCCGGCCACGATTGGCACCACCTTTTCCACTCCCGGCAACCGCGCCAGCGACCGGGCATCCTGCAAGCTGATCGGTCGTGTGGTGCTGAGAATGCCACTAATACCAAAAGTTTCCGTTTTACCCGGCGTAATGGCGATAATATGGCTGCCGAACTGGGTGAATTCCTTTAACACGAACAACCTGAGACCTTCGCCCAGTGAACTGAGTAACACCATTGCCGCAATACCGATAGCAAATTCCAGCACGGTTAAACCGGAACGAATTTTCTGCGTCCACAACGCCCGAAAAACCCAGCTTATGCTATCCGTTGCTCTCACCGAATTACCCCCTCATAGCCAGCACAGGGTCAAGCTGCGCAGCTTTTCTGGCAGGCAACCAGCAAAAAATCAGCCCAGATAACATAGCCGTCAGTGTCGCCACAGGCGCTGCCCAATACGGAGGAAACAGCGGAAAATCCGGCAACAGGAACCGCGCCAGATAAACCGCTCCATAAGCAAAAACAACACCAACCATTGAACCGAGAAAAACCAGCAACAGTGATTCACCCAGAAACAACTGGCGAATTTGTCGACCACTGCCTCCAATAGCTTTCAAGAGACCAATTTCCTGACGTCGCTGTCGCACCGAGATCAAACTGATGTTCATCACCAAAATCCCGGCAACAATGAGACTAATAGCGGCAATAGCGGCAATCACCAAGGTTAGAGCGGTAAGAATATTGTTAAAGGCGGCCAATACAGAGTCCTGGCTGACAATGGTGATATCGTCTTCGCCGTCATGTCGATTCCGGATGACCTGCTCCAGTCGCCGCCGGGCCAGTTGTTCATCGGCGCCTTCCTGCAATTCCAGAATCACGCGGAACAGCGCCTGCGTATTAAATAACTGTTGTGCCAGCGGCACCGGAATTATGGCGATATCCGCCATGTCGACGCCCATCGACTCACCCTCATCAGCTAGCACACCAATGACTCGCACTCGCCGGTCAGCAATTCTCACCCACTGCCCAATGGCGTTGTTATTACCGAACAGCTCTTTTTTCAAATCGCTTCCCAGTACCACAACAGATAACGCCTCTTTCACGGCCCTGTCAGGAAGAGGATTTCCCTTGGCGACATCGACCTGACGAACCGGAAAAAAGCTGGCGGTGGTTCCGAGCACAACCACCTCCCTGGACAAGCTCTCCCGTGATACCGGAGTTGTACCGGCCAGAATGGGTGCTACCGCATTGATGGAAGGAACTCGCCCCATAGCCAAAGCATCTTCCAATGTCAGGTCTCGCGGAGAAGTACCATAGATTGGCGGCTGCCCGCCAACCGTTTCGTTGCGACCCGGAAAAACTATTAGTAATCGATTCCCCAGACTGGAAAATTCATCATTGATATACCGCCGCGCACCCTCTCCAAGACTGGTCAGCATCACCACCGAAGCAACACCAATAGAGACCGCCAGCAGTAATAAAATCGTGCGTACTTTTTGACGCCAGATTACCCGTCCGTTAAACCAGATTTGATCGGTCAGCTGCATAGATCTGTCTCTTCCTGCACTTTCCTCTCCTGACTCTAAACCGAATCCCCTGACTGAACTCCGCCGCTGCGGACATCTTCAACAATGGCTCCATCAACCATTCGAATGCGCCGCGCTGCACGCTTACCCAAATCAAGGTCATGGGTGACAACGATCAGCGTGATTCCCTCCTGATTCAAGGTTTCCAGCACATCGACAATTTCCTTGCCAGAAGCCTGATCAAGATTACCGGTGGGTTCATCGGCAAGCAGAATTTTGGGTTTCATCACGATGGCACGGGCAATGGCCACCCGCTGTAGCTGTCCACCCGACAACTCAGCCGGACGATGTCCCGATCGATCACTCAGGCCAACCAGCTCAAGTACCGTCTCTGCGGACAGCTTCCGTTGCGACAGAGGCTGGCCCGCTAGCATCATTGGCAACTCAATATTCTCCAATGCCGTCAGCCGATTAACCAAGTGAAATGACTGAAAGATAAAACCGATATTGTCACGCCGCAATGCTGCTCTTTTTTCTTCGTCAAGCCCTTCCGTTGCACGATTATCCAACTGATAACTGCCACTGTCTGGCCGGTCCAACAAACCCAGCATATTCAACAACGTGGATTTCCCTGAGCCAGAAGGCCCCATGATTGAAATGTATTCACCTTCGTTAATATCAAGATCGATATCACGCAACGCGCGTAATGGTTCGCCACCCATTTCATAGGTTTTATTGATGCCCCGCAGCTCTATCAGCGCCACTGCTAATCCCCTGAAGAAGCTGCGTCGTGATCCACAGATTTGATATTGGCTGGCGCCCCTGCAATCACGCCGGACGAGCCGATATTACTGACTATCTGTTCTCCCTGTTTTAAACCTGATTTGATTTCAGAATATTTCCAATTGGTGATACCTGTGACAACAGAACGCTTCTCAAGAACATCGCTCTCACCAACAACCAAAACAAACTCATTATCAATCAATAGTTCAGAAGGGATTCTTAATGTGTTTTCATGCTTATCAAGAATGATCTCCATATCCGCACTGTAGCCCGCCAGCATTCGTGTTTCGTCACTTAGCGCAATAAATTCAGCTTCTACTTCAACTGTTCTGGCCTGCTTTTCCAGATCCAGAACATAAGGCGCAATACGTGTCACCCTGGCAGAGAAAGGACGGTCTCGAAATGCATCCAGTGTCACTCTCACAGGCATTCCTACTTCAATTGCCGCTGCATCCACTTCATCGAGAGGCGCAGAAATGTAGTGACAGTCATCAGTGATAAGATCAATCACCGGAGGGGTAGGAACACCCGGTGGAGAAGGGGTGGCATATTCCCCTATTTTGCCAGTGACTTCTGCCACAATGCCATCAAAAGGTGCCCGTAACTCCGTCTGCTCCAGAATAGCAACCGCCACTTCCCTACCGGCTTTTGCCTGCTCTTCCCGAGCTTTGGCTGCCTCACAACGAGCAACACTGGACTCCGCTTTCGACTCGGCCAGATCCGCCAGCTCTTCAGACACCAGTTTCTGTTTAGACAGGCTTTCCAGACGGCGAGCTTCCCGCTGATCAGAGCGAGCTGTAATACACAAACTGTCGCGTTCTTTCACAGCAGAATTCACCGCAGCAGTCGCTTCAGCAACACTCGCCCGTCGATCCCGGTTCCACAGTGTTACCAGCAGCTGCCCCTTGGAAACATAATCACCCTCTGCCACCAGTAGCTCGCCGATCTGCCCACCAATTGGCAGTGACAAGCGGGACCGCTTACAGGCTTCAATGGTACCCGCCCGGGTATTGGCGACGGTTTTTTCAACTGTTCCCCGCTCTACCGGCACGAGTGTCACATCAACGGGATCGGGGCGTGTCAGGGTATAAATACCCAACCCAATTAACAGACAAACACCTATCGCAATCAACCAGGCTTTCATATCAGCTTGACCCCTGTCTCATCTTTATTCGTCAATGTGAGGGATAAATCATTTTCAACCTGAACAAGGCTACTACAACAGTGATCGAGAATCCTCTCTAATCTCGGAAACCATCTGAGACAAATCAATTCAGGGGAATAACAGCGAAGCAGGAATAAAAACCCTACGCCATTTAAATACACATCGCTTAAATCAAAGGGTAACAATTAGGTCATATCTGCCCGAAGAGTTTTCCCGGTAATCAGCGAAGGCGTTTCCAGTGCAGCGGGAACTGACAGAAAAGCACGCATTTTTTCGGGGTTTTTCTGCTTTTCTCTGAGTAAATTCAAATCCCAGGCAAGCCTTTCAGGGTCGTCGGACCGAAAACAGATTCGCATACTTTCCGTTGAAACTGGCGCCGTAACGTTGATATACACATCTCGACGCTTCTCGGCATACTCGTCAAGTAACTGGTCAGACGCCCCGCCCTTGATCACGGCGGCCAGTGTTTCGCTCAACAGAAATGAGTCGTACAACCCACCCATTAAACCAAAGCCACTGGTTGGGTTCGTAACGTGAGCAGAATCACCCGCTAGCAATACGCGTCCAACCCGATAAGTGCTGGCGGTGCGCTGATGCATGCTGTAAGGAGAAAAGTGTTTTAGTTCATAATCCTGCGAATCCGGCAGGATATTTTTCATAAATTCGGGAATACGCTGCTCAACCGTTTCAACGGGCAAGCGGGTTGATTCGGAATAGGTCACACGCCACAACCCGTCCGTCGTCAATTTATAAAGAACGGCGCCATAAACCGGGTCAATCAAATAACCGGAACTCCACCCGTGAGCACCAAGATCATAAGCGATGTCGGTAGCGATAAACCGCTCGGGCCACGTAAACCCTTCAAGGCTCAAACCTAATGATTTGCGCACAGTGCTTCGCCCGCCGTCAGCAGCTATCAGCCACCCTGCTTCCAACTGGAACGAGCCGCCTTCCCCCTCGCAATCAACCAACACCTGTGAGTCCTTTTGCGCAACACCAACGACTTTAGTGGACCAGAGAATCTCAACATTCGGGTATCGGCTCAAATGTGCCAGCAACACCCGCGCCAGGCCATCCTGCCCAAGCGTCAGACTATAGGGGTGCGGCGTAAAACCTTTGACCGCATCGTGATTCAACACCAATGTCTCGCCGGTTTGATAGACACGCCAGGTACGTTCGTCCGTGGTGTGCCCGGCTGCTACCATATCGTCGAGTAAATCCAGAGAGTCCAGCGCCTCAAGAAGTGGCCATGCATAAGCGATAGCCCGAGGGGAATAAACAACATCCGGCTCTGCTTCAACAACCGTAATTTGCAGCCCTTCACGTGCAAGTAACAGCGCGTTCATCAAACCTACCGGGCCACCACCGGCAATAACAATATTTGCACCCACAGTAAATTCCCCCTGTATGATTAAGTATAGATCTCGGCCCCGGCTTTTTATCTGCCGCTACTGCGCCCCGGCTTGCCAGCATGACATTGAAGACCTTGGCAAAACCAGAGCATTATCATAAGCTGACCATGCGATCAGCACAATTAACCAGTATTTGTACTAAAAAACAGCGCTAACTATAGCAACCGGGAAAGAGCCATTAGCCGGGAAAAACCACCAATCAAAAAAAGAGCCCCCCATATGCAACTCAACCTGAAAAACAAAACCGTGTTGATAACTGGCGGCAGCAAAGGAATTGGCCTGGCCTGCGCCAAGGTGTTCAAGGCTGAAGGCGCACGGGTTGCTATTGTCGCGCGTACTGCCACAACGCTCGCGGCAGCAAAGGCATTACTCGGTGAGGTTTACACTGTCGCCGCAGATCTTACCGACCCGGCAGCAGCGGCAGCTGTTATAAAAGAGGTGGAGAAAAACTTCGGCAATATCGATATTCTGGTGAACAGCGCCGGAGCTGCAAACCGTACCGTGCCGGAAGAACTCAACCCCGAGATCTGGCGCGCAGCAATGGATGCTAAGTATTTTTCTTATATCAATGTGATAGATCCGCTCATAAAACTGATGGCGCAACGCCAGCAGGGAGCCATAATTAACGTGATCGGCACCGGCGGTAAAACCCCTGCTCCCACCCACCTCGCTGGCGGTGCGGCCAATGCGGCGCTAATGCTCGTTACTACAGGGCTTGCCAGCGCTTACGCTGAACAAGGCGTGCGGGTAATCGGCATCAATCCAGGATTAACCCGCACCGAAAGAGTCAATGAAGGCTTGATTGCCGAAGCCAAACGCCTTGGCATGAGCGAAGAAGATACGCTCACACAGCTGGTGCAAAACCTTCCGCTGAAACGCCTCGCAGAACCCGAAGAGATTGCCAATCTGGTAGCGTTTGCAGCATCCAACCATGGGCAATTGTTAACAGGCAGCAATCTCACGGCGGACGGCGCCGCTACCCCGTTTATTGTTTAACCCGCTCTACAATGAATTGATGATCCACACACAACCAACCCGAAACTCGTCGAAGCTCAACCCTTATTTAGACCTGTCGGCCACCTAAGCTCAACAGCCTTGGTTATCTGCTCCATCGTTTCAGGGTTGACCAGCGCCGACAAATCTCCCGGTGCCTGCCCCAGGCAAGCTGCACGTACCAGTCGCCGCATCACTTTCATGCTCCGGGTTTTGGGTAGGTCCGGCACACACAGTACAGCCAGAGGACGAAAAGGCGTGCCCAACCCAGCGACCACTGCATCAGCTATTTGCGTTTCCAATTCTGAGGAATCGTCAACACCCGGCATCAGCTTGCATACCAGCAGTATTGTTTGCCCCTTAACAGGGTCGGGAACGCCGACAGCAGCAGCTTCGACCACGTTGCCTGTGGCCACTACCAACGTTTCAATTTCACCGGGACTGGTGCGCTTGCCAGCAATTTTTAATGTGTCGTCCGAGCGCCCCAATACATACCAGTAGCCGTCTGTATCAATTGCAGCACGATCACTTTGCCACCACAGACCCTCGAATTTCGACCAGTAGCTTTCGATATAGCGTTCGGGATCTTTCCAGAGTCCTCGCGTAAGCCCGGGAGAAGGCTGTCGCAAAACAAGCTCTCCTTCGCCTCCAGGTCCAACAGAGTGACCATTATCATCAACCACATCAGCTCCCATACCCAAGACCGGGCCACTGAATGCACAAGGTTTCATAGGGTGAATAACCGTATTGGCCACAATACAACCCCCTATTTCAGTACCTCCAGACATATTCACAATAGGTGCATTTTGCTTGCAGACTTTTTCAAACATCCACTGCCATGCCACCATTGTCCAAGGCTCTCCGGTAGACAATGAAACACGGATCGACGACAAATCGTAGCTCTCTACGTTTGCACCACCAGCATGGATAAATGAGCGCACAATTGTCGGCGCAATGCCCAGTAAACTTACCTGATTATCCTGAATCAATCGCCAAAAACGGCCAGCATCAGGGTAATCAATAGCCCCCTCTGCCATCACGATGGTGCCACCAAGTAGCAGAGATGACGTCACCAGAACCGGGCCTACCAGCCAGCCAAAATCTGACATCCACATCATCCTGTCGGTCGCCCGATAATCGGCCATCAAACCAAAGTCACAGGCTATTTTCATACTGAAACCACAATGACTGTAGAGTGTTCCTTTGGGCTTTCCTGCTGTACCTGAGGTGTGTATCAACATGCAGGGGTCGTCAGCGTTAACTACGGTTGTAGCTGCATTCTCATCGCGCCCTGCGCACAATGCCGACCACCAGTTGTCTCTGGCGTTGTGCCAGTTAACGTCAACATCGCAGTTATTGACCACCACTACGCTTTGAACATTTGGCAGACTTTGCAATGCCTCGTCGACAACTGCTTTCATATTGACAGTCTTGCCCCGACGAACAGTGCCATCGGCAATAATCATTGCCTTGGCTCCGCTGTCACTCAGGCGAGCCACAATCGAATCGGCACCAAAACCAGAAAAAAGTGGCTGGATGATTGCCCCTATTTTGGCGGCAGCCAGCAGAGCCACGGCAGCCTGAGGGATCATCGGCATATAGAGACTGACCACGTCGCCCACACCTAAGCCCAACGAACGCAGCCCTTCGGCCAGACGGCTTACCTCTGCGTTAAGTTGCGAATAAGTCCACTCCAACTTGCGACCATCCTCACCTTCCCAGACAAGTGCGGGTTTAGTCCAGGTTGGCGTATTCCGATATTTGTCGAGGCAGTTGATAACAACATTAGCCGTACCACCCACACACCACTTGGCCCAGGGGACGCCCTCACTGGTATCGAGAATATTGGTATAGGGTTGTTCGAATCTCAGGTCGAAAAAAGACACTATCTGCTGCCAGAACCACTCAGGTTTATCCCCGGATTTTTCAAGTAACCGGTTGTAGCCCTCCACTCCTGTTTCGGCAATCCCGGCATATGTCAGGAATCGAGCCATATTTGTGGACGCAATGGCGTCTGGTGTTGGCCACCAGACAACGGGATATTTATCGTAGTTATTATTCGTTGCTGAATGCATTTGCCAGCGTCCCCCCAAATATCGTTATTATTTTTACCAAGCTTTTAGCTATTGCAGCCCAGATACCACTAAATGGCAATACTAGCACCCGTTGACAAGCATGACAGCGAATTAAACGCCACCAAACCGCTTTCGACAGCAGGAAAAACCGACCAAATCTTATTTGCTCAAAGCGACTCAACATAGTAGCTTTGCTCTCCAATTATCTGGTTATGTGTGAACAACAACGAGCATAACCATAACAACAACGACTCATTTCAGGCTGACAAATATAATATTCATACGCTTTTGAAATGACACACAAGCAAAGTCTCGTCAATATGTAATCAGGTTTTAATCAGGGGTTCAAAATAGTGAATAAGCTCTTTAAAAACGAGTACAAAAAACCAACATTTCTCATTCGATTGTCTATTGCCTTATTCCTCGCCGTTTTTACTTTTAGCGCCTTATCTTCGCCTTTAGCTGCGGATATTTCGGATGCCGATCAACCCGACACAGGCCAGCGCATTATTCACGCTGACACAGAGCCTCACAACTGGTTAAGTCATGGCAGAAATTACAGTGAAACCCGGTTTAGCCCGCTTTCGGGCATCAATGAAAAAACCGTTAAAAATCTCGGTTTAAGTTGGTTCTATGATCTGGATACCTCCCGCGGGCAAGAAGGCACACCACTGGTGGTCGATGGCGTACTTTATACCACCAGCGCTTGGTCCAAAGTCCAGGCATTTAACGCGGTCACTGGCGAATTTTTGTGGCAATTTGACCCCAAAGTTCCCGGCGCTGCAGCCGTTAAAGGCTGCTGTGACGTTGTCAATCGCGGCGTTGCCTACTGGAATGGTCGTTTGTATCTGGGGGCATTTGATGGCCGACTGATATCAATAGATGCCAAAACCGGCCAGGAAATATGGTCAGTTATCACTGTCGATCAAAAGCTCAACTACACCATTACCGGTGCTCCCCGCGTAGTCAAAGGGAAAGTCATTATCGGTAACGGTGGCGCAGAATTCGGCGTTCGAGGTTACGTGACTGCCTACGATTGGAAAACCGGCGAAAAGGTCTGGCGCTTTTACACTGTTCCAGGAAAACCGGGTAAAAAAGACAACGAGGCATCAGATCCCATTATGGAAAAGCTCGCCACAGAAACCTGGACAGGCGATTGGTGGACAGAAAAAGGGGGCCGTGGTGGTGGCACTGTTTGGGATTCTATGGCTTATGATCCGGAGCTTGACCTTCTCTATATCGGTGTGGGCAACGGGTCCTATTGGAGCCAGGCGGCTCGTTCACCTAAAGGCGGAGATAACCTCTTTATCTCTTCTATTTTGGCGTTAAAACCTGATACCGGCGAGTATGTTTGGCACTTTCAACAAGTGCCTGGTGAAGAATGGGATTACACCGCGACCCAACATATGATTCTGGCCGACATGGTTATCGACAACAAAGTTCGCAAAGTGATCATGCAAGCCCCCAAAAATGGCTTCTTTTACGTGCTTGATCGAAGCAATGGGAAGTTCATCTCGGCAAAACCTTACACCGACGTTAACTGGGCTACCGGTATTGACCCTCAAACAGGACGCCCGCTAATCAAACCGGAAGCACGTTATTCCCAAACAGGTAATACCTGGGTGGCGATTCCCAGCGCGTTTGGAGGCCACAACTGGCAGCCTATGGCTTTTAACCCAAACACAGCTCTTGTTTATATACCGACACTGGAAATACCCGGCATTTACAAAAATGCTTCATCGTTTAAACCTCAACCGGTGGGAATGAACTTCGGGCTTGATATCGAGCTCTCGATCCCTCCCACAGACAAAAAGTCGGTCGCCGAAATCAAGCAGAGCTTTAAAGGTCGCTTAACCGCCTGGAATCCGGTACAACAAAAAAAGGCCTGGGAAGTTAATCACCTAGGCCCATGGAATGGCGGCGTATTAACCAGCGCAGGGAATCTGGTGTTTCAGGGAAATGGCGATGGTTTCCTCAACGTCTATAACGCTACCACGGGGGAAAAACTCTGGTCGTTTGATGCTCAAAGTGGCATTCAGGCACCACCCGTCATGTACGCGGTGGACGGCACTGAGTATGTCTCGATTGTTGTGGGCTATGGCGGTAGCATGGCCATGAACCTGGGAGAGCTGTTAGTCAACAACGAGCGCCCCCAAGTCAACAAGAGCAGAGTATTAACGTTCAAGCTCGGTGGTACAGCTGCGCTTCCGGAAACGGCTCCATCCGTAACAACCAAGGCGCCTCCACCTGCACAGTTTGCCAGTAAAGACGCCGTCACTCGCGGCAGACAATACTATCATTCCGTATGCTCTTTCTGTCATGGCGTCAGCGCAACAGGCAGCGGCTTGCTTCAAGATCTTCGTTACAGCAATGCCATCGCCAGCAAAGAAGCCTGGCATGCTATTGTCTATGAAGGCGCCCTGACCTCAATCGGCATGGTGTCTTTTAAAGAGAACTTTACACCAGAGCAAATAGAGGACATACGCGCTTATATCATTAGCCGGGCACAGGAAGCCGCGGCCCAAGAGAAAGGTGTTCCGCAAGCAAAATAAGCGATCTAAACAAACTCGCGGCCAAACATATCTCTGGTGATAATGATTTTTTGAACGTGAGGTGGGCCATCCGCAATCTGTTGTCCAATGACGTCTCTCAGCCGTTGTTCAACAGGGAAGTCCTTGGTGTAGCCGTACTGTCCATGCAGTATCAAACAACCGTGGATCGCTTCTACCGACATATCCGGCCCTTGCAACTTGCACATCGCCGCTTCCTTGGTGTGAGGGAGCCCCTGATCTCTCAGCCAGAGTGTGCGATGGCAAAGGCAACGCACCATTTCCAGTTTGCTCGCCCAATCGGCCATGGGGAAAGAAACTCCCTGATTTTTCGATAGGGGTTGACCAAAGGTAGTTCGCTCTTTGACATACTCAACGGTTTCATCAAGCGTTTTTTGTGCAGCGCCAACACACATCAGACCAATCAGTGCCCGAGTGTAATCAAACCCCTGCATGACCTGAACGAATCCCGCTCCTTCCCGGCCTATGAGGTTTTCTTCTGGTATCACTACGTCATCCAGGAAAAGAGAGCCGCGAACAATGCCACGGGCCCCCATATCAGAGTACGGAAACCGGCTGATACCCGGCAGATCCAATGGCACAAAAAAAGCGCTGATACCTTTTGCTCCGGGGCCGCCAGTGCGGGCGAAGATAACCGCTGCATCCGCGACCATTAACAACGTAATAGCCGACTTTTCACCGTTCAATACATAACTGTCACCCCGCTTAACTGCTGAAGTTTTGATCGCTGCAGCATCAGACCCGCAGTGAGGCTCAGTTAAACAGATACTTAATATTTTCTCGCCTTTGGACATGGCAGGTAGCCATTCACTTTTGATTTTTTCGGCCGCGTATCGCTCCAGGACATCACCAATAAGTGCAGAATTAAGTATTCCGTAACAGCAATTGAAATCGCCTCTGGCCAGCTCTTCCATCACCATACCAGCCGTCAGGCAATCCAGGTCGAGCCCACCATTCTCAGCCGTTACCCGCATACCAAAAAGGCCAAGCTCGCCCATTTTTAACCAGGCTTCTTTGGGAAACTCGTCATTTCTGTCCCAATGTGTATATTTAGGTAATAGCACTTCATCGGAAAAATCATGAACCGTTGAAAGTATCAATTTCTGCTCTTCTGTTAGGGTGAAATCCATAAGTAATCCTTTGAATTCTTGTAGAGATTTACATGCTCTGACGGAGGTTTCTCAATCCGTTTCAACTTGCGGGTATAAGATCGCCAGCTCTAATAGTGGAACCCGTAACCGCTAAGTTTCTCTGTAAAAAGATAAACCTGCAAAGCTAGTTTGGTCGGGTTTTTAGTTTGAAATCAATAGATGCCCGCAGAGGGTGAGGCGCAGGCAACCTGATTGCTCTTTTTGAATATGGCTTACAGAACTGAAACCACATGATTTAGCTACTGCGGCACAGAGGCCTGCAGCAATCTTGCGCTTTCTAACGCTTCGCACTTGCCTTTTAATCCGCCCTCGACCGGTGCTTCTTCCAGCAATATGACGTTATGGGTATTTTGGTAATGTGCTTTTATTTCCTGCCCGGTTACCGAAAAAGGAGGCCCGTCCATAATTGATTGATCATAATCAAAGCTGATCAGCAACTGCGATGCTCCACTGGTGATAGCAATCATATGGTCGGTGTACCTGTCTCTTAGAGACTTGGGCAGTGCCACTAGCGCCGCGCGATCGAACACCGCATCGACATCGCCCAGCTTGAGTTTTGTCAGGCGAAAAAAATCCCCCACAAAAACTTCCAGATTTTCCCAACGGTATAAAACCATTTCAGTTAATCGAGAAACAATCGGTTTTACACCCAGTTCTGCAAATAATTGCTCAACGGCGGTTTGACTCAGTTCTACCCCAACAACGCGATACCCCTTGCCCAGCAGCCAGGCGATATCCCGGGTTTTTCCACACAGAGGAAGAAAAATACGCGCGTCTTGCGGCAACGCCAAACGATCAAAATACTTTACCAGCAACCAGTTGGCTTCGCCTTCATGAAAACCGATGTCATTGGTTTTCCATCGTTCGTGCCAAAAATCAGGCTCCATCTTTAACCTCTTCCCAGATATATTTTATTTTCAAATACGATACTGCGCTGCAAGGCCCGCCAGCAACCCGTTAAGTGCGTATTGCTTGCATCAAAAACTGTAACGAATGCTACCGTAAAGGTTGCTGTTATCTTCAAATTGCCCGAAAAAAGAATACTCGTTTTTGCCAGAAAACAGATTCATTCCCACTTCTGCTGCCCAGTTATCGTTGATTTTATAATTCACTTTAGGCCTAGCATACATGTCTTCATCTGTCGGGGAGTAAAAGAGAAACAAGCTGAGAGTCAGGTTCTGATTCATCGCTAACCGGGTAACCCGCATGGTGATTAGCTGACGGTAATGGTCGCGTGCCTGCTGCCCGGGCAGTAGGCTCTCATGATAGCGATCATAATCACCAAGCACTTCAAGGTAGTATTGAAGGCCCAAGGTGGTGTCCTTTGCGACTTCCCATTCATAACCTGCTAAAAACCGAAATTCATCGTTATTAATAAATGGGTTAGTACCCTTGCTATCATCTTTGGAGTTATAAAAACCCAGCTCAACACTGGCAATGCCAATACCCAATGCTCCCCTGGCGCTCGCTCCCAGAACCTGCAATTCCGGAAAAATAGCCTCACCCGTTAACGGGTTAAATCCACCCGGGCTTTTCCAGAACCCCTGATACCCGTACAGCGCAACTTCGTAACCCGCTATCTGCCGATAGATGCGAAGAGCAAGTTCGTCGTCGCTACCGGAGTGTTCAGGCTTGTCAACGTTCAGCAAACCGTTCTGCCCCACAACAGATCCAAACAAAGGACTAAAGTAAGACAAACGTCGACCGTCAATATAACGATCAGCATCAAACCTCGGGCTGTAAATCAGATTGATATTGAACAACTCACTGAAATAACCAATGCGCAAAGCATCTGAGGGAGCCTTCAAATATTGTTCATCCCGACCGGCCAAAAAACTATTCCAGTCTTTAGGGAAAAGGTCGTTAATAAAAAGCAGGTCGCCAACCCCCCAGGTCAAAATCTGGCGACCTGCCTTGACATCTACGCCTCCCGAGAACCGGTACTCGACCCAGCTTTCGCGTAAATCCAACCAGCCCGATCCACTTTCGAGATCGTTGTGATGGCTGTCTTCAATATCGTCGTAAAGAAAATCTGCGGTTACTTTTGCCGACCATCCCTGCCATTGCCAATCCTGCTTCAACTCCAAACGGGTTTCAGCCAGTGAAGCCGTGCGTTGATTGTCAACACGTTCCAACCGATGCCCTGCACGCAGCTCCCAAAACCCACTCACGCCATGATGCTCACTGGCATCAGACTCATCGAAAGCCCAAGCATCCTCATCCGTGTTATCAAAATCGTCAAAGCCATCTGAGTCACCCAGTTCTTCTCTGCCGAGCTCATCAAAGCCATCTAAATTGTCCAATCCACCGGGCATTGCAGGCTCTTCCATTCCGGAAGGTAACCCTGGCTCGTCAACTCCGGCAGGCAGCTCCGGCTCGGCATAAGAAGCGGATACATTTAACAATGCCACCGCTCCCAAAAAAACCAGACAAATATTCAACCTAGGGTTCTTCACGATCATTCCTTAGCGCAAATAATTCATCGGGGCCGATCGCAAGTAACGCTCGGTAAACACCTCTTCCGGAACCTCAATGTCATAATTAACCTGGCTGTACCTCATCAGGGTTTTAGTTCCGGTTTTCAGGTTTTCCATACTGGATTGCGTCACTGTCGAGTAGCCCTGAATAGTTTCAACTTTGAGCGCTTTGGCGATCCGGTATTTTTCTCCTTTATCGTCAAAGTACTCTGTTTGTACCGGAATAAAGCTGCTTTTGTGGACATACATAAGGTAGTGATTGAACTCCACGGTATCCGGATTTTTGGGCGTGTGTTTGAGCACATAATAATTGTCGGTAATGTCTACGAGTTCATGCACATCTTCGTCCAGGCTGCGGCCACTGACATCTTCGTAAAAATAGTCGGAACCCACAAAGCTGGTGCGCTTGTCCGTGGCAGCAATACGCTTAACCAGATCCAGAGCAGGTAGATACAACCAGCGGTCATCGTTACCATCCAGTTTTTTGTGCACCATAAATACCATTTTATTAACATCGGCTGGGCGATGAAAATATACGTAAAACCGCTGCTCGCCCAGGTAAGCGCTTTGCGCTATCTCGTCTGTTTCCGGAATATCACGCCGCAAAATAGTAAAGCTGCGCTGACGCTTCCTGCCCTGTTTATCCGTAATTAGCATCTGTACCTGAGATCGACCATCCGCACCCTGATAATAGCTGGTGAGATTGGCCCTATTTATGATCTCCTCAACAGAGGGTACCTGACCGTCAGCAGAAGCACCTGCCATGTCCGCTGCAACCGGTAGTGCCAATAATGTCAACAATGGCAGAAAACTTTTTAGCACTGACCATTTTTTAAAGCTTAAACTTTTCATTATTAACTCCTTTCTCCGGTTTTAAACAACGAGTGCCTGAACAGTGTGACTAGTGCAGGCAAAATAACTAACGTTGCAACACCAGCACTGAGAACAATAGTGGCGATAAAAATACCTACGGTTTGATACGGTACCAATGGCGCCATTAGCAAAGGCAAAAAACCTGCACTTAATACAATAGCATTGCGGCTGATCGCTCTCGCTGGCTCACCAAAGACCTCCTTAACTGCAGAGAACCAATCACCAGTTTTCGCCACAGCCTCGCGACTTCTGGCCAGGAAGTGTATCGAGTAATCCACCGCCAACCCCAGACTCATTGAACTGAGAATAGCCACCGGCATATCGTAGTCCTTACCAATAAGACCAATCACACCGTAAATCAAACCAACAGTTAAAGTCAGCGGCACCATGGATAACAAACCAAACAATAACGATCTGAACAGCACTATCATCATCAGCAGAACCACAACAAAGGAACCAAGGAACGACCCCAGCATGCCCACTACCATTTTGTCCTGCCAAATAACGTTGATATACGTCAGCCCGAACCACTTGGCCTCAATACCGTCAGGGGCAGGATTAGCAGTGACATATTGATCGAGCGATGCAACCACCACTTCCATATCCTGGTTATCACCACTGGTGAGCTGTAACCAGAGATTTGCATGTCCGTAATCCGGAGTAACAAAGTGCCAAAGATCCTGGGGGCGATGGCTGTTCTGATAGGTAATCAGTGTCTGACCAACCGCATTTGCGGTATTCGGAATCCGGAACTCTGTCGGCTCACCTAACAGCAGCTCCCGGTGAACAGTTTTCACCACATCCACCAGCGAGTTCACTTTGCCCACCTTCTCTCCGGTCAGCAAGTACTGTTGCAAACCATCCATCCAGGCCAAAACCTCCGGCTTTTTAAACACTTCTGCATCCTGGCGCTGCCGATCCAGAAGTAACATAATTTCATCCCAGGCAAAATAGTCGTCTCCGTCCGCTTCAGCCATCTGATCTTCGGCATAAGCTGTCAGCCTGGCAAGCCCTGCAACTGCGGAAACCTTTTCTTCAACCACCAGCTTAACCTGCTCTGAAAACCCTTCAATGATAGTCGGATTTCCCCCAGATAGCCCATCAAGGCCTGATAGTAGCGAATCAGGCTCAAACAACGCTTTGTCTTCAGCCGGTTTCAGTGATAAATAGGCCATATAAGTACCGCCGAAGTGCTCGTTTAATACCCGGTCGGCCGTGCGTAAATCATGTTTCTCCGAGAACCATTTAATGGGGTTATCGTTAATCACTATTTTAGTTACGCCGTAGGCAGCAACTCCGCTAATCAATAAAGTAACCACAAGAATAGCGGTATGCCGGGTAGACGCCACTCGCCCGGTAAAAGCCAGAGCTCGACCCATTAATGTATGGTCTTCTTCGCCTTCGCTACCGACATGACCGTAACCTTCCAGTTTTTTATCCGGAATAAGCATTAAATAAGCGGGGATAAACAGGATCGTCAACAACCAGGCAATAAATACGCCTGAGGCAACAAAAAGACCAAAAACCTGTACCGGAGGTATCGGCGTCAGCGCCAGCGATGCAAACGCAGCAACCGTAGTTAACGTGGTGTAAAGCATGGGTTTGAAGAGTGTGTGCATCACCTCTTCAACGGTTTTTCGCTTATCGCGAATCGTCGGGTAACGGTCAAAGAATTCCGAAAGAATATGCACCGCATCCAGCACCGCAATGGGCATCACAAAAATCGGAATCATGGAGCTCATAATATGAATAGTATTGCCGAAGATAACCAGTAAGGCCATTGAAGCCATGGCGCTCACCATCGCAACAATCATCGGAGATACCACCAGAATCAATCGCTTGAAGAACCAGAGCAGGATCAGAAAAATAACCAGCATGGCCAGGGGTGCAGATATGGCCATCTGAATAAACATTTCCACGCCAAAAGTATCTTCGGCTACCGGCAAGCCAGTGACATAAACATGATCATTGCCTTCCCAGTCGGCAACAAACTCTTTAACTTCCTTTGTCACCTGGTAGGACATATTTTTACTGGTTAAAGGTAAGTACAGTGCAATGGCCTTGCCATCCTCAGAAACCAGTGTGCCGTTCAAAAAAGGAATATTCTGGGCGCGCTGACGAACCAGCAGCGCCTCTTCGTCGCTGGCTGGTGGAGATGGCATCAACCAGGAAAAGTTAACAACCCCCAACCCGCCCTGCTCTATGTTATCGACCATTGAAGGCGCGATCATATCTACTTCAACCACGCCACGATATTGCTCAGGGTTATTCTTGTCCGGCCAAGACAACGTTTTGGCAAACTCTGTTAATTCGTAAACCTTCGCCAAAGATTTGCTATT
Source organism: Pseudomonadales bacterium (assembly GCA_024234435.1). Lineage (NCBI taxonomy): Bacteria > Pseudomonadati > Pseudomonadota > Gammaproteobacteria > Pseudomonadales > Pseudomonadales bacterium. The sequence continues at coordinate 1,758,310 of JACKOF010000001.1, forward strand.
AAAGACTCCCTGAGGATGCTCTTCGTTCACAACCCCTACAACCACCATATCGGATAAAGCAAATTCCTCCTTATTGTGGTCATGAAAAATCCTCACCGGCTCATCTTCCGATAGCATATTCTCAGGATCAGTATCCACGGCAATGGGATGCAGCAGCGGCAATTCAACAAAATTCGGGGCCGCAGCAATACCTAACAGCGTCACCGTAAAAAACACCATTGCCCATACAATTTTTCTTGGATGGTTAAGCGCATAGTGGACAAAGCTGTCCTTTAAGCCGAAGCTAGCCATAGATAACACCTCTAACTATATTTTTTTGTTGCAAATATATTAGATTATACTTATATTAGATTCAACTAATTTATTAACATAACTTATCAGAGCTTTAATGAATATCAAAGAAATGCAGGAAAACGCTGACGAAGCAGCCAGTTTGCTGAAGCTGATTGCCAACCCTTCGAGACTGCTGGTGCTGTGTGCGCTGGTCACCCGAGAGCACACAGCAGGAGAGCTCGAAGAACTGGTCGGCCTTAGTCAGTCGGCAGTGTCGCAACATTTAGCAAAGCTTCGCCACCAGAATATGGTTGCCACCCGCCGAGATGGGCAAAAAATCTATTACTCTCTCAAAAACCCCAGGGTTAAGCAGGTAATCACCACCATGCACAGTATTTACTGCAACAGCCTTTAACCGTTTTACCAGGCTTTAAAAGCTATTAAGTAAGGAGAACCAAAATGAATGTAGACAGACTTGTTTTTGCTATCGCCGGAGCTTTTATTCTAATCAGCGTTGCACTGAGCCAACTGCACTCCGTGTATTGGCTGTGGTTTACCGTTTTCGTTGGAGCAAATATGCTTCAAGGTGCTTTCACCGGTTTTTGCCCACTGGCAATCTTTCTGAAAAAAGCAGGCAATCAACCCGGCTGCGCATTTAAGTAGAAATCAGGCGAAATACACGTCATTAACAGTTCCTTCTCGCCACACAGCCTACGGCAGCCTGCAAAATTCGCAGACTGCCTCTTATTGAGGCAACCACGGTTGCTAGCCAGCGGCGATAATACTCGAATCGGAATCTGCAATGCTTGCTCCCTCCTTGTTACGGACCTGATCTGCGATTCGAAACATGGGTATTTTTAACATCTCGACCAATTCATCACTGGCACCTGTTCTCTCAAGAGCTTTATCCATGCAACGCAACCACATATCACGCTCGTCCGGCCCGATATGATAATGCTCATGGGGCTCCGTCATACAAACAGTGCCATATTTATTCGCATAAAGCGGCGGACCACCCATCCAGCCGATCAAATACTCTGACAACTTTTCTTTCATCGGGGCCAGATTTTCAGCATGCATTTGTCGCAACTTTCTCAGATCTGGCAACTCATCCATAAGGTCATAAAACGTACCAACCAACTCCCTAATACCTTCTTCACCTAGTATTTCATATGGGGAACGCGCTGTTTGCATAAATTTTATACTCCAAGCTTAAGATTAAATGCAGTGTTGACGAATCCTAGCTTAAACATCCTCTTCCCTAAGTTCCATCCCCTGACATTACTAGTCACACCCAGTCAAAAAACCATATGCATACCAACCGGTATGCATATAACAAAAAAATCTAATAGAGCGTTTGAAAAATTCAGGACGGGACACCATAATACGAACATACCAACTGGTATGGATTAAAATATTCTAAAGAGATGAAAGGAGAAACAGACATGACCATGACCTACATTATCGCTATCTTGGCAAGTATGCTTGGCAGTATTTTGCTAAACGATGGCTACAAGAAGTCAAAACGTGACCATGACGACAAAAAACAGGTTGAATAATATGATTCAACCACCAGAAAGGAGGAGCAGCCAACAGATTTTAGCGTTGACTGCCCCTCTGAGTATGCGATACTGACCAGTCTGAATGCATATAATTTTAACTTTACATGCCAAGTAACAGATAAGTAATAGAATAGACTTATAACCAACAAAATATTTGACACCAACAACATACCAAAGAGTATGGCTAGTGGTTTTATTAGTGACGCAACTCCACTGGCGCCCTGGTTATCAAGACAAACCGGGCTTATCACTATGGGGCAACGCACAGATGTCAACAGCAGAACAAACAAAAAGCCAGGCAACACGAAAAACTATCCTTAATGTTGCTGCCGCTGAAATCTACCAAAACGGTTTTCGCTCTACCGGACTTAACGAAATTCTTTCAAAAACGGGCCTGACCAAAGGCGCTTTTTATCACCATTTTCGATCAAAAGCCGAACTCGGATTAGCGGTTGCACAAGAGATCATTGACGGCACCATTCGTGAACTCTGGATCAAACCTCTGCAGAGGGCTAATGCTGGTGTAGAGGTACTGCAATCGACACTGCAATACGCCATGGCTGCAAATAATACCAAAACCGTATCAAGCGGCTGTCCTCTGTGCAACCTCGCACAAGAAATGGCCAATCAGGACGAAAATATCTGCGCCGCATTAAGACACACACTTGATGACTGGCTCCAGCAAATAACCAATGTACTGAAACATGACCAGGAGATAGGCCGCATTCGCAGTAATGTCGACTGCGAACAGAGTGCCTATTTTATTCTATCATCATTACAGGGAGCGATCGGTCTGGCGAAACCGTACCACAGCCCAGCCCCATTTCGGGCATCAATGCGCGGACTGATAGACTATCTGGATGGCCTTAAAACACAACCGGCGCTGAGTGAACCTACCGTAAACTAAGCTTCGACCTGGTTGTCCAGCGATTTTTCCAACCCTGCTGAATTTGTCGGCATGTTCTTATCAGCACGGTACTGAACAAGATTCCACTCCAGAAAACTGTGAATGCCTTTAATCACCGGCTCGGTGCGCGGTGAATGCATGTGGTCAAAAGCATGCTCGGCACCCGGTAATTCCAGATAAACCGCCGGTTGCCGGATAACGCCACGAAGATTCTGGTAAAACAACCGGGCACCGGAAACTGTCGTCAGACTGTCAATCTCCCCCTGAACGATCATGATTGACGGCAAATTACCTCTAATCTGAGTGCTCGGCGAAGCCAGCTCCCAAAGCTGGGGGTTCTCTTCCGGAGATTCGTAGATAACCTTGTTATGAAGGTGCCCAACCATCAAATCGCGGCTGTCAGCATGGAAAGTGCCAAGAAGATCATAGACACCATAGAGCGATACAACAGCCTGCACAGAGGTATCCACATCGGGAAACTCTCTCTGTAATTCGGGCTGATTTTGCGTCATTCCCAGTAAAGTCGCCAGATGTCCACCAGCAGAGCCTCCCGTAACGGCCACGAACTCCGGATTCACACCGTATTTTTTGCCTTCCGTACGAATCCACTTTAACGCTAGCTTGCAATCTTCCAGGTGCGCGGGAAAGCCGACACTGGGGCTGAGCCGATAATTAATCGTGACACAGATCCAGCCCTTGCTTGCCATATAGTGAAGCAAGGGCAACGCCTCAAGATCCTTGGAGCCCATCACCCAGGCTCCACCATGGATTTGCATCAGTACCGGACAGCCTTCAGCGGGTATGTTTTTAGGTCGATAAACATCCAGTTGGTGCATCACACCCAGTGGTCCGTAAGCAATATTTTTTAATACTTCCACCTCTGGGCGTTTCATTTTAAATGGGTTTAACCACTCCCTGAAATGGGTCGCCGTCTCGATTTTGGCACGCACCTCCGGGGGAAGTGTTTCAAGGTAGTTGTCGCCCAGAGCTTTTTGAAGGGCTCTGCGGGTTAACTTTTCAGCTTTAAAAGCGTTCCTGATGCTCTGCATCAAAAAAACCCAACTCACCACCAAAACCAGCAAGGATAAGCCTCCCAAGGTGGATTCTGTGGCCCCCAAAACAAAAAGTATCAACGCCATCGTTACCTGCATCGGCAACCACAACCAAGCCAACTCGGAAGAAATCAGCGAATGGGCAAACAGCGTCCAAGGCGGTACCAGTCTTTTTGTGTGGCGGTCACGGTAAATCGTGACCATAGAGAAAGCATTAAAAACTGCCAGGGCTAAAAGAATCCAGTCCATGATAGGCCTTTTGGGGTGGGTGTAGGGCTATGATTTGGAGGTGAAAAACTCTTGGGTTATCAAATAAATCAGGCCGCTCGGCCCGCCCATAAACAACAAACGTGTTAACAAATTGCCGCGCTACATTTTCAGCACGTGTGGGCGTCAAGGATAAACGCGTTACCTTGCTAAAACAAGTTGACTGGTGGATATTCGACGATGACGTTTGTCATAGCTATGATCACAGAAACTTAGAAGTGCTGCTCGATAAACGTCTTGTGACAGTCAGCGGTTTCTGCAACCGCTTCAACCATAGGTGCATGACCCGCCTTATCCAGTATCTTCAATTGACTATCCGGCAACAACCGAGCAGCGGTTTCCGCTGCGCTGACATCGAGAATTCTGTCCAGGCGGCCCCATACAACCAGTGTGGGTATTGTGATTTTTGATAATTGTTCATTAATCGGGGAGTTAATACGGAACATCATGACTTCATTAAAAGCTTTCTTCAGTATCGAATACCTGGACGCTACTTCGTGAAGCAAATGTTTCTTGAAAATCCAGGGTAGCCTTACCGGTTTCACAGCAATCATCGCGAACAATCTGTCCAGTTCTTCAATGGTCCTGGGCAATAGCACCAGCTCACCTTTTTCAAACATCACATCCAGATCTGATTTGCGGGAGGAGGCAATCCCGGCCGCATTCATTAATACCAGAGTCCTGACCCTATTCTGACAGGCAATACAGAACATAGCCGAGATTAACCCGCCCATGGAATTACCCGCCAAATGAAAGGATGAAATATCCAAATGTTCAACAAATTTTTGAAGCGCTTCAACCTGCCCGTAAACGCTGTAATCTACCGGTACACGCTGACTATAAGCATCCCCAAAACCAGGCAAGTCAGGTGCAATAATATGGTAATCCTCTTTCATCGCCTTGATATAGGGAAGCCAGACGAACTTGTCCACACCAAAGCCATGCAGCAACAGTAAAACAGGCTTTTCGTGGCTGCCTGCCTCCAGATAGTGCCATGTCTGCCCATCCATAACATCAATCCGACGCTTTCTGGCGCCAAAAGCCAGCGCTGTTACCAAATAAATAACCTTTACCACCTGAGCCAGCAACCAATACCGTGCCACAAATACCAAAACCAGCGCCAGCGCAATAGCTACGAACAACATTCGACAACCTCATTTATAAATTCCTGCGTAGCCCACCGTGCAATATTCGAGCGATACAGCAATGTCTGCCTTTTTGTCAGCCTGACTATAGAATAATGTTACGACACCTTTGTGTCATTCATCTCTATCCCACTTAAAAATTTTTGCTTTCCAAGATGCCGCTATTATCTGCTGATCGACATGGTTCTGAACACCTTAAGAGTGAGCATTAAGACACATTGGTTTATAATCCCTACTCGCCCTGTTCTGCTGTTCCACCAAGGGTTTTGCTCAATATTTTTCGATAACACTAACAATAAAACGAAAAAGGAAACTGCTTTGGAAACCATCCTGAATTTTTTACAAACCTACTGGGTCTATCTGACCATCCCCGTTGTCAGCGCCATCGTTGGTTTTGGAACCAACTGGCTGGCTGTAAAAATGATGATGTCTCCCCTTGAATTTGTCGGCATTGGTCCTTTTGGCTGGCAAGGTGTAATTCCCGGCAGCGCCAAGAACATGGCCAAAGCTCTGGTCGAAAACAGCGTGGCGAAGGTACTGACTCAGGAGGAGCTAGCCGAACGCATTGACGCGGCAGAACTGATTGACGCCTTGCAGCATCGCATTGATCCCTTGATTGAAGACATTGTTGATGAAGTCATGTCCGAAACTACCAACTATGGTATCAAACTGAATCGTTTTGTGTGGACAGCTTCCCCGTCATGGATTAAAGAAAAGGTTTATCAGGAGGTGCATAAAAATCTGCCAGGCATGGTCGAGAATACTGTGCGGGAAATAAAGGACAACCTGGGTGACCTGGTCGATATTAATCAAATGATTATGGACCGGTTGGTGCAGCACAAGGAGCTGCTGGTAGAAATTTTTGAAAATGCAGCAGCACGTGAGTTTACCTTTCTGGAGCGCAGTGGTTTCTATTTTGGACTGCCCTTAGGGATACCAGTCATGTTTTTGTGGTATTTCTTTCCCGTCTGGTGGCTACTGCCTGTAGCGGGGCTCCTGGTAGGATATCTCACCAACAAACTGGCAATTTACATGCTGCAGAAGCCTCTAACGCCAGTAAAAATCGGCCCTTTTACCATGCAGGGGCTGTTTGTCCGACGGCAAAATGAAGTGTCCATATACTATGCCAAGGTATTCGCCGAAAAACTGATTACTGCCGAGTCTCTGGCACAGGAAGTCCTTAAAAACGGGAAATCCTCTGATTTATTATTCGACCTGATTCAGCGTGAAGTAAATACAGCACTGGAAAAGTCCAGCGGCACAATGAAAACGTTGATGGTGTTTTCTGTCGGACCACAGGAATACGATAAAATGCGCAAAATCATTAGCGAGCGATCATTCAACGAGCTAAACAAGCCCGACAAACGTTCGTTCCGCTACATCGACGAGGCTCTGGATATTGAAAACACGCTGGCAGAGCGTGTTGGAGGCATGGCTCCGGACGAATTTTTCGAACTGCTGCATCCAGTAGTTGCCGAAGACGAGTGGAAACTGATGGCCGTTGGCGCGGTCCTCGGTTTCGGTGCCGGGGTTTGTCAGTGGCTATTACTGACTTAATTTATTTGAAATGCTCTTGGCTCAGTTCCTTGTCAAAGCTGCTTCCTACAGACAACTTTGCCTCAAGGTCGCCATACACTTTGGCGAAGGTCGCTCTTAACTGAGCAAGGGGCATATCGGCGAACTCACCCCTGTTCCTCAGATACTCCATATGTTTATTCCCGGCCTGGTCAAACTCGTGATAAATCGAGTCTTCCAGGCCATCAAACTCCAAAGGCCTGATATTAACTTTCTCGCACAAGCCAATATTGAAAGCAGGCGTGGCTTTCACCCACTTGTTCTCGAGAAAAATTGAAGCATAGCCATGCCAATGAAAAATATCAGTTTGCATCACTCTGCGCATGCGTTCCGTTGACAGGTGATTCTGCACATCAGCAAATCCAAGACGGGCAGGAATTCCTTGTGCACGACAGCAAGCGACCATCAAAATAGCCTTCGGCACACACCAACTCGCGCCCCTGGCCAGAGTGTTGCTGGCTTTGAGCCCTGTAACCGTCAAGCTGACATTGTAGGGATCGTAGCGAATTTGATCCCTCACCGCATAATAAATGCCGACTGCCTTTTGAAGATCGCTGCTAGCACCCTGAACATGCCGTGCGGCAAAATCCGAAACTGCGGTATTCTCAAAATCAATACTGGCTGTAGGTTCAAGGAATTCTGCCATAGAGTACTTCATGCTTTCCCGCCCTCAAAAACCCTATTTATTTTCAAAAAAGTGGCACACCAATTAGCAAACTGTGGAATTTAACTACAAACCCGGCGTATACGCCCAACCCGACTGCAATTGCAATTACGTCATTGAGAGGACCCACCGGGGCAGCAGGTATGGGGCGGACTTCACGTTTTTTCATTGAAATTCGGTCAGCCACCGCCCATAACAGAAAACTGCCAAATAACAGCACATCTGCCGAAGCCCCATTTACCAGTAAGTGCGACAGTGCCCATAGTTTGGTTGCCACCAGTGTCGGGTGTTTTACTGTAGACTTGATTCGCCCGGGCAAATAGGTTGAGACCAACAGCGGAAATACCGGCACCATCAACAACAGCACCAGATGTCGCAACACTGCAGGTGGAGAGTACAAAACACTGGCTGTTACGCGCGCGTCCCCATACCCTTTAATCATTAAAACAAAGCCCACCAGAGAAATTAGCCCAATAAGACCTTTCCAGCCCCACTCCCCTAACTGCTGGGCCTTTTGGTCTCGCCATCGGTGGTTAATAATCGAAACTGAATGTGGCAGAAAAAATAATAGAATACCCACTATTAACATAGTCATCTGTCTGATCCCTAATTGTTATAAATAGTCTGGAAAAGCTATCCTTAATTCAGCTGACAGACACATTTACCCAAAAACGTAAAAAGCGCCCTTATTGCCATCCGGGTCCCGGAAGTACGCGCCATAGAATACATCAGGCAAACGCTGGCCCGGCTCGCCTTCACAGGTGGCCCCTAATGCAATGGCTTTTTTATACAGTTTATCAACGGTAGGTTTGTCGGGAGCAGGAATAGCAAACATATTACCATTGCCGGGGCTTGCCTCCTTTTCGTTATAGGGAATACACACGGCCAGCATCGGATCCTGTGCAGATTTGCCATACATGGCGATACGCCCCATATCAAATACCACTTCAGCACCAAGATCAGCCAGTAATTCACCATAGAATGCTTTGGCCTTATCCATGTCTTTAACACCAATCGTTACGTATCCAATCATAACCGTCACCCCTCTTGTGTATTTCGCCAGAATTATATTTCCAATTTAAAACGGCAGGCTTCAAACGGCCTACCTTGTTCGCTCTTCTTCCTGAAGGTACAGTACCGAATAATAGGGTACATACTGGGCAAACCTCAACAATAACGCAATATGGGACACCATTTAATGAAAACCTCCATCAGTTGGGCCTTCGCCACAATATACCTGGTACTGGCAACTGGCGTGACAGCAGAGCTTCTACAGGAGAAAAATTATGATCGCCTCAACAGCGACCTAACCCCGATGGGTGCTGAACGGGCGGGCAATGCTGAAGGAACTATCCCGGCATGGGACGGTGGTCTCACTGTTGCACCAGAAAACTGGCATCCAGAACAGGGCTACCCTGATATTTTTGCCGACGACCCCATCCTGTTCACCATCACGAAAGAGAACATGACTCAGTACCGTGAGCAGCTCAGTGATGGATTAAAGGCGCTACTGGAAAATTACGACAGTTTCAAAATACCTGTCTACAGAACCCGACGCACCTTTGCCAATCCTGAATTTGTATATCAGGCCACACGCGATAATGCAGGGAAAGCACGGGTCGACGGAGATGGTCTGGCCAGCTACCAGCAACCGGGAGTACCATTCCCGATACCGGCAAGCGCACAGGAAGTCATATTCAACCACCTCAATGGCTGGATAGGCGGTTATGAAGGTTGCACGGACTGGATGCCCATCTTTCCAAACGGCGACTACTATCGTGTTGGCTGGTGTTCCAAGCTTATCCAGTCATCCGAAATGGATAATATACAGACGCCCAACGACAGTGTTTACTTTATTGGCCGCTATGATGCTCCCGGCTCGTTGGTGGGTACGGTTTATCTGGTACACGACGTTTTTAATTCCGAGGTCAGCAAGCGCAGAGCCTGGATATACAACTCTGGCGCCCGGCGGGTACGACGAGCGCCAGATCTTGCTTACGATAACATTGCCGATGGCAGTGAAGGGATGGCCACCATTGACGACGCTGCTGGCTTTAACGGGGCTATTGATCGCTACCACTGGAAATTGCTGGGCAAGCGGGAAATGTATATACCCTACAACGGTTATAAGCTCGGTGACCCTTCTTTAACATATGACAGAATGATTGAAGGCACACAGCTTAAGTCCGAGTTATTACGCTTTGAGCTGCACCGTGTCTGGGTTATCGAAGCCACCCGGAAACCCGATGTTTCGCACATCTACAACCGCCGGGTATTCTATATTGATGAAGATAGCTGGAAAGTCACCCTGACGGAAGCCTACGATAACCGCGGCATGCTATGGCGAACCGCTATTCTACCTCTGTTACAACTCTACGATGTTCCCATTATGGTGCAACGAGCAAGTATGTTCCACGATCTGATTAATGGCACAACACTTCTTTACGGGCTGGACAATGAGCGAGAAAAGCCATCGATGAAATGGCACAGCAAAGGGAGGCTGATTGACTTTCGGTCCTCATCCATAAAAAAGCAGAGGTAATATAACCTTGCCCACAATAAATCATGCCTACCACCTCACATGCACCGCTGTGATAGACGTTTTATTGCAATGATCTCATACCATCGACCACAGGCATTCAGCATAATCGTTGACGGCCCTTCTCTATTGATGCCTAATCCGGTTGATTGCGGTAAGCTGGAACAATGATCTCCACATACACCATCACGGAGCCAGTAAATCATGGTTGAAGACCCCATCACAATGAATCTACTCTTTGAACAGCTGGGTTTAGACTCTTCTGATGAAGCGATTGAAGCATTCATTGCCAACCACTCACCACTGCCCGCTGAAGTGAAAATTTTTCAGGCTCACTACTGGAACAGCGCACAAGCTGAATTTCTGGAAACGGCGTTAAAAGAAGATTCTGAATGGGCGATTGTCGTTGACGAGCTCAACGAGCGCTTAAGCGTGTAATAAACCTTGAGGCGGTAACACTCAACAATGACGTACTGACAACCTGGCTCGATACCACCCGCCTTTCGTTTACGCCAGAGTAAAAGCGCAGCATTGACACAATAAAAGAGTATTCATGATGAAAATAGCCGTGTTATCACGCAACGAAAACCTTTATTCAACTCGCCGCCTGAAGGAAGCAGGAGAAGCGCGCGGACACGAAGTTGATGTTATCGATACCCTGCACTGTTATATGGACATAACTCGCAGTCGTCCGGCGGTGCGTTATCACGGTAAGGAATTACCGTTTTACGATGCCGTCATCCCCCGTATTGGTGCCTCCATTACCTTTTATGGCACAGCCGTTGTACGCCAGTTCGAAATGATGGGAACATTTTGTGTCAATGAATCCGTCGCTATCAGTCGCTCCCGTGACAAGTTGCGTTCACTGCAATTGATGTCCCGTAAGGACGTTGGCCTGCCACGTACCGGCTTTGCCAACAAGGCAGACAACATCAAGGATCTGATAAAAAATGTGGGCGGTGCACCGGTAGTGATCAAATTGCTGGAGGGTACTCAGGGTATTGGCGTGGTGCTGGCAGATACCAACAAAGCCGCAGAAAGCATTATCGAAGCCTTTATGGGCCTGAAAGCCAACATTCTTGTTCAGGAGTTCATCAAAGAGGCCGGCGGCGCAGACATTCGCTGCCTGGTTGTCGGACAAAAAGTGGTGGCGGCAATGAAACGCCAGGGCGCCGAAGGTGAATTTCGTTCCAATTTGCATCGTGGCGGATCTGCAACGCTGGTGAAACTGTCCAGGGAAGAGCGCGCTACAGCGGCAAAAGCAGCAAAGGTCATGGGTCTCAATATCTGTGGTGTCGACATATTGCAATCCAAAAATGGCCCTGTTGTTATGGAAGTTAATTCTTCTCCCGGGCTCGAAGGTATCGAGACGGCAACTAATAAGGACATCGCCGGTATGATCTACGCCTTTATCGAAGCGAACGCAAAACCGAATAACACCCGAACCCGGGGTAAAGGTTAAGCAGAGAACTGATATGCCGCAAAACGCCAACAATCTCCATATCGGTGGTTTTACCATAAAACCTGGAGAGACCCGCCAAATAGAAATGCCGGTAGCAAAACTCTATACCGATACAGATATTTGTATTCCTGTGCATGTCCGCCGCGCAAAGAAGGCCGGACCAACGGTATTTGTTTCTGCTGCAGTACACGGCGATGAGCTTAACGGCATTGAGATTGTCCGCCGTTTGATCCAGATGAAATCACTGAAGCTCTCCAAAGGCACGCTGATTCTGGTACCGATGGTGAACGTCTACGGAGTTCTCAATCAAAATCGCTATATGCCAGACAGACGAGACCTGAACCGCAGTTTCCCTGGCTCCTCAAAAGGGTCACTGGCGGGCCGCGTTGCGAACATCTTTCTGGAAGATATCGTTAAACATTGTGATTACGGTATTGACCTGCATACCGGGGCAATACACCGCTCCAACTTGCCCCAGGTGCGCGGTAACCTGAACGATGATGAAACAAGAGAGCTCGCCGAAATATTCGGGGTTCCGGTATTGCTGAATTCCGATATTCGAGATGGATCCTTGCGACAAGCCGCCGTCGAATCCAATATCCGCGTTTTGCTCTACGAGGCGGGCCAGGCCTTGCGCTTTGACGAACTGTCAATACGGGCGGGCATACGGGGCGTCCTGAATGTTCTCGCACACTTGCAGCTCATCCGCAGAAAAAAGCCCCGCAAGCCATTAACCCCCTTCATCGCAAACAGCAGCGCCTGGATCAGAGCGGGTTCCAGTGGCATCGTCAACAACCTGAAAAATCTTGGTGATCAAGTACACCCTGGCACGCCACTGGCACATATTGGCAGCCCTTTTGGGGAGATCCTTGACACTGTTGTCGCCACCAAGTCAGGCATTATTATTGGCAAACAGAATATCCCCCTGGTGCAAGAGGGTGATGCCATGTTTCATATCGCATTTTTTGCCAGCAAGGATGCTACTATTGTTGAGAATATTGAAGCATTACAGGAAGTCCTGACCCCAGAAAATAATCGGGATGCGGATCTCAGGTTACTGTAGGCACCACACCCTTCCCTACAAGTAACAGCAAATGACAGCTAACTAGCAGGTATACTCAGGTGGATGACAGGACGCGACTTCCCATTCTGGCTACCACCGGTACTGCGTGCCATATCATTGCTCTTGCCGGTGCGTCTTTTGTATATCAATATTAGGTGTGTAACGAAAAATACACCGTATAACGGGTATATTGTTAGCAACGTTGTTCAACACCATTCATCAACACTGGTGAGCAAATAGCCTGTTTACAAGAGTCATCCCACACTTGAGCCGCTATGAATAAAACCTTCACAACACTGCCGCCATTTCGTATTTTCAAAAACATTCTTCGCCTGATGCCCATAGCGCTGGCGGCCATGACTATGACTATCACTATCGTTAGTCAGGTTGTGGCTGACCGTACACATTCCCCCGACGTGGCGGAAATTAAAGTGCTGATCGAGCAGGTCCAAAATCAGAGTGAATTAACCCAGCCAGAAAAATCATCAATCCTTGATCTGCTCGATCAGGCCATTCATCACTTGGAAAAGCGTGACCAGTTTATTGCCGAAGGCCTTGAATATCAGAAAGCACTGCTGCAAGCACCAGAAAAACAACTGGTTCTGCAAAGCCGGATTAACAATTTTCATCAAAAAAAACTACCTGAAAAACTCACCTCGGCAACATTTTCAAAGCTCGAAACAGCCGCCAGCAGAGAAGCGTTTTTATTGACTGAAAAACGCCAGCGCTATAGCGAGGTTGAAGCAGCCATCGCACAGGAAAAAGCACTGGACGGACAGGCACTACTTGGGCAACTGCAAGTTGAATACAGTACAACCCTTGAGGCCCAGAACAAGATAAAAGTCGATGATGGGCCATATAACGCGCTGTCAATCAATATTCAGGCAAAAGCACAGCGTATAACCGCACGAATCAATATGCTTGAGCACCGGTTAGCCAGTAAAGCCGTTCGCCTGGAATTACTCAATACCGAAAAAAACCTGCTCGAAATGGAAATAGAAGGTGTCGAGCGAAGGATCGCCACTCTGCAAAATATCATGGCCGATCACAGGCAAAGTGAGGCTGACCGTGTTGTGACTTCGGCCAAACTGACTCTTGAACAGATACCGGAAGCTGACCAGACGCTGGTAACAAGAGCTCAAACCAACCTCCAGCTTGCGCTGGAACTCAAAGAGCTGATGCGTAATCACGATGGTATCCTTACCGAACTGGAACAACTCGGCCGAAACACCAAACGGTATGAACAGCGCTATGCCAGTGTTACAGAGCAACTAAAAATCACCCAGCTCGAATCATCTCCCGAGTTTGGTGCTGCTCTGCGCAAACAACGCGACAACCTGATAAATGTTTCGGTAGCAAAACAGAAGCTCAAGCTATATGAAGAAGCGCTGACAGCAGTCAGGTTGGCTCAATTCCGAATAGACAGTCTGCGCGAAGCCGCCCTCTTCAGTCACACTAATCTGCCCCAAAACCTGTTCTCTGACAGCGAAGTACTAAGCAGCAGAATTACCACAGAGCACGAAAAAGCACTGAGCTTATTGTCAGCGGGGTATGCCCGCTATATCGATGACCTTAGCCAACTGATTGCGCAATCACGACAATTAATTGAACAAAGCAAACGCTATGCAGACTTGCTGAACCAACAACTCCTCTGGATGCCAAGTGTAACCAGGCTTTCAATCGCCAGTCTCGCGGGTAGCTGGCAGGCACTTCCGGATATGGTAAGCAATGCACGCTCGCCACAGGCATTAAGTGCTATAAAGGAACGCATAAAACAATACAGTTTTGTGCTGGTGTCCGCGTTCGTTGCCTTTCTCGCACTACTCAAAATACGGCTTAAACTTATCGCCAATCTGAGAAATATCAGTCCCAACGTCAGAAAAGTAAAGAAAGATCACATATCACTCACCATCAAAGCGATATTTTTCACTGCTTGCCTGGCAACACCGATACCCTTGATGTTCTACTCGGTTAGTTACGCAATACATGTCGAGTACCCCTTTTGGCAATCACTGTCTGTTTCACTGGAGTACGGGGCCGCCATTTTGTGGGGCATGTTATTTCTGCAAGCCAGTCTCAAAGATCGGGGACTTATACCTGTTCACTTCAGATGGGATACCCATCTGCAAAAATCCCTTAAGCCGAATATGCAATGGTTTATCTGGTGCTTTTTCACACTGACAATAGCTGCTCTCATTACCGAGACTTATGGTGAACCTGCAATCAGAGAAGGACTGGGGCGTGTCACCTATATTATGGTGTCCTTTACAACAGCTATCTTTTTTCTGCGCACCTTTCATTTAAAGGATATTCTGAAACCCAGGCGGCCTGTCACCCTGCCGGCAAGAATCATCCCGGCTATCGCAATACCGATGTCTGTGTTCCTGATAGTACTCTCATACCTGGGGTACCAATACACAACCCTTGAAATGGCAAAATACTCATTGTTATCCCTCGCCACCCTTATCTTCTGCCTGTATCTCTACGGTACCGTGCGCCGCAGCTTTTCAATTAGCGAACGCCGCATTGCGCTGACAAGAGCACAGGAAAAACGAGCAGCACATGCGGCTTCCTCAGCAGCAAAAATCGATCTAAATGAGCACCCTGAAGAGGCATTACCCGCTGTCGATGTTGAAGCTATTGACCTGCGAACCATCAGCAACCAGACCAATCTGCTATTAAAAATGCTCATCACCATTATTGCAGGCATCATGTTATGGAACATATGGTCCGAACTGTTCCTGGCTTTTGAGCGGCTCGACACCATACCACTTTGGGAAGTTTCCGAAGAAGTCAGCGGAGAGGTCATTTTTAAAGCTATCACCGTATGGGACTTGATGCTAACAATTGCCGTTATTGTTATTACCTTCCTGGGTGCGCGGAATATCCCTGGATTGCTGGAAATTGCCTTACTCAGCCAACTGCCGCTCGCAGTTGGAACCAACTACGCCATTACCACCGTTTTCCGTTATGTGATTGTCATTACGGGCAGTGTTATTGCCTTGCAATTGCTGGGCGCACAATGGTCGAAACTGCAATGGTTAATAGCGGCACTGAGCGTGGGGCTAGGCTTCGGCCTGCAGGAAATCGTTGCCAACTTTGTTTCAGGCATTGTGATTTTATTTGAACGCCCTATTCGTATTGGCGATACCGTTACCATTGGAGACCAGACTGGTACCGTCAACCGAATTCGCATTCGCGCCACCACTATTATCGATCTGGACAGGCGGGAAATTGTAATTCCAAATAAAACCTTTATTACCGAGCGTCTGATTAACTGGTCATTAACTGACCCCATCATGCGCGCAATTATTCGCGTGGGCGTTGCCTATGGTTCGGATATTGAATTGACTGAGAAAACCCTGCTTGAAATAGCTGCCAGCAATACAAAAGTGCTCGATGAACCGAAACCCTCTGTATTCTTTCAAGCGTTTGGCGACAGCACACTGAACTTCGAGCTGAGAGTATTTATTTCCGGCTTTAGCAACCTGGTGCCCGTTTCGCATGAACTCAATACCGCAATTGACCATGAATTCCGCAAGAAAAACATTGAAATAGCCTTCCCGCAGAGGGATATACACTTTGACGGCAAACCCTTGGAAATCAAAATCATTGACCGGCACGATAGCTAGTGCGCTAGACTGATAGAGGGATTCATGGGTAAAAACAATAAACAGGAGCAGGGGTATTCATGAAAGACAGCTGCATCGTACACAACTATCTTTTTGATGGTCAGGGTGGCGGACGGGAAGTTGGTGACGACTACCCGCAAGATGGCAACCTGATACTCTGGACACACATTGAGTACAAACACCCTCAAGCGGTAAGCTGGCTGGAGTCTCAGGGGTTGGATCCACTGGTCGCCGAAACCCTGACCCGTGTCGAATCACGCCCCCGCGCTTTAAGTCTCGATAACGGCATCATTATCATATTGCGTGCCATCAACCTGAACCCGGGGGAAGATGTCGAAGACATGGTTTCACTCAGAATCTGGATTAGCGGTAACCGTATTATCACTCTGCGCCAGAGACGTGTCGTATCCATACAGGATGTAAGGCAAGCGCTTGATAAAGATATGGGGCCCAGCACCGGAGGTGAGTTTCTGGTGATGGTGGTTGAAAGAATAGCTGATCGTATTGGGGAGACAATTGATGATATTGAAGAAAAACTATCTGTCTACGAAGATACTGCCGAAAATAATGATAGCAGTATACGGGGCCGGGTCGGTGCAATGCGAAGAAAAACCGCTGCTATTCGCCGTTTTCTGGCGCCGCAGCGAGAAGCATTAGATGCCGTACATCGCTTGTCCAAAGACTTGCTCAACGAATCCGAGATGTATTGCCTAAGAGATCAAACCGACCGCATGACGCGATATGTAGAAGAACTCGATCTAGCCAGGGAGCGCACACTGGTACTGCAGGAAGACATCATGAATCGCATCGCTCAAGAGCAAAATTCCCGAACCTATCTGTTTTCCATTGTGGCGACGATTTTCCTGCCACTGAGTTTTTTAACCGGAGTATTTGGTATGAATGTCGCAGGTTTACCAGGCACGGAAGATGGACAGGCCTTCCTCTATCTGTCTTGCAGTATGTTAGGTATTGCTATTGGACTGATTATCTATATGCGTTTGCGTCGCTGGCTATAACACAACCCCGTTCGATGTCGAGAAGCTAATGACCCGTATAGAGAAAGACAGCCTGGGAGAAGTATCTATTCCAGAGAATAAGCTTTGGGGTTCCCAAACCCAGCGTTCACTCATGTTCTTCAATATTGGCAGCGAAACACTGCCCTGGGGACTGATCAGCGCGCTGATAAAAATAAAAAAAGCAGCTAGCGTGGTTAACGCAGAGCTAGACCTTATCGACAGCAATATCGCCATACTGATACAGAAAGCCTGTGATCAGTTACTCGAAGAAAAATCACTGGAGCACTTCCCTGTTCGTATCTGGCAAACCGGCAGTGGTACACAAAGCAATATGAACGTTAATGAGGTGATCGCCAATCTCGCAAATACGTATGCAGGCAACAAACCGGGAACCAAAAAACCAGTACACCCCAATGATCACGTAAACCGCGCTCAGTCTTCAAATGACGTATTCCCTTCGGCAATGCACATTTTTGCAAAGCAGCTTATTGATCAACAGCTCATACCCGTAACGGGCAAAATGCTGATTCAGTTAACCGCGCTTGAAGAACAATGGACATCAACATTCATTTGTGGCCGCACGCATATGATGGATGCGCTCCCCCTGACGCTAGCACAGATTGTCAGTGGTTATCGTTATCAGTTTGAGCAAGCTGAAAGCGCCTTGAGAACTGCCAGTGAAGACCTTAACAACATAGCGCTGGGCGGCACTGCGGTAGGCACCGGCGCAAACGCGCCAGAGAATTTTGGCGAACGGGTCTGTGAACAACTTAATCAGCTCTATGATATGTCCCTGCAATCTCACGCCAATAAGTTTGCAGCGCTCTCCAGCCAGGATGAAATTAACCGATGCGCTCAGGCGGTCAACCTGATAGCTGTTGTGTTACAAAAAATGGCCAATGATATTCGCCTGTTGGCCAGCGGCCCGAATTCTGCTATTGGCGAACTGAAATTACCTGAGAATGAGCCTGGCAGCTCCATCATGCCTGGCAAGGTAAACCCCACTCAGTGTGAAGCGCTCACTATGATCTGCATCCAGGTGACAACGAACTGCCAGGCAATTCTGTTAGCTATCTCACAGGGGCAACTACAATTAAACACCTACCGACCACTGATTATTCGAAATTTTGCAGAGTCGGTGACATTGCTCGCAGAAGGGATGAACAGCTTTACGCAACATTGCCTTTGCGGGCTAACCGTTGACAATGCAAGGGTGCAAGAACACCTCGACAAGAACCTTATGCTGATTACTGTGGCCACACCGCTAATCGGCTATGACAACGCCAGCAAAATAGCACGTCATGCCTTGCTCGAAAAAACAGATATTTACACAGCAGCTGAGGCATTGAAGATCATTTCAGCAGAGGAGCTGCACCGCTATATCGCTGAGAAGTTAAGGCATCGCTGAATAATACTGTAATGACTCCGATGCGGGCTTTCTGTCTATGGACAAGGCCCGCCAGAGGAATTTTTCCTTAACCGGGGTTGTAACCCGGATCCACATAACCCAATGAGAATAAGGAATCCATCCTGAAGGGGCTAGCCTCTGGCTGGAATACAAAAAAGGAGCCATCAGGCTCCTTTTTTGTTAGATCAACTTTCTATCGCAGAAAGTTACTTTTTCTTCTTTGCATAGTGATCATCACCGACAATATAAGCGGCCAGTGCAGGCATGAGTAACACCGCACCAAACAGATTCACCATAAACATGAAGGAAAGCAGAATGCCCATATCCGCCTGGAATTTCAGTGTAGAGAATGTCCAGGTAGCAACGGAAATAGTCATGGTTACTGCTGTAAAGGTAGAAGCTGTACCCCTTTGCACCAGCGCTTCCTTAAATGCCTCCTGAAGGGTCATGGAAGCATCTTCCATCTCATGTTTAACGCGTTCAAACAGGTAAATACCGTAGTCCACACCTACACCGACAGCAATCGCGATCACTGGCAATGTATTGACCTTCATACCGATATCAAGAATCGCCATGGTTGCGTTACACAACAGCGTTACGATACCAAGAGGGATAATGATACACAGCGTCACCCTGAATGAGCGGAAAGTCACCAAACAAAGCAAGCCAACCGAAGCAAACAGGGTAAAGTTAACCCATTTATCGGCAGCGTGAACCACTTCGTTGGTAGCAGCCATGACTCCCACGTTTCCTGAGGCCAAACGGAAAACCACTTCGTCATCATCGTTCTCTGCCTTGAAGTCCTTAATAGCAGCGACAATGCGACTAATAGTGGCCGCCTGGTGATCCGAGGTATAAATGGAAATTGGAATGGCATTACATGCGGGATTGCGGTATTCAGTTCCCAGGCGTGTCGCAAAACCTACGCCTTGAGCAATTTGTGGCACGGTTTCCGGCAACATACGCCACTTAACCCAACCTTCAGCGAAATCCTGAGTGACGGACTTAACGAAGTTACTCAGGCCACGAACAGCAATCACACCGTCCTGCTGGCGCATTTCATACTCAAAGGCTTCCATTTTGTCCTGAACACTGCGGTTCACACAGGGGGCATCGTCGCCTTGGGCTTCTACGATGACCTGTAACAGATCAACCCCCAGGTCAAAGTCGGTCGTAATCCGCTCAACATCTTGGTTGTAACGAGATTTCGGCCAAAGTTCCGGCACACCTTTACCCTGATCGCCAATCTGCAGGAATTGATAGTGATAAAGCCCGAAGATTGTCAGCACAATTGAACCGGCTATTGGAATGAGGCCGCCCTTGCGTGAAGCCAGTGGAGCCAAAGCTGTCCAGAGCCCTTTCCCTGCGGTTTCTTTGCCGCCGAGCTTCTGTGCTGTTGAGGCAGAAAAACGCATGTAAGACAGCAAAATAGGCAGCAACACTTTGTTGGTGATAATCATCACCGTAACACCGATCGTTGAAGTAATTGCCAGTTCACGGACAATTTCAATATCGACAACGGCAATAACCATGAAACCAAGTGCATTCGCCAACAGAGCAGTTGCTCCCGGAACAAACAGCTTCAGAAAACAGTTCCGCGAAGCCGTCACACCGTCACAACCGGCAAGGGTTTCCAGTTTCCAGGCATTTGTCATCTGCACGGCATGGGAAACACCGATAGCAAAAATCAGAAATGGCACCAGAATTGACAGAGGATCAAGGCCGAGTCCAACCAGAGGCAAAATACCCAGCAACCAGACTACCGGCACAATGGCAACAACAAGAGCCCAGGCTGAAAGCATCACAGAGCCTGAATACCAAAGCAACAATAGCGCAGTCAACACAAATGCTATGAGGAAGAAAAACCCAACATCATTTGCAGACCCTGCAATATCCGATACCGATTTCGCAAACCCGATAATGTGGATAGACACTTTGTCATTCTGGTATTTTTGACGAATGTCTTCCAGCTCGGCACCAATCCGGCGAAGATCATAGCGCTGGCCTGTGACGTGATCTTTCTCACCAAGAGTGGCTATGACCATGGTGGAAGTCATATCAGCGGAAACGATTCGCCCCACCCAGTCAGATTTGAGAATGTTGATTTTTACCTGTGCCATTTCTTCTGGCGTACCGGTAAAATCCGCAGCAACCAGTGTCCCGGCTTTAATGCCATCCTCTACGATTTCGTTATAGCGAACTTCAGGGCTGTAAATCGACTTCAGGGAACTCCTGACAACCCCTTTGATATAAAAGACTTCTTCGGCAATGTCCTTTACCGTCTTCATAATATCTTTCTGAAGAATAGTGCCTTCTCGCGCTTTAACTGCAATCAGAATCTTGTCTGCACCGCCAAAAACACTCTGATAATCCTTTAGCGTAGCCATGTACTCGTGGTTATAAGGAATCATCTTGGTAAAGCCCGCGGACACCTCCAGATGCCTGGCGCTATAACCCAAAAAGACAGTGATACCAATACAAATCAGTAACAGCGGAAATCGCCAGTGAAAAATAGCGAAAGCTGTTCTGCCAATCCAGTCACGGGAAAACTCATCTGAAGTAAATTCGCCGTGAATCTTTTCGTTATTACTCATTCTATTCTTCTCCCTCAAACGTCACGACGTTATTTGCTCAGGTCTAGAAAACCGGAAATCAGCACACCTACGTAGATTATCGTGCCATCTTTTGCCTGCTGAATAGCAGACAGAGGGGCCCTTAATGGCAACTCTTTCTTACGGAAAGTTCTACCATTATCTTCGCTTATCAGAAATAGGCCGTTGTTCGCACCAATAATGACGGTACCATCATCAGTCACAAAACCGGTATTGAGCGCATTAATAGTATTTGTTTCTATTTTCGTCCAGGAATCAGCATCATCGGAGGAGATATAAACATTACCACGCATGCCGTACACCAGAATGTCTTTATTGGCCAATTCAAGAGCACCAAAAAAAGAACCTTCATAAGGTGACTCTAGCTCACTCCAGGTTTCGCCCATGTCGGCGGACATACCCATCGAGCCAGCCTCGCCGACAAGAAGTAAAATACCATTGGTTTCAATAACCTGCGAAATGTGCCAATCAAACCCTTCATATACGACTTCTTTCCGAGCCCAGGTAAGGCCCTGGTCACTGGATTCGAAATACATGCCAAAAGCGCCGTAAACAATAATGTTACCGTTGCTTAGAACATTTGCTCCCAATAGCGAATCTCCACCTGTACCTTCAAGGTCGATTCGATTCCAGGTATCGCCCCCATCAGCCGTGCGGAGTAAAACTCCACCATGCCCTGTGGCCACACCAATCTCAGTATTTAAAAACACAATTTTTGTCAGTGTTCTTGTAGTTGGCGCGTTAATCAGCGTAAGGGTTTGACCATCATCTTCTGAACGAATAATGACGCCCCTTTCCCCAACTGCAAAAAGCTCATCACCATTTCGGACGAGATCAAGCAGCATCATCCTTTCCGGGTGAACTACTTTATCTTGATCTGCCACTGCCCCGGAAATCGAGGTCAAAAAAATGGCCGCTGTCGCCAAACAACTTAATATGAATTTTTCCACGGCTATACTCCTCCCGCCAAATAACCCTATCGTGTAAAAAAGCAAATAGGTAAAAACAAAAAAAAGACCCAGGCTTTTTCAAGCCTGAGTCTTACTACACCTAAATTACCTTGTTCCTCTACGACGGATGGCACTAGTCTGGAAGTCGGCGTATCTGCCTTTTTGGTTGAACACGAGAGCAGGTTGCTTACGCTCATTATCTAGCTGACTGGCGATAAATGTGCCACTGACAAGATCATGCACCAACATAGCTCTATGAAACATGACATCCGAATCGTAAACTTGCATTAGGGGGTCGGAGTAAACTCGCCATAAGTTATCGCGACTGTCATAGGCATCAGCCAAAACAACCATCCAGCTATCTTCATCGATATAGAAGTTCCGCGTTTTATAGATATGGGACATACCATCTTTCAGGGTCGCCTGAACCTCCCAAACACGGTGCAATTCGTAGCGCATCAAATCCGACTTCAGATGCCCTTTATCCAGCATATCGTCATACTTCAGCTTAGTATCACTCAACTTATAGGCGTTGTAGGGGATATACATCTCTTTCTTGCCAACAAGCTTCCAGTCATACCGATCCAATGCGCCAAAAAATCCCCACCAGTCATCAGTAATACGCATGCCCTCGGTGCCATCATCAATATTGTCATAGGCTAGATCCGGTGCTCGGCGTACCCGACGCTGCCCGGCATTATAGATCCAGGCTCGACGTAACCCCTTATTCCTGTCAATCGTGTCATGTACAAGATAAATGGTTCCCACCAATGTTGCAGGGGCATCATATTGTCCAAAATAGTAGAAGAGGTCATTATTATCTTTGATTTTATCCATATTCGGCGTCTGGATTACATTTTGACAATATCCGACCCTGTAATAACCACCGCCCGGTTGAACGGGTAACCAGTCCGCACATTGATCAAAACCGCCATACCAGTGCAACATATTGTTGTACATGACCTCTATGCCTGTTTTGGGTATCGGGAAGGGAATACCGGGCTGGCTATAGCCTTCCAAAGATTCTCCATCAACACTCGTTTTTGTCGCTAACTCCTTAGTATGGTCATACACCGCTTGTGGATTAGCAAAAGTACGATGACTCTTGTAAACCGGCAACTTAAATGTGTCCGGGTACTGTTTCATCATCGCGATCATACCGGCATTCAACTTGTCCTCGTATTGCTCGTAGTTACTGGCATCAATCACAAACAAAGGCTTCTCACCGGCAAACGGATCGATGTAGCCCTGTTCCGGAGTCCAGCCAGCGGGTGGCTCTGTCATACCACCGTCCCAGGCTGGAATAGTACCGTCGGCATTACCCGCCTTAATTGCGCCAACAGGCGTCAACTCGTTACCCAGCTTGGCAATTTCCTCAGGAGACGCACCGGCGAAAGCACCGGAGGCCAGGCCTACCGCGCTTAAGGTGGCGCCTATCAGCGCCATTTTCTTAATCATCTTCATTTTAACCTTCCTAAATTCTATGTCTTAAAAAGTCACGCCAAAGGTAACGGAATAGAAGTCACGGTCACGCAGAGTATCGAAGTCCGCATTGTCACCAAAGATGGCATAGTTGAAATCAACGGTGTACTTCTTGAAGTATTCAAACTTCAGCCCCAAGTTGATAGCAGTACGATCTTCGAGAATGGCGTTGTCGACAGAATAACCTTCAACATCGTGCGACCAGAACAGGCTGGGGAACATAGTCAAACCATTCAGCAACACATTGTTGTATTGGAGTCGCAAGCTAGCACGGTAACCCCAGGCAAAATTGGTGGTATAGCCGCCTGCGTCGTCACAACCGCCGTTATTTCGAGCCGATGCACAAAGACTACTGGTATTCCCATAGCCTACATTTGGCCCGGCCCCCCATTGGAAACCACGGTTATAACGGTGAGACCCATCTTTATTACTGATATCAAGGTCATTCCACTGCCAGGCAGCTTCGGCAACAAAGAGATACTGATCTTCACCAAAAATACCGCCAAAGATATCTTTGCCCACTTTCAATGCATTAATTTGGAACTGGGTTTTATCCGTTAGGTCGTATCCGTGGTAAATCGTCGGATTATTCTCTGAGCGCCCCTCGATAGCGGCCTGCGTCACCAGCGCGCCGACTTCAGCGGCCAATGGGCCGGCTCCAAAAGAGCTATTCAACAGGTCATTGCCATCCAGCTGAGCTGGTACATCTTTATGGTGAGTCAACTCAGCAGAGACAGACCAACCCCAAGGGTTACCCGCATAGCTGATACCGAAGATCTCGACATCTTCCACATATTCCCAAAGAGAGTTAAAGCTCACACCAGTACCCATACCCATAGACGGGTTGGTATTGGGATTTCCGTCATCAATCGCAAAAGCCAAGCCCAGAGTTGACGTACGCATATGAATTTGCGCAGCATAGAAACCAATTTCGGCATCAGTAAACTCTGGACGCCAGTAGTACGCAATACCAAACTGTCCATCATCATCCGGCGCATCAACATCAATCGTTCCATAATAAGCTGGAGCAACCACACCAGCAGGCCCTGATCCTCCTGGAACCAGAGTAATGGCGCTACCACATGCATTAGGACTGCGCGTTAGGTTACCAACCGCTGCACTCCAGTAGTTACCACAACCCGCTTCAATGGGCGTTTCACGCCATTTCCACTGATAGAAGGCTTCAATAGTATCGCCATTAGGCAAATCCAGGCTGGCGGAGATCATCTCTGTTGGGAGGAATACCTCTTTCAGTTCAGCACCGGGTTTGCGAAATGAAGGCACATCAATCGGCACCATAACATTCACACCCTGAAAGTATAAACTTTCACCCCAGTTCAGCACCTGCTTACCAACGCGCACCTGAAGAGCACTGTCACCGATATAAAAGTTACCGTAAACAAAGGCATCCAGAATTGAGGTGCCATCAAACCGCAACTCCTGATCAAAACCATCGTCAGACAGCGGTTCGCGATCTGTACTGGTGTCACCATTTAGCGCAAAGTTATTGAAACCATTTGGCTGGTTACCGTAATTCACATCTTCTTCGTTCAGGGTGTAGTCATACCAGGCTTTGGCACGCAGTAGGCCGCCCCAGTTATCTTTACTAAATTCTACTTCGGTAATAACTTTGGCCAAGGTAGAAAAACGATCGCCTTTATCGTAGTTAAGGTTACCCTCGTCGACAACATTCGGCTGATAGCCATCAGGTTTTCCGGTGAGAGCACCATTTTGAGGACTGTACAAGCCCTTATCCTGCCTCTGTGCCCGGATGCTGGTACCTACCGATATACTGGTGGTCCAGACTGCATTGACACCACCGATTTGAAATTCTGTAACAGCAAGTGCATCACTTGCTATCCCCCCGACCAGTGCTGCAGCAAGTGCATTTGCTGCTACAACGGACTTAGCTAGACGCTTTCGCACCATAGTTCCTCTCCTATTATTACTGTTAATCATTAATTATTTGTTGTTTGCTTTATTCTGTAAAAAACCTGTTTTACTTATTGTCAGTCCCTTTCGTCTCTGGCCAGCATTCTGCGTGCTGGTTGTTACTTCTTTGTTACTACCGTTGCGGCCTTCAGAATCAAACTGACACAGCTGGCCTCAACGTTACGGTAAGGCACAAAATAAAAGTACGATACCTTACTAATCGCATTAGCCTAACCGACAAACATCAAGAGTACAAGAAATAGCTTACTCCTCCCTATTAGTCGCGGTCGCAGCGTTACCTTTCTACACACAACAAGCCGCACGAATCAAATAGCCGAAGCACTAACCAGACTGAGACTCAGCCCTGGCCTCGGTACGCAACAGTCCCCTGAAAGCATATTTGGCCTTTGTTTCTTTATTAATGACCTGATAAACCTCAGCAGCAATAGGCATTTCTATCTGATACTGCCTGGCGAATTTCATCACTGTTGGAGCGCTTTTAACACCCTCGGCCACCATAAACATGTCAGTGGTTATGTCGTCAATGCAGCGCCCTCTGCCCAGCTCGAAACCCACAGTGCGATTCCTGCTTTGCTCGCTGGTACAGGTTGCCAGCAGATCACCCATGCCTGCCAACCCGGAAAAAGTAGCGGCTTCGCCTCCCATGGCAACGCCCAGCCTGGAAATCTCAGCAAGACCACGGGTGATAATTGCGGCACGGGTATTATCTCCGGCACCTAGACCATCGCCCATACCTGCGGCAATCGCGATAATATTTTTAAGTACACCCCCCAGCTCACAACCAATCACATCATGATTGGTATAGACACGAAACAGTCCACTGTGAAAAATGCGTTGTACCACCTTAACGATAGCCGCATCTTTCATGGCAATGACACTGGCCGCCGCAGAGCCAGACATGATTTCCCGCGCCAGATTAGGGCCGGTTAAAATACCTACCGGGTGACCGGGCAATACTTCCTGCACAATCTCGCTCATTCTCATGCCTGTTGATACCTCCAGCCCTTTAGTAAGGCTGATAACTGGCACCCAGGGACGTATATTGGGTTTGATATTCTCCAATACCGCACGAAAACTCTGGGAAGGTATCCCCATCACGATCAGATCTGTACCCGATACGGCTTCCTCCAGGCTTTCGGTAGCTCTTAACGTTTTATGTAACGATGCGCCAGGCAGATATTTATTATTGGTATGAAATTGATTAATTTCGTGAACGGTTTCTCCATCTCGAGCCCAGAGCACCACATTGGCGTTTCGCGCCACAAGCGACGCCACCGTGGTACCCCATGAGCCACCACCAAGCACACTGACATTAAAACGCATTCCACTACCCCCAACTGAACAACCCAACACTTGAGAATGCTGGATCAAATAACAAACTTCGGTACAAAAACAGTTACCCTATTATCTGTGTTATATATGCCCCTGCACGGCCAGCGACAATGCTTTCTCATACCTTCTGGCATCAGAAATAGAGGCAAGAATACGTGTATTCGCCCGCAGCTCCAACAGCTCGTTGTAAAGAGCCTGCCGCTCTTCTTTAACCGGCGAACCAACCCCCAGCAAGTTTTTCCCCCTGGCAATTTTCACTGCATTTTCAAAGTAATTCTGCGAGACAGATTCTTCACAATGAATGCGCTGCTGCAAAACCCCCTGTTTACCCAGAGCCAGACTCTGTTTGATCAGCGCGTTTATATCCACCTCTCCTTCTTCCGGCACCATGATCAATGCCCGGGCAAACACCAGGTAAGCTTCAATAAAGGGCCTCAGGGTACCGTGGCCTATCAATATATCCATTGTCGGTAACATTTTGCGTATCGCCTCCCGACCATCCATAACCATCTCACGCCAGTCTTTTATTCGCTTGTCAAACTGACCTTCCAGCAATGTCAGAAACTGCTCGGACCCCTCAAAGAAAAATTCATATTTCATCAGATCCCGTATGCGAAGTGCTTCCTGACGAAACTCTTCAATAGCACCGTCACCACTGCTTTTTACAGCCATCAGAGCCAGCTCGCCTATTGCTCCTGTAATAAAGAACTGAATCAGTCCGTTGCGGTAGTAGGCTGCAATTCTTGCTCCGCCATAAGGAATCATGTAAAGCACATCAATCCCTTCTTCCGTAATATTAATCACTCCGGTGGCGGCCAACTGATCCAGGAACTTCTGAAGTATTTCCGGTGTAATGTTTTTTGCTTCTTCCGTCATGGGGAATTGATAAATCGCAACAAAAGCCAGCAAACGATTTATTTCATTGGTGAACTGCGAAATGGAAATTGCACGATGCCCCTGCTCCAGCAATACAAAGCATATCAGCGAGTTAACGGTAATCGGGGTAACATTGTTAACATCCACCGCCAGATCAAAACCCAATTTCTGCATTTCCCACCTCTCCATAGTGGGACAGGGGGAGGCCGAATGAACGTAATCACTGACCTTTATACCTTTACCAAACCTGATATGAATCTTGCCGTGAGGGTTTTTCAGCCCCTTCAGGTACTGCATGAACCAGAAAGCTGACTCCGGCCTCTTGTCCCCACCAGCCTGCAAGTCATCGTAATCATAAACTTCTGGAATCTGGTCGTAGACAATGGAGATCGGCATGATCACCAGATCAGTATCGTCTTCCCGCAAGTAAGAGCTGATCACATAGTTGATAAGACCAAATCGGGGAGGCATTAATTTGCCGGTTCGAGAACGCGTTCCCTCTAGTGACCACATGAGCGGAAATCGCTTTTCCCCCAGATAATCAATGTAGTTTTTAAAAACTGCCTTATAGACTTCGTCACTACCGAACGTTCGCCGGATCAGGATAGCACCCGCTTTTCGCAGCATCGCTCCCAACCCCATAAAGCCCATATTAATACCGCCAAAAGTATGTACCGGTGGCAGGTTCATATCGTGAAAAAATGTGTACAGGAGGAAGCCGTCCACATGGGATTTGTGCGTAAATACAAACGCCATAGGACGATCGGCAAGGAGCTCGTGAACCCGGTCTATATCTTCCTTAAGAAAATCCAGTTGTTCATCAAATCCTCGGGTGTACATAAACCGACCGAGCGCTGCCACCAGATCCAGTCCTTCTGGCGTGGGCGTCGCGGCCATTTCCTTCAAGCAAGCGGCTGCTTCCTCTCGAATCTCGTCAAATCCTTTTTTCGACGACTGGCTGATTTCCTCAAGCGCCTCTTTCAATTGAGGCCGACCCAGAACCTCTTCGTCAATCATCCTGGGAATCTTGTAGCGAGCGCCCTTGATACCACGTTCCGTGCGCTCCAGCGCCAATAATGCAAGTTTGGCAATATAGCGAGGCAGGTCCACATCTCGCGGCTTACTTTTGAAACGTTTATCTATTTCATCCTGAGACGCCCCTTTAGCTACAACTATTTCATAAGGGCTGGCATTCTTTTTTTTCAGATAATTTTTCAACTGCAGCTTTTGGCGAACAAGGCCCGGAGTCCAGCCAAACCAAGGAATGGCATCAACCAAGGATGCCGCTATATTCTCTTTTGCCAGGGGATTCGACCACCAGGTAACCCGTAAAGGAATGAAATACTGTTGCTTATCTTCGGCAAGAATTTTTTTAATTGCATGACCATTTTGCGCTGGAGTTTTTCCGGACCGAAGCGAGAGATGAACAATGCGCGCATCAGGCACCGGACAATGTTCCCGAATATAATCTTCAAGTAACTGTTTTTCCATGCCCGTTTCAACATCAAGCAGAAAAACAATCTCTCCGGCAAATTTTTTTGGCCAGACATTCTTCAATCTTTTTGCCATTACCATCACCTGGTTATTTTTTTTATATGTGGCGTGTGCATACACCTGCCAAACAACTCTACACCCTTATTTTTTCAATCACATTGAGCAAGGACAAATCTTGATTGCGATAAAAGCAAAATAACGGCATAAACCTCTACAGCTTGATTTTACTCCCTGTCCGTTAACCAGTTTTCAATATCAGCAAACACTTCGTACTTTTCCTCTTCAAGAAAGATTTCATGATAAAGGCCATCGTAAACTTTCAATGTTTTGTCGGATGAAGACACCCGCTCATAAAGAGTTTCAGAGCCATCCGGCGAGGCAAGCAGGTCACCACCACCATGCATAACAAAAATGGGAAGCGTTATTTCAGAGGCCCGACGCAATCCACGATTGGCCGCATTGACAATTTCAGCCAGCAATCTCGCTGTTGCTTTACCCCTGTAAACAAGAGGATCGTTTTCATAGGCAAAAACGACTTCAGGGTCGCGGCTGACAGCTTCACCTTCGAGTTTAATAAGAGGCACCTTGGGGCACACGACTGAAAAAAACTTTAATACTTGCTGCTGTATCGGACTGATTACCTGCCCAACAGAAAGAGCCGCGCCGGATAACAGGCACCCCGCCAATCTTTCCTGATGCTTGAGCAGGTAATTAACGCTAATGGCTCCCCCCATGCTATGACCGACGAGGAAAACCTTTTTACCAGGAAGATCCTTTGCTGCCCTGTCTACAAACTGATCCAAAGCAGTTACAAAATCATCAAACCGATTGACATAGCCTCTCTGACCTTCGGATCTGCCATGCCCCTCGTGATCCAGCGCATAAACAGCGTAGCCTTTGTCAGTAAAGTATTCCACAAAGGGCAAGTAACGGTTACTGTGCTCCCCCAGCCCGTGAGCAATCAGCAATACTGCCCTGACTTCATCATCAGGGAGCCAGCACTGGGTATACAGCTTTTTGCCATTACCTGAGAGCAATGTACCTGTTTGATGGTTCATTACCCCGCCCTCACTACAGAGACTCTCGCGCTACGCGCTTTGGGGGAACTGGAAGCCTTTGACACTTTTGATTCCCTGGTAGGCAACCGGGGCACTTCGTGAACGAGCGCCATCTCCAGATCATGAACAATATTATCCAGCGTTCGACTAATTTTGGTTTGAAGGCGTATTTTCTCAATCTGCGGCCAAGTCGCCCGCTCACCATGCTTGATCATTTGGAGAATTTCTTCGCTACTGGGTTGCATCAGCATATACACAGGGTTGTGAATCCTCTTGGGCGGGAGAATATTAATATCCCCTGTATAGGTTTGAGCAAGAACAGAGCTGCACAATGTAAGCAGTCGACTTGAAGTTTTGTTTAAGTTCATTGGCCTGTCAATCAACTTGGCAGCGGCCAGCGCCCACTCCTTGCTTGTATTTTTTAAAGTTTGTTTAATCAACCCCCACTCGGAAGTAGAACTGCTATCAGTCACAAAAGGAAGAGCCAGTGGGTTTGTCTGGCTGACAATCGTGTGATTAACACCATACAGGCGCATAACCCGCTTAATGGGTAAATCATCACTGACCGAACCATCAATCCATTTCCGCGAAGGCAGGTAGGGTTTACGCTGGCCATTTTGGTCCTTAGCAGCCAACGTTACTGCGGGATAAAAACCTGGTAATGCAGCAGAAGCCAGCAACGCTTCCCTGATCATGACATTGGGTGAGGCAATGTCGTTCAGCAGCCTTGATGTCTGGTGTTTCTCGGCAGGCGCCACTGATACATTTATATGAATACCGGTAAGTTCAGCTGCTTCCTGAAAAGTGATATCCGGAATAAGGCGCTCGAAAAAGTTTTCAACCTCTTTTGATGACACCTGGGAAAACCTGTTCAAAAAACCTTTTTTGGTCAGATTCTTTTCCCTCTCCACTTCCATTTTCAGCAGGTCAGGATCGAAAATTTTCTTTAAATCGCCACCGGAATGACAGCCAACAATTGCCGCAACAATTGCCCCTCCGCTGGAGCCGCTAATCACCGAGGGAAGAATATCTTCTTCCCAAAGAGCCTTAACAACACCCAGATGAAAATAAAACAATGACCCCGAACCACTCAGCATCAACGCAGAGCGGCCATAACAATGACTGGCGCGATGAAAAAACTCCAGTTTGTTTTCCAATGAAATTGAATCAACTTCAGGACTCGCAAGGTATTCCAGAGCAGAGGAAACTTCTTCCACATAATCCACAATCAACTGTTTGGTACCAAAGTGGGCCTTTTTATACAGCACGCCCTTGCCCATGCCACCCATATTGCCGTGAATACCTTCATTCAACGCAAACAGCAGCCCCTCGTCGTCACCATTGGCCCTTAACTCCCGGTAAGTATCAACACGCTTTCTGATAGCGCGGTAATCATAGAGGTCAGAGCGTTCCTTCACTTTCCAGATATCTGCACCATCCACCATATCCTGACGAATAGCCAGTTTCTTCCACTCTTCATAATTCTCTGTTTTGTTCATCTCGGCTCTCATTAACTTCGTAAGGTACCAGGACATCACTGCTTACCACCACTAATCGATCTTACCGGTGAATTTTTACGGGGCTTTTTTCTGCTTGCCGCCATTGCCGACTTCTTCAGTTCGACAACAGAGGCCTCCAGAAAATCTCGCAACCTCTCCATATCGGGAATAATTTCCCTTGTTGATGTCATACTGATTGTTATTTTGCCGTTATAACTTAGCGCGACAAAAAACAACCCCATGCCTTCGCCTAGCGGGGTCATGCCATATTGATGGAGGCTCTGGGCTCCCTGCATATATAGCGGTGTTTGCGGACCAGGCACGTTCGAAATGGCAAAATTGCACAACTTCGCGGTGACACCCGAATTGATAATAATTCGACTGGCCAGAGCAAGGGTTGCGCCTGGCATACTTTGGGACACATCCGTCATTAACCGTGCAGAAATGCCCGATTTAGCGGCCTTGCTCAACTGGGTTTGGTAGGTAATTTGCGCCAGCCTCTCAATAGGGTTCGCCATATGAGTACATAAATCGGTTGTCATGGCTGTAATCTGATTACCTTCGCCAGAGCCTGACTCCGGCCCCTGCTTTCTGGTATTTATTGGCACCCAGGCCACTAATGGCTCTTCAGGCAATTCCTTGTGATAGGAAAGATAACTGCGAATCGCACCACTGCACACTGCCAGCACGACATCATTAATCTTGGCACCATCAACAGATTTCTGAATGACTTTAAAGTCATCGAGAGCAAACTCAGCCGCATCAAAAATTTTCTGGGGAGAAACTTTTTTATTCAATCGGGTAAACGGAACCTTGAACTTTTCCCTAGCTTTTTCGGAAGGTGTAACAGCTTTCGCCAGCGCCGGGAAAATCATCGGCGCGGCACGCCACAATGTCTGACCCATTCGTATCGGGGAATGAAGATGATTGTTGACAAACCGCTTCCACATCTCATCAGGTGTAGGGGCTTCTCCAGCGCCTTCGGCAACTTCGGAAATATCAACAGCAGGTGTGCCATTAACATCAATATCACTCAGGCAGCCGAAAAATTTCACCATCGATGAACCATCAACGGCCGAGTGGTGAACTTTAGTGATCAGTGCGAAGCTGCCCTCTGGCAAGTGATCCATGCCAACCAGATTCTCCACAATATGCATTTCCCACAAAGGCCGGTTCATATCCAGTGGCCGGGAATGAATCCGCCCCATCAACTCACAGAGTTCGTGCCACCCCCCTGGCGCGGGGAGCCGGTGCAGGTGCAAATGCCCTTCCAAATCGAAATATTCATCGTCAGCCCAATAAGGAAAATCAAGATCAAGAGGCACCCTGACCAGTTTGCGGGTAAAAATAGGGCTGGTATGGAGTCTCGACTGCACATGCGCCTTAACCAGCTCAAACCGGCTTTTTCTGGTCTTTTTTTCAGGTGGCGCAAAAATGCTCGCCATGACAACATTAGAAAGATTCTGGCTGTTCTCCATATAGAGAAATTGCGAGTCCTGGGCATTGAGTTGCTTCATGATACTATTCACCTCCATGAGGCTGCTTGGATTGAGCTCCCTTCTTTGCCGATCCTTTACCTTTGCCTGTCGGCTTGGGCTTGGCTCCGGGTTTTCGTGATTTACCTGAAGGTTTCCCTGTTGCATTGCCAGCCGTGCCTGGGGCTTTACGGGACCGGCTTGTTTTAGCAGGAACGGATTCCTCGTCAAAACCCAATGACTTGAGAAACATGTTCCGCACCACGGCAATATTGGTGTCGAGATCGTCAACAGTCCAGTCTGAAGTATCTACCGGTGGCAGCACTTCCACTTCAATTTTTCCCGGGCGGTAGGCAAACTGACCTTTCGGCTGAATATCAATAGCATTGTGGATCACTATCGGCAGTATTGGCGCTTTTGCCTGCATAGCCACATGGAAGGCTCCCTTCTTGAAAGGTCCGGGCTTTTTCGTTTCCGAGCGGGTACCTTCCGGAGCAATGACAACATTGCGGCCTTCAATAGCCAACGCATCCACCAGAGGCTGCATTGCTTCGATGGCACTTTTGCTGTTGGCCCGATCAATAGGAATAATACCGGCAAATTTATAAGCATTAGTCAGCAATTTGAACCGGCTCATCTCTTGCTTGCCAACCCCTGAAAAGTTATCTCTTAGCAACTTCATCATCACCAGACCATCGGCTTGGCTTTGATGGTTAAAAACAACCAACACCGGCTGCTTTTTCCAAAGATTTTCCGGGTTTCGCACATGAAGCTTGGCGCCGATAAGCGCAAAGGAAAGTTCGGTGAACAATGACAGCATAAAACGGCGCCCATCATCCCTGGAGCCATTCAGCTTCCAAACGCCCATCCCAGTGAAATAAGACGCAATCAGAGAACCGTAAACACCTATACTGCGCATATATTGCATCAGACTGGGCTTGCCTGTGCGGGCAAACTCCTGTACCGGCCAGCCTTTTTCAGAAGCCCTGGTGCGCAAACGCTCATTTGGATTCACAATCCGCGGGAAGCCGACTCGCTCAAGTGCTTCCATATCGTCGTCACTATCGGTATAAAAACAGCTTTTGGACAAATCCACTCCGTGCTCTGCCGCAAGCGACTCCAAAGCAATAACCTTGCCTTCACCCCAACAGACCGGCCTTAAAATACGCCCGGTAAATTCACCATCTTCAACTTCATAATTTGAACAATAAATATGCTCGACACCCAGATCACGAGCCAGCGGCTCTACCTGGTAAGGCGTTGCAGAGGAGACAATCGCAACTGTATGACCTTTCTTCAGGTGCGCTGAAATCAGCGCTCTAGCCTCAGGGTAGACAATCGCTTTTATATAATCTTCGTAGACTTCTTCACTGAACTGTTGGTAGTCATCCTCGCTGACTCTGCTCAGGACTTTTGCACCGACATCCATCAAACCGGAGAAACCAACCATACCCAGTTTGTAATTAGCAATAGTGGCAACAACTTCAGCTAGCCCCAGTGGGGTTATATGACCTTTTTTAAGCTGCTCCCGGAGGAAAATAAACGCGGAAAAACCATCGATTATTGTACCATCAAAGTCAAAAATGGCCCCTGAGTCTGGCCCAGCTGGCATCTCACCGATATGGCGAGTAACGTGTTCATAGGTGTCCATAGCTTTTCCGGCACATTGATGTATTTCTTGCAGTTTACCTCCTGCCGACATTTGGAAACCGGCTTGAGGGCAACTACCCCATCATAACTCGAACTGTATAGCGGACTCTAGCAGTTAAGATCTCTGGGATTAACGTAGAGGTCTTAAATATAACAGAATTTATATTAGCAAAAAGCCACGCATCATTAATACAAAAAAATGAAGCGCGGCTTTCATCCAATCCTAATTTGAAATAGCCAGAGAATTTAGCGTAAAAAATCCAAAAAAATACGCTAACCATCTGCTCTTGAAAGACTTTATACGTTTCTCTCCTGACCATCCCAGTAAGGTTGACGCAACTCCCTTTTCAACACCTTCCCTGTACCGCCGAGCGGCAGTGCCGAAAAGAAATCAACCGATTTCGGGCATTTATATCCTGCCAGTCGCTCTTTTGCGTAAGTGATCAATTCGTCTCCGCACTCTGAATAGCCTTCATTCAGCACTACGCAAGCCTTGACTTCTTCACCCCAGCGTTCACTGGGAACACCAATAATGGCTACGCGCTGCACCGCTTTATGCAAGGAAAGGCAGTTTTCGACTTCAGAACAATAGACGTTCTCACCACCAGTAACAATCATATCCTTGGCGCGGTCAACAATATACAAAAAGCCTTCTTCATCACGATAAGCGACATCGCCAGACTTAAACCAACCATTATCGTAGACTTCAGACCATGCTTTCGGCTTGTTCCGGTAACCTCTGGAAATACTGGGAACACGAATCCACATTTCACCAGCCTCACCATCAGGCAACTCAACACCGTCTGGAGTCATCACCTTAATATCGATCAGCGGCAACGGTTTACCACAGGAAGTCAGGCGTTTCTCGTTAGACAAGTCATGCTCCTCAGGGCGCAGCAGCGTAATAGCGCCGCCGCTTTCTGTCGAGCCATAGAACTGCATAAACCGGCAAGGCATAAACTCCAGAGCCCTCTTGATGACGCCAAGGGAAATCGAGGAACCGGCATAAACCACTTCGCGAATACTACTGAAATCACTATCTGCGGCGGCAGGATCCTCAATCAACATCTGAATCATCACTGGTGCGACAGCCAGGATAGTGGGCTTCTTGCTTTGAATTTCTTCGAGCACCAACTTCGGTGAAAAGGCTTTTACAACCGCAATGGTGCCACCATTAAAGAGGGCCTGGATCGTCAGACCAATACCCAACAAATGAAAGTTTGGCGCAACAAACAGCAGCGTATCATTATCATCCCAAGTGTAAGCGGGCTCAAAATGTTCGCACATCCGCATCAAAATGATGCCGCTGTGCATAAACTCCACACCTTTCGGCTTCCCGGTAGTACCCGAGGTGTAAAGAATCCAGGCCAGATCGTCCAGACCGCACTCCAGCATTGGGTCTTCGTCGCTAAACTTGCCAATCCATTCCCGAAAGGGGTTGCTTTCAGGCACGCCGGGCGTGACAAACTTTGTTTGCAATTTAAAAGGCAGTAATTTGTTTACTGCCGCCCAGGTTTCAGACAACTCGGAATTAACAAGACCCATCGCAGGCGTTGCATCTTCAAGAACGCCCTGCAATTCCTCAACAGCCAGCCGCCAGTTCAACGGAACAAACACTGCAGACGCTTTGGCGGCCCCCAGTAATGCGATCAGAAAGTCGTCAGAATTACTGCCGTAAAAAACAACACGGTCTCCCGGTTTGACACCTGCGTCAATCAACCCATTGGCAAACTGATTTGTCATCTTGTCCAAACAGGACATACTGATAACATTATTTTCAAACAACAAAGCGGGTTTGTCCGGATAATTCCGGGCGTTATAACGCGTCATGTCCGCGACGTTTCTAACTTCTGGATAGGGCCACATATCTACCTCTAATACTTTTTCAAACAGATTGTTATAGTTATCGGTGAATCACTTATCAATTATTTTTTGCATCGCACTCAATGCGTCTTCGGATCTGGCACACTCAACCATACCTAAAGCCTCCATCTCTAACTGGGTTTCAAGAGATTGATTGAAAGACGTGAGCAACAACCGACGCATACGCCCATATACTTCGGTCGGCCCCTTTGCCAGTTTGTCTGCCAACTTCATACAGTGGTCTTTCAGCTGCTCCTGCTCGACCACCCCGTTAATCAACCCATTTTCAACTGCCTTCTCAGCGCTCCACATTTCATTCAGGAGCAAAAACTCGGTTGCCTTGCGACTGCCAACCCGTCTTGGCAGGTAATGGGAAACACCGGTATCACCACACAAACCAACACCGGCAAAAGCAGCATAAAACTGGGTTTTGGGTGTAGCGTAGACAAAATCAGCACCGGCAATCAGTGCAAGCGCTCCGCCAACTACCAGATTATGAGCAGCAACAATAACAGGTGCATCATTTCGGGCAAATCGGGCCACACCCATATGAAGGTTTGCAGTCATACGCTTGAACTTGGCAGGTAGTTCTTCCGGTTTTACAACAAATTCCTTGATATCACCACCAACGCTGAAGTTTTTTCCAGCGGCATCAATAAAAACAGCACCGATGTCACTATTCTCCCCACAAAGAACGGAGAGTTCATTAAACTCCTCACAAAAAAGCGCGTTAAACGGATTGCCCAGCTCCGGCTGATTTAAGCGGATGTGTGCAACATTATTCGCAACAGAGAATTCAAATGCTCGAAATTCCATAACTCTTCCTCTGCTCCGTTATACCGAACGCTTTTCTTTTTCTTTAGCAACAGAAGCCTGGATAGCCTCACGAGCACTCTGCCAGTCTTCATCAGTCATCGATGAAAGACCCGCAAATGTGCTGTGCCCGGCCAGATGATGTGCACCATCAATCGCGATAGTTTGACCTGTGAGATAGTCACAGCCATCAGACATCAAAAACACCACCAGATTCTGCAACTCCGGCATTTTACCAAAACGACCTAGTGGAATCGTGGAAGAATCCGTAGCGCCAATACCTTTACCAGTAGGGTCTAATTTATCCCATGCACCCTCTGTAGGGAAAGGGCCTGGAGCCATAGCATTTACTCGAATACCCGCACCGCCCCACTCCACGGCCAGAGACATGGTCATGGCATGAATAGCCGTTTTAGCCATGGTAGCGGGAACAACATAGGCAGAGCCGGTCCAGATCCAGGTGACCAGATTACTGAGAACAGAACCCGGCAAACCCTCTTTCAACCAACGCTTACCGACAGTAGTTGTCGCATAATAACTACCATCCATAATCGTTGAACAAATAGCACGATAACCGCGAGGAGAAATATCTTTAGTAGGCGAAATAAAGTTCGCACCCGCATTGTTGATCAGACCAGTCAGGGGGCCATCTTCCCAAATAGAGTTGACCATCTCATCAATCGAATCCGGGTCACGAATGTCATTAATGCGGTAATGAATGCGCCCCGGCGCAATGGATTCCAGCTCGTTAACGGCTGTTTGCAATACTTCTTCACGACGTCCGGAAATATAGACTTCTGCTCCTTGCTGCAACAACCCTTCGCTCATCGCCTTGCCCAAACCAGTGCCACCACCAGTTACCAGAATCCGTTTACCCGACAGGGCATTTTTATCAAACAGCATTGAACGTACCTCTCTTCTTAGAATCTACTAAATCTATTGAATAAATGACAAAATTATCAGGAAAATATCTATTGACAAACCCGGCCAATCCATCCAACTCAAGCTTCGCCACACTTTATATGTGGCATTTTTTTTAAGCAACCGGTTTTTCCCGCAAGGTAGCAAAGTCGCGCTCTTTAAAGCAATACAGCGCTGCTCCCGAACGTCAGATTATACCAGTTATTTAGTACGGTAACTAACCAAAAGGTAGCGAACATAAAACTGTATTGACAGCCATCAATATCTTGCTTACGGTTGACAAACTTGCCTTGAATTCAGGGCGGTTTCACAACCCATAAATAACCAACAAAAAAAGATAACAATAAAAACTTTCTTTATTATTTGAGGAATAAAGCAGTGTCATTACGGCGTTTATTTAAGTTTTCCTCCGAGGAAAAAACCGTTCACATCTCACCCGCCAACATTGAATTCAACACTACAGGAAAGATCTCGATCCTTGAATCAGGGCTTGCGAAAGGCTTGGCAATGCCTCACAGCTGTACTGTGGGCACCTGTGGCACCTGCAAGTGTAAATTGCTAAACGGTAAAATTCGTGAGCTAACCAATTTTGCCTACGTCCTCACCGAAGAGGACCTGAAAAACAACTACATCCTCACTTGCCAGTCTGTCGCAAAAACCGATGTGGAGCTGGAAATCGAAGACTTTGAGTCAAAACATCTAACACCGCCGGAAGACTTTGAAGGCCGCATTGTTAAAATGGTCGATATCACACATGACATCAAACAGGTAACAGTCGAACTGGACAGACCTATTCATTTTGATGCAGGACAATACGTACAGTTAAGTACCCACTCAATTTACGGCGCCCGCTCCTACTCCTTTGCAATGGCACCCGAAAATAGCGGCAACAAAACCATCAGCCTGTTTATCCGCAAGGTTCCCGGCGGCGAATTCACAGGCAAACTATTCGACAACCAGCTAAATGACGCTCCACTCAAAATCCACGGACCTTCAGGCAATTTCTGGCTAAGAGAAGGCAGCGGCCCCATGCTTTGCATTTCCGGTGGCAGCGGTCTGGCGCCTATTGTCAGCATGCTGGAACAGGCTGTAAAAAACCCTCCCGGCAAACCTTGCGTGGTGCTGTTTGGAGCCAGATCCCAAGCCGACTTGTATGCCATTGAGCGACTGAAAGCAGTGGAGCAAAAATGGAACAGTGTCTTTTGTTTTATTCCTGTGCTATCTGACGAACCTGAAGACAGTGGCTGGCAAGGCTACCGTGGATTCGTCAACACAGCCATAGCAAATGCAGCCGGACAGTATATTTCCGAAGAAACCGATATCTATATGTGCGGCCCACCACCCATGATTGATGCGTCTACCGAAACCCTGAAAGAATTGGGCGCTAACGAACACAGAATTCACTTTGACAAGTTCCTTGATTCCAGTCACGGCATTGTCAGACAAGACTAAATGAGCGTTACAATTATAGCCCGCATGACGAGCAGCTAGACAGGAACACCAAATGAATATACCCGAAAACATTTTGCTCCCTACCAGAAAACTGCTTATTGGTGGCGAATGGGTCAGCGCCAGCCAGGAAGAAAAAATTACCATTACCAACCCCGCAACCGGACAGGCTTTCAGTGAGATCGAAAGTGGCTCAGAAGCAGATATAGACTTGGCTGTAAAAGCAGCGAGAAGAACGTTCGAAAGCAGCGCCTGGCGGCGTATGCGCCCCCTGGATCGCGGCAAAATACTGTCCCGCGTTGCGGATCTGATTGAAGCAAATGCCGATGAGCTGGCAGTGCTCGAGTGCCTCGATAACGGCAAGCCACAACATTTGGCAAAAATGGTCGACGTGCCGTCTGCAGCTGAAATATTCCGCTATATGTCAGGGTGGTGCTCCAAGCTGGGCGGTAAAACCCTGCCTGTCTCCGGCGATGGCAGCCACTATCACGCCTACACCCTTCGCCAGCCAATAGGGGTCGTTGGCGCTATCGTTCCCTGGAACTACCCCATGGCAATGGCCGCCTGGAAAATTGCCCCAGCACTGGCTGCCGGCTGCACAATGGTATTAAAGCCGTCAGAAGTTACCCCGATGACAGCATTAAAGCTCGGCGAACTTTGTCTCGAAGCAGGCGTACCGGAAGGCGCTCTGAATATTGTCACTGGTTACGGCCACACCGCGGGGCAGGCGCTTATTAGCCACCCGGATGTCGATAAAGTCGCCTTTACCGGCTCAACAAATGTTGGCAAACATATACTTCGCACCTCCGCTGATAGCATGAAGCGAGTCAGCCTGGAGCTGGGCGGCAAATCACCCACCATTATCATGCCTGATGCAGACCTGGAAAAAGCAATTCCCGGCGCAGCCATGTCGATATTTTTCAATTCGGGGCAAATCTGTTTTGCCGGCTCTCGTCTGCTCGTTCATGAGGATGTTTACGATGCTGTCGTAGAGGGAGTAGCTCAGGTAGCCAAGTCGCTACCAATGGGCAGCGGCATGAAGGCGGAGACCATGATTGGCCCTGTGGTTTCCGAACAACAGCAGAAACGCATCATGGACTACATCAATATCGGTCGAGAGGAAGGCTCCGAGATTGTAACCGGCGGAGGCAACGGCGGGCTGAATGAGGGTTATTTTGTCGAACCCACGATTCTGGCCAACACATCAGCCGACCAGAAAGTCTTCCAGGAAGAAATTTTTGGCCCGGTACTAACAGCAACCCCCTTTAAGAACATTGAAGAAGCTATCCAGTTAGGCAATGATTCCTGTTACGGCCTGGGAGCTAATGTTTGGTCTCAAAACATCAATACGTGCCACAAACTCGCGGATTCTCTTCAGGCAGGTACTGTCTGGACCAATTGTTACTTTGTTGTTGATCCAGCCATGCCTTTTGGAGGTTTCAAAGAATCCGGTATCGGTCGTGAAGTAGGCGAAGAAGGTATCAATATGTATACTGAATCCAAGTCTGTTTGCATCAAGCTTGACTAAAAAAAGAGGATGATCATGAACAACATTAAAGCGGCCATTGCTCGTGGCCCAGGGCAAGAGTTTTCCGTTGAAGAAGTCCAGCTGGACGACCCAAGAGAAAACGAGGTATTAGTCAAAATTTCTGGTGTCGGCATTTGCCACTCAGATCTCGCCGCCAAAGAGCAGCACCTGCCATTCCCTATGCCTGCAGTGCTAGGACACGAAGGGTCAGGTATTGTCGAGAAAGTCGGCAGTGGCGTCACCCATGTGGCGCCAGGCGATCATGTGGTACTTTCCTTCGTATCATGCGGTCATTGTGGTGCCTGTAATAATGATCTTCCCAGCTACTGCCAGGAAGGCTTTGTCCCCCAAAATCTTGCCGGTATGCGTGAAGATGGCTCAAAAGCTTATCACCAGAATGGAGAAGATCTCGCCAGCCATTTCTTCGGGCAATCATCTTTCGGCACTTATGCCCTGGCAAGTGCATCCAATACCGTAAAAGTTCGCAACGATGCACCAATAGAAATGCTCGGGCCCCTGGGTTGTGGTATCCAAACGGGCGCAGGCAGTATTATCAAGGCAATGGCCTGTGAACCCGGCAGTAGCTTGGTGGTAGCTGGCGGCGGCGGTGTTGGCCTCAGTGCCGTAATGGGTGGCGTCGTTCAACAGTGCAGTACTATTATTGTGGTTGAGCCTCAGGAAGCACGCAGGGAGCTGGCTCTCTCCCTTGGCGCAACACATGTCATTGACCCATTGAACACAGAAAATCTGACGGAAGCTATTAGAGCAATCAAACCTGAAGGCGTGAATTATGGTTTCGATACCAGTGCTCGACAAGATGTGATCGAGGGTATCACCCTCTCTCTGGCTCCGGCAGGCACTCTGGGGCTGGTTGGGATTCCGGGGCCAGACCAGCCAAATGTAAGCTTTAACGTGATGTATATGCTCTCCATGGGTATTACCGTTATGGGGATAACCGAGGGCAATGCTAACCCATCCAAATTCATACCAGAGATGGTGGATATGTTCATGGAAGGTCGTTTCCCTTTTGACAAACTCTGCAAGACATACACCTTGGATCAAATCAACGAAGCGGTCGTGGATAGCCATACAGGAAAATGCGTAAAAGCAGTACTGATCCCCTAAGGCAGATTGAGCGCCACTCTGATTTCAGTAATATACCGCACACTGAAAAACAAAAGCCCTCCATAGCGAGGGCTTTTTAATGCAACAAATTCGTCGGCGATTACCGCTCCAGCGATTTCTTGATATTTTGCAGGTTATGTTTCAGCTGGCTCAGCATTCGATAGTTATGCTTCACATCCTCCAGGCTAATATCCTTTAATATATCTTCATTCGCCTCAAGCGTTAGCTGGCGCATTTTCCCCACCACTGTACGACCCTTGGGCGTCAGAAAAATATTATTGACCCGCCTATCTGAAGGGTCGGATCGCCGTTCAATCAGCTTATTAGCTTCCAGACGATCAATCAGGCCGCCCAGAGCCACCTTCCCCAATCCCATCAATTCAGCAAGTGCGGACTGGGGCACACCCTCACTTCTCGACAAGTATGCCAGCAACCATGCCTGAGAGCGGGTGATATTGAGAGGTTTATATTTTTCATCAAGAACAATCCGGCGAAGCCGGGCACAGTCGTGTATCAAAAAGCCGATACTAATCACCCAGTCCTCATCACTCTTCACATCATCCCCCGGAAGAGCATTCTCAAAATTCAACGACTTCTTCTTCATATTGTTTACCAGAGCCTTTTATTTGCCAGATGCCTACCTGTAATACTGCAGGACGCTTCACACCAATACTGTATGCAAGCGTACAGTTCAGATTCAATAATTTTCACCTGTATCCCTATATGAATCAAGTAAAACATCATAAAACTAAAATCAACTTGAAAATGGGCACCCAAAAAAAAGATGGCATACCACCGTATGCCATCTTTATCAGATCAAAACAATTGATCAGGATACTACTTATTCTTGTAAGGCTTCAGCATATCCTTGGCAATGATCGTTTTCATGATCTCTATTGAACCACCGGCAATTTTAACGATCCGGGCATCAGCGTAAGCACGACAAATAGGATACTCCCACATGTAACCCCAACCACCAAACAGCTGTAGACATTCATCAACAGCCTTGCAGTGCAGGTTGCTCAATTGCATTTTTGCAATCGCAGCATCAACCGGATCCAGCTTACCTTCCATAAACAGTTCGATACACTTGTCTGTATAGACACGTCCGACAACCGCTTCAGCTTTCAACTCAGCCAGTTTGAACTGGGTATTCTGAAAATCAGCAATAGTCTTACCAAAAGCTTCGCGCTGAGAAGTATACTCAAGCGTCCATTCGATGACTGTTTCTGTGACGGTCGCGCTGCGAATAGTCTGCGCAAGGCGCTCCTGGGCAAGCTTTTGCATCATGATGGCAAAGCCCTGTCCTTCTTCGCCCAGCATATTAGCTGCGGGAACCCGAACATCTTCAAAAAACAATTCAGAAGTGTCCTGGGCTTTCATACCCAGTTTATCCAGATTGGTGCCGCGCTTGAAGCCTTCCATATCACCTTCGATCAGGAACAGAGTGACACCTTTAGCACCTGCTTCGGAATCAGTTTTGGTAGCCAGCACCAACACATCACACATTTGACCGTTGGAGATGAAAACCTTCTGGCCATTGATAATATAATCGTCGCCGTCCCGAACAGCCTTGGTGCGAATAGCTTTCAGGTCACTGCCCGCATGAGGTTCGGTCATTCCAAGAGACCCAATCCATTCACCGGTCACCATTTTTGGAAGGAATTTCTTCTTCTGCGCTTCAGTTCCAAACGAGTTTATATAGGTGGCCACCAGATCTGTGTGGATTAAAAAACCCGGGCCGGAATAACCCGACCTGAACAGTTCTTCAAATACGATAACATCATAAAGATAATCAGCACCAAATCCGCCATATTCTTCAGCGATAGTACAACAGAGCAACCCTGCCTCACCCGCTTTCAGCCACAAATCCTTTGGCACAATGCCATCCTT
Source organism: Pseudomonadales bacterium (assembly GCA_024234435.1). Lineage (NCBI taxonomy): Bacteria > Pseudomonadati > Pseudomonadota > Gammaproteobacteria > Pseudomonadales > Pseudomonadales bacterium. The sequence goes on from JACKOF010000001.1 coordinate 1,802,848, forward strand.
TTCCCACTGAGCATGGTAAGGAGCAATCTCTTTCTCAATAAATTTTCTTACACTCTCTCTGAACATATCATGTTCAGCATTGAATAAAGTACGCTCTATCATCAGAATCAACCACCAAATTAAATGGACACATACATACTATACGTTAGTTAACTATCTCCGGCAACAGCTTTGCCACCCCTAATCGGCTGCATCGAGAAACGCAGTGACTAAAACGCTGTCCTGGCCGCCTCAGCAAGAGCATCCCTGTGCGCGGGATCAGCAATTGCAATCATCCGGGCAATGCGCTCCGACAATCCTTTGCCTCTCAACTCTGCCACCCCAAATTCGGTAACAACCACATCCACATCCAAGGCAGAAACTGATGGCTGACAACCCTGCAGCACAGGAACAATACGGGAGATTTCTCCCGATTTGGCAGTGGCATTAAGAGCAATAATCGAACGGCCATTTTCCGAAGCCAAAGAACCTGCGACAAACTCAGGTAACCCCCCAGGGCCAGAAATATAGCCCTTGGGCAACACTGAAGAATTCACCTGCCCAAGCAAATCTACCTGTAGCGCGCCATTCACAGCAACAAATGAATCGGCAGAGGCGATATAGTCGACATCGTGAGTCGTTAAAACTGAACGAAAAGAAACCCTGTTATTGTTGTGCAGCGCATCGTAAAAATCTTTAGTGCCAAGAGCAACGCCACCAAGTATAGGCGTATCCGGGCACAAAGCCCCCGCAGCATCCAGCTCCAGAGCCGATGCTTCAATCAGACCCGAGTGAATTTTCAGGCCTCGACGGTCCTGAATAACACTCGCAACCGCACCAGGTATACTGCCCAGCCCAAGCTGTAAGGTTGCACCATTCTCAATAAAACCTGCGATATTACAAGCGATCTGCCGACTTACATCATCAATCCTGGCCGCAGCAGTCTCTATCAGAGGTGAGTCAACCCTGACAACAACATCCAGCTCTTCAAAAGCAATTTTTTCTCCGGGAATATATGGCATTTGGCTGTTGATAATACCAACCCTGGTTTTTGCGGCAGGCAAGATAAACGGCGCAAAATCGGAGGTTACACCATAACTGCAAAATCCCTCTGCATCGGGCTCGCTTAGCATAACCACAGCAACATCAACCGGGTTTAAGAGATAATGGCGAATAATTTCCCGATAGCGCCAGGGACAGTAATTGACGCCGCCATCCACTGAAGAAACCGCCATTTGAGGTGTCATAAAATACGTTTGACAGCGCGCGTTATTGGCAAGCGTGGAATAATTGCACTTATTGATTCCCGGAAGAAAAATCCCGCTGATATTCAGCGGGTTATTTTCAGAATTCAGCGCTATCCTCTCAAACCCGGGAATCTCTGCCGCACAACCCGACAAATAGACCGAGCCACCCCCAACCAGTAACGCCTCTAGATCGCCAATAGCTGGCAGATGATTGGTCATAGGTGCCCGTGGCTGGCTGGGCTGACGTTATAGCTGGCTTTAATTTTTAGTGCGTGCTTGATTTGCTTGACTGACTCTGTCACTTCAGGTGAAACAGCATAGTCACTCAACTCATCTCGCTGCAACATGGCAAGATAAGCTATTGGACCGCCGGTCCATTTTGGCCATCCGGCACCGAGTACTGCAAGAACATCGGTTTCTTCATAGCGATCATCGCAATGTCGCCAGATTTCCATCGCAATAGATGCCAATAAATTTAACCCGGCTACGCGATCCTCACCACTTACCACGCCAACATCAACATGCCCGCACACGTGATCAAAAAGGACATCCGCATCCACGGCTTTGGCTGCACACGCGGCTTTCTCAACCGACATACCACTATGCTCTACCGCATCCCGAACAGCCGAAACTATCAGCTTCAGGCCACCTTTCGCGAAAGTCCACACCGGTATTTTGCCCATTGCCATGGCAAGATCCAAAGCGCTTGCACTGAGTTCCTCCGGCGCTGAAACCTCGACCGCTTCAGCAAATTTCAGACTGCTCAGGTAGGTGATCGCACCAACTCCCGGTGTCGACTCCCCCCCCCTTCTTGCCTCGCACAGCTCAATACAGGAATCAGCATCAAGATCACCGGAGAGGTCTGCCTGCCCGGCATCAAATACAACAATAGCCGCCTCGGAAGGTTTTTTGATCTCGGCTTTGCGGGAGACACCTTTTGGCATCGGCTCAACAGAAGACCACGCCAGAGATTCCAGCCTGGCAGCATTAGGCGCAATATAATTGTGCGCCCATTTGGGCGCTGCGGTTTTGTTCAGAAAACAAGTCACAACCATATTCGCTGCAATGGGGTCACTCATAAGATCAACAAAAATATCCCATTCAACGTCAAAACCTTTATCAATTTGCAGACCTGCTCCATCGCCCACGCAGCGGATAATAGCCTCCACTGCCGGGTAGAGGTCATGCTGGCGTCCGCTCCAGCCACCGACGTCACGGCAGTACTGCGCCCAATCGTTGCGCTCCAGCAAGGTTTGATCTCCTGTCGGCAAGCACCAGGAAGCGTCATCCCACTTGGCTTTTGGCTCTATCTTTTTAACAAGATCAATTGCCTTCTCCAGCAACTCATCCTCAGCAACCACCTGATCAACCAGCCCCATTTCCAAAGCATACCGGGGTGTCACCGGAGCACCATCAAGCAGCATTTTCATAGCGGGCTCAATACCGATATAGCGAGGGAGCCGTTGTGTCCCCCCGGCGCCCGGCAAAAGAGCCAGTATAATTTCCGGCAACCCGAGAATCGGCGCTGGTGTGTCGACACAGACCCGAGCATGACACGACATTGCCAACTCAAGTCCGCCTCCCAGCGCCAGGCCATTGACTGCGGCCACAACAGGAATCGGCGCTTTCTCTATACGTCGAAACAGCTTGCCAAGGTGACTGAAGCGATCACGCATGGTTTGCCAGTCTGCATCAAACCGCATATTGGCAAAATCCTTGATCATCACCAGATCAGCACCGGCAACAAACGTGCTCTTGCCCGAACGCAGAACCAGACCTTTAAGTTCACTTGAGGCTCTCTCCAGGACAGTCTCAAGGTCTTCCATCATGTGTTCTGAAAATACGTTAAGCGGCCTTCCCGGCATATTCAGAGTAGCAACCCCGATACCGTCTTCACGAACTTCTAAAGTGATATTTTTCATCGCGTTTTACTAATCCTGAAATGGCTTAACGTTTCTTCATTACTTCACATATTTATGGAAATCAGGTTGACGCTTCTCATTGAACGCATTAACCCCTTCCTGGGATTCTTCAGTATCGTAATACATTTTCACAGCTTGCAAACCAAACCCACCCAAACCTCGTATGGACTCAGTGTCTGCGTTGAAAGATCGTTTGGCGATAGCCATTGCTGTCGGGCTATGCAGAGCCATCGTTTCACACCAGGCAGTCACTTCAGCCACAAGATCCGCAGCAGGCACCACCTTGTTAACCAGCCCCATCTCAAGCGCCTCCTGAGCGGTATAACGCTTGCACATAAACCAGATTTCACGCGCTTTCTTTTCGCCCACGATGCGCGCCAGATATGCAGTACCAAAACCGGCATCAACAGAACCCACCTTCGGGCCTACCTGACCCATTTGGGCAGTATCAGCGGCAATCGTCATATCACAGATAGTTGCCAAAACATTACCACCACCAATGGCAAAGCCATTGACTGCCGCAATTACCGGCTTGGGGATATCGCGAATCGCCGACTGCAGTTCGTCAATGGGTAAACCAACAACGCCACGACCATCATAATCACCTTCATGATTGGACTGATCACCACCGGTACAAAAAGCTTTGTCGCCCGCACCCGTCAGAACTACGCAGGAGACATTTTTATCACTGGCTGCCGTCAGAAAAGCGTGTATCAGTTCTTCAACGGTTTGCCCCCGGAACGCGTTATACACTTCAGGTCGATTAATGATAATCCAGGCAGCGTGGTCACGGATTTCATATTTAATATCTTGATAGGGTAATGTTACAAACATAGCAATACTCTTCTATAAATTAAAAAAACGAGGTTTAGCTCATCGTTAAACCGCCAGACACAGAGATGGTCTGACCTGTGATGTAATCAGCGTCTGAAGAGCCAAAAAAGGCGACAATACCAGCATAATCTTCCGGTGTGCCCATGCGACGCAGCGGGATACCTCGAGCCATGGAATCTTTCCACTTCTCGGCTTCTTCACCAGTACCCACAACTGCAGCCATAGCAGGCGTATCAGTTGGTCCAGGACACACAACATTCACCAGCACGTTGCTGCGAGCCAGCTCGCGGGCCATAGATTTGGTAAAAGAAATGGTACCGCCCTTGCACGCCGAGTAAACCGCTTCATTACTGGTACCAACACGCCCTGCGTCGGAAGCAATATTAACCACGCGCCCTTCTTTGCGCTCGGCCATACGCTTGCAAACGGCATAGTGCATATTGATTGGGCCATACAGGTTAAGGTTAACAATTTTTTGCCACAAATCCGGACCTGTAGACAAAAACGGAGCGGGCTGATCCCAGCCGGCACAGTTAACCAGCATCCAGACCGGACCAAGATCGTTCTCAACAGCTTCCACCGCGGTCTCTACCGCATCAAGACTGGTGATATCAGCATGAAAGAACTTGATAGTCCCTTCACAGGAAGCGATCATTTTTTCACCAGCTTCAGGGTTAATATCAAAAAGTGCCACCTTGGCACCGTCCGCACCAAGCCGTTTAACAATCGCTCCGCCAATACCGCTGGCGCCACCGGTAACAATTACTACCTTATCTTGCAAATCACTCATGGATAAACCCTTTATTAATAAGACTCAAGTTAATAACGCTTCTTCCAGACACTAAAAAACAAAACTTTTTATAAACCTGGGCGCAAGATATAACAGGCACAAGATATAAAAAGCACACGAAAGACAGTCGTTACAAGCACTTCAATTTCAGGGCGGCTATCATAAAAAATTAGTTAGCTACTGTAAAGTTCGTTATATTAATTACTCGCAACAAACAACTGCAACCAACAGCATTATAGTACCTGCTGACATATCAGCTTGCACCCCCTACAAACCAATAGATATATGGCTTCAACTGATAAAAACCAGCCATCTTGAGCGCCAACTTGAGCACAAAAACGGCAAATATTGCGCTATAATCAGCGACCGAACTTTCATGCCAGCAGGAGTTTACTCTTCAGCAGAAAATCGTGAGGGAGTGGCATTGTTTTTTAGTTTGCTACTGTACAGTTCATTATGTTATTGTAATTTAGTGAAAAAACTGTGGGTAAAAGGCATCTGTACACCTCTGCAGCACCCGGGACTCCCGGGCAAATAGCACAAAACGGAGCAGATATTAAGCACCTAATACTCATGATTCTCACATAATCAGAGGAAACCAGCCTGAAGATCTCCACATAAATTGGAGGTAAGATGGCGCTTCTTTATATTGTTAGTTTGCGCTTGGCAGAAACAGGAAAACGTTAGACAACCCCAGACGACCTCGCCATTATTTCAAAACCATAAACACAAGGTAAAAGCTTATGGATTTTTCTATATCAGAAGATCACCTGGCACTACGTGAAGGCGTAGCTGCCATTATGCGTCGCTTCGATGCGGAATACTGGCTGGCCAGAGATGAAGATGGCCAGTTTCCTGTTGACTACCACAAAGCCATGGCAGACGCTGGCTGGCTGGGCATCACCATGCCAGAAGAGTACGGCGGATCAGGATTAGGCGTTACCGAGGCCGCCATTATGATGCATGAAGTCGCCAGCCACGGCGGCGGTATGGCAGCCACTTCAGCAGTCCATATCAATCTGTTTGGACCTCACCCCATTGTAGTCAAGGCCTCCCCCGAACAAAAAGAGCGCTGGATTCCCCGCCTGATTTCTGGCGAAGATCAATGCTGCTTTGGATTTACCGAACCTAATGCAGGCCTGAATACGACACAAATCACTACTTTTGCCGAAAAAGTGGATGGCGGTTACATTGTTAACGGCCAAAAAGTATGGACATCTACCGGCCAGGTTGCCAACAAAATCATGCTGCTGGCGCGGACCAAAAAAATTGAAGACTGCGCCAAACCTACCGACGGGATCTCTATTTTTTATACCGACATGGATCGCAGCAAAATCGAAGTCACTCGCATTCCCAAAATGGGGCGTAAATGTGTCGACTCTAACTCCACCTTTATTGATGGATTGTTTGTTCCTGACGAAGATTTGATCGGCGAAGAAGGCAAAGGCTTTTCTTACATTCTTCACAGCCTGAACCCTGAGCGTGTTTTGATCGCCGTTGAAGCCATCGGCATTGGCCAGTGGAGCCTGAAAAAAGCCACGCAATACGCCCGCGAACGCGAAGTTTTTGGTCGCCAGATTGGTCAGAATCAAAGTATTCAGCACCCGCTGGCCGAAAACTGGATGTATCTGGAAGCTGCTTACAATATGGCCATGAAAGCAGCCTGGTTATACGACAACGGACATCCCTGCGGAGCTGAAGCCAATACCGCCAAGTTTCTCGGCGCACGCGCCGGATACGACGCAGCCTTCCAGGCAGTAATGACCCACGGCGGCATGGGCTACGCTAAGGAATATCACGTAGAAAGAATGCTGCGTGAAGTTACCGTAACCCGCATCGCACCAATTACAGAGCAACTGATCAGCTGCTTTATTGCTGAAAAAGTTCTCGACTTGCCGAAGAGCTACTAAATCAAGCGCTACTAAATTCAAGAGTGATTAACTATGGGAATTCTCGAAAATAAAACTGTCATTGTTACCGGCGCTGGTCGCGGTGTAGGTAAAGCTATAGCCTTAGCTGCGGCTGAAGCAGGCGCCAACGTTGGCGTGAATGATATCGGTGTCTCGCTTACTGGTGACAGCACCGGTGAAAGCCCCGCCGATGAAGTGGTAGCAGAAATCAAAGCCGCTGGCGGTAATGCTATCGCACTGAAAGAGTCCGTATCCGACTGGGATGCCGCTCACAGCATGATTGAAGAAACTGTTAAAACTTTTGGCAGTGTCGACGCCGTCATCAATAACGCGGGCAACCTGCGTGATGTCATTTTCCATAAAATGACTGAAGACGATTTTGATGCCGTGATTAACGTGCACCTGAAAGGCACTTTCAACATGAGCCGCGCTGCAGCCCCTTACTTTAAAGAGCAAAATGGCGGCGCCTTTTTACACATGTCTTCAACATCTGGCCTTGTCGGTAATTTTGGACAAGCTAACTACTGTGCGGCCAAGCTCGGCATAGTTGGCATGTCAAAAGCCATCGCTTTGGATATGCAGCGTTTTGGCGTTCGCTCCAATGCCGTTGCACCCTTTGCCTGGACGCGAATGGTCAGCTCTATCCCAACAGACACACCTGAACAACAAAAACGCGTAGAAGGGCTGAAAAAACTGGTTCCCGAGCGTCTGGCACCCTTTGCCGTTGCCATTTGTTCCGATCAGGCTAAACACGTATCAGGCCAAGTATTTGGCGTGAGAAACAATGAAATCTATCTATTCTCACAAAGCCGTCCTATTCGCACGGCCCATACTTCAGATGGCTGGACCCCTGAAACCGTTATCGATCGTGTCTTCCCGATGTTCGAAAACGACTTCTATCCGCTGCATCGCTCTGGCGATGTATTCACTTGGGATCCGGTTTAATCGACTCGACCACCCCCAACGGTCTTTAATTATCAGGTAAACCTGCTATGGCTATTAACCCCGAAACTTTACTTAACTGGACATTTGATGACGTTGCCCAGGAGTATACCGAGCGTGATGCTATTCTTTACGCGCTGGGGTTAGGTCTTGGCAAAGACCCTCTGAATACAGATGAACTACGATATGTTTATGAGAAGGAATTGACCGCCGTCCCCACTTTTGCGGTTACCCTCTCAACCCTTGGCTTATGGGTTAAAAACCCGGGCACAGGCATCACCTGGACAAAGCTCGTACACAGTGGACAGAACGCTATTTTTCACAAGCCATTGCCCGCCAAAGGCAGCGTAATTGGTAAAGCAAAAATCAGCCAAGTCTATGACCGCGGTGCCGAAAAAGGCGCCATAATTATTGTTGAACGCAGCATCTACGATGCCAACACAAATGATCTTTACTGCACTCTTGAGCAAACACTGATGTTGCGCGCCGATGGCGGTTTTGATGGCGAAGCACCACCCGCTCCCTCAGTAGCGATTCCGGACCGCACACCGGACAAAACCCTCTCGTATGCCACCACCCCCGGACAAGCCATCATTTACCGCTTATCCGGCGACTGGAACCCTCTGCACATTGACCCGGAAATAGCCAAAAGCGCCGGCTTTCCGCAGCCAATACTGCACGGCTACTGTAGCTACGGGATAGCTGGCTGGGCGGCCTGCCTAGCAACCAGCAAAAATACGGCGCAACTAAAACAGCTTGAATGCCAGTTTACCGGTCCAGTGATTCCTGGCGATGAATTCACCTTCCAATTCTGGAGCACGGAAGACAGCGAGTGGGTATTCAATGCCAAGGTGAAAGACCGCGTCGTGCTCAACAAAGGGCGCGTGCAGTTCGAAAATTAATTGCTGCTCAAGCCAAATAGTAGCACTCACCCGTAGCAAGCTCCCTGTGGAGTAGCCCCTCCTATAAACAGGTGATAGCCCTAGCGAATCAACACAACATGCCAGAACTAAAGTAATCCTCAGATAACCCCAATCTCTCTCCTATTTAACAAATAGGAAATTGCCCCTTCAGGCCCACTCCGATAAAGTGTGCGCACAAAGCGCAACACCAGACGGAAAACCTCATGGCACAGCAAAGCAGAGCAATCAATGTCCATTTGGGGCAGGAATTAAAATCAAACTGGGCAGAGTATTGCGCAAAAATAGGCAAAACTCCCGGCGTTGCCATCAAAGAAGCCGTTGAGCTACTGCTGGAAACATCCCCTCACCCCCCGCTTGAACAACAAGATCCACCCATAGACAGCGAACCAAAAACCAGAATTCAGGCGCTTATAACGCCGTCTGAGAAAAAAGCCATCGCCGCAAGGGCAAGACTCACACGACTCTCCCAACAAGAGTGGATCAGAGAGGCCATCAAAGAACACCTTCAACAAACAGAAACCTTTACATCTAAAAATGAGCAAAAGCTGACTCACAAAAGGCAACCTAAACGCGCCAATGAGCCAGACTCCCCCATAGAAAACAAACTACTAATGGCGATGGAGAGCCTGATAGAACGCAACAGAAATTTTGGCTCAGTGACCGTTGAAGAGCTTTCAAAAGAAGCAGGCATCGCTCGTGCTACTTTTTATTTACACTTTTCAGATAAGGCTGAATTAGTCGCCAAACTTATGCAACACCTTACAAAAGATGTCGTTGATAGCGCCGGAACCTGGTTTGAAAAGAGCCAAAATCCTACCGGGAATATCAACATCCGAAGCACTGTATCAGGAATATTCAAAACATTTAAAAAACATCATGCCATCCTGGAAGCAATTACTCACACCTCGAAATACGACCAGAATGTAGCCAGACTCCACCAACAAATGATGGACCAATTATGCGCACAAAGCCGACACGCTATTTATAAAAACACCGGAGGAAAATTACCCGAAGGGGTCTCATACGACATCCTTGCTGATGTCCTGACACGCGTAATCGAAATGTATTGCGCAGAATACATTTCGGATTATGACGATGAACAACTCGAACGACTTATCGACACATTTTCCCATATCTGCCACCAAGCTATCTTCTCAACTGCACCGTAAGCCACCGGTAGAGGTGACAACCAGAGTAAACCCAAACCGCGTCGACTCCATAACTGCGGGCTTCCAGATCATATAAGCGCCCGCAATCAACCGATAAACTCCATTCAGGCTTGGCATTTCCGGAGTTTCAAAACCCCGAACCACCCTACGACCTGCCCCTCGTATATTAATCACACCTCTTACACCCAAAACAAACCCTTAATATCGTTATTCACAGATCTGACAAAAACCCAACAAATTGTGCGCACAAAAATCAATATAAGCTTAAAAAATACCGGAAGACGGTTTCGCGTAAAACTGTCTAAAAAAACCCTAACAGACTCATAAAACAACTCTCCAATTTCTAAAATGTGCGCACAAGAACAACAACAATCAAAAACTTAATTTACAGAAAAATCGACATAAAGACACTTATTCGTCAACCAGAAAACCCAATTAAAACTATATATATCAATAGATTAAAGTCAACCGCAACTATCAAAACACTGTTGACAGCAATCAATTAATATAGACAATACGTCCATATAAACACGCGAATGTCTCGACACCAGACCTGCAAGCAAGATGTTCGGCATCAGAATTAGCACTAGAAGAGTATCCTGGACATGATGAATAAACGTTACTTCGATGATGACACCATCGAAGCCATTCGCTCAAAGTACAAGGTGGAACGGACAGTAGACGAAGCTCTCACAGACAAACTAATCCGCCGCCGGGGGGAAGACTACAAACTCCCCTCTCTGAGTGAACTCACTGACCGCTTGCGATTATTTATCGCCAGCAACCTCTCGGAGCCATTCGAAGTAAATAATCTCAAGAGGCTGCCCGGTGGTGGCTCAAAAGAGATGTTTCGCTTTGAACTCATCCGCCTTACAGAATCAGGCAATAAACCACAAAACCTGATTCTCCGCATGAATCCGGGGGAGTCTATCGCCGAAACGCATCGACTGAGAGAGTTCCAGGTAATGGACGCAGCAAAGAATATCGTTCCCGTTCCCGATGTTTACTGGGTAGATGCCGACGGCTCAATTATGGGCAATTCAGCAATGGTCTGCGGTTTCGTTACAGGCGTCGCCAAACCCACGCAGGCACATGGAGACGGAGGAGCTGTCAGCGGCATAGGGGCAGGGTTTCCTCATAAAATGCGCAAGCCATTATTCGACCAATTTGTTAACTATCTTGTCGCCATTCACAACCACGACTGGCACCAGAATGATATGTCGTCATTCGACTTGCCGGAGAAAGGCTCAACCGAAGCCGCCAGCCTGAGCCTGAACCACTGGAGCCGCGTTTGGGAAGAAGACAGCTTCGAAGAACACCCCGTTATTACGATGGCCGCACAATGGCTTAACAGCAACCTTCCCAGCGCTGAAAACATTTGCCTGATTCATAACGACTACCGCAACGGCAACTTTCTTTTTGATGAAGAAAGCTTGCAAATTACGGCCATACTTGACTGGGAAACTGCGCGTTTCGGCGACTTCCATGAAGACCTCGCATGGGTATTGTTCTCTGGCTTCGCATCCCCGGACGAAAACGGAAACCCGCTGGCATGCGGCCTTGCCTCCAGAGATGAATTTATCCAAAGCTATCAGGCCTTGAGCGGCCGAGTTATCGACCCCATTCGCCTTCACTACTACACCGTACTTAACCTCTACAAACTCGCCATTTTAGGTTCGGCATCAAATGCGCGTGCCGCTGCAGACAAACAAAGTCACCTGGATGTCATGATGAATTTCAGCACAGGTCTCGGGTATTCGGTATTGGCAGATCTTTACCAGCTTCTCAACTCGCATGGAGATACCCAATGAAACCAGATGTTAACCAGCATTTACAAAGCATGAACAAGGCCTTGGTTGAAGTCATCCTGCCCGAGCTGGAAAGCAAGCCTTTTGCAAAAGAGCAGGCCTCGCTGATTTCAGCTTCCCTGCAATTACTTGTCGAAGTGCAGGAACATGAATTTCACTACATCAAACAGGAATATGAAGACACACGCACACTCCTTAAAGACTGGGCAAAAAGCTTGTCGCCAGACAGCGGAATTCAACAGTGGGAGAGCATCACCGGGCTCTCCTACCCGGATCTTGAAAGGAGCGACTTTCTGTTTATCAAAGAAGAGACCCCAGAACTCAAGTCAGGGCTGAGGGCATTAATGGATAACGCCATGCCCGAAAAAGGCTCAATGCTGGATAACAAGCTCCAGACGTATATCCGGCGTCAACTGGAACGGGAAACCTCCTGGCTGAGAAAAACAGGGTTTATCGACAATGCTGAAAAAATACCAGCTATTAACGACGTTCTGATTTCACAAGCAGCAAGCCCCTTATAGCAGGCAACTACTGATTTTAGGGGTATGACTTCTCTCACCAACAAATGAGGACAACACAATGATTACACAAGATGATATTCACTTTCACACACCACCAGACGCTGATTACCTTTGGACAGAGACCAACTATTTCAGCTTTATCATCCCTGAAGAAGGGCTGCTGGGTTCCGTTTACGTTGTTATCCGCGACGGTTTAGGGGTGATGTCTCAAGATGTTTGCATTTATAGCGGACTGACCGATAACCGTGCCGAGGCGCTTTATATCGATAATCACCAGCACCTGCCATCACCTGAAAAAATGACGGATATCACCACGCCAAAAGGGTTATCTATCAAAACAACTTCCCCCAAAGACTACCGTATCGACTACCTAGGGTTTGATGACACGGAAGTGCACTTTGACTTCAAGGGATTAATGGAGCCGTTTGACATTCACGATCCGGAGCAAAGTCCTAAAGCAACCACCAACAAGGAATCCCAGGTTGAAGGGTCCGGATTTGGAACAGGCTACGGTGGCCACTTTGATCTAACCGGTCATATCACCGGCACCCTAAAACTTCGCGGCAAAGAGTACCAAATCGACTGTGTAGAAACCATGGACCATAGCTGGGGACCTCGCCCCGAAACCCACATGCCACCGATTGGCTGGATACACGCCCACTTTGGTAAAAACCTGGCTTTCCACTGGATTGTAGGTTGCGATTATCAAAAGCCTGTCGGCAGCCAGCAAAGCCTCGCTCACGGTTATGTCATGGAAGATGGTAAAGCCTATGGATTGACTGACGTGAAAATGCGCACCATCCGCTCCGGCGTAATTACGTGCACCCACGAAGTAGAAGCCACCGATGTGCGCGGTAAGGTCTGGAAGTTCTATGGCGCCTCAGAAGTTGGCGCCCCTTGGGTGTGTTACGTCAGCACCATGTTGTACATCGCACTAATGCGCTGGACGATGGATGATGGGCGCGTCGGTTATGGAGTGTCGCAAGAAAACCACTCTATTCAAGAGCTCAACAAACAACGCGGTAAAATGTGGCTGGACCAGCAGTCTAAAATCACTTCGTAAACACAGCGAGATTCTGGAAGGTGGTTCAGCAAAATTCTGCTGAACCACACTCGCGGGTGTAATATCGAACAAGCTGTGCTGCAAAAATAATTGACACAAAATCTATTTAAATAGACACTAAGTCTAAATAATAATTAATAGCTGCTCGATCAGAATAACAAATACCCAAAAACCAGCTCACTAATCAAAACATATGGGGGGTTTCCTTTGAAACCCATAACAAAATTACAGCTAACTAATTTTCTCACCACCCACATATCACAGTGGAAAAAAGCGGAGATAGCAAACCTCCACAGGTTGCCGCTGGGAGCGTCCCGGGAGACCTACCGCTTCGACGTAAACTACTGTGACGAAAATGGGCATACTCAAACAGAAAAACTGATTTTGCGCCGAGACCCTCCGGCGAGCCTTGTCGACAGTGACCGCAGACACGAATATGAAAGCTACCGCGCCATTTACGGGCATGGCATCCCTGTTCCCAAAATGATTCTGCTGGAGGAGGATTCCAGCCATTTTGATGGCGCTATTTCGATCGCAGAAGACCTCCGTGGATTTCACAACAGTGAATACCAGTTGCAAACCCCCGAATGGAAAAACCGGTTACCACACATCGCCGAGCAGTTCTGGGCGCGCATGGGGCAACTGGCGGCCATCGATATCGACATACTTGAACTTGGTTTTATGCGCCCCAGCACCCGGCAAACAACAGCAGAGCTAGAGCTGAACTACTGGGCAGACAAGCTGGACCAGAATCATGTTGACGCGGAACCCATTACCCAAGCGGCTATCCGGTTTCTCCGGCGGAAATTGCCCGAGTCAAGCAAGTTGTCGATGGTTCACGGTGATTTTCGCGCGGGCAATTTTCTTTATGACGACAACGGCGACATTCAGGCGATTCTCGACTGGGAAATGTCCCATATCGGCGATCCGCTGGAAGATTTGGCATGGAGTCTCAATCGCACCTTCTGTTTTGGGCGGGATGACAATAGAAGCGGACTCGCTCCCAAAGCCGTTGCTCTTGATATATGGCAAAAAGCGAGCGGCATTGCTGTTGACCCCGAAGCACTGCGCTGGTGGGAGATTTTTACCTGCGTAAAAGCCCAGGCCTTATGGAGCTCTGCCGCTAAAGTATGGCAGGAAGGTACGAATCGCGACGTCATCCAGTGCTACGCCGCATGGTGGCTGCGCAACGCTCAAGACAAAGCCATTCTTGAATTAATGGAGCAATTATGAAGCCGAGTATCACTCCCGTAGCCCGCGAACTGGGCGACCGCCTGGCGAATCAAATCGCCCCGCAATTGACCGGCTTTGAGGCGGCAACGGCTTCTATGATGAGCCAAATGCTGGAGATGATCTCGGAGGAATGGGATCGCGCTGCCAGTCGCCTGGTTGAAGAAAATACCGCCATTCGCGAGATACTCCAGCAAGCAGCTGAGGTATTCAATGATGACAACCTGAAAACAAAAGCCTGTGAAAAAGACACGGATTTGCGCATCAGCCACCTGGAGCAGAGCAATCATCAGCTTCGCGATTTACTGACAGACATTCATGCGCGCGCAGAGCAAACTGATAGCGCTGAAGCGCGTCTGCTTGAGGAGGTGATCTGGAATGAATTGCGCGCTTCCGTTAAACGCCGACAACTGTCTTCTGCAAATTTCTAAACAACGCCACTGGCACCAAAGAGAGGTTTCGAACCGATGGAACAACTGAATGAGCTTGGCTATTACACATTGGCAGGTAACTCTGAAAACCCTCTGGACTGCGTCACTGATTCAGCCAATGCTGAACGGCTGGGAATAGGCGTTAACTTTCTTTCTGAACGCTTTAATTTCAAAGAAGGCTGCTCTGTCTGTGGCGCGCTTGCAGCTAGCACAACTACTTCAGGTATAGCCACCGCAGCCACCAACGCCAATACGCGCAACCCCATGGCAACCGCGTCATTTTGCGTAACAATGAATCGCCTCAGCAAGGGCCGGTTTGCGCTCGGTTTAGGTAGCGGCATTCCCAACCTGATGAAGGACTGGGGATTAAAGCCTAACACGATGGAAAGAACCACCGATTACGTTGATCTTATTCGCCGACTTACCCGAGGCGAAACCATCCTTGATCACGAAGGCCCGGCGGGAAGCTACAAAAAAATGCATTTGCTCGGCGAGGTAAATGACGAAGTACCCATCATGAGCGTCGCTATTGGCGAAAAGGTGATCGAATGGGCCGGGGGCATTATGGACGGCATCGTATTACACACCTTTTTTACCGATGAAACACTGGCGCGTGTGGTTAAACTGGCTCGTCAGGGCGCTGAAAAAGCGGGCAGAGATCCGGACAAGCTAAGAATCTGGTCCATATTGTCTATCGTCAACGACAACCTGACCCACGATCAGCAGCTACTGAAAGTCGTGGCCCGAATGGGCACTTATCTACAACTCTACGGCGACATTCTGGTTAAAACCAATCGGTGGGACCCGGAAGTACTCAAGAAATTCAAAAATGACAAGCTTGTTGCCAACCTGGGACGGTGGCTGGATGATCTGGCAACGACAAAAGCCGAGCTGGAACATGTCGCCGAGCTCATTCCGGATGAATGGGTCGCAGCGGCAGGAATCGGCAGCCCCGCGAATATTGCCAAAAGGATCGTTGATCAATTCGACAATGGCGCGGATGGCGTCATTATGCACGGGGTAAGACCCGATGAACTGGAGAATGTGGTTCCTGCATACCGCGCTATACGCCCCAACGGGAAATTCAAGGGCCGCGTCGCCAATCCGGGCAAGTAACGCCTATCACTGAACGCTTAACAGGAAACAAGAACCAGCCAACCATTCGGGTGAATCTCTCAAAGTTTTATCAGGCATGCTTTGAAAGCCCCACTGACGGGGCGAGGAAACATTAACCGGAAGAGCTCTTTCTCACCTAAAATCGTTGCGGTTCCTGAAAATACTGTCTGCCTAAAAACTGTCACCCAAAAATTCAGGACTCGGTATATTTCGTTTCAACCGACAGGGTTCGCCAGCGATCTATATCCTGCTGTACCCGGGCATTTTTCTCCTCGATAGCCTGGATCGCATCGTCACCCACCGCAAAATGCAATGGCGGTTCCGGCTGCGCCGCCAGAAATACGAGGGCCGCAGCCAGTTTATCCGGATCGCCCTGCTGTTGGTGATTGTAACTTTGCCGCGCTTTTTGCCTGGCAGCAGACAACTCTTGATAGTCGTCGATTTCAATACTGCCCATCTTCATTGAACTGCTGTCCAGAAAGTCTGTTCGGAAATACCCTGGCTCAACAATCGTGACCTGTATACCAAAGTCTTTGACTTCCTCTGCCAGCGCTTCTGAAAGCCCTTCTACAGCAAATTTTGAAGCTCCGTAGATCGCTCCACCACCAAACCCCCGATAGCCTGCCATGGAAGAAATGTTAAAAATACGGCCACTACGCTGGCGCCGCATGACCGGCAGCACTGCCCGGGTAACATGCATGGTGCCAAAGACGTTCGTTGCGAATTGTTGCTCTACACCCTGCTGGGAAACCTCTTCAAAATTACCCAGTTGCCCATAACCAGCATTATTCACCAGAACATCTATCCTGCCGAATGCTGCAACAGTGGCATCTACCGCTGATTGCATTTCCTCCACGGAAGTAACGTCCGCGCGCAGCACTACCAACTGCTCACCCTCGACACTGACGTGATTTTCAGCGCTCTCGGGGTTCCGTGCGGTAATCGCCACATGATGACCGGCTTTGATTGCAGCATGGGCAATCGCGGCTCCCAACCCCCGGTTTCCACCGGTAATTAACCACACCTGACTCATCTCGCTAACTCCCGGAAGGCTCATGCCCCAGACTTTCTAAATATTAGGCGTAAAACTACCTGACTTATACCTAACTTATGCCTGACTTATAAAAGTGTCGGCTTATAGCTATAAGAGGAGCTCCGACTTAGAGCGAATTCGAAGATGCCATAACCGACGTTGCCATCCCAGGTAAAACGTGTGAGGCGATCAGTCAGCGAAGTATCCACAGTGCGCTGGTTAACAGAGCCGTCAAAAGGATAAACATCGTGCTCCATATAATCTCTGCCACGCACTTTGCCGTGGTGACCACCGTAACCGGCACCGGCCATATAGCCGCCCCCTGCAGAGGCATCAGCTTCGATGGTGTAAACCTGGCCAGATTCTGTGGTGACCTCAATGGTTCCTGACACCAGATCCAGTTCATTGAATACCAGGTTGTGGCGCACATCTACAATATCATCCAGTGGACCTTCCTCTGGCATCACAGCACCGTCCAGAAGCATACGCTCACCAGTGCGGGTTTCCACCAGCAGGAAACCAACGGAACGATCAGCAAACTGGGCCTGGTACCAGATGTGTAAACCCTGCCCACCACTCATGGTACGCACTCCGCGGGAGCGATCCCGCTGTCCATACCAACCGTTGACAGAACGTGTCTCCCCGTCAATGGTCAGCGTTCCTTCATAACGGCCGGACTGGACAAGGTGCTCAAAGTTGGTCGGAGTGTCGCCGTCATTTTCAACCTCCACCACGTCCAGCCAATAGGGTGTTCTGGCACGCCACACGACATCGTATTCCATCCCCGTAGGGTTCGGCCCCAATGTCAGGTGCCAGGCCTTATTGGGCTCAAGGCATTCAAAACGCAACGGGCCTGCACCGTCACCCTCAGTCGCTGTGAGTTCGGTTGAAAACCGCACATTGCGCTGTTCCTGAGGCAGGCTGACGATAGCGTAGCCATCCGCTACGTTGCGGCCGGGGTAGTGCCCGAACCCGGTGATAACAGAAGGAGCGTTGCTATCTGCCGGGTGCATATTGAACATAAAGCGGTCAAAAAAACGTGCTTCCTTGCCCACGGTGTCTGAGGGCAGTATTTCATCATGGAAATCTTCGTTATGGTCGCTCATGGTTTTTCCTCATTTATTTCAGGCGCGGGTGGTGGTGGCAGCCCGGCAGTTTTGTGAGCGGCTTCGAGAAATGACTGAACCATTTTCTGGTCCTTGAAATAGGGGTCTCCTACTCCTTTTACCGCTCGGCGACGACCGTATTCATAGAGTACCGCCAGTTTCCAGAGCACCAATGTCTCATACCAATGCAGATTACTGATGTCGGCACCTGTTCTGGCAACATAATGCGCAGCCAGTTCTTCCCGGGTCGGAAAGCCTTCCTCAAGCATGGCTGTGCCTAGTTCCTCTGCCGGGGTAAGCCCCTCTCTGGATCGGGGAATACTGATCAGAAAATAGCCCAGATCAAGTAGAGGATCACCGAGGGTTGCCAATTCCCAGTCAAGTACAGCTTCTATCGCGCCCCGATTTTCAGCGTCGAGAACCACATTGCCAATGCGAAAATCATTATGGATAACCGTCGCACCCGATTCAGGCGGTACGTGTTCAGCCAGCCATGCATCAACAGCCTGAAAATGCAATGGTGGCTGGCCATTTTCATGGGCCACCAGACGCGCCATATTTTTCCTGTGGCGGGCATTAAACCCCTCGGGCCTACCCATATCCGACAACCCTAACGCTTTCCAATCCACTTCATGCAGATCAGCCAGAGTATCAATCAGCGAAAAGCCAATCTCGCGACGCACTTCCGGCGTATCCAGCGGTGCCGGTGTTTTCGTGGTCACTACGGGTCCAGAAGCAAAACTCATAACATAAAAATGCACATCCAGCACTTCACCTGCCTCGGCTGTTGCCAGACATTTCGCGACCGGAACCGGCGTCTTTCCGATCGCTGTGATCAGACGGGCTTCCCGCAGCATATCGTGAGCACCGGGCGGTGTAGGTGGCGGTGGTGGCCGCCGCACAACCACCTGGTAACCGGTTTCATCCGTCACCAGAAACGTCAGATTTGAATGCCCGTCACCAATGGCTTTCGTGGTTAACTGGCCTTTGGTAATACCTTTTTGCGCCAAAAAATCCGCTAGCCGTGAACGGGTTTCATCATCCCAGTCCCAAACTGACATCAATCATTCTCCCAATGCAACAAGTCGTAAGTATTTTGTTTACCCAAGTCATTAATCATGCTTTCGAAGTCTCCCTATGTTCCCGAATAGCAGGCTGCCCTTTTTTCCCTGACGGCCGCAATACCTTCACGAAAATCACTGCCGCGACTCAACAGGGCCTGCCCGCGGTTTTCCATCTCGATAGCGGCGGCCATCGATGCCGACTCCAGACTGGCCTGCATCGCACGTTTGGATAGCTGAATACCACCCGGAGAGTTTTGAGCAATGACCTCGGCCATCGCCATAGCCTCATCCAGCAGTGCCTCCTGCGGATAGACATGACTCACCAGACCTATCCGTTCAGCTTCCTCTGCACCCACATTGCGGGCGGTATAGAGAATTTCTGCAGACCTTGAAATACCGACCATGCGGGGCAGAAGCCAGGAAGTCCCCATTTCCCCGCAGGATAGCCCGATTTTTACATACGCAGCGTTAAAGACCGCTCTCGGTGAAGCCAGGCGAATATCTGCGTGCAAGGCAATAGCAAACCCTCCCCCTGCAGCAGCACCGTTAACCGCGGCGATCACTGGTACCCGCATCGTTCTCATCGCCATCATGCTCGCCACAGCCTTTTCCTGAAAAGTCAGAAATGCGCGGACATCCATTTCAAACATCTCATCGATTTCCTGCAGGTCGAAACCCGCGCAAAAATAGTTGCCCGCACCGGTGAGAATAACTGCACGAAGATCATCATCCTTATTTAGCTCTTTAGGGTACGCCTCCAGCTCGTCAAACATCGTCATTGTCATGGCATTAAATCGCTCAGGACGATTGAGCGTCACTACCGCAATCTCTTTAGCTGGGCGATCGATCTTCAGCGTTTCGTACGGGTTCGTCATTGCCTCTCTCCTGAACAGGGTGACACAGAGATACCATCAGATGCACTGTATCCGGATCACGGGGCGGAAAAGCTACGCTTCTGCAACTTGTAGTGGAACCGCAAAGGTTAGTTGCATGCCATTTCTTACCCCGAAAAAACAGAGTCGACTCCTACTTATTCTCTATCTGCTCGCAACAACCTGCCATGTCTGTTCAACAAACTAACAGCAAGTGAATAGAAGCCGTGCTCATCGGTAAATATTCAGCGCCAATCATACTTGATACACACAAACAAGTATATATCGGGTCAAAGCAGATACATTCATTCGATTAAAAACCGCCCATCATTTTCTTAGAAAAAAGCAGGGGATTCCTTCGCCATCCAGAAAAACACCTCCTTTCACAACAGTGATTGCTATCCGTAAAAAGAGCTGTAGGATCCAGTAACCAGTGCTACGCCAACAATAAGCAACCAGACATTGAACACCACTCTCCATATGAGCAGTTGACACGAAAGCTCCATGAATGTGTACAAAATCGCACGCACCTTGATGAGGGCAATCAGGATAATGATGACGGACGCGTAAAAATTTCCAGCGTATTGCTCAAAAATCAACCAGGCAGCGACCGTCGCGAATAACAGCAGCACCGCAACAATCGAAGACCGATTAAAAAGTATCTTATCCATCAGGTTAAAAAATAGATTAGAGGAAAAATCACAACCCACAAAAGGTCAACCATGTGCCAATAAGCAGCCCCACCCTCTAACGTTGCATGAGTAAGGCTACTCCACTTTTGACCGGCCAGCTTAATCGTAAACACAAGAAGAACAATCATCCCGCCAATCACATGGAGCATGTGTATTCCGG
The DNA here is from genome assembly GCA_024234435.1 of Pseudomonadales bacterium. Lineage (NCBI taxonomy): Bacteria > Pseudomonadati > Pseudomonadota > Gammaproteobacteria > Pseudomonadales > Pseudomonadales bacterium. The sequence continues at coordinate 1,823,660 of JACKOF010000001.1, forward strand.
TGAGAATGTAATAAAACATAAAAAAGTCGTTGGTGAGCAACGTTATGCCATCACCGATCTTTTCAGAATACTCATAAAATTTGTTTGCAATAAAAACAAACCCACACAATAACGCCAAACCCATGCAGGAGGCGGCTGCACGGGGTGCCTGATGGCGAAAAGCTTTGGTTGCCATCACCACCAACCAGGAACTGACCAGTAGCACCAGCGTATTGATCATTCCCAATGTCTGATTCAGCTGCAATTGGGAGGCCTGAAAAACTGCAAAATTGGCAGACCTTTCGAAGCAATACACAATAAAAAACATACCGAACATCGACATATCAGCCAACACAAAAATAAGCATGCCGTTTTCCAGCGCACTCTTACCTGGCACGTGAGTGCCGGGCGTGCCCACACTGGAAGAAACAGGACTGATATATCCGGCAGAATTACTCATGCAGTTTTATCTGTATTGAAGCGAGAAAAAAACTCAGGCTTCCGAACCAGAAGCCTGAGATATCAAAGAATCAAGCAACGACGGCTTCCGCTTGCTCACCATGCTCAGCTCGTCGTTTAACCTCTTTGATCATATAGAAACTGGCAATACCGAACCACCCCAACCAACAAGCGTAAGGTATGTAATAACTCAATAGGCCATCCCATGCAAAAGGCCCGGTTTTAACAACACCAGTCAAACTGGCAGGTATAAAGCTCAGACCACACCAGATAGTGAGGTAACACACCCACCGCGGGAACAGTATTTGGGGGCGGCGGTCAGACAACCCTACCAAAGCAGCAGCAATCATCTGTAAGGTGGTACAAGCGTATTGGAGGTCAATACAGAGCCAACCAAGATCCGTCAGCATTCTCGTTGTTTCCGGGGACTGATCTGGCCGGAATGCGGCAGCAACCCAGAAGAAAGCACTGAAAGACACCACCATCACGGTCAGACCACCGCCCAATAATTGCAGGTAAGCCATTGTTGGGAAGCGACCCTCGATGCGCGCCATCTGCGAAGTCAGCAAGGACGTCCACGGCAAATACAAAACGACTGAAATCAAGGAAAGGATAAAACCCGCACGAATAGAGCCAAGGTTTTCAGCATAGCGGGCAGACAATGCTTCTGGCGTCAAAGCTGGTGAAGGGTTAGGAATATTGTGCCCCAAAATTCCCCAAAAAAAGACAAAAGTAATCAGAAACCCTGGCCCACACCAAGCACTGATTAAATCGTGCCGCAAAACCGCATTATTATTCATGAACACTCCGCTTTATTTCAGGTAAATTAAAAATTCAAATCGGCGCTATATTTAGCCTCATCGAAGGACACAATCAGCTTCCTCAATAAATCATCCAACGTAGATTTTTCTTCATCACTCAAACCAGAAAATGCGTTCCCTACCGGCCCGGCAATTGAAGGCGTAATTTTATTTACTGCATTCACTCCACGCTGGGTAATTTTTATAAGACTACGACGGGCATCCGTTTTGCCACCTTCACGCAATACAAACCCGTCTCGCTCCAAAGCCGCCAATACTTTTGTCATATTGGCGCGGCTCGTTCCTATCAATTCACTGAGTTCGCTTGGGTATGCCTGTCGTTTTTTGCTCGCAACCAGCACGCAAAGCACATGATAAGATTTTTCGGTCAACCCCAAATCCCTGAAAATATTCAGGAAATAATCTTCCAGCCCATAAGCTCCAATCCTAATTAAGCGAATCAAAACTGTTTCTGCAACCGGCAACACCGGCAACGCCTTTCGCAGGGGTTTTGTCGTTCGATCAACGGTTCTTATTCGCTCTATACCACGCATGGTTATTCCCTTTTCATAGCCACCTGAAAAATTAACCCGCATTTATAAACGAGTTTCTGCGTGATAGGAAGAATAAAAATAAATCACATATAGTTTACTTGTGTACTATATAAAAATCAACTTTCAATCATCAAGCCTTCAACCGTTAGATTTCAACCATTTCAAAATCAATTTTTCCAGACCCGCACTGCGGACATATCCAGTCATCGGGAACATCTCCCCACCGTGTACCGGGCGGAAGACCTTCATCTGGCCAGCCATCTTCTTCGTGATAGACAAGACCACAATTCAGGCATAAATAGGATTTATAATTAGTATCCATGAGCTCACCCCTTGGTTATGGTAACCATTTGATGGTGATAACCGTCTGCAAAACATGACAACACTCTTTCCGGCGGCGCAACCTTTTTAATCTCCATCTTCCGCTTCAGGATCTCCTCAATCAAAATGGTCAATTGCAACTCACCAAGCCGCGAGCCCAGGCACCGGTGTATCCCGTACCCAAATGCCAAATGTCGGCGCGAATTAGCTCGATTCACATCGAACTTGTCGGCATCGGGAAACACCTCTTCGTCACGATTTGCGGATCGATGCCAAATAACAACTTTGTCTCCCTTGCGCATTTTCTGGCCTTTAAACTCGACATCCTGCACAACCGTTCGACGCTGATGAGCAAGTGGTGATTGCAGGCGAATAGTTTCTGTAACGGCGGTAGGTATCAGCGAATGATCAGCTTTGATTTTTTTCCACTCTTCTGGGAATTTATTAATCTGCTGAACAAAGCCCGTCATGGAGTTGCGCGTGGTATCACTGCCCCCGGCAACAAGCAACGCAATATTGCCAAGAAAGTTCTGCTCATCCATATCGGCAAGATGTTCTGAATGTGCCATGATTGACAACAAGTCATTCTTGGGTGGAGCGCTCTTCCGCTCATCAAACAGCTTCTTGAAGTAAGCGGCCATTTCAAACAGATTTTTCTCCCTTTCCGCATTGAGCTTAGGGTCTGCCCCTGCGTCCACAGCGGTCACCCAATCAGACCATAAAGGAAGCAAATTCCGATCTTCCCAAGGAAAATCAAAAAGTGTGGCCAACATGCGAGTGGTCAGCTCTTTCGAAACCTTTTCAACCCAGTCAAAGGGTTCATTTTCCGGCAAGCTGTCCAACAAACCGCTGGTTCTCTCCCGAATCAGCGTTGCATGCTTTCTCAGCTCTTGCGGCCCTACCGCAGGCGCAACAGTGAGACGCTGTTGCGAATGCTCAGGTTCGTCCATGGCAATAAACATCTGGAACTTAACATTCAGGTCCTGCATGTCGAGAATGGTAATGCCACCATATTTCCATGAGGATGAGAATATTTCTGGCTGCGCCTCAACATCCATCAAGTCCTGATATTTGGTAACAGACCAGAACGGCCCATAAGGACTGTCCTTAATGTAATGGACCGGCGCTTCTTCCCGCAGTCGTTTGAAATACAGTTTCCATTTTTCATCTTCAGACAAGCGTGGGTCGCTGACATCAATCTGTTCGATAGGAACGGAATAAGGGTCCACTACTTCTGGTGCTGAAGCCGTTGATTTAAATTCGGCAATCATTGAACTAACCTCCTCAGGGGACTTGAAATGCTACACCGCACCTATGCGCCTGATCAGAAAACCCGGCTCTGATGACGGTGATGTATTTTTCTAACCTGCACTCAAATAAATAGCACTTACTATTGGCTGGTCGCCCCACCGACTTGCGAGTCAATGACCACTTGTCAAAATGGATACACCGGCTGTTACGCCCTCGCCATCACACGATAAATACCCGTAGTACGGGCAATTATGTTCCCTTCCACCCACATTTCTCCGGCAGTGAACAGCATGGTGCCCGTCCTTTTTTGCAGACGGACATGCAGCTCAACCCAATCCCCCTCTTTTCCGGGAGCAAGATAATCGGTGGTCAGCGTGATGGTTGGTGAATGAGTGTCCACTCCAGCTAATCGGGACGCCGGAATCACTTGAAAATCAGCAAAGGTAGCGATAGCACCGCCGTGTAGAGTGCCAACCGGATTCAAATGATGATCGCCAACCCGAAAAGCCAGAATTAGCCCCCCCTCATCCTCTTTGGAGTACATCTGTCCAAATTGCTGATTGAAACCTTTCTCAAGTTTCATCGGGGAAAAGCCAGTAGGAATTTGCAGGTTGTCGGTCATCATAAAATCCTTAATTTCTTAAGTTGATGCCTTCTACTGAAGGCTTTCAACTTGCTAGTTAAAGAGGATTCTCGGTTGTGCCAACACGCCCTTTATCCTCTCGATTCAAAAATTGCTCGCGAAGTTGACGGAAATTTTCGCTACCGCCACACAATGCATAACCCCACATAGCTTCTACGCGAAGCTGGTCATAATAAGGTCTGCCAATACATTCGAATACAGTTTCTTTAGCCGACTCAATCGCAGCCTGATCGCAACGCAAAATTTGAGCGACAACTTTCTCTGCAGTTGCTTCAAGGTCTTCTGGTGCTACCACCTGAGACACCATATTCACGTTGTAGGCTTTCTGGGCATCGAACGCTTCTCCGGTCAACAGCATCTCCAGCGTTGGGCCAACGCCGCAGGTATTGAGCATGTTGACGATACCGCCATCAGCGCAATGCATGCCCCGACGAATTTCAAAGGTGCCGAACTGAGCACGGTCTGTAGCGATACGAATATCACAAGCCATCACCAACTCGACGGCATGCCCCACACACCAGCCATCAATGGCCACCACGATCGGCTTGTAAAAACGCGCCAGTGGTCCGCGAGTAATACCACACAGACCATCATCAATGCGATTGCGCCCAACCATCGGGCCAACGTTCTGCCATTCTGGCGCATGCGTTTCCAGATCAGCGCCAGCACAAAAGAAATCACTCGAACTTCTTAATAGTGCTACTCGCAATTCAGGGTCATCGCGAAAATCCGTCCAGATTTCACACAGGCGGTGATGCATGTCGATGGTAATGGCGTTTTTCTTTTCCGGGCGGTTAAGGGTGACATAAGCCACAGGGCCTTTTTTCTCGTACAAAATGTCGTCAGTCATGCTTGCTTGATCCTTTTAAAAGTTAAGTGAACAAAATAATTGGCGATCCAAATCATTTACTAAAATCGATATCCGAGAGGATGTCTGGTGATTGATTACGATGAAACCCATGGTAAGGCTCGTTATTTTTAGACGGCTGTATTTCCCACCAGCCCCGGCGGGCATTGGGCGCACCGCCGTCTACGCGAAAACAGGAACCGGTCACAAAACTGGCTCCAGGAGACAATAAAAAAGTGATCACCGAAGCGACCTCTGATTCCGTCCCAAAACGCCTCAATGGAATTTCTCCGGCTATTTCAGTGCGGATAAATTCGCGATCTTTTTCATCGTAAGTATCCAAACCACTTGATGCGATAGAGCCTGGCGCGACAGAGTTGACCCTTACACCAGATTCAGCCCACTCCGTAGCCGCACATTCAGTGAGTGTATGCATGCCACCTCGCGCCGCGGCAGAATGCGAAAAGTAGGGCCAGCCATTCCAGATATCAGCAATAATATTGACGATGCTACCGCCATGATCGATCATCCAGCGGTTGTAAACCTCTCGCATAAAAATAAATCCGCCGGTCAGGTTATTACGCACTACGGCCTCAAAGCCCTTGGTAGTAATAGTGTTCATTTTTGCCCGGTACTGACCACCCGCGTTATTGACCAAAGCATCAATGCGCCCATGCTTTGCCAGAATACCGTCGACAGTTTTAATCACCGTTTCTTCGTCGCGAATATCACAAGACCAGGTACTGGCAACACCGCCGTCTTCAGCGATCTCCGCTGCCACCTGATCAAGCTTTTCCTGCTTCCTGCCAACCAATGCTATTTCAGCACCAAGGGAAGACAACTCGTGGGCTGTGCAACGACCAATACCACTGCCACCTCCTGTAACTACAATGGTTTTCCCTTTAAATGAATCGTCTTTAAATACAGAGTTATACGGCATATTTTTTCCTCAATATAATCAGATTGATTTACCTGATGTAGCGGTTAACGGAACCCCAGTAAGGTTCACGAAGTACATTTTTTTGAATTTTTCCAGTCGGATTTAGCGGCAGAGAATCCTGAATCATAATTTCTTTGGGAACCTTGTAACCGGCGAGGTACTGTCGACAATGCTCAATCAATTCCAAGCCAAACTGCTCATCCGCAACATCGGATTCACGGGCCCGCACAATAAAAGCTGTCACTTTTTCGCCCCACTTCTCGTCTGGAATACCAATCACCGCTGCCAGCGAAACTTCCGGGTGCAAATTCAACACCCTCTCAACTTCGACGGAGTAGATGTTTTCTCCACCGCTCACGATCATGTCCTTGGCCCTGTCGACCAGAAAGATAAAGCCTTCAGAATCGAGCCTGGCAAGATCACCACTCCGATACCAGCCATCGTGAAAAGCCTTGGCGGTAGCCTCCGGCTTATTCAAATACCCCATATTGATCGTGGGCGTTCGGATACAAAGCTCTCCCACCTCGCCAACAGGAAGCTCCTTCCCTTCTTCGTCGCAAATCTTTACATCGATCAACGGCAAGGCTTTACCGCAGGAGGCTAATCGCGAAGATTGCTCCGCAAGGTGATCTTCATGACCAAGTAGCGTGACAAACCAGGTTTCCGTATTGCCATACAACTGATTCAGCTTGCACCCTAACGTGCCAACAGCCTTCTTCATCACATCAGCGCTAATAGGCGACCCAAAATAAATAACCCGCTGCAAAGAACTGAAATTAGTAGTCGCCGCTTTGGGGTGCTCAACCAACATCTGCAATGCGGTTGGAACCAATGGCAAAATAGTGGCGCTATCTCTTTCGATTGCGTCCAAAACAGCTTCCGGGTCAAACGCAGGAATAGTTCGGATAGTTGCGCCGTGATAAAGCGCAGGCAATAGAACCCAGTTACCACCCAAATGAAAATTCGGCACAGCCATCAAACCCACATCATCAGGGTTCCAGCCCATTTCCGGCTCCAGGGACATGCAGAGAAAAGAGTAGTTGAATGCCTGATGGTCGTACTGGGCGCCCTTTGGCTTACCCGTGGTACCTGAGGTATAAACCAGCAACGCCACATCATCAGAATGCACCTTGATGCCAGGATTGTGATCGCCGACATGATTGGCCCAACCACCCAACCAGTGGATAGAGCGCAGATCTTTATCAGAACAACTCTCAGCATTAAAACTCACAAGCTCAAAAGCAGCTGCCGATTTATCCTTCACCTCGAGCATTTTGGGCGTTGAATAAACGTCTTCAGAGAAAACCAGAGGTGTACCGGCATCATCAACCATATCGACAAGCTCTGGTACGGCGCAGCGCCAGTTAAAAGGCGCGATAGCACAACCGGCTTTACAGGCCCCAAACCATATCTCAAAAAACTCAATACTGTTTCTGCCGACATAACCGATCCTGGCACCCGGCTGAATACCACACTCAACGATGCGGTTAGCTATACGATTGGAATTTCGCTCCAACTCACTGTAGGTAACAGCTGACCGCCCATCGCGAATCGCCACTTTATCCGGAGATACCCGCGCCCAATAACGCGGGATGTCGAGCAAGGTTTTAATTTCATCAAATCGCCACACAACGCCTCCCCCCTACAAAAAGCGACCGGCAAGCCTGCCGGTACCAAGAACCTCAAAAAAACAACATCAATCAAAATATTAAGATTATTGTAATGTGGGATACTAATATGTCAATTGAAAAAACACATAAAAACCTTATTAAAATAACAAAAAACCAACAATAAAATTAAATAGGAGATATAAAAAGAATTTTTTTGTAACAAAAGACACTAATGAAGCAGTCCGCAAACAAACCAACAACAACCAGCAACCTGCAAGACCTGAAAACACACAAAACCCACAACCAAAAAGAGGCCGGAAACGGCCTCTTTTGCAGAACAAGCTAACGCACTAAAACTAGTATTTATAGCCGACCGTTATGCCGTAGGTTCGTGGCCGGCCAGCCGATCGTCCAGCACCTTCAGAAGAGGCGATAACTGAATTCCAGTAATACTCATCGGTGATATTCTTACCCCATAACATTACCCTGAGATGGCCATCATCCGACTCATAACCTATTCTGGCACCTACCGTAAAGTAATCCTCAATCACAAAGTAATTGTCAGTAATCGATTTATGAAATCCGGCATCAACACCTGTAACAGCAGGCACCCCACGAGGAATAGTGCCCTCGATAGTCAGATCATCTCCGTCAAATACGGCATCAGAATCAGACTGCCCAACGACATTCACCCCCATAAACAAGGTACCGCCTTGCTCTAGCGAAGTTCTGTAATCCAGATCAAGGCTATAGCTTAATTCAGGCGTAAAAGGTAGATCCTCGCCAGACAAATCCCGGTTAACTCCATACGCATCGAAGGCATAAGGCACGCCGTTCAGCGTCATTGGGTATTTATCAACCTCAGAGTTGAGGTAAGTCACAGAGGCCGTCAGCGTCAACTCATCCGTTAGCTGCGCCACAATATCTGTTTCAACGCCGGTAATCGTGGACTCAGGGATATTCACCAGACGATCCAACGGGCCAAACAAGGCAATATCAACCTTACCCCTCACCTGCTTGTCTTCGTAATCGTAGTGGAATATTGCCCCGTTCCACTGCACTGAGCCATCAGCCATCGTTGCCTTAAAACCGAGCTCGTAAGCCAAAACGGACTCTTCGGTAACAGGCTGCTGCTGGCTGAAGTCGTTCCCGGGAATATTTGGAAAACTACCCGCTTTATAACCCTGGGAAATATTCGCGTAAACCAGCGCGTCTTCCGTCGCTTGGAAATCAAGCCCCAACCGCCAGGAAACATTATCCTCAGCAAGCGTATCCTGATATGGGAAACCTGGAACACCCAGCTCAAGAGGCGCAGCATTCAACGTAAAGCAATCATTAACCCCGATAGGATCAAACGCTGGCACGGGAACACCAAGAATACCCGCAGAGATCGCAGGCAACGCGTTAAATAGCGTAGCTGTGTTACTGCCCGGACCAAAACCATCCGCATTTTCTGGCGCCCAGTTACAAACATCCGCTTCTATTTCAGTATCCGTGTATCGCGCACCCACCTTGAGCGTTAAATCTTCCGCCAAATCATATTCTATGTTTCCAAAGAAAGCGTAAGACTCTATTTCCTGCTCTAACAATGAGCCAGTTCTATGGACAAAAAGAGTTTGCGGGCGAGTCGTTGTGTTGTCATTAAGCTGCAACAGCTGATCTTCAGAGGTACTGCTGTCTTCATAGTTGGCACCCACAACCCAACGGAAGGAATCTTCATCTCCCGACAGACGAACTTCCAAGAAAGTTGAATCAACATCACCCTTGTTAAAAATATAACCAGCGGAAACCAGATTATGGCCATCACCATCAACAGATTGCTCTTGCTCGTAATCACTGTAGGCAGCTAATGCAGTGAGAGTCATGCTGTCATTTAATTCAAAGTCTCCACGAACGGAATACTGCATAAATTCTTTATCGCCGGAAGGCTCATCAATATCGGACCAATCGGCAGATTCAGCATCTTTTTTGGTTAAAGGCAGGGCAAACAGCGCCGCAGCCTGTCCCGGAGCCTGATCAAAGCGCTTGGGTGTCGCCGCGACGTACTGCAAAGCCTGAGGATCTGACTTATCTGTCCAGCCATTAATATTGACGTTGATTTCAGCAGTATCACTGGGCTCAAATCGCAACGCCATCCGCATCGCCGTGTAATCTTCCTTACCGTTTTCTTCATTACTGGTGAGGCTGTCCTGCCACTCATCTGCGTGAGCCGTTTGAAAAGCAAGTCGACCACTAACCGTATCACTCAACGCACCACTCACAAAGCCATTCACTTCGACTTTGTTATAACTGCCATAACTCACATCGCCACCGTAGGAAAACTCTTCTGTTGGCTTGGCAGCAATAAAGTTAATAGCGCCACCCGTTGAGTTCTGCCCAAACAGCACACCCTGTGGACCTTTCAACACTTCAGCCCGCTCTAAATCGTAAGCGCTGTGAGCCGCCATCGCCGGAAACGGCAAGGGAATTTCATCAACATACAGACTCGTTGCCGGATACACACCGAGAGAGCTTTCGTTAAACCCGACGCCACGCAGCGTCAGGATGGGAGTCCCCTGCTGACTGGTCGCAAACACCAAGCCCGGAACCGCTGTAGTTATTTCCTCCAGCGACGTCAGCTTTTGCTCAGCCAGCTTTTCACCCGAAACTGCTGAAATCGACAGACCAATATCATTGGCACTTTCGGCTCGCTTGTTTGCCGTAACAATGATTTCCTCTAACGCAGCGTGCGTAACAGTCGAGCCAAACATGAGTATTGGCATTAAAACCGATGCAGCGACTAATGGCTTTTTCTTGAATTCTTTGAAAGATTTTTTTGCAGCGTATCCCATCTCAAACCCTCTCTATAAAAACATTATTCTAGTTATTAAAAATACGGCAGCCTGCAATCTTACAAACTGCAATTAATGCGCATATAACAGCAATAAAAAATATATGTCAATAGGTGCACTAAATACAGAATTAACGCCTAACCAATCAAACTTTAAAAAAATGAACAATTGAAGCAACTCGCCCAAATAGCATTAAACGGCACAGGTGAAGTATTAAGAATCAATAAAGAAATCACATAAAAATATCGGTTGTTAAAAAAACAGTAATATTATTAGCAAGATAATAAGAATATTACTTCAGAAACAGGAGATATAAATATTGAAAATCAATGATCCAACTGCTGCAAATGTCCATATAGTGAACGAATAAACGGTTTTCCCACTTAAGATAAAGATGAGCGCAATATAATCTGCGAAAAAATATAACAAATAGAATTTTTAGTAATTAATGACACTATTTAATATACCAAAGCGCTGGCAGCCAAAAAGTTACCCGATCTGTTTATTAGATAAAGAAGAGAATAAAACTAAATTGATAACTAAACCCAAAAGCAAATCGCGTAAAAAGACGCCTATCGCCATGACAAGAACATCCAAAAAATGAACCAATATTGTTTTTTACGAACTACGTTTTCTTAGTGTTTCTGAGGGCAACTCACCGAATACGTCACGGTACTGTTTTGAGAATCTGCCAAGATGGCTAAATCCAAAACTCAAAGCCAAGTCTGTAACTCTGGTGCTGTTAGGGTCTCCGGATATCAGCTCATTCCGGATTTTGTGCAGACGCAAAGATTTTATATAAGCCTGCGGTGTGGTCTTCAGGTGATCGTGAAAATACTTATACAAAAGCCTTTCGCCAATCAGAGCCCGATCAAGAATATCGTCAATACTAATATCTTCCAGCAGATGATGGTCAATATATTCAAGTGCGTTTTTTAACTGTGTGGGTAACATTGAAGAATTGTTTTGCAGTAAGTAATCATAGTTGCTGGAGTGAAACTTCAGCAATGCACTTACAACAGAGTCCATCATAACGTCACTGACATGGCAAAAATTTGCACTCCCTTTCTGCTTGTCCGCCAGCTTGCCGTAAAACTTTATCAAGTCAATCAAATAACCATTGTCATTTTCTTTCTCAACCCTGACATCAAAATTGATCGGCTTTTTCAGCCGCATTCCCGTCTCCTGAGCAAGCCGTGCCTGCACAAAATCAGAATCCAGGGTAATAATCAATTTTTCACACGCGTTCTTATAAACCAGAGAACTCTCACTCAAAGGGTTAATAATCGCTGCGTCCCCGGCACCCAGGTCAATCGATTCACCACCATGATCAATACTGCAATTACCCTTAAGCACGAGCTGAATCTGATAATTACTTTTTTGGGCTGGACCACAAACCTCCACGTCAGAGCCATACTTAATAACACTGAAGGACATTTTTTTGTTGGGCAAATGCTTCAGGTAAGAATCCCCCGGCCCTTCATCACCTACCAGCCTTATACTATGCTTGCCAACGCACTTTTTTATCTGCTGGGACATCGTAAAGGGGGAGACAGACCTCATCACCACATAACGATTAAGCATTTTATAACCCCACTCTTGCCAGTTATTGATGAGCGACGACTTCAGCGAAGGCCGCTCATGTTCACAAACAAACTCTCTTTCGGATGACCAACTGCTTTGAGCAATACACCCATTTAAGTATAGCTATTAACAATATATCAACAAAATCACACAAAAACTGTTTTAACTATCTATAAAAACGGTATATACCGAAAAATTTAAACCTTCAATAAAATACACCTATTAACAATATTATTTAAATCTTTGTTTCTAGTAGTTCGGGCTTTGCTCAACAATGTGGCGTAAATATTCTGTTTGCCATCCCATTTCCATCCATCCGACACCCTCTTGGCCATCTATCCAGGCGCGAGCAGCGCCTTCCATCAACGTTATCACCGGGTCAGGCTCATAAGGGAAGTGAGCGAAAAACTCGGCGGTAACGTTAACCTCTCGACCAAGTTCATCGGTGAGTACCATCTGTGCAGAGGTATGCCGAAATTGATCATCCCCCTGCCAGTCAACTTTAAGATCAGAGATTTCGGCCATCTGCCCGTCTTTATAGATATAGCCATACAAATCCGTTCGCCCCATCGCATGCAGATGCCAGAAATGAACAGAAATATCATCTCCAACCTGCGCGTGAAACCAGCGGTAGTTCATAAATGCAGCCCAGTCTCTGGTGCCCCAACTGTGGTCGCGATGGCTCGTGGTATCAAAGGGAATCACACGATCGCCTAGCGTCAATGTCCCTTTAGCCCTGCCACTTTGTTCAATACGATCATGAGCACAATAGGAAGGGCACCCCTTTTTGTTCGAGGCATAGGAGTACGGCGGATGAAACCCTTCGTAAGTAAAGTCAATAGTTGCCTCATCGCTTTCCCAGTAGACCTCAGCCTTACCGAACTTTAGGTCTTGCTTCATGGTAAATTTTTCAATCTTCCAATCGGAAAAATCCATATCCGGTGACACGGGGCGATTAGGCAATTTTGCAACGATGGGTTCAGGCCCTACTCCCGCCCCGAAAATAATCACTGCAGCTCCCGCCTGGTGCGCCTGATCCACCCAGGTATAGGTAAAAAACGCAATTTTTTCTTCCGGCAGGGTTATTGTGTACGGAATGGATTCACGATCCATTGAGCCTGGCCTGAGCTGATGACGGCCATCATGTCGCGGCTCCACGGCCAGATCAGGGCGTGACAGTTTTACGTGGTCAAACATGTTCCTCTCCAATTCTTATCGAGCAAGTGGTATCAATTCTGTTAACAGGGCTCTGGGGAATATTTTTTCATCGCATCTTTGAGGCTCATCAGAGTGTCCGGATTCACATCAAAGTTGGTTTTCGCCACAAAAGCTCGCTCTCGCGAAACCTGCGGCAAGCTATGCTGCAAAACTATCTCGGTGGTTTTCTCTAACAATGCCTTATCTTGCAGAGACGCGATTTTCTCAATCAATTCAGAAGCAAAATCACGCACTTGTTGCCCGCAACTCTCCACTTCAGTCAACGTGACGTTCCACCGCTCTGCGGTTTTTCTGGCTTCATTGACAGCCTGTTTCTGCTCTACTTCCAATTCCAGCCCGCTAAGGTCTATCAACTGGTTCAACAGTTCGACATGAGAATAAATATCGGCAACAGCAAACCAGTGGGCATACTCAACCTGCTCGGTTAACAGATTAAGCGAACCAATAACCAGATTCGCCTGCTCAACGGCGGCACTGTTATCGGGGTCAACTGCGGGAAGAACCACTTCCGTCATTGCCTTCATCATGGTTTGCAGGCGAAGGTCAAAACTTGGGCGCATGAGCTTTCCTCAATTATTTAATAAATAAAACAAACTGTTAGCATTTGTACTTACCCGCTCGACAATAAGAGCTGGCGTACCAACAGGTCTCATTGTTTTGGATTAGACGCATCTGTTAATGCCTGACGAAGAGCTTCCAGAAAGGGGTAACCCAAACCTCCAAACCAGGTCATAAGAATATCCTGATGCGTCTTCAGACCTTTCGCTGCCCGCAGAGCAGACCCCAAAATCATGATTGATCCCTTCCACAAGGCAAAAACTGTGTAATAGCGCAACCGATCTTCATCCACTATCAGCCCACTGGCTTTTTGATAATCTGAAATGAACTGTTGCCGATTAAAAATTGAGCCATACAAAGGCTCACCACCCTCTCCGGGTGTGACAAATGCAGGTAATAACAACCAGGCAAGGTCATAGTGGCGATCACCAAAATATCCCAGCTCCCAATCTAGTACCGCTGTAATTTCTTTGCTGTCAGGATCAAACAGGTAATTGCCAGTGCGGTAATCTGAATGAACCAGAGACACCACATCCAACGGTTTTCGATTAGCGCGCAACCAGTGTTCCGCCGCTGTAATCAGAGGAACCGCTTCTTGCCGGTCTTCCTCCCACACCCTGGCCCACCAGTTAATCTGCCAGTCGACATCTTGGGTTGTATCTTGTGCAGGCATATCAAATGCCGATAGATCTTTACCCTCGCCCGTAAAATTGTGAATGCGGGCCAGGTACTCAATAACCTGTGGTCCAATGGCATCACGATGTTCTTTATCAAACTGAATACCAACGCCCGTCACATTTTTTGAACTGGCCGCCGGTTTTTGAACACCGGAGACAAAACCGCAGATCATGGACGGCCTGAGCAGTTCCTCTCCAGTTGGGTCCAGCCAATAGGTAGCTGGAACAGGAACGATATCTTTCACCGCGGCAAACAGCTGGAATTCACGTAATCTATCCGTTTCAACCACTGATTCTGCAGGCTCTCTGCGTAAAACCATGCGTTCTGCGACGCGCTTTTCGCCCTCGCAAGTCCAGTCCATTTCAAACGAAAACTGTTCTTTCGATGCGCCACCAGTGAGGGGAGCCAAGTTACGAATCGCAAATTCACCCGTCACTCGCTTCGGCAGAAAGGCTTCCAGTCTTTGCTGGAGATCAACAATATCTGTTGCCGTCATTGCCGGATCCAGTCGACGGGAAAGTTTCCGACTCAAAGCATCGTCCACGGTTCTTTCAACAGGATATCGCAAGCGCAATTCATCAACCCACGCTTGTGTTGGAGAATCACGTAATTCACTACTCAAATTAATCACCCCTCACTCAATCAGTTAAAACGCATTATTGTTATACAGGCACACCGAAAAGCCATCACCACAAGCCACTCAATGGCGCCGGGTAACGCCGTTAATCAGCACGGTTCAAGCTAGACTGTTATGTAATTTCAAGGCCGCGGTTTCCCCTGTAGAGACGGCAGTTTCAACACTGGCACTGGCAAAATAATCCCCCGCCACACAAATACCTTTGGGTAACTCTTGATGCAAGCCGTCCAATGAACCACTGAGGCCTGGACCGGGGATACTCACGCCGCGCTCATAGCAGAACAAATGCACAAATAATGGCTCAGGTGCCGCGCCAAACACCTGGGTAACGGCTTCAAGCGCTTCTCGTTTGATGTCCTCATCGCTTAAGGCGGGAAGCCCTGCTACGTTAAATATCACCGTAGCCAACTCGCCTCCCTCCGGAACAGAGCCTGGCTGACGCCGACTGTTCAAGAGCAAGCAGTTAATATTCAGGTCATCACCCACAGGAAGCACCAGATCTGCGGGAAAATCTGGCCAGGGGTTATTTTGGTACCCAATCGACACCGTTGCATACTTGCCGTAGGGAACGTTGAGTAACCGTTGAACCGCCGAATCAGGAACACAAGATTTTAAAATTTCAGCCGCCGTAAATGCCTCGGTCGCAACGATCACAGCATCGACGTCATGCGAAACATCGTTGGCGAAAACCTGGTATCCACTACCATTAGCTTCGACCTTTTCAACCGTTGAAGAAAAATGAATCTCAACCCCGGGGCTTTTTTCGATAAACCAGTCGCTGATTTGCCCCATACCACCGGGTGGCACCGAGAGCTTCATCGACAACGCTTTTTTCATCATCGATAAGGGGAAACCGGTAGCCAGTTCACGAGAAGGTGCAGCGGTCAGAAAATTCATCATTGGGTTTATAATGTAGTCGTACGCGCGGTCTCCCAGATTTTTACGAGACCAGTCCTCCATATTCTCCCCTTTGTCATACTGCCCCAGCTGCCCCCCGTCGAATGGGTTTTTGGGCCCAGGCGTAAGCAATATACGAACACCGGCTACAGCGAGGCGTACCTTGTCACCAAAGCTGAGAACTGGAATTGACAGATAACTCGGCATTTTCACCAGGTTTACGGGGTAACGGGAGTCATCCTTATCCACCAGTTGGGTGTCTCCAGCCCAGGGAATCAAATCTTGACTATGCCCCATTTCTTCAATCAAACCTGACGCTCGCGGGTACAACCCTTCCATCAAGAAAAGAGCCCCACTGGGAAGGTTAAACCCCTCTTTATTAACTTGCTTGGTACGCCCGCCAATGGAGTCCGAAGCTTCAAAAAGATGGACTTCGTGCCCATGTTTTCTCAGCGTATACGCCGCGGAACAACCCGCTGCACCACTACCAATCACAGCAACTTTCATTATTCTCTCCTGCTTCCAGCTACTCGCTGAGGTTTACCAACAGCATCCACTGATTCTGTCGATACATCAAAATTCAAAATATTACTGGGCAACCAATGCCGCCTCTTCTCGCTGTAAACGGCTCACCGCCTTGATGATGAAAATTGACATCAAACAGCTCCAACTAAAGTAGGTACCGAAGGCAACCCAAAAATTAAATAACCCGTGAAAAGCAAAAGGCCCTGTTTTAAAGAAAGAGATCAGGCTCAGAGGGAACCAGGACACACAGGTAAAAAATCCCCACCAGCAAGCCCAGGCTGGTATCAGTGGCCTTTCACGCGAATCACGTAAAAACGCAATACTGACTGCAAGCAACTGAAAGCTGGTGACGATGTAAGTCATGTCGATAAACACCCAGCCCATAAAATACATGGCGTGAATGGTTTCTGGGGCCAAGATAGAAGCCTCGACAGCAATAGTGACCCAGATCGCACAGGCGATCAGCGGGCATACCGCTGTGATAGTTGCCCCCATTGCCTCCAGGTTCGCGAGAATGCTGTCGGGGCCATCTACACGACGAATAACCTGGGCAATTGCGGCCCCCCAGGCGTAATAAAAACCCCACGCAAGAATGGCAATAGACAAGCCTGTCACCAGTGCCATATTGTTATTGCGATAGTGAGCAGCAATCTCTAAAGGGGAAAGGTCCGCGCCCACCGGGGGAAAGTTTTGTGCCAGAATCCCCCACGAGCCTAAAAAGATAACCAGGCAAGCGGGTCCACACCAGGCGAGAAATTTCCACACGCCGTAATCACTTTTATTGTTATTAATATCCACGAATTAATCTCTGTTTTTGTTATAAAAATAATTTGAATTTCGGGACAAACTTAAAATACAAGAACGGGCTTAATCACCCGCCCGGATTCGGCGGCTTCAGCAGCTTCGTTAATCTGATCAAACGGGAATGTTTCTATCATTTTGTCGAATGGAAATTTTCCCGCCTGGTACCATTCAATCATCTGAGGAATAAATGACTTAGGGTCTGAATCGCCTTCGATGATGTACTTGGCACCCACTCCTCTGCCGAGCATGCTCATCAGGTTTGCCGGCATAGAAGCCTCCGGGGGAGGAGCACCAACCATTCCTAACATGCCTCCAGGCAACAATGTTTCCATCGCCACCTCTATTACCGCCGGGATACCTGTTGTATCGAAGGCGTAATCCACCCCACCGCAATAATTTTTAATTGCGGCAAGAACGTCGGGGGTCTCTATAGGGTTAATAATGAGATCTGCACCAAACTCATATGCGAGTTCATGACGCTCTACCTTAGGTTCCACAACAATAACGGTTCCAGCATCAACGGCTTTTGCCGCCAGCAAAGCACTCAAGCCAACCGCACCTCCGCCAAAAATCGCGAAACTATCACCTTCACCAACTCCCAGAGAAAGCACTGCGGCGCCCGCACCTGTTTGAATACCACAACCAAGGGGTCCCATAATTTCCAACGGCAGGTCTTTTTCAATGACAACAGCATTGGTCTCTCTGGCGATAGCATAGGTAGCAAAAGATGACTGGCTAAAGAACACGCTATGCAACTGCTTCCCGTTTAATGAAATAGGGCTACTCTCATCGGAAGCACGTCCACCGGAGAAGTTTCGCGGAAAAAACTCGTAACAGTAGGCAGGTTCATCACGCTGGCAATTTTTGCAACTACCACAGCTATCGAAGCTTAGAACAACGTGGTCACCCGCTTTAATATGTTTGATATCCGCGCCCACAGACTCAACAATTCCGGCACCTTCATGCCCCAAAACAATCGGCATGGGTACAGGAAAGCCATGACGGCAAGCAATGTCAGTATGACAAATTCCGGTGCCCGTCATTTTGACCAAAATCTCGTCTGGACGAGGACTTTCAAGCTCAACATCCTCGATCTTCCACGGGGCATTAAGCTCACCAATAACAGCAGCACGAATATTTTGAGTAGCCAAGAGAAACTCCTGATTATTTATTATGTAACTTGCGTTAGTTGTTTAATTATTTTGCTGGTTGGGAGTCCTGAAACCAGTTCGGCCAACCAATGGATTTGTTTTGCTCAAGCGCCAGCGCTTGCTCGTCAGGAGAGGCATATCGTGTATCCCACTCTCGAAGAATTCGTTTGCTAATCAGGTTTTCCCATATGGGCGGAACCAAAGCCGCCATAAAGCACAGAAACACACTGGGGACATTGACGGAATCAACATCCGGCCTGAGTTTGTAATAAGGCATATACCCATTCAGGTGATGATCTGCATGATTAGTAATCTCAAATGTCATCGCCCGACTAAGGGGAGCAAGGTGGTTCCAGACATGCCGTTTTTCGATCTTCGAGCCAATAACACGAACCTGCCCGTAGTGCTGGAAGTAATTGAAATTCTCAAGAAAGTATCTGGCGAGCAACGTACCACCCAGGCAGGCTAACATCCCCGCCCATCCACCGATCAAGAACATCAGGTAAAGGAACACCGCGAGGCCGAACACTGCCCGCCATACACGATGCTGAATCGACCAACGCCCTTTGCCGCGTTTCTCCAACGCGTCAGATTCCATTCGCAGTGCCGCTTTAAAACTTCTCGACATGGCCTTTACAGCAAAGAAATAAAGTGAATCACCGCGCTTTGCAGTATCGCTATCCTCTTCGGTGCCAACATCAATATGATGACCAACCACATGCGCGATGTCCCGAGTTGCATCCATATACATGATCTGGAACACCATGCCGAGATTACGCATGAAAGGATTCTGACGATGGAATAGTTCATGGAACGCTGGAACGCCCACAATAGTACCGATCCAGCCCATGGACAGAACCGCCCCCACCTGGTTGTACCAGGCAAGGCCACCCTGGGCAAACCGGTAAGCCAGAGCACAATACATGACGAAGGCCAATAATGCGGAAAGCACAACCGGCACGTAGGCAAGTGCTTCATTGTTTATTTTTCGGACTGCAACATCTCTGGGTAGAAGTGAGTCCAGCAAGGCCAGCGTTGGTAACGTTGCCACACCAAGCCAAACGTACGCATCCCCCAATATCAAGCCAAATATCGAAACCGTTATTGTTAACGGTGACAAATAGTAACGTACATAATCAAACATTTATGCTTCCTCCCATAGGCGTGCTTGCAAAACACACAACAACATTGCGCATGCGCACCACGCCTTCGGCTTTCAATTGTTATAGTCAAAAAGAGTGCTCTCTAAAGACTGGGTTCTCACCATGAGTTGAACCAGCCCTTGCTGTTTTTTTAAGGCCCCTAACCAACAAAACCACCCCCCACAGAGATAATCTCACCGGTCATATAGGCGGAATCATCTGAAGCGAGAAAAGCAATTGCAGACGCTTGATCTTCCGGAGTTCCAACCCGACGCAATGGCGTTTTTCCAATCATTTCATCCGTTGCAGATATCCATAGCGCCGCTTCTTTGTCAGAAGGGCCATCGGGATTTCTGGGAATTTTTCGCGGGCCAACATCTGTAGCCCCGGGGGCAACCGCATTCACCCGAATACCGTATTCCCCCAACTCCATTGCCAGCGAAGTGGTAAGAAAGTTCACGCCACCTTTGCACGAAGAGTAAGGAACTCGGTAGGTCGCACGAGAAGCGATGGAGCTCACGTTGACAATCACGCCAGCGCGCTGCTCAACAAAATATTTGGCAAACACATAACAAGACCACATGGTTGGCCAGAATGAACGACTGACTTCTTTTTCTATTTGATCAGGCTGATATTCAATAAAAGGCTTCAACCAGATAGTGCCGCCAACGTTGTTTACCAGCACGTCAATATGCCCCAACACGTTCAAGGCGTTTTCATATGCCTCACAAACACCTTCGTGGCTTTCAAGGTCGGCGAGCACACAATGGGCATCAACACCATGCTGCTTTAACTCTTCAACAACATTGAGTGCTTCTTCGGACTTATCGACGATCAAAACCGTCGCACCCTCAAGCCCTATCCGCTTTGCAGCACTCTTGCCAATACCCTGCGCGCCACCGGTAACCACAACTTTTTTACCAACAAATCTTTTACACATTGCTTCGTTCATCGGGCACCTGTTTATACAAGATAAAAATCGACTGCATCTTCAAAATAATCATTCAACAAGTTGATGCGCTTGGATTGAATTTTTAGAGCGCCGTCGACTTTTACGAGCTTATAAACGGTATTGCCAAAATAGGATGTGGATTTCTGGTGCCGGTAGGCATATGTCACCCACGACACCCGCACCGAGCAACTGAGTTCATCTGCCTCCAGGACAACAAGGTTGGAGGTCATATGAGTAGTTCTGTACAGTGGTTTTGAAGCACTGCTCCGCTTGGTACCGATTCGGTAAATTCGGTCCTCCAACCCCGCTCTGCTGTTGTAATAAATCAGCGAAATTTCTTTGTGAGGGTCTGATGTTTGCTCATCCGAATCGTCATCCCACGCAGGCATCCAATAAGTGCAGTTTTCCTGATAAAGCTCCAGCCATTTTGAAAACTCACGATCGTCCAGTAACACGCCATCCATCGCTACCAGGTTTTCAATCTCTTCTCGTGTAATTGCCATGATATTTATTTCCTCAGGAATCCAGCTCTTTTTCGCAGGATGCCAACAGATAGTTCATCCAGTATTGATGCTGAGTCAGATAAAGCCCTTCGTCCTCCATTTTCACGCCGGACATCAACGGGCTAATGCCCAGTTTTTTAGCGTCTTCGTCAGCACCGTGAACCCAATGAGTTGCGCCACGGGAAATATCATTCCACTCTGAACCACTACTGGAAAAACCGATCTGACTGGCATTGAACTCCGCCAAGTCATCTGGCGTGGCCAGCCCGGTCGCGTTGAAAAAGTCTTCGTATTGACGAATACGATGCGATCTTTCTTTATCGCTCTCACCTACAGGCGCAAAACAATAGATAGTGACCTCTGTTTTATTCACCGACAGCGGCCTGAACACCCGAATCTGGGTGCTCGTCTGATCCATCAAAAAGAGGTTCGGATAAAGGCACAGATTGCGAGATCGGCACACCATCCAGTGGGCTCGCTCTTTACCATGAAGCTTTTCGTAATTTTCCAGCTCGACATAATTTGGCCGGGTTTTAGGGTTTGGCCACTCTCCCCACAGCATCACATGACCATGATCAAAGGCATAAAAACCACCCTTGTTGGTCAGCCCGCCAACATCCATTGCCTCGTCGCCAGATTGAGAGATCCCTGCACCCTTGCGTCGGGTGTTGGTAGCCACATAATTCCAGTGGACGGTATCAATGTGATAACCATCGGCACCATTCTCAGCTTGTAATTTCCAATTGCCGTCAAAGGTGTAAGTGGAACTGCCTTTAACAACTTCAAGACCGTTTGGCGATTGATCTGCCAGTAAATCGATAAAGGTTTTTGCACCCCCCAGATATTCATCGAGGGTAACAACATCATCGTTCAGACTAATAAAAATAAACCCTTTATAAACCTCAAGCCGCTTGATCTCCTTCAAGTCATGCTGACCTTTACAGTTAAAGGTTTCGGGGTAACCTGCGCCCTCTGGTTTGGCTGGCTTGATCAACTTGCCGTCCGTTTTAAATGACCAGCCATGAAACGGACAAACAAACGTTGGCCTGGAACCTTTTTTATCCCGGCACAAAGTTGCACCGCGATGACTGCACGCGTTTAGAAAAGCGTGTAATTCACCATTGTTATCTCTGGTGAGCAATACTGAGCGCCTGCCCGCAAACAACGTGTAGTAGGAATTATTTTTTGGTAGCTGGCTTTCATGAGCTGCATAGATCCAATTACCTTCAAATATATGCTTCATCTCCAGATCGAAAACATCTTCGTCGGTAAACGCCTGCCGACTGACTTTATAGTCACCGGTAGATTCATCCTCAACCACACTGGATGCGATCAAATTTTTTATTCTTTCATTCATACTATTTTCTCCCTTAAGAGACTCTTCACTGCTGACGCCTCGCTGACTTTATGCACAAACTTCTAGGTACACGCAGCCATAAATGGTTCTATCACTTCTTCGTGGTGATACAGCAATGAGCGACCGGCCTGATCTGCTGTCCAGGTAATTACCGGGTTATCGGGGTAGTACCAGGAATCATCGCAAAATGTCTCGTTGCAGTTGCCTGAAGGGTCATAGAAATAGCAGGTCTGCCCCCGAGTGATGCCGTGCCGCGTTGGAGTAAGTGCCATGCGGGTTTTGGTTTTGGAAACAATATCCGCAGCTCGCAACACCTGCTCCCAACTACCGACAAGAAAGGACACATGGTGTAACTTGTCTGGCTCGGGGTGGCGAACAATGGCGATATCATGAGCTTTGGTGGAGCAGCTCATAAATACAGCCAACTGCAGATCGCCGTCGACTAATTGCTCGGTAATAGAGAAATCAAGAACATTAACGAGTAAATCAACAGCCTCGGTTAACTGATCGCCATAGATCGCAATATGGTCTAGGCGCCTGACAGCGGCACCCTTTAAGCCATCAGGCCAAGGATCGGGGTTTACCAAAGGCAAACCATTGCCCACCTGCTCTTTCTCTGCATAAAGTTCCAGGGTATGGCCGGTTGGTAGTTGAAATTGCAAGCGTCGACCACAGCGGGGCAAATCACCAGCAGGCAGCTGTTTTACCGTACAACCTGCCGCCTCAAGTCGGGCCTGATAATGATCGAGATCGCTATCGAGCTTCACTTTAAAGCCGTAAAAATCCATTCCAGAGCGATCCGACTGCCGCAGAATGACTGAATAAGCATCGTGCTCATCCCAGGCTTTCAAATACACGCAATCATCGTCTCTGGCGGTTTCCACCAGACCGACAACTTCAAGATAATGTTTTCTTGCAACTTCGAGATCGAGCACACGCAAACAAATATGTCCGGGTCGCAAAATTCCTGTCATAGCCATATTGGCACCCCTAATGTCGATAGTAGTTACCGGCTAAACACCGGCTTGCTATTAATTGGCGCTGTGATGAAAAGCCACAACCTGAGATACCAAAAGACACCAAATGCATCAGCATCGGGTTAAAAATTCTTCTTTGAACAGATCTCTGTTGAAGCGTTTTCGCGTTTAATCTTTATTCTTATTTTTTCTATTGCCTGCATTGTAGGGCGAACAAACACCGCAACAATCCAGATTCTGAAGGGACTATCCAGCTACTGTAATAGGTAAAATCGGGCAAAATGACTGGCTTCCTGAGAGTGAAGCAGCGACAAGATTAACGAGAAGAAGAAACTATATTCTAAAGCGAGGCACTCAAAAGCCCAGGAATACCCACCGACATCCAAGTAGTAGCTCCCTACTTTTCGACGGAGATCCTTTCCAGCCACCCTTTAGGGATACTTTGATAAGGTTTCACCAACAAGTCCGACTCAGGGTATGTTTTACAGGCCAGCGTAATCCCAGCCGCCAGCTCTTCATCGGAAACCTGTGACTTGCTCATTGAACCACAACGATAACTTCCCTCAAGCACCTGAATTTTGCATATTCCGCAACCACCACTTCTGCAGCCCGCTGCTATTTTTTTATTCTGTATCACCAGCAGCGCGTCCAGCAATGCTTGACCAGGCTCGCAGCCATACTCTTTGTCGTCATCAGCCAGACGAATATGAAAGTTTGTCATTTGATCAAATTCATTATTATTTATTTTCTTTGGGCCTTGGCATTATGTATTTTCGCACCCCCAGCACAAGTGTTAACCGTGGCTCGCGGAACTACTGCTCACGAAACTATTGGAAAAGCCCTACAGCTATGACGCCAATACAAATACTAGACTAAACCCAACCAGAAAAACAATTTATTTGTAATAAACAATACTAAATAAAACAGCCCTCCAAAAATCACAAAACTCTTAAAAAGTACTATATTTAGAAAAAATACTGATTATTTTATATAAAAACAAAAATATAGTATTAAATTTTGTAATGTAAGATACTATTTACCAGGGCGCCTGCTGCTGCTATATTCCCCTCTGATTAACAGATACTCTCCGGAGATAAAGAATGCCAAAAGTTGTCTACGAAAAGCGCGGCCCGATTGCCTATATCCGACTCAATCGCCCTGAAGTCAAAAACGCCATTGACGTTGAAACCCACGAATTACTATGGGAAATCTGGTCCGATTTTGCCGACGACGACAATCTGCGGGTTGCCATTCTGACAGGCACGGGTGACTCTTTCTGTGCCGGGGCCGACTTAAAAACCCATGTTCCGGAATGGGATGGCGTCGGCGCAGCGCTGGCCCGCAGCAAATTGCCAGACGGCTTCGCTGGCGGCATTACCCGCGGCCAACACCGTATTTATAAACCCATCATCGCGGCTCTAAACGGTTGGGTATTAGGCGGCGGCCTTGAGTTGGCACTGGCTTGTGATATCCGCATTGCTTCAGAAAAAGCCATGTTCGGCTCCTTCGAATTACGCCGAGGTATGCACCCCGCAGACGGGGGGATTGTCAGACTGGTGAATATCTGCGGCGCTGGTATCGCTCTGGAAATGGAACTCACAGGTGAAGCGATTGATGCTCAACGCGCATTCACTGCCAACATGGTGTCCCGTGTGGTTCCTCACGATGAATTAATGTCCGCAGCTGAAGACTATGCCGCCCGCATCCTGCGTAATGACCGCCAGGCCGTAGAATCGGCCAAAGAGACCATTATGGAGGTTATTGGCCGCCCTCTTGATGATCAGCTCAAACTGGAAGCCCTGCTCGGTTACGCCATTTGCGGAGACAACCCCGTTATTGAAGAGCGCTCGAATAAGTTCTTTTCTAAAACCGATGAAGGTCGTATCGGCAAACATGCCACACCAGTCGCGGGACTGCATAATGATTGAGCATCGCGCCGTATTTAATGAAGACCAGCGCCTGTTCCGTGACAGCGTACGTCGCTTTATGGACACCGAAATCGCGCCCAACTTTCCACAATGGGAAAAAACCGAGTTGGTCGACAGGTCCCTGTGGACCAAAGCCGGTGAGGCGGGACTACTCTGCCCTCAGGTTCCTGAACAGTATGGCGGTATCGGCGGCGACTTTCGTTTTAACGCGGTGTTGATTGAAGAATGCTCCTACGCCGGTTACGCCGGGCCAACCGGTAACTTTACCGCCCATAGCGACGTTAGCTGTGGGTATTTGCTGTCCTACGGCAGCCAGGAAATCAAAGAAAAATGGCTGCCTAAAATGGTGTCTGGCGAAGCGGTATGCTCCATAGCCATGAGTGAACCCTCGGCGGGAAGCGACTTACAGGGCCTTAAAACAAAAGCCGTGGACGACGGCGATCATTACATCGTGTCGGGCTCCAAAACCTTTATCTCAAATGGCCAGCACTGTGATATTGCCGTCGTGGTGGTTAAAACCGATGCTGAAGCAGGATCAAAAGGCATGAGCCTGTTGTTAATGGAAGCAGACAGCCCCGGTTTTGAAAGAGGCCGAAACCTCGAAAAACTCGGTCATCACTCTGCTGACACTTCCGAATTGTTCTTTGATCAGGTGCGTGTACCTAAAACGAACCTGTTAGGCGTTGAAGGCGGTGCCATGGGCGCGCTGATGTCCGAGCTACCTCAAGAGCGGCTGATTATTGCCTACGCCTCTATTGCGGCGGCTCAAAAAGCCTTTGATATCACCTGCCAATACGTCAAAGAACGCCACGCTTTTGGACAGGCCATTGGCAACATGCAAAACACGCGTTTCAAGCTGGCCGATTTAAAAGCCGATTTAGCCGTGGGCTGGTCGTTTGTGGATCAGTGTTTAGCTGAATTAATCAAAGGAGAGCTCTCGGCTGAACGAGCCTCTATTGCCAAGTTATGGGTAACTGAAATGCAAGGTCGTGTAGTTGATCAATGCGTGCAGTTTTTTGGCGGCTACGGTTTTATGAAAGAGTACGAAATTTGCCGACTCTACGCTGACGCAAGAATTCAGCGCATTTACGGTGGAACATCAGAAATTATGAGGGAGATTATTTCTCGCTCACTTTAATGGGAACGGCAACCGACGCAACAACTTTTTAGAAGGAACGTACTGATGGATACAAGCAATAGCAACTCTGATTTCCCTACCGGGTGCGCCATTCTTTTTGGTGCCAACGGCGGTATTGGTCAGGCGATCGCCGAGCTTTTATCCAGGCAGGGAGTAAATCTGGTTCTTTGTTATCGCTCCAACCCTGAAAAAGCGAATGCGCTGGTTGAGCGGATTAAAAAATTCGGCAATAAAGCCTCTGCTACCAGCTGCGATGTAACCCAACGTAACTCAGTCGAACAGGTCTTCAATAATGCTATAAAGGAGCATGGCAGAATACACAGCGTTATTTCCGCTATTGGCCCAATGCTTGAAATAGGCCCCTTTTCAGAAGCCAGCGAAGCGCATTTCAAATCGGTAATCGACGCAGATGTATACGGTTTTTTCAATATTTCACAAATCGCTGTGAAAGTTTTCAAAGAAGGCGGCGGCGGATCACTTACCGCAGTAACCACTCCGGTTATCGGCCATGTTCTGCAACATGACGCCATGTCAGCAATTCCCAAAGCAGCGGTGACACAGATGCTCAAATATATCGCTTGCGAAGAGGCAAAACACCAGATTCGCGCCAACGCAGTCGCTCCCGGTATTACCAATGCAGGGCTGGTTACCGGCGCTGTCGGCGGTATAGAAGGTCCCGGAAAAGAAATGCTCGAATTTGCGGATAGCATCACTCCTCTCGGGCGTAGAGCTGAAGCAAACGAAATCGCTGAAGCTGTTGTTTTCGTTGCCTCTCAAAGAGCCTCTTACATCACCGGACAAACCATTGTTGCCGACGGTGGCATGAGTGTCTAAAGCTGTCATGTTATTGAGCATGAACACACAAGCAAAGCATACCAGATGAATATCCCCAGTTAACAAACACCTGCAAAAGCAAAATACTAACGGACTGAACATGTATAACACCGATCAATTATTTTCGATGAAAGACAAAGTCGTTTTGGTGACCGGCGCGGCTTCTGGCATGGGCGAGCGATTCGCCCACGTTCTCGCTGGCGCAGGCGCACGGGTTGTCTGCGCGGCTCGCCGACTGGACAAAGTCAGCAAGGTCGCTAGTGATATAGTCGCATCTGGCGGCGACGCCATCGCTTTCAAACTCGATATCACCCAAACCGACAACATTAAACCGGTGTTTGATGAAATCGAAAAAAACTACGGCCTGGTCGACGTATTGGTCAACTGCGCGGGCCAGCTGATTTTCCAACCGTTCCCGGACATTAATGATGACGATTGGAACAACCTGGTTAATGTCAACCTTACCGGTAGCATGCGTATGTCTCGCGAGTTTTCTCAACGATTAATCGCGGCAGAAAAGCCTGGCTGTATTGTGAACATCAGTTCGGTAACAGGCATGCAAACCATGAAAAATGTGCCCTGCTACGGCAGCGTGAAAGCCGCCATGAATCAGCTCACCCGGCAAATAGCGGTTGATTTATTCGACAAGGGAATTCGCTGCAATGCCATTGCACCCGGCTACTTTAAAACAGAAATGTCCGATCCATTCCTCGACACAGAAGAAGCCAAGGCTATGGAACAGACGTTGCCAATCAAACGCATCGGTAAACTGGAAGAGCTCGACGGTGTACTGCTGCTACTCGCCAGTGACGCATCATCCTACATTAACGGCGCGATTATTCCCGTGGACTCCGGTCAGAATATTCAACTTGCCTGAACCAACAGCTCACTAACATCAATATATTGACGGAACCTGACCTCTTTCGGGAGCAGGTTGAATCTGCTGGAAACAGGCGTGAAGGTTAATCATTTCCTGCCAAAATTTAGCACCATTTGAAAAATGGTTTAACCTTCGCAACAACCAGGCGAACTGGCCATAAATCAGCCCGCCGACTCTGTTGCTGCTCTTTCATCACTTAATCGCCTTTATCGGGTTGACACCCTGTTAGGTTGCATGTGATAAAGCAGTTATGAAAGCAGAGTTAATTGATGGCACCCTTCCCGCGCAGTCGGGCGGCATAAAAACAGAATTTCATTTACTTGTGCACAGCGTTTCGCGTCTGCAACGGACACTTTTTGACCGTTGTTTTAAGGCCCTTAATGTAACCCGCGCACAATGGTGGGTATTGAAGATATTAGCGTCAACCCAAAACACACTTAATCAGACTGAGCTGGCCGATCTGCTGGCAACAGGAAAAGGTGGTGTTGGCAAGCTCATCGCCAAAATGGAAGCCGCCAAACTGCTATCCCGTGCCACCAATTCCAATGACCAGCGAGCGCAACATATCGCAATGCTTCCGGCAGGTAGAAAAGTGCTGGAAAGCTCTATCAATATTGAAAGCGATCTCGCCACTAAAATTTGCCAGGATATCGATAGGCCCCTTCTCGATACCGCTAGCGAGGTGCTAAGAACGGCCAAGCTGAATATCTACCGCAAGAATATTGGCTCTGAGAAAACAAGGGCGCCCAACAACCTGATCAAAAAAATCGAATCGGTCGAAGGCCAAACCGAACCCAACTGGGTGGGCTTTCAAGTACACGATGTATCGAGAATGCGGCAACGTATTGTTGACCGCCTGCTGCAACCCATCGGCCTTACCCGTTCGCAGTGGCGCGTGCTCAGTTTTTTAACCGAGCGGGATGGTATGACACAAACCTCTCTTGCCAATGAGCTGGATTTAAGTCGCTCGGCACTAGGTACATTAATTATCAAACTGGAAGGAAATCAGTTGGTAGTTAGACTGCCTGACCCGGAAGACTCACGTCGCAACCGGGTAATTCTCACCAAGGCTGGTAACAGCCTGGTCCGCTCAATCCGATCTACAACCGCACAAGCAGAAGATTTCGTCCTGTCTGGCATCGACGAAGAAGATATTAAAACGACTATCGATGTCCTCAAAAAAATGAAATCAAACATTTCAGAGATGCTCGACTCAACGGCCTGAAGCACCTGAAGGCTACTGCCGCTGAAAAAACGGTTCACCTAAACGCTGGAAACTGTTTTGCATATTCCAAATAGCCGCGATTCCAGCAGAACTCAACCCAGCCCACACCTTTATAGCCGTCCACCAATGTCTCAGTGGCAGCCTCATTGAGCATAATTACAGGGTCGGTATCAAAACTGTAGTGCGCGTAGGCCTTACTGGTCACCGTCATTGAGCGCCCCATAGCATCCTTTGCCACCACATCGATGGACGAAAAAAGAAGGAAGCAGCGCCAGATAGAGATCGTCTATCTGGCGCTCTGCTGGCATTAACGATCAACCAACTCAAAATCGTCTTTTCCCGATCCGCAGGTTGGGCACATCCAGTCATCCGGCAAATCTTCAAAGCGGGTTCCGGGCGGAATACCCGAATCCGGGCAGCCCTGCGCTTCATCATAGATTTCACCGCAAACCTGACATTCCCACTGACGAGAACCTTGTTCGCTGCTCATGATGCGGCCTTCATACTGAATTTAATCGGGATCGATTTAGGACCGCACACGAGGTCGGCAATCGCCAGACGCGGGGTGCCTGACAATTCAACAGACTCCAGCCTGGGCAGTAGCTCCTCCCAGAAGATTTTCAGCTCAAGGCGGGCCAGGTGCTGCCCCAGGCAAATATGGTTACCAAATGCGAAACCCACATGCCGGTTGGGTTTGCGATCGAGTCTGAATTCAAACGGATGGTCAAACGCATCCTCATCGCGGTTACCTGACACATAAGACAAATACATCAAGTCGCCTTTTTTGATTTTCTGCCCACGGATTTCATAATCCTGCGTGGCGCTGCGCAGGAAATGCTTAACCGGCGAGGCCCAGCGAATAGTCTCTTCAATGAAATTGGAAATCAAACCGGGATCTGCCTTGAGCTGCGCCAGAATGTCAGGTTGTTCAGCCAGTATCCACATCGCCGTGGCCGTAGTAGCGGCTGTGGTGTCGTGACCTGCTGTTGAGGCAATCACAAAGTAGGAGATCTGGGCGCGATGCTCCATCGGACAACCCTCTACCTTGCCATTGGTAATCAGTGTCGCGATGTCTTCACGCGGACAACGCTGGCGGTCTTCAATAATGGGTGCGTAATATTCTTCAAACTGCTTGTAAACCTGGTTCCAGGTTTCGGTCTGCTCAGCCGGGTTCTCGGGGTCTGCACCGGGTCGGCGCAAATCCGGATCGGCATAGTTAAACATCCACTGGGTCAACTTAAGCAGTAACGCGTGATCTTCTTCAGGCACACCAATCAGGGTGCCAATCACTCGCAGCGGGTATTGAAACGCAATCTCCTGCGCAAAATCACACTCAGGGGCACACTGCTCGAGTTTATCAACGAATGAGCGGGCAATCTCTCTCACCAGTGGCTCCAGCTTGGCCACATTGTTCGGCATAAACTGGTCCTGAGTAACCATGCGGTAGTTTTTGTGCTCCTGACCATCCATGTGCACCAGGGTTTTCAAAATATTGTAGTCGCCACCCGTATACTCGCGGATCAGATCTTCCGAAGCTTTTGAAACCAGCATTTTCGAACGGTCGCCATTGTGAAAGGCATCGCTCATCCGGCAGATTTCTTTGATATCTTCAGCTTTGGTAACGATCCAGTGAGGGTCGTAGCCTGGAACTTCGGCCACGGCCAGCGGGTAGTCTTTCCTCAGCTGTTTAAATATCTCGTCTATCTTCTCTGGCTGCGTAAAGGTAACGGGGTCAAAAATCGGAGCTACCAACTCCGTGGGAATTCTCGGGTTCATTATATTTCTCCGACGATGTCGTTGTTATACGATTTTTAGCGTCATGCAAACCATCAAGCGGTAACAACTTTTATTATTGTTTTTGAAATCATCTGGATCGAAACCTACCTTCAATAAACCCAGACTAAACAATTTTTATTGTTCTATGACAGAATGTGCCAACTATCAGCTATAACTTACAAAGTCAGACCACCAATACATAGGTCATAAAGTGCCAGAAAGGAGGCATAATGTGCCAAGCGAGCATGTCCAGACTGGGTGAAAGGCAACCCAAAGCCCGGCAAACCACCATCCGGTTTATTGAGAAAGAAAAAATTATTAACCAGGGGGAATAGAAATTCAGCACACCCACCCCGTGATAAAATCCAGTAACCACTGCGACGGGGCAAGCATTATTGATTATAAAAAGAGAGCGGAAACTCCATGACCAATATGTCAAATCACAGTACTACTCGCAGGCCCTCCAGCCAAGTACCTTCAATTACCATCAACTACTCACGAATGATTGCCAGACAACTGTCCCTTCAGGAGCGAGAGCTTTGGCGTTTATTGAAGGGAACGGGAATTAACTACGAAAGCTTTCTGGATGACAACCTGTTACTGAGCAAACAAGAACAACTGCAAATTATGGCCAACGCCATGGAGATTTCAGGCAAACCTGAATACGGTTTGCAGTTGGGCAAAGCGCTGACTTTGCCCATGCACGGCCCTTTCGGGTTTCTGGCGAGCAGCGCGCCAAATCTGGGAACAGCCATTCAGGATGCCCAAAACTTCCTTCCCAGCCGGGTCAGCTTCACGCGCTTGGTAGTCGAGCAGTCTGGAGAAAACCAGATTTGCCACTATAAAATTGATGCCCCGGCAGGCACTAGCAACGCCCTGTACCGCTGTGCAATGGAGTGTTTGGTGCTCTCTCTCAATTCATTGATTGAATTTGTGTTGGGCCGCCCATTGACTGAAGGGCGAATATATTTGGAATACCCCACCCCGACATACCATGAAAAGTACCGTGATCACCTGCATTGCCCCATCACTTTCGGTGCAACCGAGAGCAAGCTGGTATTTCCAGCCGACTTGATGCTAACTGCGAACACTTCGCCAGACCCACGCTGTTATGAGTTTGCTTACAGGCAATGTCAGCAACAGCTGGAGCAATTTGAAGCAACAACCAACAAGATCACTGACCGCGTCAGAAAACTATTCCTTTCTTACCCGCCGGGGCAACTGTCAGAAGTTACGGCCGCAAAACTCAGTTATGTGAGCAGGCGTACTCTGGTTCGCCGTCTGGAGGCAGAAAGCACGTCGTTTCGCGAATTGAAAGAGAATCATCTGGCCAATCTCGCCACAGACTATTTGAAAGACACCGAATTTTCAGTCGAGGTAATTGCGACCATGCTCAATTATCACGACGGTTCCAGTTTTCGCCGCGCCTTTAAACGTTGGCACAACGTAACCCCCGAAGACTACAGGCAACGCAACAAGCGCGGCGAAAACAACTAATCAACACATGACAAACAAACCAGCCCCCCAAAGCTCAAACAGTCTCCGGAAAAACACGACCTACGACTGTTTTGGGCTGGTCAGGCAATGGAAAAACCATCACTGTAAATTCTAGTTAAAAAAGGCTCCAACACATTGAACTGAGCTTGCCATGCCTCCGACATCTCTGCAGTCCAGTCGGCCCCCAACAGCTCCTTCATGGCATGTGCTAACGCCGACAGCATAGTGCTGTACATGGGCAACGTGACGCCATATGCCTTGTGGTCAAGAATCCAGCGCTGAATATTTTCCCGGTAGACATCACCTGTAGAAAAGTTCATCAACTCTTGCAACAGGCTCACCACCATCTCATTCTTATAGGCGTCGTAGTCGTCAATGCCGAACAATACTTCCGCTTCAGGGTGACGCGAGAAAAAATACTGGTAAACCATTGGCGCAATATTCTCGCTTCGCTGCGCAACCAGCTCCAGGCACTGCTCAATGGTCTCTTCATAATGTGACATGGCAGGCATCTCAATCTGCAGAAAGCAGAGTTTCAATATCCGGAATACTTTCCGGCTCCGGTTCCCAGCCCTGATCAAGCAGCAGCGACCGGTCCCTTAACAGCTGCTCACGAGACAGTTCAAGAATCACCGGCTCAATGCTGCTCATCAACGTGTCATCGCCAACTGCCGAAACAGACTTGACCAGCTCACTGATATTTTCGCGTAGCTGCTTAATTGCTCGGTGAAGCTCTGCGGGATCTGTACCGCAACCTGACAGTAGCTGCCGGGCAGACTCTGCGGCCTGGGACAATGCCTGAAAATCATTCTTCAATGAGGGGTTCTGGCCGCCGTGTGTGGCAAGCCTGTCGGTATAGTCGATCAACCGCGTAAGCTCGTCGCGATCGAAGCGATATTGCAGTGGCAACTGACGGGACATTAAATTCAGCATTCCCATAATCAATTGTGCCTGTTCCTGAGCGAGTTGATTACCGGGTTCAATCGCAGGAATAACCACATCTTTCATTGACCGCATCATGGTGGCCAACTGTATTTCACTTCGTAACTGCATTGTTATACCCCCTGCTCTATTTGAGAGCGCATTTCGTCCAGCACCATATAACCGATACCCATTAACCAGGAGAGCAACACGTCCTGATGGGTTTTCGCATTGCGCGCCACCCGGTATCCAGAACCGATAATCAAAATGGCCAGGCTGAAGTTGTTATAAACCTTGTACCAGTGCAACGCTTTGGGATCGACACTGAAGCCGGATGCCTTCTCATAGGCCTCGAAAAACTCAGCCTCCGGCAACATGCTGCACACTAGTGGTGTCTTTCCGGACGGGTCCATAGTCGCGAAAGCTTTGCTGGTCGTCCACGCCAGATCCTGATGCCGGTCACCAATACGCCCCAACTCCCAGTCAAGTAATGCGGTTATTTCACAATTACGTTCAGTAAACAGAAAATTTCCCAGCCGATAGTCAGAATGCACCAGCGTCGGTTTATCCAGCTGTGGCAAATTGCGTCTCAACCAGACAGCAGCAATACGAAGCAGCGGAATCTCCTCATCGCCATCTTCCTCCCAAACCCGCTCCCACCAGTCTACGCCCCACGCGGCACACTGGGTGCCAGGTTTGGGTATTTCAAAGGCGCTTAAATCAGCTTGGCTATAGTCAAAATTATGTATTTTCGCCAAGTGATTAATAAACTGGGGGGCCAGCTTGATTCTTACCTCTTCAGGCAATGTCGTTCCTGCACCGGAGACACCGCTGGTTGCAGCCGCAGGCTTGGTAACACCTTCGGCAAAGCCATACACTAGCGCGGGGTACGGCAAATACTCGCCATCTTCATCACACCAAAAGACCGGGGGCACCGGTACTATGCCCTCCATAGCCTTGATAATCTGAAACTCTCGCAACCGGCTGGTTTCAACGATTGACTCCGCCGGTTCCATACGCAGCACCATCGGCGTCTGCTCTCTCCCAATACCTGGGCGATCCCAATCCAGCGTGAAAGCCATCTGAATTTTAGAGGCACCACCTGACAACCAGCGCTCATCAGAAATAGCATAATCCTTGCCAGTTCTCGCTTTGACCAACGCTTTCACCCCCAGGCTCAACCGCTCGAGACTAGCTGGCACATATCCGGGCCCGGCTCTGCGTTCAAGCTTTCGGGTCAGCAATCGGTCCACCGACTTTTCAACGGCGAACTGACGCTGCAACGCCGCAATCCATTCTGGTGAGGGATGATCTTTGTCAATCCTTCCACGCAAGGCCTTTAACAGGTCAGTCATTCTTCTTCTCCCCATTGCCGACAGGTCGGCTTGTCATTGTTGTATTACGGCACGGTTAGCAATCAAGCGCTCAGATAGAGCGGCTGATCAGATCCTTCATGATTTCTGATGTCCCGCCATAGATACGCATAACCCGGGCATCGCGCCACAGACGGGCAATCTCATATTCCTCGATATAACCGTAACCGCCAAAAAGCTGGAGACAGGCGTCAACCACGTTACCCCGCAACTCCGAGTGCCAGAGTTTGGCGGAGGCCGCTTCATTGGTTGTTAGCTGTTTGTTAATCTGCGCCATGATGCAGGCATCCAGATGTGCCCAGCCAACCTGCAACTGGGTTTTAATTTCGGCCAGCTTAAAGCGGGTGTTCTGGAAATCCTTAATTGCTTTACCGAAAGCCCTGCGCTGTTCGACATAATCCAGCGTAATGTCATACGCATGCTGAGCAGCAGCCTGGCAGGAAATAGATATAGACAAACGCTCCTGCGGCAACTCCTGCATCATCAGTTTGAAACCGTTGCCCTGCCCACCGATCAGGTTTTCTTCCGGCACAAAAACATCTTCAAAAAAGAGCTCCGCCGTGTCGGAAGAACGATTGCCCACTTTGTCGAGCTTGCGACCCTTAACAAAACCTTCTGTTTTGGCGTCTATCACAAACAGGGAAATGGCCGAGGCCCCTTCGTCATTACCAACGCGTGCAGCAACAACAGCGACATCGGCATTGATACCATTGGTAATAAAAGTTTTGGAACCGTTGATCAAAAAGCCGCCATCAACTGGAGTAGCTTTAGTACGGAGTGCCTTCAGGTCACTACCGGTACTCGGCTCAGACATGCAAATAGCACCAATGGCTTCACCAGATGCCATCTTTGGTAACCACTGTTGTTTAAGCGACTCACCGGCGTAATTATTGATATAGTGAGCCACAATGTCATTGTGAACACCAAACGCAGGGCCGGTTGTGCCAGCAAACGACGTTTCCTCTAGCACAATGGCATTGAAACGAAAATCCTGACCACCACCACCGTACTCTTCGGGGATATCCGGTAACAACAATCCGTTGGCACCACAGGCCAGCCAGAAGTCCCGATCGACAATGCCGTTTTCTTCCCACTGCTCGCGCTTTGGCAACAGCTCTTTGGCATACATTTTCTTGACGCTGTCACGAAACATTTCGTGATCTTCACCGTAAGGTGTTCGCATTAACATGATTTGTTCCTTTTTATTGGCGGATGATATCTGCCGCTTTTTCGGCGATCATCATGGTCGGAAAATTAGTATTGCCGCTGATGATTTCCGGCATAATCGAGGCGTCGACAACTCGCAGTCCTTCAACCCCATGTACACAGAGGTTCTGATCAACAACAGCGTCGGTGTCATTGCCCATCTTGCATGTGCCCACCGGGTGGTAAAGGGAGTTCGCGTTACGGCGAATGTAGTTATCGAGCGCGTCATCTGTATCAGCAGCTTCACCCGGCGCATACTCACTGCCCCGGCAATCATCAAAGGCGGACTGGGCAAAAATATGTCGAACCTGGCGAATACCTTCACGCATCACTCGTAAATCATCCGGGTCACTCAAATACTGCGGGTCAATAACCGGGTGCTGCGCGGGGTCAGCCGAGCGTATGGCTACAGATCCAACACTGCGCGGCAGACAGCTATTCAATACCGCCATAAAACCTTCCTCCTGAATAATGTCGCGACCGTGGTCGTTATACATCAGAGGAACGAGGTAAACCTGTATATCCGGGTATTGTAATTGCGGCTCTGTCTTCAAGTGAGCCCAGGCTTCCAGCGGCCCTTTCACCGCATCGCCTGAACGGAACAACAGGTATTCACTCACTGTTTTGAGCATGGCCAAAGGCTTCAATGTGGCAAGCAGTGAGTAAGGCCGGGTTGAACGTTGTTTAACCGAAATGGCCAGGTGGTCTTTGAGGTTTTTGCCCACACCAGGTAGCTCGTGAACCATCTGAATGCCGTGTCGTTCAATATCTTCGGGATCACCAATGCCCGACAGCTGCAATAGCTGTGGTGAGTTAACCACCCCACCGGATAAAATCACTTCCCGATTCACATAAACAGTATGACGGGTACCTTTATAAAGGTACTCCACACCGCAAGCACAGCCGTTTTCGACAATTACCCGAGTAACCAGTACTTTCGACTTCACAGTGAGGTTGGCTCGCTTTGCAACTGGCGCTAGGTAGCAAGCAGACGCACTTTGACGCCGAGCATTAGCGTAGTTCCCTTGCATCTGAGCAACACCATAAGGTGTTTCAGCATTCATGTCCGGATTAAACGGCAGGCCGGCCTGCTGCCCCGCTTCCATCCAGGCACGAGCAAATGGGTTCATCTGTTCTTGTTGAACAAAGGTCACGTCAACAGGTCCACCAACACCCCGGTAGGCCGGGTCGCCTCCTGGCACGTTTTCAATTTCCTTGAAATAAGGCAGGCAGTCAGCAAATGACCAACCGGCATTGCCAAGCTCTGCCCATCGGTCGTAATCGCCCGAGTTGCCTCGCGACACCACCATACCGTTAATTGCACTGGAACCACCCAACACCTTACCGCGCGGAAAATACGCTGTGCGCCCCCCCAAACCGGCCTGAGGAGTTGTTTCGTAATTCCAGTTTCCCTTGCCTGACATCATCAGCGGAAAAAAACCGGCCGGAACCCTGTACAGCGGGTTGCTATCTCTGGCTCCAGCTTCCAGCAGTAACACGTTGACCGAAGGGTCGGCGGAAAGCCGGTTTGCCAACACGCAACCAGCGGAGCCTCCGCCGACTATCACGTAGTCTGGCGAGTTGAAAGTTTTCATTTCTGATACTCAGTGCTGGGCGCGTGGCAGACGTAACGTCAGCCCGTCCATCTCATCTGTGATTGTAATCTGGCAACCAAGACGGCTGGTGTCGGAAACATCATCGGTCAGTGAAAGCATCTCCGATTCCATATCTGATGCAGGGCCACCCACCTTGTCCACAAAGGCTGTATCAACATGAACCATACAGGTGCCGCATGCTGCTGCACCACCACAGTCACCATCAATACCGGGCACCATGTTATTGATGGCCGCTTCCATCACAGTAGAACCTTCGTCTACCTCTACGTTGTACGTTTCTTCATCGGCGGTAATAAATGTCACTTTTGGCATGACTATCCTCTCAAAATAGTTCTCTTAAGTAGCTCTCTTAAATAGTTCTCTTAAAAAGAGCGCTTTGAATTGATCAATATTCTTGCTGTTAAGCGTGTAGTTTTACAGGTAGTTCCAGATAACCATGCACAAGATTCGAAGGTACGCGCACGGGATCGCCGGTTACTTCAATTCTTGAAAAACGATTGCACGCCTCATCCCAAAGAATGCGTAACTGCATCTCAGCAAGGCGATTACCCAGGCAACGGTGAATACCAAAACCAAATGACAAATGCTGACGTGCTTTAGGCCGATCAATAATAAAGTCCATGGGCCTTTCAATCGCCTCGTCATCACGGTTACCCGACAAGTACCACATCACGACTTTATCGCCTTTGCGGATTTGCTTGCCCTTGAACTCAAAATCCTGCAGCGCTGTGCGACGCATATGCGCAATAGGCGTCTGCCAGCGCACAGTTTCCGGTATCGCTGTCGCCAGTAGCTTGCGATCATTTTTCAGACGAGTAAAAGCCTCCGGGTTGAGGCTAAAGGCGTAAGCACCGCCCGACATAGAGCTGCGAGTAGTATCATTCCCGCCCACAATCAGCAGCGCCAGCAGGCCCAGAAAATCCGTATCACTCATGTCGCTCATATCCTCTGAGTGAGCCAGCATGGAAATCAGATCCGGTTTGGGCGGCAGGTTCTGCCTTTCATGGAAAATCCGCTTGAAGTACTCCAGGCATTCGTACAATTCTGTGGTCCGCTGCTCCCAGGTATCAACCAACCCGTAGCCCGGACGTGTCGTAATGATGTCAGACCACCGAGTAAGTTTGGTGCGATCTTCAAAAGGAAAATCCAGTAGCGTCGCCAGCATCATGGTTGTCAGTTTGATGGAAACCTCATCCACCCAGTCAAATGTTTCACCCACGGGCAAGTCATCCAGTACTCCCTGAGTTCTTTCACGAATCAGCTTTTCATAGTTCATGAGGTTCTGCGGCGCAACGATAGGGCTTACCACCATCCGGTGTACGTCGTGTTTGGGTGGATCCATCCCCAAAAAGTTGGGCAGGTCGATACCACCTTCTACCGCATTCAGTGTGGTGTCATCCAGTACAAAACTGCCCTGACTTACATCCGATGAGAAGACTTTATGGTTAGTATCAATTTCAATAATGTCCTTGTATTTGGTCACCGACCAGTAAGGACCGTAGAGGCTGTCTTTGCAGTAGTGAACAGGGTCTTCACGACGCAGTCGTTCAAAATAAGGGTACAGTGCCTCTTGCTCAAAAAGCTCTGTTTTGCTGACATCAATATCCTCGAGAGGCAAGCTATCCACATAGCTTTTACTGTGCAGGGTTGCAGTCATTGTTTTTTCCTCAGCTCTTCAATGTGTTTCTGATGCGCTATAACCAGCTATCCACCCAAAGTTAATGCAGCACCAAGATTTTATCCGTTGATAGTTATCATTGTTTGAACACATGCTATAAGCTAACATCGGCATCGATCAGGACATAAAACGACAATATGGGGGCATTTTTTGCCACAATACCATCAAAAAATATAGGCTCCATCATTGATCATGGATAACCCCGCCCCAAAAAACCAACGCACTCAATCGGCAGTAGCCATTAGTTATTCGCGGGCGATGGCCCGCCAGCTCAACCTGCAAGAGAAAGATTTGTGGATATTGCTTCAAGGAACGGGCATCAGTCGGCAGCAATTTCTGGACGATGCCACGCTGCTGAGCGGTGAACAACAATTACAACTGATCGCCAATGCAGTTGAGCTTTCCGGGTATGATGGTTTTGGGCTCAACATGGGACAGTCGCTCACCCCACCTACCCACGGCCCATTGGGTTTTTTGGCCAATAGCAGCCCCAGTCTGTTAACCGCCATTACGGATTTTCAGGTTTTTCTACCCGCACGCTCCAACATCACAATCTTGAGAACCGAACTTACAGAGCGAGAGCTGACCTGTTTTTTTGATATAAAAATTCCAGGCCGTGAAACGATGTATCCCACCATTCTGGAGTGCTTCAGCCTGTCGTTAATTTCACTGATTGAATTTGTAATCGGCAAGCAATTCCGCGAAGGCAAACTTTATTGCAGCTATCCAAAACCCTCGTATCACAAAGATTACCGGGACTTCATTCATTGCCCTATTCGCTTCAACGCCAAAGAAAGCAAGCTGACGATCCCTGCGAAACTACTGTACACCCCAAATGTAGCCGCGGATCACCGCAGTTATGAGTTTGCACTCACGCAGTGCCAAAAAATGCTGGAGCAACTGGACAACACAGCAAGCAAAACCACCAACCATATCCGACGGCTACTACTCTCTCACCCACCAGGAAAGCTCAATGAAGAAGCCGCAGCTAGGCTGAGCTTCATTAGCAAACGAACATTGGCACGCAGACTCGATGCTGAGGAAAGCTCCTTTCGCGTTTTACGAGAAGAAATTCTCGCCAATCTGGCTGCGGACTATCTTAGAGATACTGATTTAACGGTAGAGGCCATCGCCGCGATTCTAAACTACCACGATAGTTCGAGCTTTAGGCGCGCGTTCAAACGCTGGCATAATGTTACACCACAACAGTTTCGCCAGAGTCAGGATAAATCACGAACAAGCGACACACGGTAAAGTTTTACGGGCTCACCCCGAACAGCTGCGGTGTTAACCCGCGACACCACCTTGAGCCAGCCAGAATCCGTAAATCAGTGCAGGTGTCACGAACACCCACACCTCAAAGATCAGGCGCAGTTTGATGGGCGCGTGTTTCACTTCCATGTAATAAAGAATAATGGCCCGAGCTTTTAGCAGCGCAACAATCATCACTGCGGCTACTGTCCAACGGCCAAAAAGGCCATGATGCTCACCGAGCCAACCCGTACACAAACTGGCAACAACAAGAAACAACCAGACAACAAGCGCATTCATGGGAGAGATGTGTTTAGTAAGCAAATGACTCATATTAGGCACCCAACAAATACAACAGCGGAAAAATAAATATCCAGAGCAAGTCAACCATATGCCAATAAAGGGCTACCGATTCCAGAGTACCAAAAAGCTTTCCATCCACTGCTTCTTTTCCGGTCTGAAACCACATAAAAGCCAGCGCGCCCATACCACCAATAAAATGCAGAAAGTGGGCTCCCGTCAGAGCGTAATAAAACATGAAAAAGCCATTAGTGTGCATGGTGATGTCATGTGAGATCTTATCGCTATACTCCATGATCTTACTGACACCAAAACCTGCACCAATAACAAAGGTAGCGACCAACCAAAGCCTTGTTTGAGCCGTCTTACCCTGACGAGCTGAATCCACAGCCAAAACCACACACAAACCACTAGTCACCAAAATCAGAGTATTGGTAATACCGACCCAGGCATTGAGAAGATTTGCTGACTGGTTAAACAGCTCAACATCTGCAGAGCGCTCAACCATAAACCCGACAAACAGCGCGGCAAAAACCAGAATATCTGCAACGATAAAAAAATGTATACCGGCGATGAGCTCATCTTTAACGGAAGAAGCGCCCTTATCGGGCGCTTCTGGCAATTGAAAATCTGTCATTGTGCAATATCAGCTAGCGTTAGCAAGTAAAGCGGTGCGTTCTTCTTTTAAGCGAGGAACAGCCTTCCATGTGTAGTAGCTGATAACGACAATGTAAACAAACCAGACGATAAACTCGACCCAGAAGTTCAGCCAACCCTGGCGAGCAAACAGACCTGTTTTAAAGAATGGCATTAACAATTCGAACAAGAAACTGATACCAGCCCAGATCGAGAACCAGCAAGCCCAACGAGGATACAAACGCTCAGCCCGCTGATCAGTTAAACCAGCAACACCAATAGCCACCATAGGAATAGTGGTAATCGCGTAAAACATATCAATCAACAACCAGCCCTGGTCGTAAAGCATTTGTAACATCCAGGGAGGTAAATCCTCAGGACGGTAGGATCCCGTCAACCAGAACACCGAAGAGGTAACAAGCGGCACAACGGTAAGCCCGCCTCCCCACATTTGTAGCGTCGCGGCCATATCGTTCTTATTTGGGTTAATCCAGTGCATCACTTTGGTAATAGCCAGAGTCATCGGCAGATACAGAACACCAAATAACATTGCCCCAGACATGCCCGCTCTTACTTCATTGTAATGCGTGCGGAAGTGCTCCGCCATTTGGTCGGCTGTCCAGTCGGCAGGAATAGGCGGAATGTTGTAACCGAGCATTCCCCAGCAAAGAAGAAAAGCTCCCAAAAATATTGGGCCCATCAAGGCGCAGCCACGCCAGTATTTAAAATATTCGTCGTTACTTAAGTGTGGTAATGGGTTTGTGGGGCTCATTATCTCCCTCCTATTGTATTTTTTATGTAGTAATAAAAATATTTGCTGCAGACTGACAGCTATGATTCGCTGTCCATTTTCATTATTCTGATCAGGCTTGTCAATACTGTTAAATTTTTTAACTATTTATTTTTTTGTATGGCTCAGGGTTGGAGGCCCAAAAGCGCGCGCCAAAAACTTCATTCCTTCTTTCAGCTCTTCATCGCCCAAATGAGGTAGCAACTCGGAAAAATAATCCAACCCTGCATTTACCATACTTTCGAAATAAGCCCTCCCGGCATCAGTGAGAGAAACTAGCTTTTCGCGACCAGAATCCGGGTTGGCCTTCTGGGCAACCAGAGACAGAGGGGGCTCAGATAACTCACGCAATAATTGAGTAACATGCGAATTCCGAGATTCGAACCAGTCTTTTAACGTTTGCTCTATGAGCTTGCGACGCATCCAGCCATGTAAACCTGCCTCTGATTCAATCAACCAAATAATGGCTGCCTGCTGACGCGAAAGCTGTTGCTGGCAGGTTCTTCGCTCCAGCTCCATACCAATTCGGTAGTGAATGGGATAAAAAAAACCCAGCAAATCATGCAGCGTCGCTCTTGCGGGAGAGGCATTGTCTAAATCGGTATCTGCTGACATCTGAAGTTCAAGTAAGCCTGATTAATATTGAGTAGTAAATAACATGGGTTGCTCGACAAGGTAATTCCCCGACACCAACACCTCTC
The DNA here is from genome assembly GCA_024234435.1 of Pseudomonadales bacterium. NCBI lineage: Bacteria > Pseudomonadati > Pseudomonadota > Gammaproteobacteria > Pseudomonadales > Pseudomonadales bacterium. The sequence goes on from JACKOF010000001.1 coordinate 1,866,628, forward strand.
CACCGTTTACCATTATATGCCTTACCGCCCGAGCCCTCCAGCAGAACTGCCTGGAAGGCAAGCATATCGCTCCGAGCCAAAAAACTCCGAACTTACGACAAAACTGACTATTTATTTAGTTTCCATTCCCTTGCCAGGGAAAACTGAAGCCACCCTCCCCCATCCCATACCCTTTAGTGCCATCCGACAGGGTGTATTCCATCATTTGCTCGACGAACATAAATGAATCATAAGGGAACTGCCAGCGGAACAGAGGCTTACCTGTGAATTCCCAAACACGGCCTGTCTCATCCGTCAGTTTCCAGAAAACATGCTTGAAGCCTATATCGTCATCTTCAAAAGTGATTTTTTCTTCCACCTTATCAATCGCAAGCCAGCGTTCGCCGTCATGCAAAATTTTCTGGTAACTGTCGCCACCGGTGGTGATGCCGTGAACCGCCACACAAGCCATGCCATTGTCGAAAATGGGCCAAGCCAGCCGATAATGAATCAGCCCAGTCCAGTTGCGCGGGCCAACACTAAGGTCACGAAACCCTTTGTCATTTATGGTAATAATTTCGCCCGTTCGCAACTTAATATCACCGGTGACATTGCAAAAACCTTCCGGGTGTACATAACACAACTCCCGGGCAATCGCGTCATCATCTGCCAGATTACTCAGGGCAATACTGTCACCCATGGGGTGAATCAGATCCCATTCAAGTTCGGCAAAGAAGTCTTCGGCCTCCACCTTCACTATTGCCGTTTGTTGGGACTTGGTTGCCTTCATGGTGATGCCCGCGACCGTCATGCCGGGATCCAAGCGGTCTTCCGTATAAGGCAAGTTCATGTTCAGGCGGGTAAACAACGGTTTGCCGTCGCGAAAGAAAATAGCGAAACAGTTCACTTCTTTCTTGTTTTCGAGAACACCAATTCGAAAGAACCCCCCTGTTTTCTGGTGGCGATCATAAAAATTAAAATAGAAACTTTGATTCCATTTGGGAATATCCGGATTGGAGATCAGCCGCTCGATATTCTCCGCCATGTATTCAGTAGTAAGCTCTGTCATCTAAAACTCCTAACCAAATGATAGTACTTGGCTTTTTTTGGGCAAAAAAAAAGGCGCGCCAGTCATAGCCTGATTCGCCCATTAAGAATAACTAAGCTGCCCGACGAGATTCTCAAAGAACCCCGCCGGGATTTTTGCTTAGTAGGTATAGCCTAAAGTAATACCGTAAGTTGCTGGGCGACCAGCAAAGCGGGCCATGTTATCAGATGAAGGGATAACAGAAGTCCAGTAGTATTCGTCTGTTACGTTTTTACCCCATACCATGATTTTCCACTTATCGTCTTCCGTCACGTAGCCTGCACGAAGGTCAAGCAATGTGTAACCATCCATCTCGAAAGGATATTTCTGGAAGGAGCTGTTTTGAGGAGTGTTAGGGAACGAAATACGATCACCCCCAATAGCGGCATCCGAATCGCTCTGGCCTCTGACATTAGCGCCGAAGAACAACTCACCACCATTATCCAAAGGCACACGATAATCTAATCCAACGCTATAAGTGAGTTCCGGAGCAAAGGGCAACCGATCTCCACTAAAGTCTTCAAAAACGCCGATGATATTAAAACCTTCGTAATTTTTGATTTCTGAATCCAGATATGTCATCTGTGCAGTTAGCGTCAAATTATCAGTTGGTTGATACGTTACATCGAACTCAGCTCCGCGAATCTCTGATTTAGGTACATTAACCAGAGCATCCAATGTGCCAAACACTATATCGGATACCTTGCCACGAACCTGCTTATCTTCGTAGTTATAGCGAAACAAAGCGGCATTAAGCTGCAAGTTCCCATCCAACATCAATGTTTTCATACCTAACTCATAAGCCAAATTAGATTCTTGGGTTACTGGAGCCAACGTTTTAAACTGGGCTGCAGCCAAAGCCGGATAACTACCCGTTTTGTAGCCCTGAGAGATATTGAAGTACAACAACGTATCGTCGGTCACATCAACATCAAGCCCAATACGCCACGCTACATTGTCTTCATCCAACTCATCCTTGAAAGCGTCACCCGGGAGGTTTTGATCATTCAACGTGTAACAATCTGGCAACCCACCGATCTCTCCAGCGGTCCCACTCACTCCCCCAAGAACATTAAAGAACTGTGGTACACCACCAAGTATTGTTGAATAACTACAGGCGTTTGCATCAATAGTTGTTTCGGTATAACGAGCACCCAACTTCAAAGTGACCATAGAAGCTAATTCAATATCCATGTTGCCGAATATTGCCCATGAATCAATTTCCTGATCTAAATCTACACCACTGAAGTTAATGCCTGGTGCTGGTTGACCATTATACTCTGGCAACACTGGATAGAAGAGGTCTACAGTTGGTTGTGTGGCGTTGTAGTTGGAGTTATCAAAATAGCGAAGATCCTGGACTTCATTAGTCTCGGTCTGATCGTAATTCACACCCGCGATCCAGTTAAATCTTTCGGCTTCACCTGCAAGGCGCAACTCAGTATTGAATGATTGAACAGAACCTTCAATATTTTCCAAGTCAAATGTCACCAACGCAGTACCATCACCATCAGTTACTACGTCCTGCTCAAAGTCACTGTAGGTAGTTAACGACGTTAAGGTAACGCTTTCACTCAGATCCACATCAAAACGAACAATGCCTTGATAAAACTGGCGATCTGCACTCGGCTTAGAACCTTTAAACGGCTCAATAGTGCCAGGCGTAGCTGCACTCGCAACAGACCAGTCCGCATCTCGGGCATTTTTGGGTACAAACTGTGCGTTAATCAGCTCAGGGCTAGCAGCCCCAGGAATTGTCGGACGAACACCTGCAAGCTGCTGGGCTTGAGGATCAGATTTATCAGTCCAACCATTTAGATTCACATTGATTCTAACGGTATCACTTGGCTCAAAATCAAATAACAAGCGGGCTGCTGTGTACTCTTCTTCGCCGTTTTCATCACCGCGAGAAATACTTTTCTGCCAATCGTCTGCCTTAACACTTGTTATGGCAAGACGTGCAGCTAATTCATCAGTCAAGCCGCCTGTAACAAAACCGTTAACTTCAACTTTGTTAAAACGACTGTAGCTGACATCGCCGCCCGCGCCGAACTCATGGCTTGGCTTGGCGGAAATAAAGTTAATTGCTCCGCCAGTAGAGTTTTGTCCAAACAAAGTACCCTGTGGGCCCTTCAGAACCTCTGCTCGCTCCAAGTCAAAAGCTGCGTGTGCTGCAAGAGCCGGGAATGGTAACGGGGCCTCATCAATGTACAAGCTGGTTGAAGGATAAACGCCTAATGAACTTTCGTTAAAACCAATACCACGAAGAGTAAAAATTGGCGTATTAGTTGTGCTTGGAGAGAAAACCAATCCCGGCACAACCGAAGCAATATCTTCCAAAGATGTCAGTTTTTGCTCCTTTATTTGATCTCCACCCAACGCCGAAATAGATATACCTACATCATTGGCGCTTTCTGACCTTTTGTTCGCTGTTACAATCACTTCTTCGATAGCAGCGTAGGCTGTTTGTGATAACAGCGTGGCACTACCAACACAAGTCGCTATTAATAGCGGATTTATCTTTTTCTTAAACATAAGAACCTCTCGATAACTAATTTTTATAATTAATAAAAAACGTAAAACTACAACTATTGATGCCTCTCTTCTTCAGTAACATAAACCTCCCCTTTTCTTTTTTATGGATCCATTTATAAAAGTGGACTTTCCTACAACTATTTATTCAATCGTTAGTATTAATAAGGTTTAAACAATCATGAGCCAAATGATCAAGCATATTCTCCACTCGAAGGTGCTTACGATTGTTGACGTAACTAATACTCATTCCTCGCAATGTAAAAAACAGCAAATCGAATACCAGCTCTGCTGTTTTATCGGATTTTTTAAAAATCGACAGGAACTGCTTAAATATTTGCGGCACCACCTTTTCTGCTTCACGGTTCAAATATTCAATATGCGCAGCCAATTTAGGATCTGTTCGCGACGCGACAATCAAATCCAGATGCACGTAATAGGAAGGAAGAGTGAAGTATTTCCAAAACCCTCGAACAATGTGTCGCATTAATTCGTCTTGGCGCTTTGAATCTCGCCCAGAAACCTGTTGGTAGCTTTCAGTCGCCTGAGCCATCAATTTCTTATATTCCTCTAGCCGACTCTGATACAAATATGCTGCGCCAGCAAAAATAACGTCCTCTCTCGATTTAAAGTGATGTGTCATCGCCCCGCGCGAAACATCAGCAATATCAGCTATCCGTGGAGTTGTTGTATTGGCATAACCGTATTTAGCAATGCACTCACACGTTGCCTCTAAAATGGTCGTTCTAGTCATTTGGCTTTTTGCCGCCTGCCAATTTAGAGCCGAGGCAGGAGCAACATCAAATCCTGTGTTTTTATGCATTGTTACCTCCCCCAAAAGCAACTAGTCACAGTTGTTCCCAAAACCACACCTAATTTCTTCACAGACCTGAAACCAGAACAAAACAAACACTGACTACATGGTAAGAAAAAAACAGGTATGTTTTTTTGCTGTGAAAAAAATCGGCCTTCCAGCCATTGATTCACGCAACTTATTTGTTAGTCGCAAGAATTATATAAATAACGTCATTAGTCAAGCATATTAAGCTCATTCAATGCATCGCCAAAAACCCGAATCGCGAGGCTAAATATAGTATAAGAAATACGTTAATTTGTTGAAAAATGGAGACAATATGGAATATAGTATCCGAGTTTACTTTTATTCGGGCAATTCATTCGAAAAATAAAACTATTAAAACAAACCAGGAAAGTTGCAACCATTTTTCAAATTCCGGCTAGGCCATTGATTTGTAACCCTATCCTTGGGTAGGTAACACAACCAGCGACATTTATAGCCAAATAATCAGATAACAATAACATTCAAACATAGAGGTATTTATGAGTGGGAATAACCCTTCTAGCCCCAGGGCACAAGACATCAGTGGTAGCGACCCCTCCGCCATTGTAAAAACCTGGGCAATTATCGGCTGCCTGTTTCTGGCATTTATGCTGTATGTCATTTTCAACTGGGTTACCGCACCCTATTTTGGCCCGACTCACTTACCTGAACACATTGAAGTTCCAATGAATTTCAAGATCGGTGTATGGACGGTTACCATTGGAATGGGCCTGGTATGGGCCTACTTCATTTGGACACAAATCATCACCCCTATTCGTCAGAATGGACAGCCGAATACCTTGGGGCTAATGGGTTGTGCTTTTTTTGTGGCTATCTTCTGGGATCCTTCAATGAACTGGATCCAGCAAGGCTGTGTTTACAACGCTTACGCCTTTAACCTCGGCTTTTTATCAGGGGAAATACCCGGCTGGATGAGCCCTCATGGCAATCGACTGCCCGAGCCTTTATTGGCATGGGCCGGAGGCTACCCCGGCTTTTTGACCTGGATGACAATCACAGGCCTCGCCACCATGCGCTTTACGAAAAAGCGGTTCCCCAATATCTCTAATGTGAAGCTTGCTGCCCTTGGAATCTTCGGTTCAATGGTTGCCGATATGGTTCTGGAAAGCCTGCTAATTCGTTTTTCAGGTATTTATGCATACCCCGGATCTATCCGGTCGGTCAGTTTATGGGGTGGGCATTGGTACCAATTCCCCATCTACGAAGCGCTTCTGTTTGGCGGCTGGGTCGGAACATGTAGCGTTTTACTGTACTTCAAAGATGATAAAGGTCGTACATGGGTCGAGCGCGGCGTTGAAAAGATCAACATGTGTAAAGAATCCAACTTCCGTCAAACAGTTGTTCGGTTTATGGCCATCCTGGGTTTTTGTCAGGTAATTGAGGTTATTGTGTATGTTTTGCCTATGCCACTATTAACCGCTAATGCTGACCCGTTCCCTGAAGACCTCCCTGAGTTCTTTAATGTCGGCTCAGGCATGTGTGGTCCAGGGACAGGTTTGGTGTGTCCACGCCCTGACCAACCCATCATTCGACGCAATGATTTAGAGAAGTTCAAAGACACTCCTCAAATTTCTCATGAAGAGGCAATGTCTCGTTTGGCCAAATAACAGGCGGAGAATGAACAAAGGGTGCAGTGTGAATACTGCATCCTTTTTTAATCCCAACCCACACACTTTTACAACAGAAGACCTTTAATATGAATAGCGAATCACCTTTACCTCCCGGACAAAAAGAACACCCTTCTTACGACCGATTTGGACTCGGGCTGTTCGCAAATCGATTTCCTTCCGAACTCAGCAAAATAGAAATTTCTATCGCCGGTAATGTTGAGAACTCCGTTACCATCAACGATGCACTCAATAACCTTCCGAGAGTTGAACAAACCTCCGATTTTCATTGTGTTACTACCTGGTCCGTTCGCAATCTGAACTGGTCCGGCGTCAGGTTCGCGGACTTTTACCACCAGGTTGTGGTGCCTCAGGCCAAGCCTCAACAAGGCAACAATTTTGTCGTACTGCGCGGGCAAGACAGTTATGCCGTCAGCATGCAATTGGAAGACCTGTTAGCCGACGACGTTATGTTGGCCGATACGCTTAACGGCGAAAGACTAGGAATAGATCACGGTGCACCACTGCGACTGGTAGCTCCCGCTCATTACGGTTACAAAAATGCAAAACACATCAATCAAATCGAATTCTGGACCGACAGCAGCAATTACCGGTTCCCGATGCCTTACCCGAACCTCATGGACCACCCTCGAGGCAGAGTCGCTTATGAAGAGAGAGCCTGCTACCTGCCAAACTGGCTGATTAGACCGCTTTACAAACTTCTACAACCGATGGCGCGGAAAAAGCACGGAAAAATGCTTAAAGCGCACCTGGCGAAGTCCAGTAACAACTAAGTTCCTGGCAACATAATCAACAACAGTTTAGTCAGACAATCGCGCAACAGAATCCCACTTAGGGCTACTTTTTCTTCAACTCTGAGGCTTAAGTATTCTTAAGTGCTGTTGCAATTGCCGCTTCGACAACCGGGCGCAACCGAGTGGCCAGTTTGTCGATACGATCAACTGCCAGGTAGTTCGCCTCACCGTAGATGCTTTTCAACTGCCTCGCATCCACATCACTTCCGACGCTAATACAAACACAGGCAACCCCGGCCTCTCGCACCTCTTCAAGCGCCTTTTTGGTGTCCTCGGCGGCATACTCGTTCTCATACTGATCGTCATAGGGATAACCATCAGAAATCACCAACAACAACTGGCATGGCATACCGGAAAAACGCTGCAATTGATCGGCAGCATGGCGAATAGCCGCACCACAACGAGTGTAGCCGGCAACAGACATATTACGGATTCGGCTTTCTACGCCCCCCCCCGTTCGATCATCAAATGATTTCAGGCGTTGCAACCGCACCAACGTCCGCCCCCAAGAATGAAAACCGTGCATTGCTACCCGATCTCCCATCAACGAAAAGGCTCGACACAATTGCCACGCTGCATTCATCTGCAGGTCGCAAACTTTTGTGCCGTCCGCCGACTCTTCAAGAGTCGAGCTGGAAGCATCTACCAATATTTGTACACCCAAGTCACGACGCGTTTTTAGGTTGGCCTGATAAACCCGATCATCTCCCGAGCTACCTGCCCGAATTGTTGTGGTCAGGTCAATTAGGCGATCTATCACCAAATCATCACCGAACGCGTACCCACGATGACGCTCGTAATTAAAGCAAAGTCCGGCTAGTGAACGCTGAAAGCGCGCATTGTCTCCACGTTTAAATGCATCAGGGTCCAGAGCAGGCTCCTCACTATAGGCATCAACCTCTTCAACGCTTACCCAGTTAGGTTTGTACTTTTGCTTATTATTGTCCCACTCTGGGTAACTGTGCGCCCCGGTTTCCTGCTGCATAAAAGCGGCAGAAATGACCTGATCAGAGGTTGAGCGAAGCGCATTTGCCGCATCAGTCAACCGCTTAACCAAACGGCCTGACACCTGTTCTGTCGACAACGCCGAGCCTTGATCGCCATCAGTATCATCGTCTGGGGAAGAGGACATATCCAGCAAATCCCGAAGTAAGCGAGAGAGCATGCCGTCTTTCCCTATAGGCGAGGAAAACAGTTTCCAGAATGAATCCTTCTTCTTGGTTTCATCGTCATCGTCTTCGGTCAACTCCCGCTGCAACTTCGCCAGTTGAGACTCAAGCTCCGCCATGGTTTCCTGCTCAACAGCCAAACCGCCGTGATCAGCGCGGATTCTCAAGATTTTGACGGGATAAATTGTACCGAACCAGTCTGGCGGCGCAGGCAAAGATACTGAACTTTTAGCAATCGCCAGAGATTCTTCAGCGCTCTGCGAAATAATATCAACATTGCAGGCATCTACCGCCTGAATAAATCGCGAGGGGAGTCGGTGCGCCAATGATCGCGTACCCCGTAACACCTCCAGTAGCAGATAGCGACTTCTGAGGTGCGATCGCCCGACGATGCCAGGCAGAATGCTCCGACTTAGACTCCCACTGGCTAACAGAATGCACTGCACGATGACTTCTTTACGTTGATTTTCGTGCGTATTGTCCAGCGATATATAGATGCGCTCACCATCCGTATAGGACGGAGCACCTTGCTCCTTCAGGTAAGCGATATAGACAGGTCTCCCCACACCGGCCGTAGCGAGTAACCGGAATGGAGGATGAGCCGTAGATTGATCGGTCATGACCGGGAGACTACGTAATCAGGAAAATCATAAATAAAGCGTCGCCATCAACCCAGGAAAGAAGCAATAATTTCGTGCAGCCCCTGGGATGTTTCAGCATCATCAGTAAGCGGCACAATAATGGCGCCTTTTGCGGCCTCGGCGGGCGACAGACCACCTACAATAAGTCTGGCTGCGGTAATAAGGGTACGAGTTGAAGAAACTTCAGGCATGCCACTGACATCCAGCTTCCGAATAGCATTGCCGAGCTTCACCAGTTCCCGGGCAATCGTTTCATCCACACCCGTTTCTGTTGTGACAATACGAACTTCCTGCTCAAACTCCGGGTAATCCAGTTCAAGACCAACCATACGCTGACGTGTAGAAGGCTTCAGATCTTTTAAAACACTTTGATAACCCGGGTTGTAGGACATGACCAACATAAAATTATCCGGCGCCTTCAATGACTCACCCAAGCGCTCAATGTTCAACTCACGCCGATGATCGGCAAGCGGGTGAATAACAACTGTAGTATCTGCCCGGGCCTCCACAACTTCATCCAGATAACAGATGGCCCCTTCACGAACAGCACGGGTCATAGGTCCATCTACCCAGACAGTGTTTCCCCCTTCCAACAGATAGCGGCCAATCAAATCTGCGGCTGTCAGGTCTTCATGACAAGGTACTGTAATCAAAGGCACGTTTAACTGCTCTGCCATATACTCGACAAACCGGGTTTTCCCGCATCCGGTAGGCCCCTTGATCATCACAGGCAAACGCTCCCTGAAGGATGAAGAAAAAACCTCTACTTCAGAACCTATTGGCAAATAAAAGCTCGACATAAAATTGGGCCTCGTGCATAAAAAAACCTGCGGCAACAACCGGTGCTACCGCAGGCAGAAAAACAAATTATTTTGAAGAAGCCGCGTCCATCAACTGAATTGCGGCGCGCTCACCACTGAAGACCGCTGCTTCAATACCGGCTTGAGAGAAGTAATCTCCCGCCAAAAAGACACCTTTAGGCATTTCGTTACGGACTGCATCGAGCTTTCCGTAAGATCCCGGTTTAGCGATGTTGAGTCCTTTATCGTAATGGAACAAATGCACAAATTCGGGTTCTTCCTCAGGCTTTCCAAATGCTCGGTAAACGTTATCCAGAGCATCCTGCTTGATTTCTTCATCACTCATATGCTCGAGGGGTGGCGTTGTAAAGTAAACTCCCACAAGCTCACCGCCTTCTGGTACAGCAGAAGGCTGGCGGTGACTTTGCAGAACCATTGCTCCGATGCTGCGAGGTCCTTCACCGTAACCAACAGGCAAGACAATATCTACCGGATAGTCAGGCCACGGATTCCTGGAAAACCCAATTTGCACATGGGCATAATCGGTGTAAGGCGCAGCCATAAGCTTGTCGTAGGATGACTCGGAAATAAAATCTTTCATCAACTCTGCAGAAACAAAAGCCTCAGTAGCAACCACCAAACCGTCCGCGGTATGAGTTTCACCGTTAGCATCTACTTCGTAGCCCTCACCCACCTGACGGATGGCCGTAACAGGTGCCGAGAGATGAACCTGCGCGTTCTTACTGTTTTCCATCATCCAGTCGCTCACCTGACCGGGGCCTTCCGGCGGAACAGACAACTTCATTTTGTAGGCTTGCTGAATAATAGCAATTGGAAACGGTGTAGACATCCAGCTACAAGGGACAGCATACAGAAAGTCCATTAACGGGCGCATAATATATTCGTAAGGCCTGTCGCCCAGATGTTTTCGTGTCCAGGATTCAAGGTCTTCACCATGATCGAAGCGAGCCAGATCCTCTCCATCAAAGGGGTTTTTTGCTCCAGGGCTTAATAATAACTTAATGCCAGCGGCAACAATTTTCGCTCTGTCGCCAAACGTCAGTTTGGGGATTTTTAAATAACTAACAAGATCGACAAAACTGACAGGGTAACGAGAATCATCATTATCCAATAGCTCGGACGCCCCGCCCCACGGAATCAAGTCGTCATAACGACCCATCTCTTTCAGAATAGCGCTGGTGCGAGGGTAAATACCCCCCATCAAAAACAGCGCGCCGGTACCAACACTAAAATCACCTATTTGAATATGTTTTGTTCTGCCACCAATTTTATCGGTAGCCTCAAAAACAGAAACTTCGTGCCCTTGTTTGCTTAAGGTATAGGCTGCTGCACAGCCGGCGGGGCCACCACCTACAACAATAAATTTCACGACTCTCTCCTCATACTAATAATCAACAGGCCTAATTAATTGCCGAGACCAGCTAAAATCGTTGGTTGTACATTCTATTTACACTATAAGTTGTGATTAAGTCTCACATGCTCTTCATCTCGAGCGAAAATTACCATCTTGTCGGCCTGGCCCTGGCGAATAAGCTCCAGCATCACATCCAGCCGCTTATTGGTTTCAATAGCTGTTGCTATGCTGCCGTTCTCACCCAACAACATGGTGATACACATCATGTCCCAGTCTTGCCCCATCAGGCCTCCTGCGTTCACCAGGTCCTGAAAATTGTTGATTTTCTGCAGTGGTTTGTCGACACATGTAACAGGGCTCAAGCTGAGTCCTTCACCTTCTTCCATAAAGGCCGCTTCACAAACTACCGCACAAATAGTTTGCGGCTCCTCCCGCTGTTTACCGTAGGAGAGGAAGTTATCAAAATCCGTTCTAGCTTCATCAACAACTGATATTTTTTCCACTTACGACCCTACCTTGTTCAGTTGGGCAACCTCACCCAGTGCATTGAATATTAAAAACCGTTCAGCTTCACCCTGGTGGATCACTTTTACCATAACTTCCAACCGTTGGTCAATTTGCGCTTGATCTATTTTTTCGACATCTGCCACAGTGACATAGAGTAAATCCCAGGCACGACCACTTTTTAGAGAATCTTCCAGCAAGCCTTCAAAGCTAGACACCTCATCTAAAGTTTTGTCGATATACATTAATGGCTTTACTGAAAAGTCGTCGTCAATTTCATCCACATCTCCGACCATATCATCAGCAGACCTCAACTCCTTTTCTGCAAACACCAGCAAAAGCTTCTGTGAAAACGGCTTCTCTCTGGCCACGGCCAAGAAGCGGTCAAACGCTGTATCTTCTAACAATTGTGCGGCCATAGTTATTATGCCTTCTCCACCGATATCGAACGGCAACGTTCGGGCGCTAAAGCAATAAGTTGATTCGCAAGCTCAGGTGCAGCCGCCACGAGCACAAGTGTGTCCTGACCAGCTTTATCTATAGTGGCCTTAACCAGGTTGAGTACATCTTCGTCATTATCTGCAGCGGCAAACTGGTTTAATACCGAATCAGGCAACACCGCTGACATCAAAGCATTATCAAAATACGTTTTCTCAACACGACTCTGTACGCAGAACAGGCTCAATTGACCTCGATGGTCACTCTGGGTTGCCTTACTCAACAGGCTCAAACCACTCGCCAATGCTTCATCGACAGCGACAACCAAAACATCCTGATCATGCAACGACTCATTATAATAACAGTCCCCCAGAGCCGTCTGAATTTCAAGGCCGTCTTCAACCGCTAACTCAGAGAAAATATATTGATTCAGGGGGTCGTCAGAATGATTGGCTATATGAAACTCCATTAAACCACCCTCTTCACCCCGCACGCTGGCGATAGGAAAATCCCCCGACAGTCCGTCAACATTGATCAATGTCGTGTATTGACCCGCCTGATAAACAAACTCATGGGCCGGGCTCAAAACAAGCTTAACGACATTCTCTGATAGGTGCTCTTTTTCACGAACCATGGCAATGAATCGTGTACGCTTCTCCCTGTCAGGCCGGCGAATAGTCATTGGCGCATATACTGCACACTGGCAGGTAAGAAAATAATTTTCGGCAATCAGTTCGTCGCTTAAGCCAATCTGGGTAAAGGGTAACGGTGTGCCTTCCTCAGCTTTCATCATGCAGGAATGGCAGATACCACCGCGGCAAAAATTAGGTATTGCATGACCATTTTTCAGCAGTGTATTCAGCACAGTATCAAAGTCATCGACCTGATAAGTGTGATCTTCAAAACGTAATTCGGGCAAGAAATATCTCCGGCATCAAAAGAAAAATTCTGACTAATTCAAAGCGACCCTGTGCCGCTCGGGAATGAACTGTCAGAATAAGTGGTAAAGTGCTATCAGGCTGCCTGGTCTGAGCCAAGCCCCAACTCTTCAACCAACTGGTGTAAGTCAGCATTAATGACTTCCACGGTCATCTCCACAAGAGCCAGACATGCTTCAGAATCGGCACGAAAGCTCTCGGCAATACCGTGAACCAGTCGCCGCACATGACGTTGAATAAAGTCACGTTGCGCCTTCCTGATAGGCAGTACATCATCCCCTCTTTCAGCGGCGTTAGCCTCCAGGGTACAAAGAAACTGCATAAACTCGAGTTCAATTGAAATATGGTCCGGCATCAAGGCGTCAGGAGCACGGCTCAAACCAAAGAAATGATAAAACCTGAGTAACTCTTCATTCAGATTAGTAGAGTGCATTTCCTTGTTGTAGTTGTACTCGCGTACGGAGCAAGCCGTTTTGCTAGCTGCAGGGTCAAAAGCTTCCGTGTAATCGACAGCGGACAACAGACTTTGCTTACCCGGTTCAGGGTAAGCAAAGGCCTGAGCCAAACGCCCATATACTTCGCTGCGAGCTTCCGGAGTGCGCAGGTCGAGTTTTTCTTCCTCACTCATATTTTGTAACCCTTAGGCAACTTTTCAACTTCCACCCGGGTATCTCTGTCGTAGAACGAGTTTTGCCCCATAAGAATCCCGGCGCGCAAGTGTGGATGACCACCGGCCATCTCCACCGGGTTCAGCGGAGAAGGCGATACACTATTCATATCACCTTTGCCCGGAAACTGGTATTTTTCATAGGCATGGAACATCAATGACTGGCCGGGACGCAGACCTGGCGTAACTTTCGCACGCGCATTAAAGCTGCCAACATCATTGTAGATTCGTATCCAATCCCCATCCACAATATCCCGCTCTGTTGCATCAGGTTTTGACATAAGGAATGCAGGATCCGGGCGGTGGAGTCGCATCATCAAATCATGATCACGCCAGGTTGAGTGGATACTCCAACGGGTTTTACCACCGGTCATCATCAGCGGGTAATCACCGCCCATTTTGGGTGCTTCCTTGTAGCGCGGCAGATGCTCATCCAGCTCAAGATAAAAGGGGTGATCGATATAGAACTGTATCCGACGACTCGCTGTTGGCCAGGGAACCTTGTCACGAATATGGTAAGTCAGCGGCACAATTGTGTCGTTCTCGGGAATATCACACATATTACCAATAGAACTCGGCTCCATCGGCAGCCTCTCGAAGCGGGCAAAGCCTTTCTTCTTGGTCTCTTCCCAGGTCATTTTCGTATGCGTTTCGGACAGGTCGTAAATGGCTTTTGCCACCTTGTCGTCGTCATGCTCGGAAAACTCCCCGTCCATGGTCAAATCTTTATACAGGGTGTTCAGGTCCACATCGACACCTTGAGGGCTCTTCACGCTGGTAATACCACGAGCGATAGCCCTTTCCTGAATATGCTTGGCCATCATCACGATTACTCCCCAGTCACTGACCGAATCGCCCATGGGCTTGGTCGCAGCTTCTGTGGTGGTCAGGTAAGGCGAGAGCGGAGTTACCCACTTCAGGCTGGTGCGTTCATACCACGGAGCAATCGGCAATACGTAATCGGCATAACGACCAGTGGAGTTGATCCTCCAGTCCATCACCACGATTTTTTTCAATTTCGGCCACAGCACTTCCAGCAGCTTTTCGCTACCGCGCATGCGGCGCATGCTGTTACTCACCAATGAGATCATCATCCGAGGGTCTGTGCCCTTAGGTGGATTCAGTGGCTGCCACTTCTTATCGAGGCACTCTTCAAGATAGGAATAAATCGGCCGTTTCAGATTGATATTCCATTTTTTCTGTACCTCCGGGTCTGACGAAAGCTCGGAAATACCACCATGTACTTGCCAGAACAGAGAACCAGAAGTCCAGATGGGCGCTTTAATCGGGCGGTTTTCGGGGTCAAACATCATATGACCAAAATCAAACATGGCCATCTCGATGGTATCGCCCGCCTCCAGCTTGGGCGCGAACAACTGATGCTCCAGCTGGGCGAACATTTCTTTAGCGTCTTTAATATGTGGCGCGACCTGGAACTTGTCTCCACCATCAGGCGTCAGCAGAGGGAAGCCAGCAAAACCGGCACCTTTACGACCCATATTACCCGTGAGTGTAAAGATCATACCCACAGCACGCTCCATCAGGTTGCCGTGATAGAACTTGCACATAGTGGTCTGAGCAACACTGGAAACAGCCCTGGCGTTGAGAATCTCGTCAGTCAAACGGCGAATCATGGAAGGCTTGACGCCACACACCTCGGACATCGCTTCAGGCGTATAAGGTTCCATGCGATCCAGCAACAAAGAATAAACACTTCTGACTTTGATCTTACTGCCATCTTTAAGTGTTACTTTCTCGCTGACATTCAGCTTTGGATTCAGCTCTTCCAGTTTCAGAGTCCTGAAGGGCGCAACCTTTACATTACCCGAGACTTCGTCCCAAAGGATAAAGTGATCATCCCTGCCGCCTTCTTCGAGATCAGACTGTTTGAGGAACTCGTGTGTGTCCTGACGAACCAGCAACGGCAAATCAGTTTGTTCCTTCACAAAATCTTCTTTGACGGCTCCGCGTTCAATAATTTCGTGTACTACAGCCATTGCCAAAGCGCCATCGGTACCGGGTTTCAATGAAACCCAAAGATCGGCCTTGGTAGCAGAAGGGCTCAGGTCAGGGCATACCGCAATAATTTTTGCACCACGATATTTGGCTTCCAAATAAAAGTGGGCTTGCGGTATCTGTGTCTGAATAGGGTTCCCGCCCCAGAATAAAATCAGATCAGAGTTAAAATAATCATCAGCAGAACGCTCAAACTGGATTTTGCCAAACATCTCCAGAGTACCGCGACGCGAATCACCAATTTCGCCATCCATATCCAACCCGATGGATTGGGTCAGCATACTGAAACGCCCTTGGGCGGCAGTCGACACACCCAAATCGATCCCCGGACCTAAATCCCATATCAGGCGATCGGTGCCCTCTTCTGTGACAACATCGAGGTAAGTATCCGCAATATCGTCCAGCGCTTCTTTCCAGGAGACTCGCTCCCACTTACCACTTCCTCGCGGACCAACCCGACGCAGCGGGTGAGTGATACGAGTATCATCGTACATACGGTTACTGAAACATCCGCCTTTTTGACAACCACGAGGGTTAAAGTCTGGCAGGTCTTCATTAACCATTTCATATTCGCCGGCTTGTTCTTCCCGAAAAACAAGCCCGTCTTTGACAAAGACATCCCAGGCGCAGTGCGCCTGAGTCCAGCAGTTAAGGTGATGAGTGCTTCTTACTACCTTATCCCAAGACCACTGGTGACGGAAAATATCTTTCCAATCTTCGTAATCGGGAATTTCCTTGGTCGTCAGTTCCAGAACACTGGCAGCAGATTTGGCGACAAACCCCGGCATCGCGAGGGTACCTGAGAGCGCTGCGAACCCCTTCAGGAAACTGCGACGATCAAAATCTACACTCATGACTTCACTCCTGCATCCCACATCTGAACAGCGGATGAATTATTGTTATCAGTCAGTCCAACCATCCGCACAGGGCTGGCAGTCACGACATCTCGAGGGTGTTTGGTAAAAGGCCCGAACAGGTCTAACCATTTACGGGCAATCAGCAAGTCCATCAGTTCAGACTCACCACCATTTCTAACCTTCACTCGCTCACTTTCAATCTTATCCAGCACGCCTTTAACCGACGGGCCAAACAGATACTCGAGATAATCTAACGGAATACGGGACTCGTCCGTAGGTTCACCGTTTTCATCAAACTTGGGAGAAGAAATTGGTGGGACGTAATACACATTAGGCTGGGTACCGTATTCAGAGTGTAACGGCAACGCAACTTTATGCTCATGAACCAACTTGTAGATAGGTCCTTCCGGATCATCCAAATAACCCACAAAGCGTAAACGCCCTGGACATTGACGAGAACACGCCGTCGTCACACCTTCATCAATACGCGGGAAACAGAAAATACACTTTTGAGATTTGCCCAGGGTTTCATTGAAATAAATCTTTTTGTAAGGGCAGGCTTCCTGACAAAAGCGGTAGCCACTGCAACGTTCTTCATTAATCAGGACAATGCCGTCCTCTTCACGCTTTTCAATCGCTTTACGTGGACAGGCTTCAAGACAGGCTGGGTGTGTACAGTGGTTACAGATACGCGGCAAATAGAAATAATAACTGTTGGGGTACTCCCCTGCGCCTATATCTTCATCCCAGTTAGGCCCTTTCCAGTTTTCACCATTATTCCACTCGCCGTAATTAGCCTGAAGGAAGGCGTCTTCTTTGCCTCCGTGGAACACTTCATCGTAGTTGAAATCCCAGGCTTTACCAAAATCTTCTTCACTGGGGCGATAGCCTTTTTGGGCTTCTCCCTCACGAAAGCCACCCCCCATCTCTTCATACCCGTGGGGAGTACCCGTACCAGGCTGGGTGTTAACCGTGTTCCACCACATGTGCTGCATGCCTTCGCGCCGGGTCCACAATGTCTTACAGGCGATTGAACAAGTGTGGCAACCAAGACACTTATTCAGATCCATTACCATGGCAATTTGTCTTTTACTCATTATTATCTCCTGACTATGGCCCGATTAGGCGTCTACAACAAATGGAACCCAGTCCACCGAAAATGCTTTTAACCCGGCGCGCTCATCATTAGCTCCAGACCAAAGGGCAAAACCAACTTTTTGTTCAAGCCCCGGATACAACGGAGCAACACCAGCCCCCTTCCCGAGCACTCGCGTTAACACAACGTGCCATCTATCGCCGTCAGCTTGAGCCTTAGAAGAGATTTTAATTTGCGGACCGGGGTCTGAAAGCCCTATTCCCTCGGCTTTAATAGACTTAACCCCTTTGTTAGCTTTCCAGTGCAAGATATGAATAGGAGCGTCTCTGCCCCCCATCAGCACTAACATAGGGTTGCCACTTACAGGGAACGCAACCGCAACAGCGTCGGGAAAATCCCCGCCCTCGGGAGATACACCCTTCCAGGTTAAATAAACAGCCAGTGTTTCACCATCATGCACGCTTGCCACGTCCAGTTCACCCACTAACCCGTGAGGTGTCTCCGCCCGCGAATTACGAATATATGCCGTCGGCTGCATCGCCATTGGGGTGGGTATCATATTGATCTTATCTGTTTTAATTTGAGACCAACCTGCGGACATGGGATCCCGGTAACTTTCGATGCTAGACACTCTGCTGCTTTTCAATGGTTTATCTCCATAAAAGATTTAGCTTGTAGAACTGATATTGATAACCACTTGGACTACATTTGAAGCGATAATTTAGCGCATAAAACATCCGCCTCCTTCAATGACTGAAGAAGGAAACCTTAAATATTAAAAAGAAACCAAGCGGAGCTAAAATCCATATCAATCAGAACTTCTCAAAACCCAAATGATAATTATTATCGATTAACTATAGTATGCTAGTGGATTAAAATTCAGAGTATATGCTCTTTCTAAAAAAATTTAAAATAGAGAAATGCCCGAGATAAGAAAAACCGCGAGACGGCTTCCCAGAAAACAAACTGATATAAATATCAGTTAATCACGTTACCCCCTGAAAAGTATTGAAAATATTGTGAGTATTCCGACAAGTGCAAGCACGAAAGGATTGCACCGCCAGCACAACCTGATTTTTTTAATTCTCGGCAACGAGCGACCAATTGTTACAATGGCACACGATTTACCGTCAAAATGATGCAAACCCTAGCAAATATGATTCAAAACAGTCGCTCACAAAAAAGGGGCTGTTACCAGCCCCTTTTATTACCCAGTATCAACTTATACGGATCAGTACTTATAGCCCACTGTCAATCCATAGGTGCGGGGACGTCCAGCAACACGAGCACCATTTTCTGAAGAAGCGATAACCGCATTGTAGTAGTACTCATCAGTAAGGTTTTTGCCCCAGAGCATAACTTTCCATTTGCCGTCCTGAGATTCATAGCCTAAGCGAGCACCTACGGTTGCATAGCTCTCAATTTCAAAGTAGTTCTTAGTGATCGATTTAGCTGTACCTGCGTCAATTCGATCCTGCGGTAACGCAATGTCATCGCCGTTAAATACTGCATCAGATGTCGATTGACCAATGACGCTAACCCCGGCAAATAAGGAGCCACCTGACTCAAGCTCTGTTCTGTAATCCAGATCCAGGCTATAAGTGAATTCAGGTGTATAAGGCAACGCATTTCCGGACAGGTCTTCCGCAATGGCGTTATTGGCGGGGTCAGACGGGTTTACACCCAGTACCGAGAACCCAATGTACTCATCAACTTCAGAATCCAGGTAAGTAACCGCCGCCGACAACGTTAATTGATCCGTCAACTGTGCAACGATATCCAGTTCTACTCCGGTAATTGTGGATTCAGGAATATTCACCAGGCGATCCAGTGGTCCAAAAATGGGGTCGGGAATTTTGCCCCTTACTTGCTTATCTTCATAATCATAGTGGAACACCGCACCATTCAATTGAACAGAGCTATCCGCGAGAGAAGCTTTAAAACCTGCTTCATAAGCCAGTACAGATTCCTCCGTTACCGGTGCCAGCTCATTGATTGTCGCCGCACTAAGCGTTGGATAACTACCGGCTTTGTAGCCCTGAGAAACGTTGGTGTAAATCAGAATGTCATCATTCAGCTGGTAATCCAGACCAATGCGCCAAGACACATTGTCTTCCGCCAACTCATCAATAAACAAGCTACCCGGGATACCCGCCTCAGGCGTCAGAGTACCGGATGCGCCTGCTGTCGCATCCAGCGTAAAGCAATCACCAACAGCAATGGGGTCCATGAATCGTGTGCTTCGACCACCAAGAATATTGAACAAATCAGCCACATTACTGCCATTTCCAAACGGATCAGGCACACCATCCAGATTCGGAGGGGCATAACCGCAACTTTCAGCATCAATTGTGGTATCGGTATAACGCGCGCCCACTTTCAACGTCAGGTCATCGGCCAGCTCGTAATCAATATTCGCAAAAACAGCATACGACTCAATGTCCTGCTCCATCGTGGAGCCGCTACCATTAATAAACAGTGCTGAAGCTCGGTGACTGGTATTACCTACATACCTTAGTAATTGATCTTCTTTTGTTTGACTGTCTTCGTAATTAGCACCAATCACCCAACGGAAATTTTCTTCGTCACCAGCGAGGCGGATCTCCGCAAAGGTAGAATCAATGGAGCCTTTATTGTATTCAAAGTCAGCAGCAATCAGCGTCATACCGTCGCCGTCATGAACCTGATCCTGCTCATAGTCACTGTAAGCAACAATGGCAGTCAGTGTTTTAGAATCCGAAATTTCGAAATCACCACGAACTGACGCTTGGTAGAACTCCTTGTCACCCTTAGGCTCGAAATCCTCTGACCAATCTGCTGCACGAGGGTCTTCATCGGTGAAAGGCACGGCAACAACTTCTGCCGCTTTGCCTGGAGCCAGATCAAACCGCTTAGGGCTTGCTGCAACAAATTGAAATGCCTGGGGGTCTGACTTGTCACGCCAACCATTCAGGTTAACGGTGATTTCGCTGGTTTCCGAGGGCTGGAAGTTTAATAACAGTCTCGCTGCTGTGTAGTCTTCCTTTCCATTCTCGTCGCCAGGGCGTGTTTCGCTTTTTTGCCATTCATCGGCTGTCACATTTTGAACAGACAAGCGAGCACCAACCGTATCGCTCAGAGGAGCACTGACAAAGGCATTGGTTTCAATCTTGTTAAAACGTCCATAACTGATATCACCGCCATATGACAACTCATCTGTAGGCTTCGCGGCAATAAAGTTAATCGCTCCACCTGTGGAGTTCTGCCCAAAAAGAACGCCCTGCGGCCCTTTTAAAACTTCAACTCGCTCCAGGTCATAGGAGCTATGAGAAGCCATCGCCGGAAACGGCAAAGGAATCTCATCAACATATAAGCTCACAGACGGGTAAACACCCAATGAACTTTCGTTAAAGCCAACACCACGAAGTGTCAAAATAGGCGTGTTTTGTTGGCTGTTGGCAAAAACCAGGCCTGGAACTGCAGCCGTGATCTCTTCTAACGAAACGAGCTTCTGTTCGGCCAGCTTATCGCCGGAAACGGCTGAAATAGACAAACCGATATCATTAGCGCTTTCAGCGCGCTTATTCGCAGTTACGATAATTTCTTCCAATGCAGCGTGAGCAACGCCGGAGAAACAGGTTGCCACAACCGCAGCAGATAATAGTTTCTTTCTCATAGTGATTTTATGATTATTCATGATCTTCCCCTTGTCATATTGTTGTACCAACATACTTGCTTGATTATAGCTATAACTTGCTTGTCTTGATCAAGTATGTTGTTTGGCGATCATATCCCTTGTTTTTGCGTTTTACAACCCATCCATAATAAAAACCTTTCCCGCTCGGCTGGCTATCCACACCGGTAAAAACGGCTCTATCGTTCTCCCTGAAATCGGCTGTATTTATCCTTTAACATTTTCTTATTGATTTTTCCTGTACCGGTTCTGGGCAGACTATCGACAAAGAGCACGTTCTCGGGTACCCACCACCGGGCAACTTTGCCAGTGAGGTAATCCCTAAGGCCCGCCTCATCAATGTTGCTGCCAGCTATTCTCACTGCCAGCAACATTGGTCTCTCCTGCCACTTCGGGTGGGGAATCCCGATTACCGCAGACTCCTGTATTCCGGGGTGTGAACTGACAACTGATTCGATAATTGCCGGGCCGATCCACTCCCCTCCCGACTTGATGAGATCCTTGGATCGATCCACTATCTCAAGACAACCATCCGGGTGAATACAGGCAATATCTCCCGTTCTGAACCAACCATCTTCGGTCATATATCCAGAGCGTTCTTCATCACCGTGATTCAGGTACTTCGAAATAACCCAGGGCCCTTTGACAAGCAGGTGGCCTGACGTTACCCCGTCAAATGGCACAACACCGTTATCATCATCAATCAGGCGCATTTTCATTCCAAAATTAGCCAAACCACCTCGATATTTCTTTTTGATCTTTTCCTCGTGAGACAAGTGCGCGTATTCACTTCCAAGAACAGGCATTGAGCCCATCTGGGCTTCAGTCATTCCCCAGGCCTGCGCAACATCGAGACCAAACTGGTTTTCCAGCGCATCAATCAAGGCAATACTCGGCCTGGAGCCCGCGAGCACCACTTTTTTCAAGCTCCCGAAATCCTTATTCTCTCGCAGGACATAATCAAGCATGGACTGTAAAATCGTGGGAACACCAGCCGCCAGGCTCACCCGAGCCACATCAATAAGCTCACACAACTTGGCGGGATCGTAATCCCTTCCCACCAAAGCCAGTTTCGCGCCCAGAAATGGCGCCGCAAAGGGCATCATCCAGGCATTTCCGTGGAACATCCCGGTCAGCGACAGAAAAGACAGGCTTTGCCCATCGGTCTGGGGGTAACCAAAAAACCCTTTACTGGCAGAACTAAGCATCATCAGAACATTACCGCGGTGTGTATACACCACCCCTTTGGGCTTACCGGTTGTACCTGATGTGTAGCACACGGTGCAGGGACTATCCTCATCCAGGGAAGGCCACTGAAAGTCTGCACTTCCGCTCTCCACCAGATGATCATAAGCAAAAAGATTTTTAAACGGGTGCTGCGCCGGAATATGCTCGACATCGTCCAGCCAGACGTAATACTCAACCGTTGTCAGATCTTCTGAAATATCGGCAACAGCCTGCCAGGTAAACCTGTCAATACAAAGCGCCCGGTTAGCAGCATGATTAATAATATAAATAAGGTCCTCAGAGTGAAGTCTGGGGTTAATAGTGTGCAGCATCCCACCCATACCCGGAACACTGTAAAAGAGTTCGAGATAGCGTCGCGTACTCCAGGCAAAACCGCCGACACAATCGCCTTGTTTTAGCCCCATTTTGAGGAACGAGTCGGCAACTTTTCGGCTTCGAATAGCGATCTCGCCGTAACAAGTCTGTTCGACGCAATCATTATTCTCTCGTGAAAACACCTCCACTTTCGGATAAACCTGCTCGGCGTATTCAATAATATCGCTGGTGATCAGCGGTGTTTTCATCATGTATGAATCATCAGCCATGGTTCCTGAAACTCCTGGAATCTTTCATTTGTTTTCTGTTGAAGCTCATTATCCAGTGTGATTCATCACTGAACTGTTGAGACAACAGTTGCCGTTTGAGTTTCTCGATCCTTGATACACTCGTCACAGCTCACCTTATTTCGCCATGCTTCAACAAGTGCGCCGCAACCTGGAAAACCGCGTCAACATTACCTGATCGCGCCTTTCCAGCCCCTTTCCAGAAGGCCATAACCAACAGCACCGTCGTCGCGAACATAGCGGGCAAAACCCTCTTCCAAAAAATACCCGTCAAAAGGCCAGTGAGCAGCCGAGCATCGACTCGCCGTCAAGTTATACGAACGCCCCTTATCATCAGCAAACACTGTCTTTGCTCCGAGAGTACGTCCGGCAGCATCTATTTCCAAATCGAAAGTATCGGTGACAACATCATGGAGCTCGCCATCACGCCAGATCCAGTTCATATCAATCTCACCCTTTTCACCAATATCAAAACGACCTACCGCTATCGACATGCCATCTTCAAACACTGCCCAGATCAATTTATGGCCATTAAAAATGCTCCAGTTTCGGCGCCCTACCGCATGATCCCGGTTACCGAACCCGTTAATCTGATAAGGCTGCTCACGGTAAGTCATCAAACCGGAAACCCTTCCCGCCTGCTCCATATGCGCAGAACCAGGCCGTGCTTTGATATGCTGATTACCATCGACAACGGGGTGTATCGATTTCCAGTTAACATTGACATTCAAGCCATAGGCTTCATCTGTATATTCAAGTTGGTACTCATTTAAAAGCTCCAATGCCATTACTGTAAAACCGGCACAACTCAAGCCGGTATCAATATTGCCTTCAGGGACAGGCTGGTTGTAATAAAGTCTGCTGTAAACTTCCCTGTCGTTATTGACAATGAGAACACTTAAATTGGCATTACGCTGGTTATGAAAAATGCCGAGCCTCAAAAAAATGGCGATATCATTAACCGGATCAAGAATATTGAAATAAAAACTTTCATTTAAAAAAGGGTCTGTTCCAAACGGTGCACGAAGAAAATCATCTTCAGGCCTGATCTCTTTCATTTTTATCTCCGAAAATACAGCCTTGCCATTATTCAATGGCTATCATTATGCGATACGAATCGTTGACCACATCGTCACTCAGTAAAGAATGATCGCTACTGTTCATTTGAGCAATAACAGAAAATGGTATAGCTGGCGCTGCTCTTTTAGTCTATCTGTCTCAGACAGCAAACTTACTAGATTGAAGCAAGCAAATATTAATGTAAACTGACAGCAAATTCAATCTCAGAAAACAATCCTCGGACCTGCCTCTCTCTGCCCGACAGTTTCCGGATATGCCATTCCCGCTGTATCACTGCCAGCATAGTGCAGCCTTCCGATGTTATGTATACTTGCTCCCGTCACAATGTCGCACTTCCCTTTTACCGGGGATAAAAGGAAAGCGGAACTGCGGCTTTAACCGCGAAATTCCAAGGGTCATTTATCACAAAATGTCTATATCAGAACCCCGTCGCAAACTCACCCAGGCAGAACGAATTGCCATTTCAGACAACAATATGCTCCAAGCTGCATCCGAGTTAATTCTTGAAGTCGGCTCTGCCAACACCACCCTGAAAGAGGTGGGTGAACGAGCCGGATACAGCCGGGGGTTAGCCAGCTCACGATTCGGCTCAAAAGAGGCCCTGTTCCTTCGTTTAATTGTCTTGCACAGAGAAATTTGGGCAGAAGCCATCGATAAGCATGTCCAGGACAAAACCGGCCTTGCTGCCATTATGGCGAGAGTTGATGCTGTCGAAGAGCTTTTCCTTCAGGAGCCAGATACTATTAAAGCTATCTATACTCTCTGGTTTGAATCTGTTGGACGCACATCTTCCATGCGTGAGCAGCTGATGAAGTTCCATGAGGAAACTCGTTCTGCTATCGCCCATCATGTTCAACAAGGCATAGAGAGTGGCGAAATACTACCGCACGCCAACCCCCGCCTATTTGCAATCGATTACTTTTCCCAGATTTTTGGCTGCATCTATCAATGGCTGATATCTCCCGAAGAGGTTTCTTTTTCCGACTCCATCAGATCACTGAGAGCACTCTGCCTATATGCCCTAACCAAAGCAGAGTCTGATTACAAGGACCAT
This sequence comes from Pseudomonadales bacterium, assembly GCA_024234435.1. Classification (NCBI taxonomy): domain Bacteria; kingdom Pseudomonadati; phylum Pseudomonadota; class Gammaproteobacteria; order Pseudomonadales; species Pseudomonadales bacterium. The sequence goes on from JACKOF010000001.1 coordinate 1,891,665, forward strand.
AACTGATCGAAAAAGTGGCGGGTGAACCGGTATCCAGCGCTGGCGCTTCCGGGTGATATTTAGTCTCTAACTTGAGTGTCGACAAAAGCGTTAACCTCTGCTCTCGACGAGGCATCATTTACGGTTATTTATCCCATCATCGCCTCCATTAGGTTCGCCGCATTAGCTGCCTACTATGCAGGATATCGAACCCAAAGCGCTTTATTAACGACTTTATTTCCGGTGTATGGGCCAATATTGTCTGCAGCACGTTAATCACTTTTGGAATGATATTGCTGACTGACTGCGTTCTTGAATACCGCAGCTACCCAATGGCAGCCTTTTCCCTAGCAGTGACAGAAGCAAAAGGGCTACGGAAAGCCCTTTTGCGAATGACTACGGTAGAGCACCTGTGGTCTGTGTTTGGATATCTGCGGGCAACATTATCTTGCAGACCGAACCGTTTGGGCTCACGCAGACATCATTGATCATGCATCAAACGCCATGGAACCCCAAAGCATATTCAAGCTCATCCAGCGCCTCTCCCGTTGCTACGGCTATCTTCTGCATACTGGGAACTGCCTCCCGGCAGGCGGTAAATCCCACAGCAAAACGACCAGCATAACTCAGAAAGGTTATGTTTAGCGCCTGCCCATCGGTAATTAATGAAATGGGGTAGAACGCCTCCATACGGGCACCCTCAAGATACAGTGCTTCTCTAGGCCCCGGCACATTGGAAATCACCACGTTATAAACCGGAGGAAACAGGTCTGCCGTGTTCGTCGCCACCTGGCCAATAAAAGGCGCCATGATCAATGTGCCGAAAAGCTCACGCGAAACTCGGGAAGGCAAGGCCTTAAAGCGGTCCTTGGCCAAAGTAGTCGAGCGATGAATCGCTTGCAGCCTCTCCACAGGGTCACTGATTTCCGTATGCAGTTTGGCAACAACAAAAGAAATGGCGTTTCCAACCCCCTCTCCCTCTCGAACAGAAACGGGCAGCCCTGTTGTCAACGATTTCTCTGGAAGCTCGCCTCTCTCAAGAAAATAATCCCGCAATGCCCCGGCACAGATATTCAGTACAACATCGTTGATAGACACATTTGTCTTCTTCGCGATTCTGGAAAGGCGATTGAGATCATACAGCTGGGTTGCCACCCGCCGGGAAGCCTGCAAACGGCTATTCAGCAGTGTTCTCGGCGCCATAAAAGGCACTGCATTATCCGGATCCTGGGACAACATCATTTCACCCACAGCCCCGGTCAGCTTAGTGATATCCGACAGCTTGAAACTCAGTTTCTGCGCATTGGGCTTTTTTCTGTCCCGCTTGGGCGGAACTTCCCAGAATGCAGGCACTTTCCTGTCACTGGGACTGGTCGATAAAACACGTTCCAATAACCGAATAGCACCCATGCCATCTATTTGCGAATGATGCAGTTTGAGAAAAATAGCGAACCGGTCATTCTCCAGCCCTTCAATCACATGCATCTCCCAGAGGGGGCGGCTGCGATCGAGGGGATGTGAATGCAGGCGAGAAGCCAGAACGCCCAGCTCGCGCTCCCCACCAGGCTTGGGGAGAGCTGAGTGACGCAAATGATAATCCAGATCTATCTGGTCGGGCGACAGTGTTTCCCAATCAAGGATAAGGCCCGGTTTTACCCGCAGGTTAAACGGCTCTGCAAATTTTCGCGACTCTCGCCAACGTGCAACCAAGCTACTCAGAAAATCTTCAGGTGCGCTTTTAGGCAACTCCCATGTAGTCAACATACTCACGTGCGAACCCCGTGAAGCGTTTTCCATTAACAGGAAACCTGCATCAGCCATCTTCATCATATTGGCGATTCTCCCTTTAATTAGTATTGTTATTCAGTACCCCTCAACACCATAAAGAGGGGTCAATTGTTTGCTCAGCCCGGTCGGTTAGCTATTTCAGCTATCCCATTAGCCAGCGGCATTGCCTGTTTGATAAACACTCGCCGATAAGCTAAACACCAACTTCGCCGTTGATAAAGTATTGTGCATGCCTATTGCGTAATTAATGAGTTGTTTGGGCCCACTGAGGAAAAAAGGTAACAAATGACAAAAATCATGAAGCACAACACAACACATGGAATCTTTACTTGCACCCTACTATTATGTTCCCCCTGTTTTGATATTGATAAACGAGTAAGCACTGTCTTGTTAACGATGGCCTAAATCCGATAACAGCACCAAACCCATAAAAGACCCTATACCCTGGAGGAAATCATCATGCCCTATCAATCCGTTTTTGCCCCTGGATTATTCAGCGGACAAACCATTATTGTCACAGGCGGCGGTAGCGGTATTGGCCGCTGTACTGCCCACGAACTTGCCTATCTGGGCGCTAATGTTGTCATCACCGGACGCAGTGAAGACAAACTGATGTCTGTGGCTGAAGAAATCAGCACAGATGGCGGAGAAGTGACCACACTTGTCTGTGATATTCGGGACGAAGAAGCTGTTGGGCAAACCATTGATGCGGTAATTGAGAAGTACGGCACAATCAACGGGCTGGTAAATAATGCCGGCGGGCAATATCGAACCCCGATGGAAACTATTTCCACCAAAGGGTTTGAAGCCGTTGTGCGTAACAACCTGACCGGTGGTTTTATCTTTATGCGAGAGGTGTATACGCGCTGGATGAAGGCAAATGGCGGCGCCATCGTCAATATGATTGCTGATATCTGGAACGGCTGGCCGGACTTCGCCCACTCGGGAGCCGCGCGGGGCGGAATGCTCACACTAAGCGAATCAGCGGCATGTGAGTGGGCTGCCGCCAATGTCCGGGTTAATACTGTTGCGCCCGGGGGTATTGCCTCCAGCGGCTTCGATACGTATCCGCCGGAAATTCTGCCGAAACTCTACGAATATGAAGAGCGAGTACCGCTGCAGCGCTATGGCACTGAGTCAGAAATCTCCGGCGCCATCGTTTACCTGTTATCCCCGGCTGCTGCCTATATTACCGGCACCTGTATCCGGGTAGATGGTGGCGCACCCAACGCCAGACAAACCTGGACCCTGGAAAAGACAGCAGGCAATGAACCATTCCAGGGCTTTCATCGAGCGAAAATGCCGGAAGTATTAAAACGTAAAAAATAAAAACCTTTCGGGGCAAATACTGGCATTTGCCCTTCCACTTCTGTAGCGATGAAAAAGGATTCTATGTCATCTCAAAATATCCGACTCAGCATCGACGGCCATGTAGCCACCATATGTCTCGAAAACCCTGAAAAGCATAACGCCCTTGCCGCCCAGGACATTGCTCATTTCGTTTCACTTCTAAACGAAGTTGAAACCGACAAAGATATTCGCGCTTTGCTTATTACATCCTCAGGCGGCAAAACTTTCTGTGCAGGCGCTTCATTGACAGAACTGGGCGGCGGCAGTTTGAACGGTGAAGGATTTGAGGTATTAACCAATAGAATCGCAGCCACCGCCATACCCACCATCTGCGCAATCAATGGCAATGCCTACGGTGGTGGTGCAGAGATAGGCCTGTGTTGCGACTTCCGTATCGGCTTCAAAGAGATGCGAATGTTTATTCCGGCAACCCGCTTCGGACTCTGCTATCCCGTCAACGGGATCCAGCGCTATGTTCATAAACTCGGCCCGGATACAGCTAAACGTTTATTGGTTGCCAGCGAAGAACTCAATGGTGAAGACTTGCTGGCCGTCGGTTATCTCACACACATCACCGAGAAAGACAATGTCCAGGCAAAGGCCATAGCAATGGCTCAAGCTATTAGCCAGCTGGCACCCATTGCAACTAGAACCATGAAAGCAATTTGCGATCAAACAGCATCGGGCAACCTTGACCTGGAAGAAACAACTACTCTGATCCAGCAGTGTAATCAGTCAAATGATCTTCAAGAGGGATTAATTGCCGCCAGAGAAAAACGTACGCCGGTGTTTAAAGGAAATTAATATGGGGAAACTCACTCGTTAACAAAACGTTTCGCTGATGATTTCCAAATCTTCGGGGGTGTCAATATCCATGGCGGCTTCCGGCATCTGAATGTCGCAGATATCAAGCTCAGGGTTATATAACAACACCTTTGCCCCTCGATCACCCTCAAGCTGAGACAGCATTTTGAAACAGGTTTTATCAAACACCGCTGGCACTCCGCGCTTCCCTGCATAAAAGGCACAACTGATCTGTGCACTTCCGGACGCTGCACATAATACCTGCAAATTTTCCGTAGTGATGGCAACCTGATCGGCTAATACAATCAGCAACTTATCTACCTCATCAGATAGTTTCGACACACCAAAGGCGATGGAATGACCCAGCCCTTTTTGCCAACCCTGATTCAACAGCAACGGTACCCTTGTCAGTATACCTGACGTCTGGGCAGCTCTGATCTGCTCATGCCAGGCACCGGTAACGACCGCTAGGTAAATCGGTTTTAGCGCAACGGCATTAGCCACGACGTATTCAAGTAGCGGCTTTTCTTTAATCTTGGCCAACAGCTTGCAACCACCGTACCGGCTGCTCGCTCCGGCAGCCATCACCAGAACACCCAACCTCACGCAGCGAGGCCGTGCTTCATCGAAAGCTGCTCACCTTTGTACAACACTTGGTGACATTGCGACAAAATAGACAGAGCAATACTTTCCGGTAAATCGCCACCAATATCGAAACCCGCTGGCCCGTGTAAATGACAACGCAACAGCTCTTCCTTTAAGCCCGCCTGCCGCAACACTTGCTGCTTGCGGCTCAGTGGACCCAACAAAGCAATGTAACCCAGAGATCCATCAAGCTGTGCCAAAGCCGCTGCGTCCATTACAACGTTATGAGTCATTAATATCGCCGCATCAACTTTGGCTTCAGCAACATAACCGGGTAAGTCTTCAACCGGGCATTTCAACAGCCTGTCAGCCTGCATAAAATGCTCCTTCCTCGCGTTAGCTGGGCGAGGGTCCCATATTGATACCATCCAACCCAGTTGTTTGGCAATCGCCAACAAGGGCTGTGCATCTACCCCGCCTCCCACCAGAAGAACATGAGGCTCTGGTCGCACAGCAGTGACTAACCAGTCAACACCATCGCGACTAGTTATACGGGACCTTGCCTCAGAAAACTGGCCCGCGGTTGCTAATTCAGAGAACGCCCGACTACTCTGCTTTTCTTCAGGTATACACTGGTAATACATACTGGTTTGACGCTTTTTAAGACGATGCAGAACGCCCCCAAGACCCAAATAGTCACTGGCCGCGGTGATTGGCTGAAGCATCAAATAGACTTTACCACCACAGCCGATTCCTAGATGAAAGGACACGTCGTCCTCATCACTACCGTCATAAGTTAGCGACACTGAATCACCCGATTGCATCACCTTGCGCGCATGAATCTGAATATCGGACTCCAGACAGCCACCACTAAGTAAGCCAAACTGCTGGCCCAGACTATTAAACAACATCATAGCCCCTGCCTTTCTATAACAGGGGCCCTCTGTTTTATAGATGGTACCCAGTACCCAATCGCAACTATCTCGCTGTGGGTACCAATGCTGCAATAAAGACAAAAGTTGATTAGCCATAGTTTCAGCCTCGCTGTATCTGCTACCGCCTGGTTAAACGTCTCGTCAACTTAAAATCTCAAGACATTTTAATTGGTAACTGATCAAATTCCTGCCCGGTTAAAGCATAAAGTGCATTAGCTACGGCTGGTGCGATGGGCGGTACACCTGGCTCACCAACACCCGTTGGCGCTTCTGCCGAAGGCACAATATGTACTTCCACTTCTGGCATTTGATTGATGCGCAACACTTGATAATCATGGAAATTTGATTGCACTACACGCCCTTTATCAATGGTAATTTTGCTCACCAATGCCGGCGAAAGCCCAAAACCAATACCACCCTCCATTTGAGCCCTGATCACGTCCGGGTTTACAGCGACCCCACAATCGACGGCGCAAAAAACCTTTTCAACCTTAAAGCTGTCTTTACCTTGCAACGAAACCTCTGCAATTTGGGCAACATATGTATGAAAGGACTTGTGTAAAGCAACCCCCATCGCGTGACCTTCCGGCAACGCTTTACCCCAACCTGCTTTTTCTGCAACCAGCTTCAATACCCCTGCATAGCGCGGTTCATCTTTTAACAGCTGCAGGCGCATCTGAACCGGGTCTTGTCCAGCAGCTTTGGCCAGCCTGTCAAAAAACACCTCAGTTGCAAAAGCGGTATGAGTGTGACCTACCGAGCGCCACCATAAAACCGGCACAGGGTTTCTCACAATATGCGTGTCAACGTACAGATTAGGAATGAGATAAGGCAAGGTTGAGGCACCCTCAACCAGTGTGGCATCCACACCGTTTTGGACCATTCCGGCAAAAGGGCTGCCTTCCATAATTGATTGGCCAACAATAGTTTGCTGCCAGGCAAGCAACTTGCCGTCTTTATCCAGGCCAGCCTTTACTTTATGAAAACAGAGTGGTCGAAAATAACCTGCCTGCGTATCATCTTCGCGAGTCCACACCAACTTCACAGGCACTCCCGGTTTTTGCTTGGCGATATTAACTGACTCCAGAATATAATCTGATGTCGTACTGGCGCGGCGACCAAAACTGCCTCCGGCATACAACATGTTGATCTTTACCTGCTCCTGTTGTAACCCCAGCAATTGAGCAACGGCCATTTGATCAAACGTCTGAAGCTGCTCACCATTCCAGATTTCGCAACCATCTGCAGTTACCTGAGATATACAATTCATTGGTTCCATCGCAGCATGGGCCAGATACGGAAACTCAAAACTGGCTTCAATCACCTGCGCCGCACCGGCTAGTGCATTTGCTGCGCTACCGTCATCCCGAGCAACCGCACCCGTTTTTTCAGCTACGGCTTTATATTCGAGCATCAGCTCGTCACTGCTCTGTTGCATGGCAGCAGATTCGTCCCAGCTTATTTGTAACGCTTCACGCCCTTTATTAGCGCTCCAGAAGTCTTTTGCCAGAACAGCAACACCAGAAGGAATTGCTACAACATCAACAACCCCTTTCATCTGCAAGGCTTTTGCTGCATCAAAGTTTTTCAGGGTTGCACCAAAGCGAGGTGGATGTGCTACCAAGGCAGTTAACATCCCCTCCAGCTTCACGTCCTGAGTAAATACAGCGCTGCCATTCGTTTTTCCGGTATCTTTGCGGGGTAACGATTGGCCAATAAACTGAAATTCTTTTGGATCTTTCAGCGTTATGTCGGCAACCTCAGGCACGGGCTGTTCAGTTGCCAGCAACGCTAGCTCGCCAAAGCTGGCTTTTTTAGCTGAAGCGGCATGTTGAATAACACCCTGACTAACCGTTATTTCTTCCACAGGAACAGCCCACTTCCTGGCAGCTGCCGCAACTAACATAATTTTCGCCGCTGCGCCCGCATAACGCATTTGCTCATAGGAGTTAGCAATCGCTGAACTACCACCCGTACCTTGGGCTCCCCAGCGGAGGTTTTTATACAACTGCGTATTGGCTGGCGCACCTTCGGCGACAATTTGGCTCCAGTCAGCATCCAGCTCTTCAGCAACCAATGTGGCCAATCCGGTGAAAGAGCCCTGCCCCATCTCCAGATGCTTCATCATGACATAAACCGTGTTATCCGGACTTATCCGAACAAACGCATTTGGCTCAAACTCGCCAACGCTATTAATTGTTCCTTTGTGCGCACCAGCAACTGCCGAAGAAGAAAAATTCACACCCAGCGTTAAACCGGCTGCGCCTACAGCCATCATGCGCAAAAAACCGCGGCGATCGGTTGTCAAAGTATCTTGTTTCGATTGAAAAAATGGCTGCTCCTGCCCCGAATTATTTGTAATCATTACCCTAACTCCTTAGCAGCAGATTTAATGGCATTACGAATACGGGGGTAAGTCGAACACCGGCATACATTCCCCTGCATGGCGTTATCAATATCCTGATCCGTCGGATGAGGGTTGGACTCCAATAACGCCGTCGCGGACATAATCTGGCCAGATTGACAGTATCCGCATTGAGGAACCTGTAATTCCTCCCAGGCACTTTGAACCACCTTGGCAACTTTCGATTTCGCGCCTTCGATCGTTGTTATCTGCTTGCCAGCAACTGCCGAAACCGGAACAGAGCAGGATCGTATTGGCTGCCCTTCCAGATGCACGGTGCAAGCACCACACACAGCCATACCACAACCAAACTTGGTTCCCGTCAGCTCCGTATGGTCGCGAATAGCCCACAAAAGAGGCATATCCGGATCGACATCCAGAACACGGTCAACGCCATTTACCGTTAAGGTGACAGACATAACAACTTCTCCTGATTATTTAACTGGTGCCTTTGGGTATCGGGTTATACGCCACAACCCAACCGTACTATGCGCTTAATGAAATAAAAATCGTTATCGGTATCATCCAAACCATTTGCACAAAACTACAAAATTTAACGTGTAAGATGGCAAAAGGCGGATCAATCCTGCCATAATCCTCGAATAATATATAAAGCCGAGATAACAATGCACACAGATTCCGAGCTTATTCAAGTACTGGAGCGACTCAGCTCCCGTAACGGCACCGGCCAAACCGCTATTACCGGGCTGTCGCTTTACCACTCCAGCCAATCGACAAACCGCCAACCAATTGTTTTGTATCCGGCGATATGCGTCGTCGCGCAGGGCCACAAAAACCTTTATTTTGGGGACTACACAAGGAGCTATAACGCAGACAACTACTTGATAAACTCCGTCACCATGCCCGTAGAAATGGAGATCACAGGGGCTTCCGAAGATAAGCCGTATCTAGGCCTGAGTCTCGAAATTGACAGCTATCTGGTCAGCCAGCTGTTGATCGATATGGGGAAATTCGATAACAACTCTCGAACTCTGGCGAACGATATCATTGTTTCTACTGCTATCAATGATCAGCTGGAAAACAGCTTCGTGCGCCTGCTGAAATGCCTGGAGAGCGATATGGATCAGGAAGTGCTCGCACCAGCTATCAAACGGGAAATTTTTTATGAAGTACTAAAAGGCCTCCACGGCAATCTGCTGAGAAACTGTGTCGCGCACCATGCCGGAGCCAACCGGATAGCGCCCGTGGTCCACTATATTGAAAAGAATTTTCAACAACCGCTTGATATTGACACGATTGCCCGCTACGCCGGTATGAGCTCATCCTCGCTCCACGATCACTTCAAACAGGCAACCTCCATGACACCCATGCAGTTTGTCAAAAGCCTTCGTTTACATCAGGCTCACTCGCTACTGTTGAGCGGCAACCCTGTCAGCGAATCATCCTACAAGGCAGGCTACAATAGTCCGTCACAGTTCAGTCGCGAGTTCAAACGTTTTTTCGGCAATACTCCCAGTGATATCCAATTGCAAGCTTCAGGCTAGCAACCCTGTTCCCACCACGACCTACCCCGACAATTATCGGTAAGGACTTACCATGCATAACAAAAACAATTCGACAATTACGGAAAAAACCCTGAAAACCGCGCGTCACACAACGTTCTATCTTGAAGCCGGCCCTGAAGACGGCCCATTGATCATTTTTATCCACGGCTGGCCGGAGTGCTCCATGAGCTGGCGCCATCAGCTACCCTTTTTTGCTGAAAAAGGGTTTCGCGCCATTGCGCCGGATATGCGAGGGTATGGTCGTTCCAGCGTCTATTCTGAGCACAGTGATTACCGCCAGGAACTTATCGTGCAGGACATGATTGAGCTGATCGATTCACTAGGTTATGAAAAAGCTATTTGGGTCGGCCACGACTGGGGCAGCCCTGTTGCCTGGAATATTGCCAGCCATCACCCGGAACGTTGCCACGCCGTGGCCAATCTCTGCGTTCCCTACGCAACTGTTGAATGCGGAATAGATACGCTGATAGGCCTCGTAGACCGCTCAATCTACCCGGAAGATGAGTTCCCTGCCGGCCAGTGGGAATATATGCGCTTTTACGAAGAGAGCTTTGATAAAGCCACAGAAGAGATGGATGCGAACCCTCGCAACACCATAAAAGCCCTGTTTCAAAAACGTTTTCCTGATGAGTTCGGTAAACCGGCTTTTACCGCTTACATTCGCCAGATAGGTGGCTGGTTCGAAGGCGGAGAAGCACCTGATGTACCAACAGATACCGATATTATCAGTGACGAAGAGCTGGACGTTTACGCCAAAGCTCTGCAAAAAAATGGCTTCTTTGGTCCGAATTCCTGGTACATGAATCACCAGGCCAATGCCGATTACTATTTGCAGGCAAAAAATAATGGCAGCATCGACATGCCTGTACTTTTTATTGCTGCAGAAGACGATAGTGTCTGCCAGGTCATTGGCTCTCGCCTCGCAGAGCCAATGCGACAAAAATGCAGCCAATTAACTGAAACTGTTCTCGCAACTGGTCACTGGATGGCGCAGGAAAAACCAGGCGAGGTTAATCTCGAGCTAAGTAAATGGCTAGGCCGGGTAGCCGAAACCAGTCACTCCTAAACTACAAAATGGCCCGGCCCCTGATGTCATTATTGGCGCAGAGGCTGGGCAACAATCTCTCAATGGTTGCCCGAACAGCTTCTTGCCCAATAGTTGTTCAGATTTTCTGAAAACGCTGTACACACAAAGGGCCCCAAACACTCAGACCCTGCCTCACAACCTTGTTTTGTCTCAAAATGGCACTTGATGTCGCACCATGCCATCGCTATATCGCTGAGTCCTCTCCAGAATCACTACTGCCAATATGAGCTATCGGGAGATCAATGTGAATCTGGAGTGGGAGAGCAACTGGTTAAAACAGTTTGATAATAACCTCGAAAATCTGATGGCAAACTACCCCGAAAGCTTTGAATACGAAGACCTCATCTTTGGTATTCGCATAGTAAACGACAAGAATAAGCTACGCGCCCTATTTGCCACCATGGATAACACCGACCCAAACTCATCCAGGCATTACTTTGAAGCCCTGCGTTACCACGGAGATAACAACGTCGGCTGCATAGAGTGGGGTTGGAAAATGGAACACAAAACGGATTTTCTGGGTTTACCAGCAGTGGGAAAAACCACCTATGTCACTGGTATGACTGTGCATAATTTTGTCGAAGGCAAAATCACGCTGGAACGAAGTATGTGGGATACCGGATGCTTGATGCGACAACTTGGATTGAAGGCCCCGGATCCACAGTTCGTTATTTAATTTCGTAAAACACACTGCAAACGAGTAAAACTCAATAACAGAGCACCCAAAAGACGAGTAAGACGCGCCAACCAAAGCGAAAATAAGTCATACTCATTAACTGCGATTGATTAAAATCAAAAATAGCGACGAACCGCACAAAAACTCTTTTGATTGTTAAAAAAATTCACTATATTATGCGATAGCACGGATTTTACGTGCTCATGGAAGGACGACTTATTTGTTAAAGAACGAAATCGTGATTTTATTTTTAAATGAATTTAATTTAATAAAATGATCGCAAGGCATTAAAAAATGTCGCAAATAGCAACCTTATGTCGCAATTTGCCTCTTCAACAGTAGTCGAATCGGTATAGTTTTAACCCGCTGATAAATGAGAATCATCTCCAACCAGCTAAATAATTAAATGAAAGAGGGGACATATTAATGAAGATAAACACATCTCATCTTTTTCCACTTCGTGGAAAAGAGATGGCAACCGGACCTGCGCCACTGCGCGTAGAGAAAAAGCCGCTGGCAAAACGGATTAGTGTCAATTGTGCGGTCGCCGCATTAAGCACATTATTCCTCGCCGACACAGCTATGGCGGCTCTTGAGGAAATCGTTGTTACCGCACGTAAGAAAGAAGAAAGCCTGCAAGACGTTCCCGTCACGGTAAATGCTGTGAGTGAGCGCACCCTTGATGCTTTAAAAATTGATGAAGTTGAAGAACTGACATCGCTGGTTCCAAATCTGACCTTGCAAACATCTGCCGGTGTCGGCTCCGGCTCTTCTGTCCGCCTGCGGGGTATCGGTAACGATGCCAACAGCGCTGCATTTGATACTGCCGTGTCCTTTAATATCGACGGTGCTCAGTTCAATACCGGGCGTATTATGCAATCGGCAATGTTCGATGTATCACAGGTGGAGGTTCTGAAAGGGCCACAGTCTTTGTTCTTCGGTAAAAGCTCTTCTGCTGGCGTAATCACCCTGAGGTCCAACGACCCTACTGATGAGTTTGAAGCGGAAATTGCCGCCTCTTATGAATTCGAAGAAAAAGGCCAGCAAATAGACGGCTTTATTTCCGGCCCGTTGTCGGACACCGTAGGCGCAAGGCTGGCATTTCGTGCTACCGAAGTTGATGAAATCGTCAAGAACACTGCCGGACCAGCCATAGTTGGTGGTGCCGATGGCGGTGGCACCTTTACTGCCCCATCAAGCTCACAGCCAAAAAGCTGGCGCGGCAACGAGTCCCAGGATGTTCGCCTGACTCTGACATGGGAAGCCAGTGACAACCTGAATTTTAACTTCAAGGCACACACTGGTGAATACAAACAGGATGGTATTAACCTGTTGGCTGACCTGGTTTGTTTGCCAGGTAACTCCTTCACTACCGGCAGCATTACGCCCATCGGCGCCTTGCCATATGAAGCTGATTGCGATGCGCTAGATGCAGAAGTTCAAATAGGCGATATGGGAGACCTTCTCGACAACGGCGGAAACCTGTCTGACGCAAAAGGCAGCAGGCCTTTCTTTGAGCAGGAAATTACCAATATCACTCTGAAAGCGAACTACGATATTTCCGATGAACTGACACTGGTCTCGGTATCCAACTGGTTTGATATCGAAAGTACGGGCAGTGACACCTTCACTTTCACTACAGCTCCTGTCGGCACCACCCCTTATCAGCAAAACACTCGCGAGAACTGGTCTCAGGAGTTCCGTCTGGAAAGCGATCTTGGCGGCTCATTTGATTTCGCGGTTGGCGCTTACTATCAGGAACGGGAGCTCAGTTTTAATGTCTCTCAAAATCCTTTGGGCCTAGCCTTTGTTGCCGGACTTGATAACGGCTCTGCTCTGGATTATTACCGTGAGCACACCACTGATACCGAAGCCATTTCTTTCTTTGGTAATGTGATATTCCGTCCTACCGATACTATCGAAATCTCCGCCGGTGCCCGATGGAGTCGCGAAGAGCACGAGAATGATGTTGATATCATCCTGTCACACTTCGCTGGCACAGGAATCCTCACACCAGCAGGATCAACAGCCTCCGCAAAATTTACCGATGAAAATGTGTCACCGGAAGTGACTATCTCCTGGCGGCCTCAGGACAACCTCAATTTTTACGCCGCCTATAAAACCGGCTTTAAATCCGGAGGTATCGATAACAGTCTTCTTCCGATCGGCCCAATCAATGACGCCCGCTTGGAAGCAGAAGCCGTCTTTGATTCAGAAGAAGCAAAAGGTTTTGAGTTTGGTATGAAAGCCGACCTTCTGGACGATACCATGCGTTTAAATCTGGCTGTCTTCCATTATGTGGTTGAAGATTTACAAGTTCAGACCTTTGATGCCACAACTCTGACATTCTTTACCGGTAATGCCGGTGAATTAACCAGTGATGGTATTGAAGCAGATCTGACCTGGGAACTGGCTGAAGGCCTGACACTGACCTCAGTGCTCACCTACACTGACTCTCGCTTTACCGATGATTTCTTTGCCCCTAACAGCGCTGGCGGAGAAGACAACATGGATGGCGAAGATGCGACAGGCAACTCCAAGTGGGCAGGTACGGTTGGCCTTGATTATTCCTACCCCATGGATTCAGTAGTGCTTAATCTGACTACCCGCGCCAACTTCCGCAGTGACTTCCGCGCGGGTAATTATCTGGACTCCTATCACCAGGGCGGCTTTACCAAATACGATGCGTCTTTCAGTATCGAAGATATCGACGGTACCTGGCAGCTGGCATTGGTGGGACAGAACCTGACGGACAAGCGCACTGTTAACCTGCAGGTAATTGATCATCCCAATGGTGATCCCAACACCGCAGGTCGTCTGAACCCGATCGTACAGATCAGTCACGGGCGTATCCTGTCTCTGGAAGCAAAGTACCGTTTCTAAAAAGTACCGTTTCTAAAAGGGTATTATTTTAGTTGACTAACACTGGACCCTGCTGCGATTAACACCTGCGCAGGGTCTTCGTTAGAAAAGATCGCAACAAAGAGCAAACACAAAATATCCCACGTTTTAACCTCTAGTCATTGACACATTCATGACTCCTCTGCCGGCTGACCCCTCTCTCACAGCCGGTATTTTTTTGGCAAAATTCTGGCTTCTTCTTACTTCTCCAACAGATACCCTGAAAACATCTCTGTAAAAAATCAAACTACTCGGTTCTTACTTTGCGCCTAGACCTCTCCACAGACACCGTGACCATTGGCAATAAAATGACGGCCGCGCTAAACAGGGCTATTGATACAGGCGCTATTTAATACAGCTACCTATTAAATACAGGTACTGTTTAAGCAATTGAATTTTCAATGTAAAAACATCAAAAAATATTACACAGAAGAACATTACGAATGACTAAAAGCTGTGCATCAAAAAAACAGCAACAAAGCTTCGCTATCACAGGGAACTGCAATGTCCCCCGAAGAGATCGTCGTCAAGTAACTCGTTCACGGCTACCCTTTTTCGGTAACCAGAGGCAACTGATCGCAGCCAAAACAATAAGACAACCGCTGAAAATTAAGGGCAACTGATAGTCACCGGAAACATCGTACAAACGACCAATCAGATAAGGGCTGATACCATAACCCAACGCAAAAATACTGTACTGCCATCCGTATATCGCGCCGTAGTGGCGACGGCCAAAATAGCTGTATGTAAGGTACGCCAGTAAATCAATTTCTGCGCCCGCAGCCAGCCCTAACAGAGCCACAGAAACATAACTCACGCCAAGCCCAAAACCCCAGAGTAAAAACATGCCTAATGATGACAGCAACAACACCGAAATTGTCACCAGCACGGTTGGTAGCTTATCCAACAGATAGCCTATCCCCATGCGGCCAATCACACTCGCCACACCAACTACCGAGGCCATTTTAGCCGCCTCTAATTGGTTGACGCCCAAATCAATAAACAATGGCACCAGGTGAATCACTATTCCAGCCATACCCGCAGCCATCGCAAATGACATAAGCGATAACACCCAATAACCTCGACTACGTCTGGCTTCGCTGTGAGACATCCCTTCTTCGGCGGGGGCGATTAACACATCTTCCGAATCGCCTGTCGTGTTATCTGTAGCATTGTGCAGCGCTGGATGTTGTGAACGAGGACGAAAGCCAAACCAGACAATAGGGGCCGTTAGCATTGCGATCCCTGCAAGTGCGAAGTACGCCTCACGCCACCCATAATCTGCAGTAACATGGGCCACTAAACGCGGCACCCAAAAACCGGCTATTCCGGCACCGGTAAGCGCAATACCCAGTGCCACTCCTCGTGCCGCCTGAAACTCGGTAGCCACGGGTCGCACCAGCACAATGGGTGTAGAACCAACACCAAGCACAGCAACCAGAAAATACCCTATCCAGAAATGATGTAGCTCACGCATAAACGAAACCATCACCACTACCGCAATCGCATAAGCAACCAGGCTGACAGCCCCAACAACCGCAGCGCCATAGCGGTCACATAAACGCCCGGCAATAGAGCCCGTAAAAAACAACGCCAGAGTAAGGGATGTAGCACCGAGAGAGATATCACCACGAGACCAGCCGAATTCAGCCTGTAAAGAAGGAATAAAGGCTCCAAGGCTGTAAACCATCACTGCAGTCATCCCGGCTGTTGAACCTATCGCCGAGGCATACAGTAATCGCTGAAGACTAATCAGTTCTCGGCGTTGCAGGGTATTTAACATGCGGTACGATCCGTTATTGTGGATTTATTATGGCTTCGTATTGTATGAGCTTTAAATGATAATCGCTCCATCAAACTGTATTTGATTATTGAGCGGCCTTTCCAAACACAGCCTCAAGTACTGCGCTACTGCGTTGATTATCCGCGCCAACACGCTGAATAAGCTCCAACGCAGGCAACCCTCGGAGACCTATTTCACTGATATGACCATCCACTACCATCGCGTAACGCCTTCCTGCAACGTACACAAGCTGCAAACGTGTTTGGACTCCTTTAGCAGAAAGGCTGAATTGATCAGTATGACTTAGGCACTCAAGGGCTGTTTTGCGATCTGGAAACTGGAATTCGATCGAGGCATGCATAACCTGAGATGGGCTATGATTAACTCCCGGAGCGGGCCAGGCAGCCGCGTTGTAGGGCTGGAAAGCGTTCATTCGCAAACGCTGTAGCGTGGGACAACTTACCGGTAAGCCTTTGAGTGTTGTGTTTAACGAGACATTAAATGCATCGAGCGTTTCGTCTTCACCTTTTGCCAACAACATCACCAACGCATAACCAGATTCGTCTTTAGCTAACTCCGCCAGCGGTGCGTCAGTCATTAATGTTTGGCTATCGCCAGGAGAAACCGCATAAAGATAACTACTGGCAAAAACATTCTGCTCATCGTGTTTAATCAACTCAGCCTGGGGGCTGGCAGCCAACCCCATGATGGCCTCTTCGCTGCAGAAACTGACATCGGCAAAACCCTGAATCGACTCGATACTCTTGTTGTCATCCATTGGCACCCGACGAAGTGTGGTCAGCTCCCCATCAAGATGATACTGACGGTAACTCCAGAAGCCTGGAATACGAGTAGCCAGCATGCCATGAATGTCTCGCCAGTAAGCATAAAAATCGGCGTCAGACAGCTCTGCTTTTTTTGTCAGCAACGCAATCGTTGCGTAAGGCCCGGCCCTTCTTTCAACGCACTCGGGAATAACTTCCGAGCCGGACGAATGGAAAGAGATCAGTAGAAAAAATAGTGTGACAAAATAACGATTAATCGTTTTCAATTTGCGTATTCCTCCTACCTTAACAGTTCCCTGTTAAACGGTTATTTGAAGTTTACTGATCTTGAGCTGCTGCTTCTGCGGCTTTCTTTTCCAGATACGCTTGCATGGCTCCGTCTCTCTGAGCAACAATTTTGTCAACGAATTTAACACCATTAAGTTTATCCAGATAACGAGCGAGAATGGGACGATTAGCCAACAGGCTCCAACCATATTGCTTTTCGGTAACCAAAGCCGCCAATGCGAGCGAAAAAAAAGTGTAGAAATCCGCTACACTAAAAGGCTCGTCGTGAAAAAACTTATTGTCTCCCAGCAAAATATCGACAGCATCCAGCCCACGTTCCATCACAGGACGCACTTCGCTAACCGCAACTGCTTCGTTCTCCTGCCCCCAAAACACGCCGGGAAACAAACGTCTGGCGGGGGACTCTACATAAAGCTCTACAAACTTCATCAACTGCCGCTGGCGTGCACGCATCAAAGCATCACCGGGAAAGAGAGCTGGCCCTGGAGTCACTTCATCCAGGTACTCCACTATTGCGGAAGTTTCAGAAATACTCTGACCGGCATGAACAATATACGGAATTTTTCCCATCGGACTGCGGGATAGAAACGAGGAATCCATTGACGCACCGACATGGAATTCCTTATGCATTAAGTCCTTAAAACGCAAAGCCGCTAACACCGTGTTGTAGCAATTGCTAACTGGTGAACCATAGATTTCAATCACGCTGACCGGGCTCCCTATTGGCGTTACTAAAAACTTCAGGATATCGCACAAGAAGGCGAATCAAGAACTTTACCCGGATTTAAGACACCGTTCGGATCCAGCGTTCTTTTTAATACTTGCATTAAGGCAATCTCATCGGCATTTCTGGACAGACTTAAAAAATCTTTCTTCTCAAGGCCAATTCCATGTTCTGCCGAAACACTACCGCCAATACTTTCCAACGGCTCGTAAACACAGCGTTCAACTGCACGAATAGCCGAAGGGTCACGACTCCCACTACCGGCTGCAATATGCAAGTTGCCATCCCCCACATGGCCGAGAAAACAGATGTTCCCTTCCGGCCACTCGGCATTAAAACGCCTGCGAACCTCGCACATATAGGATTCCATATCACCAATCGGCATACTGACATCAAATGCCTGAAACGGCTGAATATCTCTTACAACATGTTCGAGATCTTCTCGAATCTGCCAGAGAGCTTCCCTGTCTGCCTCTGATTTGGCCACCACTGCATCGGCAATAATGCCTTCCTCCAATGCACGAAAAAGCACTTGCTCGAAATGCTCCGAATCCTTGTCGGGATCAAACCCCAGAGACTCGGTAATAACATAATAAGGGTAGTCGCCATCAATGGGCGCGCCATGCCGCCCAGGAGAAGTATTGATTTTGTAAAAATCTTCATCAATCACTTCGAAGGCACTAAGGTTGCCGCCCAAATTTCTGTCCATATAGCGGAGAAAATTCGCAACACTGTCGAAATTGTTTAACGCCACCATAGCGGCATTGTCACTGAGTGGCTTTTCGTAGAGGCGCAACACCAGGCGGGTAATCACCCCCAACGTGCCTTCACTGCCCAGAAATAGCTGCTTAATATCGTAACCCGAGTTGTTTTTCAGCATTTTGTTCATTGAGCTGATAACCGTACCATCCGCGAGTACAGCCTCTACACCAAGAACCAGTTGTCGCATCATCCCGTAGCGAATAACTCTGATACCGCCTGCATTGGTAGAGGCGTTACCACCGATTTGGCAGGAACCTCGGCCGCCCAGATCAAGGGGAAATATAAGATCGTGATCTTCAAGCCTGTCCTGCAGGGTATGCAAAATCACCCCCGCCTGCGCCGTAACCGTGCGGTTAACAGTATCGATTTCCTCAATTTGATTCATTTTTTCCATCGACAGAATCAAATCATCCGCTGTCGTTTGGGTCGCTCGCACCCAGCCTGACATACCACCCTGCGTTACCACCGACTGGCCAATACTGTTACAAAGCTGAAGAACTAACGATACCTGCTCAGTTGTACCGGGGCGCACCAATAGCTGACTTTCAATCTTGTCCATAAAATAGCCGGGGTATCGCGAAGTGACCTGCTCCCCCTCTAAAACGGAGGCATCACCAACGATTTCACGAAGGCGCCGAACCAGCTCCGCACGAGGCATAGCGGGCGCAGAAACACCCTTTTCTATTAATTCATTACGGCTGAGATCCATAACATCAGTCCAGAGTTATCTGGACATTATCTCCCTCAACTGAGACAGCAAAGGTTTTCTGACTCAACGAAGGGTCCATCAAACACTCTCCGCTTTTCAAATCGTACTCCCAGCCATGCCATGGGCAAGTAATAACACATTCTTTTTCTATCACTTCTCCACGACACAACGGACCACCCGCATGACCACAGACGCCATCAACAGCGTAAAAAGTATTGTCGATATTCACCAGAGCAATCACTGTTTCGCCGTGCTCAATTTTGTGAATTTTGCCGGATTCAAATTGGTTGACCTGACCAGCAGTAATCAATTCAGGCATTGCTGCTCTCCTCTTATTAGATTTTTATTCGGTACCAACCCGAAGGTTAGCTCATTAAGACAGCTCATAACGCACAGGCAAGGTCTTCGGACCGCGCGCGAAGTAAGAATCAATCCACACGACTTCTTCAGTCTTTTGAATAGGCTCAAGCACTTTAAAGCGATCAAACAATTTGTTAACCGCAATGGCTGCTTCAAATTTACTGAGATAAGAACCCATGCAGAAATGTGGCCCGCCACCAAAGGTCATATAACCACGAACGTCACGGCTG
The DNA here is from genome assembly GCA_024234435.1 of Pseudomonadales bacterium. Lineage (NCBI taxonomy): Bacteria > Pseudomonadati > Pseudomonadota > Gammaproteobacteria > Pseudomonadales > Pseudomonadales bacterium. Next base: position 1,911,341 of record JACKOF010000001.1, read on the forward strand.
AGATCGAACTTGTCCGGGTCAGGATATTTATTGGGGTCCCTATTAGCGCTACCCAGCAATGGCATCACAAGGGCATCTGCGGGAATTTTCACACCGCTCAATTCCACTTCGCAATTGGTGTGGCGAAATAAACTTTGTACGGGCGAGTTAAACCGCAACTGCTCTTCCAGTAATTGTGGAACCAGAGACCTGTCTTCACGCGCTTTTTGGAAATCTTCAGGGTGATCATGGTAATAGGCGAATAGCCCGCCCAACAGGTTTGTTGTGGTTTCAACGCCGCCGATCAACAACAGAATAGACAGGTTAATCACTTCGATTTTGCTGAGGCGATCGCCATCCACTTCCGCTTTAATAAAAGAGCTGATCATGTCATCGCCCGGGTTTTCTGTACGCTCATCAACTATTTTGCTGAAATAAGCACGCAGGCTGTCGGAAGAGTGTTTGATCTCCGCCAATCGCTCGTCATCGTAGATAGCACGATTAGAAGCCGCCAGCAGATTGTCCACCCAATGTTTAAAATCCAGCCGCTTTGATTTATCAATTCCGAGCATTTCTGCGATGACACTTACGGGAAACAGCGCTGCGAAATCCCAGGCCATATCAAAAGTATTGTCAGCATTAACAGCGATCGCGTGATCAACCAGCTCATCACTGATGGCTTCAATTTTTTCTTCCAGCTTTTTCAATTCTCGTGGCAAAAAGGCCTTCTGAGCCAGTGTGCGAGTGCGAAGGTGGTCCGGTGGATCAAGGGAAATCATCGGTTGGACTTCTGGCGCGGGGTCGTATTCACCCAATAAAATTGGCCAGAATTTTGAAGACGAATATTTATCGGCCTCGCTTAGCACCGTGACAATATCATCGTAGTCTGCCAGACAATAACCTTGCAGAGCATCTGACCATACAACCGGGGCTTTCTCCCTGAGCTGCTCGTAAAAAGGGTATGGATTTTGCTGAAACTCGGGATCCATCGGATTAAATTGCATTTTCTCTACCTCAAGCGATGAATCCACCGCATAGTTTTATATTGAACCTTTCATCGAAAAGACGCTTAACGTCTTATATCTTAATCACGCCGAGTGTCTTCAAAATACGTACGAGATCCCAGATACTCTCTTCACGAATAATTTTTCCGTCCTCATTCCATTCCATTAGCGTCATGCCGCGAGTTTCCGTTTCTATACCCGCCGCAGGAATGCCTAAAAAATCGTCTGCGTGTTTTGCTTTCCAGGTCCATTGAAATGTACCCCGGCGTTCGTCCCCGGCGTAATCAAACACGTCAAAGTCATCGTATTTCACTGCCGGATTTGAATTATCAAATACTGAGAAAAACTCACGAAGTGCTGCTTTATCGTTAACAATTTCCAGCTCAAAGTTAATATCGATAAAATAAAACTCAGGTGAGTAAAGGCTCATCAAATCATCTAGCTGACGATCAAAACGTTTAATCCAGGCCTGCGCCCAATCTTTATTCATTTGTTATACCCCTTATTCTCGAAACAACTGTTTATCTCACTATTATCGGCCTGAGTTTAGCGGCTCGACCGATAACCAAAATAGCTCAGAAGGCCAACCAGAAGCCCTTTGAGACAAAAGCGCACCTTGCCCTTACAAAACTCATTTTAATAAAACGCCGCCATCCAGAACGGTGATCTGACCAGACAGAAAAGCACCTGCTCTACTGCAATAAGCAATACACAAGCCACCCATATCTTCGGCAGTTCCCAGACGTCCTCGTGGAGTAGACTCCACAATGGCGTCCTGCAATCCGGGCTGCGCCGCAAAAAAACCGTCGGTCATTTCACTGGGGAAAAATCCAGGTGCGATAGCATTCACGGTAATATGTTGACTGGTTAAATCACTCGCCAGCGTACGTGTAAGCTGATGCAACGCCGCCTTGCTCGCGCCATAAGCGTAGGCCGTATTACTGCCACCCATAATCCCCGCAATTGAACCGATATTAATCACCCGTGCAGGGTCTTGTGCATTACCCGCGGCTAACAGCAGCGGCATTAATTTCTGCACCAGAAAAAACGGTGCTTTGATATTGAGCCCCATGACGGCATCCCAATCGTTACTATCAACAGCATCGATAGGTGCACCGGAAAAATAACCTGCGTTGTTAATCAAAATATGTAGCTTTTGCTCTTTGCTTTTGATTGCTTCAACCAGTTCATCAATGCCTGCTTCGCTGGAAAGATCACAGCCAATTGCTTCATGACCTGATGTATTACTTGCCGAACGCGAAGCGACGTAAACTTTACATCCAGCTTTAGCCAATGCATCGGCTATCATTTTGCCAATGCCCTTGTGCCCACCAGTGACCAGTGCCACTTTTCCTTCCAGACCAAACAACGAAGTCAGGTAATTGTTATCCATTTGATGACTACCCACAGTTAATTCCCCACAACTATTTTTTAATGCTGATCACTTTCACATTGGTATATTCCAGCAGACCTTCACGTCCGGCCTCGACTCCCTGCCCGGAGCATTTGCTGGTAGGAAAAGGAATGGCGGGGTCAATCGCACAGTGCTGATTAACCCACACAGTGCCAGCTTCAATTCGATTCGCTATCTCACGAGCCTTGGCAGCGTCTGCCGACCAAACCGAACCGCCAAGTCCGAAGGGTGATGCATTGGCGCGCGCTACCGCATCATCAATATCACTGTACTTAATAATAGGCAGAATAGGGCCAAAGGGTTCTTCGTCCACCAATCGGTCTCCGTCTGTCACATCACGCACTAGTGTTGGCGTCACAAAATAGCCTTTGCCCTCTGGCACTTCGCCGCCACAGATAATTTTGCCGGTTTCTCTGGCTTCACTCAGGAAGCCTTTCACCTTCTCAAACTGCGCAATATTCTGAATCGGGCCAAACTGAACATCAGGGTCCATTCCATTCCCGGTAACTGCCTGCGATAACCCGGCAGCCAACGTTTCACACACCTGATCGTAAATAGACTCATGCACATAAAGGCGCTTGATGACCGCACAGATTTGCGCGCTGTTGAAAAAAGCACCAAAAATAATGTCCGGCGCAATCGCCGCCACATCCACATCTGGCAACAAAATAGCGGCGTCATTACCACTCAGTTCCAGGGTTACTTTTTTCAGATTGCTGGCCGCAGATTCGAGAATTTTACGACCGGTAACCGTCGAGCCGGTAAAGGCTATTTTGTCGACATCGGGATGGCTAACCAGTGCAGCCCCAAGATCATTGTTGTCCGTGATAATGTTGACAACACCGGCTGGAAAAATATCTGCCATCAACTCACCCAGTTTAAGCGTCGATAACGGCGTGGTCGGGGCAGGTTTCAAGATGATGGTATTCCCCGCCAATACTGCTGGCGCCAGCTTGTTAATTGCCAGATATAAGGGAGCATTCCAGGGCAAAATTGCGGCGACGACACCAACCGGAATACGGTGTAATTCCACACGTATGGCGTCATCCTCATGAACAACATCCGCATCCAGATTTTGCTCACTATAAAATGCACAACTTTTCTGAACCAACTGCGCCTCAAAATGCGCCAGAGGCAATGGACGACCCATTTCCTGGGTAATAATCCGGGAGATCTCTGCTTCGTGCTCCGCCACCACCGCGCCGAGTTTTTTCAGACACGCAGCACGCTCTTTCAATGGCGTCGCGGCCCAACCAGGCTGTGCCTTTTTGGCCGCACTAACAGCTTGATCAAGCAACGTCTGATCAGCTACAGGACAGCTGGCAACAACAGTTTCATTCGCCGGATTAATAACATCAATTGCTGAAGCGCCATCAACAAGCTGGCCCCCAACCAGAAGCTTAAAACCCATAATATCCCCTTAATCCTATTTTTCATTATTGAGCTATCGGGGTGGTTAATAGTCAGCCCCGTATACCGGCCATAACCTTACGTGTCATAACCACAAAAACTGAATGGCTAATCACCACAACAGGGCGCAGAACGTGACAAATGTCGTTAAGCTGTTCCGAGATAGCTTTAATCCAAACCCTTACGGTTCAAATATTTCCACCACCTCAACCGATGAAGCCTTGCTCTCAATTACGCCACTCTTTGCTTCGTTACTGTCGGCGTCAACACCATTATTCTCAAACCGTTTCCAGAGCCGCGCCTGAATTTGTTTTACTGATTTCAGGTGCCGTTCTTTAACATGACCATAACCACGAATTTGCTCTGGTAACGAGGCAATTTCCACAGCCGTATCATAGGTATTCGGCGTGACTTCACGAACTAGCCTGGCAACTGTATCGAAATACTCAGCAACGAGCTCTCGCTCCATTTTTCGTTCTGCGGTATACCCGAATATGTCAAAAGAGGTACCCCTCAAGAACTTCAACCGGCTTAACAGCTTGAACGAGCGAAGCATCCAACTGCCATACTCTTTCTTTTTAGGTAACCCACTGTAACGGTCGGTCTTGGAAAGCAGTGGCGGCGCCAGATTGAACTTCAATTTAACATCACCCTGGAAAGTTTCGGTGAGCTGGCGCATGAACTCTGGCGAGCTATACAACCTGGCTACCTCGTATTCATCTTTATAGGCCATTAGCTTGGCTCCATAACGGGCTACCGCCAGCGAAAGGGCTTGAGCCTTTTCTGGAAAGCCCGAATCAATAGAAACGACACTGTCCACCAAATTTTTATAACGCTGCGCGTATCCGGCATTCTGATAATTGCTCAACAAGTCGCTGCGATAAGCCACAACCTCTTCGAGTGACTCAAGTTTCGCTACTGGTTCTATACGATGGACACTATCCAGCAAAGCTTCCACTTTTTCGGGGGCATGAACACAGAGTCGACCCAGATTAAATGCTTCTATATTAAATTTAACAGCGACCCCGTTAAGCTCAATAGCACGCTCGATAGCCTCGACCGACAATGGCAGCAAACCGAGCTGACAGGCATAACCAACCAGCATCATATTTGCAGCGATAGAATCTCCGGAAAGACTTTGCCCCAAACTACTGGCATCCAGAGGAAACACTGAATCCTCTCCCACCATTTCGATAAAGCGATCAAGCAACTCACGGCTATTGAACTGTAAATCCGGGTTGTACTGAAATGCGGCGGTCGGCATCACTCGGGTATTGGCAATTATTTTTGATTTATTTTGACTAATCGCTAATAGCGGTTCTGCTGATTGAGCCGCCACCATATCAAAGGCAAGAATCAGATCACCCTCACCCGCCCCCAAACGCTGGGAACCGATATTATCGCGACTGTCGGCAATACGCAGATGGCTGTATACCGCACCGTTTTTCTGCGACAGGCCCGTCATATCAAATACTGACGAGTGCTTTTGGTCCAAATGCGCGGCCATTGCCAGCACCGAGCCAACAGTAACCACACCTGTACCACCAATACCGGAAATCATAACGCCATAACTGTTTTCAATAGCGGGTAATAAAGGTGTTGGAATATCAGCAAACAGATGCGCACCAAGCTCCGCCTTTTCAGGCTTGCGTGGCTCGCCACCCAGCACCGTAACGAACGATGGGCAGAACCCTTTTACACAGCTGTAATCTTTATTACAGGTAGATTGATCCACTGCACGTTTGCGACCCAGCTCTGTTTCGAGGGGGACAAGGCTGACACAGCTGGATTGCACCGAGCAATCACCACAACCCTCACAAACAGCGGGGTTAATAAACATGCGTTTAGCCGGATCGGGAAACTTTCCACGCTTGCGGCGACGGCGCTTTTCCGCGGCACAAGTCTGCTCATAGATTAAAACCGTTAAACCGGGAACCTCGCGCAAACGGTTTTCGATTTCCAGTAGATCATCACGATGATGCACCTTCACACCTGGCGCAAGGCCACTGGCCTCATTGAAGAGGTGAGGCCTGTCAGAAACTACCACACACTCTTTAGCACCTTCCGCCAACACCTGACGTGAGATTTCACCGACGGTCAAATTGCCCTCTACTGGTTGCCCACCCGTCATCGCCACTGCATCATTAAAGAGAATCTTGTAGGTAATATTCTGTCCGGAAGCGGCGGCGGCTCGAATCGCCAGCAAACCCGAATGATAATAAGTACCGTCACCCATATTCTGGAAGATATGCGGCAACTTGGTGAAGTGCGCCAGACCAATCCACTGCCCACCCTCACCACCCATATGGGTGTTGGGCATCATATAGTCATGGTGATACAGCGCCATGGCGTGGCAGCCAATACCACCCGCCGAATAACTGCCATCCGGTTTTTTAAGGCTGGAATTATGCGGGCACCCAGAGCAGAAGAATGGCGCCCGACTAATTGAAGCCACAGGGTTCTGGTCAGCAAACGTCTTCTCTGCACGAATAGCCTCTGCATGGCGACGAATGTCTTCATCTACCATCTCGGCCCTTAACAGGCGCTGAAAAATAGCTAACGCTACTTCAGATTGATCTAGCTGCACATCCTCCGGCAGCAATTGCTGACCCTTGTCATCCTGCTTACCACTGATGCGCGGCGCATTATCGGAGCCATAAAGAATATTGGTGGCTTGAGGCTGAACAATGGCACGCTTTTCTTCGATAAACATCAATTCGTCGTGGTTCTGTGCAAACTCTTTCAATCCCTCCGGTTCCAGAGGCCAGACACAACCCACCTGATAAACCGATATGCCCAGGCTCCTGGCCCGCTCACGATCAATACCCAACTTGGTTAGCGCCTGAAGTGTATCCTGTGTCGCCTTGCCAGCCGTGACGATGCCAAATTTGCGCTGCGGAGAATCAATCAGAATCCGATTGATATTGTTAGCCCGCACAAAACGATGCACCAGCGGCATCCGGTAACGGGTCAATACCACGTCACTGCGTTGGCGATCGATATGTGTGGAAACAAAATGAATCCCTTCGGGAGGTAACTCGCCTTTGTCTGGATATACAAACTGGTAGCGAGAGGAATCCACATCGACAGTAGCGGTCAGTTCTAGCGTTTCGTTGGTGGCTTTAAATGCCGTGTAGAGACCGGAATATCGCGACATGGCAAATCCGGCAATACCGAAATCCAGGCAATCCTGCACATTGGCAGGCGCAAGAATGGGAATACCACAATGCATCAACGCATGTTCACTCTGAGCTGCCATCGTGGAAGATTTACCGGCGTGATCATCACCAGCAACAACCAACACACCACCGTTTGCGTGACTACCACCGTAGTTCCCGTGCTTTAATGGATCACACGAGCGGTCCACTCCGGGCGCTTTGGCATACCAGATAGCAAATACGCCATCGACGGTCGTTTCCGGCGTATCATCAAGTTGCTGGGTTCCCCATACGGCCGTCGCAGCAATGTCTTCATTCACACCAGGCTCAAATACCACCTGATTTTCTTCCAGCAGCTTTTTTTGACGCCAAAGCTCCTGATCATAACCTCCAATGGGAGAGCCCCGATATCCCGAGATATAGCCCCCGGTATTGAGGCCCGCAGCCATGTCCAGTGCTTTCTGTAATAGCGGCAAACGCACCAGCGCCTGGGTTCCGGACATCAATACGGTTTTTTTGTCAGCGACGTATTTATCTTCTAGTGCAACCTGTCTGAGAGGCATAGGATTTCCAACTGTAGTCTTTATAGTGTTATCACTATAGAACTACACCCGGATTTGCCAAATAACGCTGAAAGCCGCCGCTTGGCCAAACGTGACAAATTATTCGAATATTCAAGCCTAGTATTCTGCGTTCACTATGAACAGTCCCGGATATATTGCCTGTTAATACACCCTCGGCAGCCCAACGTTGATTTGTTGCGCCTCTATATCCTGGGCGTCGTTACCGATTGTTAAGGGTTCACCCTAATATCTGGAACAATAATGATTGCCAATTAAATGGAAATTGTGCTTAAAGGACATCAATCAGATCTTAACGTCGATGATATTTATTGTCTGTCAAGCCGCTGAATAGCCGCCTATTCTAATCCACTCCTTATTCAAAATTGACGTAAATACGTCTGTTTCAGCCTTGGCTAGAGAAAGATATTCTTCTTAGGGTGCGTTGTGCGCAATTAGTTTGATTTCTTCACGGCAACCATAAGCTAAAGGGAGCTTGCAAAAAAGCAACCCCATAATAATGGTCAAACCCCTCGCACATCACATTATTGACAATAAAAACTTGCTTCTTTACCTAATCACAAAAGAAGTTTTTTCATTATGAGGGAGACAAAAACATGTTCGCTAAACGCAAACAAATATCAACAATAATTGCACTGAGTGCTACTTTGCTAGCGTCAAGTTCAGCCTATGCAGCACTCGAAGAAATCATCGTAACGGCAAACAAAAGGTCAGAAAGCGCTAATGATGTAGGTCTTGCCATTTCTGCAGTTTCCGGTGATAAAATTGCAGAACAAAAACTTACATCAATCGAAGATATTGCCTCTGCTGTGCCAGGGCTGGTTTTTTCTTCAAGCACAGGCAATACACCTATTATCACTTTGAGAGGCGTAGGATTTAACGAAAGCTCTGTAGGTGTTTATCCAGCAACAAGTATTTATATAGATGAAGCCCCGCTTCCCTTTCCTGTTATGGCTAGCCACACGGCTTATGATCTCGAGCGGGTGGAAGTCCTCAAAGGGCCTCAGGGCATTTTATTTGGGCAAAACTCCACTGGTGGCGCTGTTAACTTTATTGCTGCCAAGCCCACAGATGAGCTCTCTTATGGCGGCGATGTTAGTTACAGCCGCTTTAATAAAAAAGAAATAAACGGTTTTGTTAGCGGACCATTAACTGACAAGCTTGGCGCACGCCTGGCTGTAACCACAGTAGACTCTGATGGTTGGCAAAAAAGTGCCAGCAGAAGTGATGAAAATGGTGCTGAAGAATATACCGCTGCACGTTTAATCCTGGCTTATGATCTAAATGACACCGCTCACCTGTCTCTTAACGTCAATGGCTGGACTGATAAAACCGAACCCCAAGCTCAGCAGTATGCGGCGGTAAATCCTCAGATTCCGTTTGACCCAGCTCTTGGTGCGCCCCCAGTAAATCTGGCACCTTTATTGGCGGCCCCGTTCACTAAAAAGGACCCCCGTGCAGCTGATTGGTCTGAATCCATATCTCCGAAAGGCGACAGAGAGTTCTATCAAGTAGTCGTGCGCGGCGACTTTGATCTGAATGAAGATATGACCTTTACAACCCTTGCTACTTATAGCGAGTTTAAACAAGATCAAATGACCGACGGCGACGGTTTGCCATTAGTACTATTCGATCTTGATAAAGGTGTAGCTGACGTTGACTCTCTTATAGTTGAAGCTCGACTTACTGGCGAACAGGATTCACTCCGCTGGATTGTTGGTGCCAACTACGAACAAAGCAATACCTTTGAAGACCAAAATTTAAGATATACAGACAGTACCAACTCCACAGATGTTCAACTGTTTATTAATTCGAGTGGCGTTACCCTAGATCAGGAAATTGAAACCTACGCTGTTTTTGGTAATGTTGATTTCGATCTGTCTGATGTACTAACTCTGAAAGTAGGCGCACGGTATACCGACTCCACCATTGACGCTGAAAACTGTGGATATGGCTCTGGTGACGGCGCGGTAAACACTCTATTTGGGCTGCCCGTTGATTCAAGACCGCCCGTTTGTTACACATTCTTCCCGGATTTTTCAAATGGCAAACCATTCGTGGAAGAACTGTCTGAAGACAATGTTTCCTGGCGTGTTGGTATCGATTATCACTTCAATGACGATACACTTTTATATGCCAATATATCTAAAGGCTATAAGTCAGGTAGTTTCCCCGCACTTGCTGCGGCAGGCACATCTGCTCTGGCACCTGTTGTACAAGAATCTGTACTCTCTTATGAAGCCGGTATGAAAAGTTTGTTCGCCGAGGATACGATTCAGTTAAATACGGCTGTGTTCTTCTACAAGTATGAAGACAAACAGTTACGCACCAAGGTTCTCGACCCCACTTTTGGTTTTTTGGACACGCTTGCGAATGTTCCGAAAACAGAAACACTTGGTTTTGAAGCGGATTTAACTGTTCAGGCTACCGATGAGCTGACATTTACAGCCAGTATTACTTATCTTGATTCTGAAGTAACAGAGTACGGCCCGGCGGACCAGGCGACCAGCTTTGCCAGTGAAAGAACCGGCGCTCCCGGCAGTTTTTCAGTGGTTGAATTTGAGGATTTCTCCGGTGATCCAATTCCGTTTACCCCCGAATGGACTTACACCCTTGATGTAGATTACCGGGTTGAACTGGATAACGGCGGCCTGTTATTCATGGGTTTGAATCTTACTGGCCAGTCAGAATCTGACGCAGCATTTGGTGCTGGACGTATTGGCTGGACACCCACACAAATGGCCAGTGGTGCCAGCTCTATCACCGAAAATTTCTATGAAATGGATAGCTACGCGGTATTAGGTGGCCGTCTAGGTTATGAGTCCAGTGATGGGCAATGGAAGGTAATGCTGTGGGGCAAAAACCTGACTGATGAGTATTATGTCACTAATGTTATTGGCGCATCTGACTCAACAGCCTGGTTTGCAGGTCGCCCAAGAACCTACGGCCTGACCGTAAGTTACAAGTATTAAAAATCCCGGCGAGGTTCTTTGAGAACTTCGTCGGGCAGTTTAATGACTCATAACGGGCGAATCGGCTATGACTGGCTCGCCTTTTTTTTGCCCCCAAAAAGCGACGCACTATCGTTTGTTTAGGAGTTTTAGATGACAGAGCTTACTACCGAATACATGGCAGAGAATATCGAGCGCCTGATCTCCAATCCGGATATTCCCAAGTGGAACCAGAGCTTTTATTTCAATTTTTATGATCGTCACCAGAAAACAGGCGGGTTTTTCCGCATAGGCATTCTTGAAAATGTGGGTGAAGTGAATTGTTTTGCAATCTTCTTCCGCGACGGCAAACCGTTGTTTACCCGCCTGAATATGAACCTGCCTTACACCAATGATCGGCTGGATCCGGGGATAACCGTTGCGGGTATCACCATGAAAGCGATCAAGTCGCAGCAAACGGCGGTGGTAAAAGTGGAAGCCGAAGACTTTTTTGCCGAGCTGGAATGGGATCTTATTCACCCCATGGGTGACAGTATCGCACTGAGTAATCTGGCGGATGATGATGCCATTGCCCGGGAGTTATGCTACGTGCACCCGGAAGGTTTCTGCCATGTCACCGGTGACATCAAGCTGAGGACGGGGGAAACCATTACGATTAATGACAAAGGGTTTCGTGACCTGAGTGTAGGCCCCCGCAACTGGACTGGCTTGCTTCACTACCGCCTGGCCTGGCCCATTTTTGATAATGGTATGGCCTGCGTCGCAGTTCACGGCATCACTACCGGAGGCGACAGTTACCAGAAGATTCTGCACGACGGTGAACGCTGGCTGGCGATTGATAAGGTGGAAGAGAAAATCACCTTTGAAGATGACGATATAGGCTTCAAACATGTTTACTGGAAGCTGACGGATGAGACTGGTCGTGTTTGGGAGTTCACGGGTAAGCCTCTGTTCCGCTGGCAGTTCCCCTATGACTCCTTTATGTTTGTCGAACAGATGATGGAATACACACTGTCGGATGGCACCAAGGGGTATGGCATGGGCGAAGGCGGTTTCAGCTTTCCATGGCAGGGTAACGGTAATTGATGAATCAACCAGGTTAACCGATATGAACATAAAGCCAGCCAGTGTATCCGGCGAGACATTATCGATAGAGCCCAGAATCGAGTACATTTATGAGCGCAAGCTGGTTCACCGCCAGCAGGGACCTTATTCTCCCAGAACCAATGAAGAAGTTGAAGCGGGACTTCTCCGCCTCTTCCATGCCGAAGGCTTGAGTGATGTTGTGATCAGCAAACTGGCCCGCATGACGGGCGGTGCCTCAAAGGAGCAATTTGCCTTCACCCTCAGTCATCGCCAACAACCAGAGCCACAGCGCTATGTTTTACGGATGGATCCACTGGAGGGCATTGTGGAAACCTGTCGCTTACGGGAAGCGGAATTGCTCAACGCGTTGCAAGGTGTTGTGCCGGTTCCGCCAGTGCTATCCGTTGATCCTGAAGGTGATTACCTCGGCCTGCCGGGTGTGATCACCCAGTTTGTGCCGGGTGTGACCAAGCCGACGGACCAGGCGAGCCAGAGTGTGTCAGGTATCGGTTCCAGCTATGGTCGTTACGCTGAAATCATTGCACCGCAATTCCTGAATATTCTGGTGTCACTGCACTCTAAAAATGACTGGGATAAAGCGTCATTACCCTCATTTTCAATACCCAAACCTAGCACTAAAGAAGCAGCTATGTACCAAGTCAACGCTTGGTCCAGAGTCTGGCGGGATGATTTTGTTGAGCCTGTGCCCATGATGACGTTGACTGAAAACTGGCTGCGGGAAAATGCACCGGTCTGCGAAGCCCCTTGTCTAGTTCATTGCGATTATCGTTTGGGCAATTTTATGTTTGAAGAGCCCTCCGGCAAGATCACCACCATTCTGGATTGGGAGCTGGCCCACTTTGGCGACTTCCACGAAGACCTTGCCTGGATACTGCAAAAGCTGTTTGGCACATGGAGTGAGCAAGGCGATTTTCTGGTGTGCGGGTTAATGAAAAGAGACATGTTTATCGATCAGTACCAACGTCTGTCAGGCCGTACGATCAACCCGGATACGTTGCGTTACTACGAAGTGCTCAATGCCTGGAAGTGCGCAGTGATGGACTACAGCAGTGCCATTATTGCTGGCAAAAACAGCAACAATCATCAGGATCTATTGATTACCTGGCTGGCATCAGCCGGTGCCGTGTTTTTGGATCAAATAGAAAAATTGATACGGGAGGCTTAAGCGCATGTTACCGGATATTTCAATTCGTATTAATAATTTGATCAAAGCGATGGAGAAGACCATTGCGCCGGCCATTGATCCCGATAATGGTCTGGCAAAAGAACAGGCCGCGCTGGTGGTGAGCCACCTGAGAATGCTCGATCAGCAATGGGATACCGCTTATCTGTATGAAAAGGGATCCTATGAAAATATGCGCGCACTGAGCGCACATCTCGTTTCTCTTGCTGAAAAATATGAGCCTGGGAAAAGTACCACATTGGAACTTTCTGAAACTTTAGGCACTATGCCTGACGAATTGCCATTAACTGTTAGCGGCATTAGCACCTTAACTGCTAATTTGGGAAATATTGTGGATCGGGTGATCACGGATTGTTTTCGTAGTGGGAGTGAAACGTTCAAAACTGCACTTACCAACATAGTTTTAGATTACAACGCTAAACAATCGGCTCGAGAAAGAATCTGGTTTGGGGCTAATAAGCTTGATCCTGATATCACCGATTTATCAACTATGGAAGAAATGCTGTTTACCAATGTTTATAAATTCACAGCACACACAACCTAACCGGAAAATACTGTCATTTTTCCATTAATAAGGACTGAAAAAACAAAGAGCTCAAGGCCAGCTGATAACCTCTCAACTTATCAGCTGACTGCATTAGGAAACGAGGGGTTTTAAGCGCAAGGAAGCACTGCCGTCCTGATTTAGATCTCAAATTGAGCCGTCGAACTGACTCTGGCTACCAAGGCAGTTCGATTATTAACCCCAAATTTCTTGTAAATACGCCGGAGATGGTTGTCCACTGTAAAATTAGACAAAGACAACGCAACCGCGATTTGTTTATTGCTTTTCCCTTTTAAAAGTTCATATACCACTTGTATTTCGCGATTAGTCAGCAAATCCGCAGGACCTTTGAGGTCATAAATCAACGTATTTTGTGAAAACCCCGACTGAAAATTTCTAACGGACTCATCAACTATATACATACTACTTTCACGCAACCAGTTTTCGATTGCAGGCATCGCTCGCTCAATGCGCAAATGCTTCTTCCGGTCTAAAGAATGCATCCCTACTACCAAAAAGATATTATCGGATATTGCATACACGCTTGTTGCTGTTTCCATATACCCATAGGGCTTAAGGTGCTTCCAATACTCTGTGCTATCAACCATTCTGTCATGAAGGTCTTTAATACTGGGGTTCTTTTTCTCTAAATTCACTGTAGTGTAACTCTTACAACTCCGGCGAATAGATTTTAAATGAGGGAGCGATGGATCAAATTTGTATAAGAATTCTGTATACAAATTCATTGCCTTAGAAGGCTGGCCATGATGGAAAATAAATGACACCGGTTTTTGCTCTGCTAGACGATTGTCATATAGCAAAAGGCAAATGCCATCGGACTTTGCCTTATAACTTACTTGTTGCGCATATGAGCTATTTTCTAGTGAAAAATTATACGATTCCATTGATCACCTCTCCTGACTGCCAGCAGGGTACTGACAAGCCTATCACCCATTTAAAGGCATATTCCCTTACTTTCTATTTATTTAGTATGACTAAACTCAAACTTTTAATATACTTTTAAAACAAATAGTTACAATTCCATGGTTCACCAGATTATAGCGTAAATATTAAGTATTATTACATCTTCGAATAACACCATTCGATTCGACACCGATAGGCAATCACCAGTCGAGAGAATGGATATCGCAAAACACTCAGTTCTAAAATGGTACGCGGCGATACACAATATTTTCTATAGTCGAAAACCGATGGCAAATGGATCGGTGCGGAACAAAAAGAATGGCGCTAATTCAACCTGCCTGGATCCACTGGATCAGCTGACTCATCCTCGAGATCATCACCCATCAGGTGAGCTTGCTGGGCACGCCAGTCGCTGGGACGCGTTCCAGTCCAGCTTTTAAAGGCTCGGGAAAACGAACCGCGATCAGAGAAGCCCAAACTATAGGCGATCTCTTCAATGTTCATTTCGGTATGCTTCAGGTAAGCGTAGGCTTGCTCTTCTCTGAGCTGTTTAAGAATTTCGTAGAAAGTCGTATTCTCTTCGGTAAGGCGCCGGGCCAGAGTACGCTCGGTCATCGCCATACTCTGCGCTGTTTCAGCCCGACTCGGCTCTCCATTGGGCAGTTTAACCAACAATACTTGTCTGACACGCCGGGAAAACCGCCCTTGAACGCGGTCCTGAAGATATCTCGCTGCAAGCTCATCAAGAAGAGAGGCCAACTCTTCGTTTGCACCGGGAATGGACCGGTCCATATCCTCGGTTCTCAAAACCAGTGAATTAATATCTTGCTGGTAATTGATTGGGCAGCGAAAAAGCGCTTCGTACTCCGTCGGATCATTAACCGGTGAATGAGTAAAATTAACGGCCAACGGAACCAGTTCGTCGTGAGTTATCCATCGGCAGTACTCCAGAAACCCGGCAAGTACGGTGTCAAAAGCCTGATACAGAGGAACTGTTCCTCCGGTTTCCAGTGCAATTGAAAGCTCACATTGCTGATCATCTTCGGTAAAGCTAACAACCGCAGAATCTGAAACCAGCCGGGCAAATCGGGCAAAACGCTTCGCCGAAGAACGCAAAGTGTCACTACAAATCATGGCCTGTCCGACGACATGCAAGCTTGAAGGGCGAATATGCTTGGCGACTTTGAGACCAAAATTCTCATCACCGGTTTCAGCAATTGCCAGCCGCCATAATTCAGTGACCTTTTCCTGACTGTAACGATAACCAAAGTCTTCCAGGTGACTATGATCAAGCCCCACACTTGCCATTAACTGCTTGTAGTCGACTCCGGCTTCCGTCATGGCGTGAGCCATAGCAAGCACATAACCGGACAGAGCGGTACGGGTATTCGCGGATGTAATGGGTGGCTCAGTTAGCTTGATCATGCAGTGCTTATTATTATGTGCTCACAATATAAACACTATTCTAGCGGAGGGGGGCTGGCAATGAAACAAATCAAAACCAGGCCAGATTTCCAGTTTCAGGAGTGGAAATAAACAAAATCCGCGAGATTGCCTCTATCTGTGGCACATTCGTTTATATCAGCACCAATGTCTTCAAAACCAAAAGAAATACCAAATACCAGCTTTTGGGAGGCATCAACACCCAGGGTTTCACGAACCGGGTCCGACAGAAACCCCAATGCTGTCTGCGGGCAGCTCGCCAAGCCATGCGCTGTCATGGAAAGCATCACCGTCTGCGCGTACATGCCCAGGTCACAGGCTTCTCGCAAACCAAAAGGCTCTGGCAAAAACAGAAACGCAACATGGGGCGCACCAAAGAAAGTAAAATTTCGTAACAGCGCTTCCTGCCGTTGTTGTTTGTCAGCGCGGGGAATGCCCATAGCTTCGTAAAGCGCATTGGCGGCTGCATATTGGCGCTCTTGATAAACCCCCTGATATTTCCCATCATAAGGAAAATCCAAACTGTGCTCGCCTCGCAAAAAACAACCCGGCAATACCTGACGCAAATTCTCAACAGCTTGTCCCGAGGCGACATGCACTTGCCACGGCTGAGTATTGCAGTTGGAAGGCGAACGCAATGCGGATTCAAATACTCTTTCAAGCAAATCCGCTGGTACCGGCTCGTTACGAAAAGCCCTGATCGACCGTCTTTGATTGACAATACCGGTGAAAACGTCGGCCATCTCTGCATTCATCTGAATCAATTCCAATTGAAAATTTAAAAGAAAAAGGCATCACCAGAAGGTAACGCCCAAAATCATTCACTTTCCGGATTAGCAATACCCCATAAACGGGTGGTTACAACGGGTCGCTTTTCATCACCTTATGCTGCCATAACAGCAACGCGGGCATCACGGCAAGCTCTATCACCAGAGCAAACACAATAAAGCCGGGACCAGCTTCTGTATCCGGCATACCAACCTGAGCAACCGAAATAACGCGGGCAATACCGCCGATAAATACGACTAATAACGCACCACGAAGAATATTTGCGTACTTCTGTAAATCTTTAACGCAAACCAGCAGCAACGCACCGTAGCTGATCCAGACCGTTCCCAAAAAGCGTACCTGGCTATCGAGGACCGAATCGCCAAATGCCTGCGCCGACAAGCCAACGCCAATACCCTGCCAGGCAGAAGGGCCCACAATGACATCCATTACACCGGTAATGATTGGCAGTAATGCCCAAATAATGATCGCAATTTTAAATCCTTTCATCAGCTTCCCCTTTTTAACATTATTATCAAATTGGCTAAACGGCGGTATAACCGCCATCCAGTGTTAGTTCGGCGCCAGTCATAAGTGAAGAAGCATCAGACAACAAATAGGCCACTCCGTTGGCAATCTCGGGAGCGCTGCCAGGACGCCCCATTGGAATAACCGCAGAGAAATAGTTAGCTGCTTCCTCTACATCGGCAAAAGTGCCCATATCCACCATCGTCTGCAACCCGGTCAGCGATACACCCGTATCCATAATACCGGGGTGAATCGAATTACAGCGCACGTTATAACCTAACCGGGGCAATTCGGTTGCTATCGATTTGGTCAGCAACCTTACCGCACCTTTGGATGCACAATAAGCCGAATGCAACGGTCCGGCAACCTGACCGAAAATAGACGACACATTCACAATGGATGACGCACTTCCTTGCTCCCCGGCGTTCTTCAACATTGGCAGAAATGTCTGAGAGCCGATAAACACACTATCAACATTAATGCTTTGGGTTTTTTGAAACATTTCCAATGTGGTTTCAGTAAATGGTCGATGCAACATAATGCCCGCATTATTCACCAACCCATGCAAGAGTTGCCAGCGTGGCTCCAGCTGTTCATAGAGTTGTTTCCAGTCGGCAGCACTGCTCACATCATGCCGAAAAGTAAGGGGGCGAATCCCCCCTTGTTGCTCTATCTTGTCTACTGTCGTTTGCAGGCCAGCCTCGTCAATATCTGTTATGGCTAACTCGGCCCCCATTGCCGCCAACACAGATGCCATCTCGGCACCTAATCCCTGAGCGGCACCTGTGATTAAAATTTTTCGATTACTTAAATCAAACCCTGACATTGTTTTCCTCATGTAAATTCCTGTGCTCTGGTTATGCGTATACATCCAGTGCTGTTTTTATCATTTGTAGCTATTCGCGCTTCTATAACTCCCGCAATAATTCCCGAGCAATGATCACCCTCTGTATTTCGCTGGTGCCTTCGTAGATTGAGGTGACTCGAGCATCTCTGGCAAACCTTTCCAGTGGGTATTCACGCGTGTAACCAACACCTCCCATCAGTTGAATGGCGGTATAACAAACCTTATTGACTGTTTCGCTGGCATGCAGCTTCGCCATTGATGCTGCTTTGGAAAACGCCTGCCCTCCCTGCTTCAGATACGCAGCATTCATTGTCAACAACCGGGCCGCCTCCAACTCGGTATACGCATCAGCCATCATCCATTGGGGCCCCTGCATGCTGGCAATTTTTTGACCGAACTGTTCCCGTTCTGTGATGTACTGCCGGGCATAATCCATTGCTGCCTGACCAACACCCAAAGCCAGCGAAGCAATACCAATGCGTCCTCCGGCGAGCTCACTCACGGCAATACGAAAGCCATCGTTTAAGCTTCCCATTAAAGCCGACGCCGGAATTCGGCAGTCTTCGAAAATAACCATATTGGTTGCAGAACCATGCTGCCCCATTTTATCTTCAGCTTTGCCTAGCGAGATGCCGGGTGTGTCCGCTTCTACCAAAAAGCAGGAAATACCTTTCCCTTTCGGCGCATCGGCGTCGGTAACCGCCCACACCACAAAGACGCCCGCGTATTCTGCACTGGTGATCCACATTTTGGTGCCATTTAGCACCCAACTATCACCGTCTTTTACTGCCCGGGTTTTCATACCCGAAGGGTCAGAACCGGCACCGGCTTCCGAAAGGCAGAATCCACCAGCAGAATATTCGCCCGAACAAAGCCTGGGTAGATAGCGACGTTTCTGCGCCTCGTTGCCCACGGCCTGTATCACCTCACCCACCATATTGGTCACCGACATGGTCACCGCGGTAGATGCACAAGCCCGCGCCACCTCAGTGATCGCCAGACTAAATGCAATGCTTCCTGCTTCGCTGCCGCCATATTCAGCTTCGACATTGAGCCCCATAAACCCCAATTCAGCCAGCTGCTTTAGGCGAGCAAGAAACCCGCTGCGATCGCCGTCTCGGTCGACTTTAGCAGCCGTCGGCACGAGCTCTGCATCGGCAAACTGCCTGGCAGTACTCTGAATCATCTGCTGCTCGTCCGTCAGAGACAAATCCATCCGAATACTCCTAATCAATCAATTCAATGGCAACGGCGGTAGCTTCGCCACCACCAAGGCATAAGGTAGCAATACCGCGTTTTTTACCCAAACGCCGCAATGCGTACAACAGTGTCACGAGAATGCGCGCACCAGATGCTCCCAGCGGATGTCCCAGCGCGCAGGCACCCCCATTTACATTAACCTTCTCAGGGTCCAGCCCAAGTGCATCGATTGCCAACAAGGTTACTACCGCAAAAGCTTCATTAATTTCAAAAAGGTCAACGTCATCAATTTTCCAGCCCGTTTTGTCGAGTAATTTCTTGATGGCGCCAATCGGTGCCAAAGTAAACTCGGAAGGGTTCTGCGCATGAGTCGCGTGCCCCACAATACGGGCCAAAGGTGTTAAGCCTCTTGTGGCGGCTGCCGATACATCCATCAATACCAGCGCGGCAGCACCATCCGACATCGAGCTAGCGTTGGCAGCTGTAACACTGCCATCCCGCTTAAATGCTGGTCGAAGGTGCGGTATTTTTTCGGGTCGAGCGTTACCGGGCTGCTCATCAACCGCTACGGTTCGCTCTCCCTGACGGGTTTTCAGCACAACCGGCGCAATTTCTCCCGCTAGCCACCCTGACGTAATTGCTTGATTAGCCCTGGCCAGAGATTGCACCGCAAAGGCGTCCATGGCTTCACGGGTAATTTGATTGTCATCTGCCGCTTTCTGAGCAAAGCTGCCCATCAAACCGCCGCTGCCCGCGTCTTCCAGACCGTCCAGAAACAGGCTGTCTTTCAGCTCCGCGTGCCCCATTCTCAAGCCCTGCCGTGCCTTTTCAATCAAATAAGGTGTGCGGCTCATGCTTTCCATACCGCCAGCGACGATAGCCTCACCGTTACCCACCAGCAGTTGGTCGTGGGCAATCATTACCGCCTTCATGCTGGAGCCGCATACTTTATTAATCGTGGTACAAGGCACGGAATCTGGCAATCCGGCACCCAACGATGCCTGCCGGGCAGGAGCCTGCTTTTGTCCCGCAGTCACTACCGATCCAAAATAAAGCTCGTCAACCGCATCTGCGGAAACTCCAGCGCGTTCGACCGCCGCCCTGATAGCAACAGAACCCAGCTCGGCAGCACTTAATTCTCCAAGTTCACCCTGCATACCCCCCATCGGGGTACGAGCAGCACCGACAATAACAATTTGCTTTTCTTTCATGGAATGTTTTCTTATTAACCTTTTTCGGTAAAAACAAACGGTGGTGCAGCAGCCCCAGCCCGAACCTGAAATCCTCTCTAATCGCATCGATTATCACGCAGGACTGTCCGCCAATAACAGGGCAAAAAGAAACTAAACTACTCACCAATTTTATCGTGATGTTAGACTAACGGCCCAGCAATCGCAGGTCCGCAAATGCTATGAGTACAACCAATGCACACTACGCTTTTTCTGCTCTGGCTGGTGCTGCACGCCAGGGAATTGATATCCAAGCGCTGTTAAGTGAAGCAGGTATTGATGCAAAACTGCGGACCAACCCCAACGCCCGCGTGACAGACAAACAACTCACGCGCCTGGTCCAACTAATCTGGAGCCGTCTCGAAGACGAATTTATGGGGTTCACCGCCTCACCCTGTAAACAGGGCTGTTTTGCCATGATGTGTCAGGTGGTAAGCCATTGTGAAAATCTTGAGGGGTTGTTCCATCAAGGTATTCGTTTTTACGAACTGGTCACTGACGACATAAAGATGAAACTGATCACTGGCGACACAGAGTCCGTCTTTGAAGTTGAGATGAGTAACCCCGAGCTTGATCCAGACCATTTTTATCTCGAATTCTGGCTGGTTATCTGGCATCGGCTTGCGAGCTGGATTACCGGCAAGAAACTACCGCTGGTTCAGGCAAATTTCACTTACCCAAAACCCCCTCACTTTGACGAATTCAAGTATCTGTACCCCTGCCCATGCCAGTTCAACCAGCAACGTACTCAACTCATTTTCAGCAATATTTATCTGGCTCAACCTCTCGTTAGAACATCGAGAGAGCTTTCGCATTTTTTGCGCTCGTCACCATCGGGCATTATGACTATTCCCGGCGATGACAATAGCCTCAACCGAAAAATCAAAATGCTGATTCTGAATAAATCCGGTGACTCTTTTGCAGCACCTGATTTTGATGAGGTTGCAACGCTGCTAAACATGAGCCCGCAAACTCTCAGACGTAAACTCAAACAGGAAGGCACCAGTTTTCAGCGCATAAAAGACATGATTCGTAGAGACCTGGCAATAGAAAAACTATATGTGCAGGGCCTGACTGTCACTCAGGTGGCGGGCTTACTGGGTTTTGCAGAGCCACGCTCTTTTACCCGGGCATTCAAGCAATGGACGGGGGTTTCTCCCAGCCAGTATCAGAAAACGGGAAAGCCACAACACACCCATCTTTGAAAATAAAGCGCTGACAATGCGCTTGATCACGAAAGGGCATCGCCAGTAAACAGTTAAACACCAGAGCAATGCTTGAACAATTTCACCGGCCATCATTGATAATTGCTCCGCATTAAGCCACCAACCACCCAACCCCAACCTTTAGGTTGGTTTATCGGCAATATTTAACCGATACTATCAGCTCAACTATGCAGGTGTAGATAACAAAAAGTAAACAATCGCCCGATAGACATGAGTCAATCTCAATGCCAACAACGCCCGATCAAAAGCTGAGCCTTGAAAAAAGACCCGCCGTGGAGCCCCGACTGCCCTTAATTGGGCAGTCACTCCAGTCGTTGCAGAAGTGTCGCCTCACGTTGTTTATTGCACCGTCCGGTTACGGCAAGAGCACTCTGCTGGAACGGATGGCAGAGCAACTGGCCTTACAAAACAGCAATGTTATTTCCATCAACGCGCAGCAATCCAGCCAGTATGATGATTACCTGGCGAATGCTTTACTGAGCAAATTGACTAACGACAACAGCCATCTTCGCGAAGAGGCCTCTCTACCCCAACTACCCGGCATTATTCACTCTCTGGATAGCCCCGTTTATATTCTTATTGACAACTATTCGCAAAAACACACTGAATCCGTCAAGCATCTGGTGGAGACTCTTCTCAGCATAAAAACTGATTTTTTGCACATCGCCATGTGTTGTTCAGCCGAACCCGGCTTTGCTTACAGCAAATTGATGCTGTCGGGAGACGCTGTTGTTTTTAACACGGGAGACCTGAGCTTGCGTCAGGCAGATATCCGCCTATTTCTGGAATCCCATGTAAAAAGCATGCCCATTGACCCGCAGACCATTGACACCATCTATCAGCGTACCGAAGGCTGGCCAGTTGCTGTTCAGTTGGCTGCCGTGCTGTTAAACCAATACGGCGACACACATTTTCTGGAGCAATTCTCTGGTCAGGATCAGTTCCTTACCAGCTTCTTTAATGAGCACGTTCTGCCACAAACCCCCGAACCACTGATGCAATTCGCTGCACAAGCAGCCTTGTTTGACGATTTTTCCATAGATCAAATTAACGAGGCGCTCGACACCTCAACTGCCAGAGAGAATATTTTCGAGCTCAACCAGCGTAAGCTATTCATAACTTCGCTCGATCGAAATCAAACCCGTTTTCGATTTCACCCCATGTTTCGGGATTTTCTGGCTACAACAAAATGGCAACCCAACAAGAAACAATCCCGCGCCATCTATCAGGCCGCAGCGCTGTGGGCTGAAGAGCAAAACTTGACCATTAACGCTATAGAATACGCACTGTCAGCAAGCGATTTTACATTGGCAAAAAGGCTGATTGTTCAGTCTGCTCAAATCATTGTCAGAGATCAGGGACTACCACCAAAACTCATTCAGTGGTGTCAACGCATTCCTGCGGACAACAGCCCAACGGCCATTTACATGAATTTCTGGCTGGCATGGTCATTAACCTTCTCCCACCAGTTAGAACTCGCCGAACGCAATATACTCAAACTGGAACAACAACTGGCCCGAACACGCTCACTTGGGAAAGAGGAGAGATTTCTGCTGGAAGGCCAGATCTGGGGGCTGAAAATCACACTGCGTGTTTATCAGGATCAAGGCGAGTGGTGTTTCAAGCAATCAGAACTTTGGTTAAAAAAATACCAGGATATTGCAGACCCCTACGATGTGGCCCTGGCGTTCTCTGTACGTTTTGTCAGCGCATTCTTACTGTTAAACCAGCATGAAGCGCACGCCAGTATCGTTAGCGCCAAAGAAAAACTCGCAGGCCTAAACAGCCCCTATGGCACCATGTGGTTGCAAACTCTGGACGGTATTTCCGAAATGGAGTTTGGCAATTATCAAGTTGCCCATAAAATCCTTACACGCGCTCACGACCAATATCTGACATTCGAAGAACAGGTGTCTCCCATTGTTTCTACCATTGCGCTGCTACTCGCCAAAACCAGTTATGAAATGGGCGACATGACAAGTGCTGAGAACCACCTTCGGGAAGGCAAGGCGCACATCCACGATCACGGCCTGACAGAAACAGCCATAGCGGGAATTTTTGTTGAAACAAAGCTGGCTCAACAAAACAGTTTCAGCGATGCTTTGTCGGCATTGAAAAATGCCGAGTTCACCGCCGGGCATCACTCACCACGGCTAACCTTCCTGATCAGAAAGTTAAAAGCCGAACTGCTGATTCAAAACGGGCAGGTTGAGCTCGCCGAAAGAGAAGCCCGGTTGGCCGGTGTTCGCATTAATGATGAAGACGGCATTGAAATGAAAAACGTCACTTCACCATTGATCGAAACGGAGAAAGTCCGCCTTGGCATTACGCTTTTATACGCCAAGAACCGTCATAAATCTGCACTCAAAGAAATCAAAAAACTTCTTGAAAAACCACAGACCTCTCAGCGGCCCTTATTTCATACCGAGTGCCTGATCATCCATAGCGCGCTTTTGGCAACAAATCAGGAGAAAAAGCTATCGGGCCGCCAACTGAGCAAAGCGCTTAAAAAAGCCGTGGAAAACGGTTTCTATCAGACATTTATTGACCTTAAACTATTCACTATTCCCGCTATTAAAGAGCTAAGAAAACAGCGCCAGGATTCAAATATTTTGCCAGAAGATGATTTAATGGAACGAATCAGCCTGGCTCTTGGGCTGGCAACAAAAAAGACCGGACCGGATAACAGTGAAGACTTATCGCTTTCAGCCAGAGAAACCGAGCTACTGGAGCTGCTAAAAAGCCCTCTGTCTATACAAGGCATAGCCGATTATGTGTTCCTGTCCAAGGCCACAGTAAAATGGCACTTAAACAACATTTACAAAAAACTTGGTGTTAATAACCGGACAGGCGCTCTGAGCGTAGCGAAAAGCAAAGGGCTTATTTATTAATCAGAAGCACTATTGCCACTCAAACCAAGTGGAAACGCAGCGGCTCAAACCGCAAAGCGAAAAAACATAAAGAGAAAGAACATAAAGAAAAAGAACTTAAAGAGAAATAACTTAAAGCGAAAGTGCCGTTAGGCAATTACGGATACAACCAGATAATAACAAGGGATCAATATGCAATTTACCCAGGGTTTACACAGAGCAATTCAACTTCATCCAGATGCTATCGCCACTATTTGCGAAGACCGAAAACTCACCTTCACGCAACTGGCAGACCGGGTATCTCGCATCGCTGGAGGGTTTGCAGCGCAAGGCATATCTGCGGGGCAAACTGTTGCCATGCTGGGGCTGAACTCAGATTACTACCTGCAATACTATCTGGCCTGTGCCTGGAGCGGAGTGATCGCCAACCCGGTTAACTTCCGCTGGAGCAGTGAAGAAATCATATACTCGCTCAATGATTCAGAGGCCGTTGGCATCATACTGGACGACCGCTTTGCACCCATGGCCGCAGAGATCAAAGCAGCCTGCCCGACGCTCCAGCATTTGTACTACGCTGGTGAGAACGCTGAACAATTTCCTGAACTGGCACCGCTGGAATCCCTGATTACTGAAAGCGAGCCTGTTGCAGACGGCAATTATGGAGACAACTCCCTATTCGGTGTTTTCTACACCGGCGGCACAACCGGCTTCCCCAAAGGGGTGATGTTGAGCCACGACAATCTCTGCACCGCACCTTTCGGGTTTCTGGCTGAGGGCGGCTTCCCGGATGGCTGCATTGGCCTGCACGTGGCCCCCATGTTCCATCTGGCCGACATGATGCAAACCATGAGCCTGCTGTTGAGAGGCTGCACCCATGTGATGCAAGCGGTTTTCACACCCGAGAATGTGCTGACAGACATTACCAAGCACAACGTAACAGACCTTTTGATAGTGCCCACCATGCTGCAAATGATGATCGACCACCCCGACTTTGGCGATTACGACACCAGCTCTTTGCAGCGCGTCTATTATGGCGGCTCACCCTTTGCCGAGGCCGCACTGGATCGCGCACTGGCGGCACTGCCCAATGCCAAATTCATGCAGGGTTACGGCATGACAGAATCCTCAGCCATTATTACCGTGCTGCCCTGGGATCAGCACTACCCCGAGAACCGTCATAAAGGTCACACCCGATCAGGAGGCCGCCCCGCCCTGCACACACAGTTGCGCATTGTGGATGAAAACGAAGCCCCGCTTGCCGCTGGCGAAGTGGGTGAAATTATCTTCCGCTCGCCCGGCGTCATGCAGGGTTACCTGAACAAACCTGAAGCCACCGAAGAAGCCCTGCGCAACGGCTGGATGCATACCGGTGATGTGGGCTACATCAATGACGAAGGCTATGTCTTTGTCATCGACCGCTCAAAAGACATGATTATCTCCGGCGGCGAAAATGTGTATTGCACCGAAGTGGAAAATGCCATCAGCAAACACCCCTCCGTGACAACCTCTGCCGTGTTTGGCATTCCCAGCGAAGAATGGGGCGAAGCCGTGCATGCCGCTGTTGTATTGAAACCCGGCAGCGCACTCACCATTGAAGAGCTAACCGCTCATTGCAAACAACAAATTGCGGGCTACAAATGCCCACGCAGCATGGACATTGTGGAAGCACTCCCCATGACCGGGGCGGGCAAGGTTAAAAAGAATGAGTTGCGTGATCCGTATTGGAAGCGGTGAGTGAAAACCGTCAAGAGGTATTGACGCCGCTTTCAATGAAACGGCGCAAAAAATCGATGCAATGTTTTTGATTCGATTGTTAAGGCTTGTCTTGCCAGGATATATCAATCTCTCGATGGTGAGCCACACAATCACGAAGATAGAGGTTGATTAGACTTTGATAGGGAACGTCCTTTTTTTCAGCCATGCGTTTGAAATACTCAACCACATCTTCACTAAGCCGCATAGTAACCGGCTTCTTAAGCTTTGATGCATAAGGGTTTTTGCGAGACTTCATTTTTGACAGGTCGTATTCTGATTTCATTGGGCACCACCAGAGTAAAATTTGGATTCCTTCTTAGTTGCTTTGCGCGCAGAAATGATTCGAATTGATTCTCCTGAGCCGCGCTCACAATGACATACCATCAAAATGCGTAGATCATTGCTCAGACCAAGCATGAGAAAGCGCTCTTCTTGAACGGATTCATCGTGATCATCGAACTGAATCGCAAACTCATCATAGAAAACGGATTTTGCCTCCTCGAAGGAAACACCGTGCTTTCTCAGGTTAGATCTGGCCTTTTCAGGATCCCATTCAAACTCAATCATATTTACAGTGTATGTACAAAAAAATTTGAGTCAAGGGCCTGAACCCTTAACAGAAAACCATAGTCACTTGTTATGTGCTTTGACATCTTTGACTACCTTCAATCCATTTATATGGCGGGCAGGGATCAGTGTTTATATAAGCTGAAAACTGACTAAATAACTGCGTTTCGCTCCCAAATTGCAGGCCTGCTTTTTCTGATATTTCTTGAGCGAGGCTATTTTTATCTGACATCCAGTTTATGTATCCAACATTACCTTGGCGCTCTATTATCAAATTTTCAGGAATATTCGAGAATTGAGTCACATCAATTACTACAACGTTCCCAGAAACCCTGCCGCCGAGTTTGTGAGATTTTGTGAGAGCGGTACCCATAACCGGAATGGAAGTCATTAGCCCCATCCCCAAATGCAAAGTATTGTTTTGAGCATTCTTCATTGCGTCCGGATAGCAACCGTTAATATCACTCATACTTCCGGTAGAAATAGCTGCTTTAACGGCAAATCCTTGAAGTAACATATGCCTTGAAAGAGAAGTGGCAATTGCTATGCAACGACTCGGATCCTGCTCTCCGAAAGCAGAGACAAGGATAAAACCATCGCCGAATTGGTGCGCAAAAATTCTGTCTCCATAGTTCTTATTAGGGTCGCCAGGATAAACCTTTTGCCCAATCTTGATAACAGCATCCATGAGTTTGTGTAAGCCCCAAATAGCTTTAGCCTGGGTTGCATCGCTATATTCATAAAGGTTAGAAAATCCCTCTATATCAATGCTTAGACCCCAACGCTTATCCATAGACCTGCCTGCCTTGTAGAATACATAGCATTCATATATCTCGCATAACCTAAAAATTATAAATGTACAAAGATTTTGCCAAACCTTGTATTCGGAGCATCTGATTTGAAATGAATATTTCTGGCATTTCCGATTCCATCCGAAACAAGGCGAGGTGCGTAACGCACATTCGTTGAGTATAAAACGAACAGAATCTTTGGCAACCGCTGGATAGGTTGTCTGCGGGGGCGATTTTGAGTGAAGAGTGGCAACGAGATAAGAGCCTGAGTGCCCGCCTCCAAATGAGAGCAGGCACCCGGCTTTAGACGTTTCAGTATTTCAAAGAAAGATTACCGGCCGCCCTGAAACAGCGCCCGTGTTTTGTCGACACTGGCCAGTGCTTCTTTGGCCATACGCTCAAGCAGCTCGGCGGTGGTGGGAATATCTTTGATCAGCCCAACACTCTGGCCGAGTGTTTCTACTCCGTAATTCACATCACCATTAACCCACGACTCACGCACTCGCTGCCCGGTCATTAGCGGCATCATTTGATCAAGCCCGCCATTGGCGGCCTCAACCACATTAATTTCTTTCACAATACCGTTGGACAGCGCGCGGCATTGCAGGCCGAGGTTTTTGGCAATCATTTCAGTTTCGTATTCCTGCCGTTTTACAAATTCTGCGCGATGATTGTCGTGAATTTCACAGCAGTCAGTAGTGGCCAAAAAGCGTGTTGCCATCATCACACCGGATGCCCCCAGCGTTAGCGCCGCAGCCATGGTGCGCCCGTCGGCAATACCACCAACGGTTACCACTGGTATGGATACTTCTTCTGCAATTCTTGGTGTCAGGACCATTGTGGTGACGTCATCATTTAGCGGGTGGCCACCCTCTTCAAAGCCCGCCGCATAGATACCATCGTAGCCGACCTTTTCGCAGTGCAGTGCGTGCCGCAAAGATCCCAGCTTCTGGAACAACTTGACGCCAGCATTTTTCAGCATATCTATTTCGTTGCGGCTGCAAGCGCGGTCAATTGGCTGACCACTCACTTCAACACCTGGCACTTTCTCTTCTGCGCACACCCGCAAATACATTTTGTAATGTTCCTGGTCGAGTGTTGCCGAAGGCAGTATTGTGACACCCACCATAAAGGAGCGCCCGTCGAGGCGGCGTTTGGTATCGACGATAGCGGCTCTAAACTCCTGCTCGGTTTTATAAATAGCCGCCGTTACCGTGCCCATACCTCCTGCATCGGCAACCACTTCACATAACTGCGGCACCCCCAGCCACATCATGGCCCCACAGATAATGGGGTATTGAATATTAAACATTTCGGTAATGGGGGTTTTTATCATAAGTTCTTCAGACATGGGCACACTCGCTTTCTTGCTGACGTTTTAAAAATGATGTCCACCAATGGCAAGCCGGAGCTGGCGGACGTACTTTGCAGGCAATCAGGTTATAAAAACGGAAGGGGCATGTCGTTGTACTAGTACAAGATGAAAGCAACTTTTACGGCAACTGTGCTTAACTGCCCTGCTGCAACCATTGATCTTTATAGCGCGACAACGCTGTGGGGGTGATGCCGAGGTAGGATGCGATGTGATACTGAGGGATACGTGCCATATCGGCACCAAAATTTTTCACAAACTGAAGAAACCTCGCTTTTGAAGACAATGAGAGTAACTCTGCCTCTCTGCGCTCATTCCGAATAAGCATCATCTGGCAGCTGTGATTGAATATTCGCGCCCAGCCATCACAGGTTTTCATCAAGTCGTCGAAATTTTCCAGATTCATTGCAATCAGTGTGCAGGCTTCAAGGGTTTCAATTCCGAAGCGACTTGGCTCTCTTAAAATCAATCCGCTCAAACTGCCTGCAATGTGGCCCTCGCTGTAAAACCCTTTGTTAATATCCTTACCTTCCGGCGTGATATAAAAAAGCCGTACCAACCCCTGTGTAATAAAGTAGTGTTTTTTGACTGGCGAACCCACAGCCTGTAAACAATACCGGGGAGGGACTGTTTCAACAGAGAGATAACGCAAAATGGTCTGCCAGTCGGCCGCAGACAGGCCCACCAGTCTATCCAATTGCTGGTACATCTGTGATTTATTTAAACGATCAGCTATCGTTTCTGTATCCGATTTCAATAAAGAGTCAGTCATAAAGTTTCGATAATAATCTACAGCAACTCCAAACTATCCAGATCCAAAACCTGCTGGCCCGGCCTTTCAGCCATTACTGCAAACATCTCATCGCCTCGTTCGGTACGTTCAACAAGCATACCCGCACACACCGCCTGAACAAATCCGGAAAATGACTGAATACGATACTCCTTCCATAAACGATCTTCATCAACTACTCCGCCCAGTGTTTTTAGCGTATCGACATATTGGTTAAACAAGCTTTTCTCTTCACGCTTTCTTATTGCCGAATCAGAAAAGCTGGTCCCGATAAGGTAGGCCACATCGCACATAGGGCTGCCTATACCGACGGTTTGCCAATCAAGAATAATGATTCGGCCATCAGCTCCGCCAACAAGCATATTGTCGAGCCTGACATCATTGTGAATCAGTGTATTTTGGGAAGATTCCATATAAACAAACTTCTCAAAACTGGCGCAAAAACGGTCGCCCATTTCAAAAAAATCCTGATCAAACCTGCCCCTATAACGCTCCTTGAACAGCGGCCAGGCCCAATCAAACTGGGCAACTTTTTCCTTTCTGTGCTTGAAGTCGTACTGCAAGCATTCATTGTTGAGAGCACTCGGGTTTAAGAAAAAAGGAGTGTGCAACAAAGCCATCTCACGCAGTGCCTTAGCCACGATGTTAGTCGTTGCCCCCGACAACTGGTCACCCTGTTTAGCCGGAGCACAATCTTCCAGAATCAGAGCAAACTCGTCACCGGCGGCATTAATACTGACAAAATAACATTTCGGGCAACGAACCCTGGATTGCTCCGCAAACACCTGATACCAGGCCACCTCCCGGCGGTAAAGCCATAATTCCTTTGCTATTTGCCGATTCTGGTCACCCGGGTGCGGACACTTTACCACCACACTCAATGGCTGCCCGTCATGCTTCCATTTCAACAGAACACGATAACTACCTGCTATATGCCCATCACCAATCGCTTGAGCAGACCAGTTTTCCAAACTGCCAGGCGGAGCCTTCAAACAGTGCTCAAACCATTGATTGGAAAACTCTTCAGGAGACCGGGGCGTAATATTCATTTACCGCCTTCTCCTGCCGGACCAAAAGATTCCAACATCCCCGTGGGTTGGTGAGCACCAATAAACATTTGCTCAACTAAACCGACGCCACGGTAACTTTTTCCTAACACCTCCAGTTCGGCAGTAGACAATGCCTGAATATGCCACCAGAGCGGATCACTCTCATCAACCCCGCCAACATCAACAACGTCATATTCAACGGCCAATGGGCCATGATCTCGCCCATGCCCCCAAGCAGGATGAAAATACCCGAGACCGGACATATAGAAGTGGCTGCCGGTTTTAAAACGCAACACCGCTTCGCCATTGTCACCACGTAAAGAGCACGTGAGCGTATCAATACGACGACTGTTCGGGCGCCAGGTATAATCATAAATAATATCTTCAAACTCCAAAGCAGGTTCACCAATGGGCTGAATAACCGCCCTTCTGTTCCAGGGCCGCCCGAAGTTGTCGTCGTTGGTGTGCGAAAATACTACATGGGAGTCAAAATTCGTGGGGGTCCACAACCAGAAAAACTGATTGCCAAAATCGTCGCCGCCCACCGGCGGCTGAGAATCAGCTTTCCCTACAGGCCTAACCCCCCAGCTTCGATCACGAGTACCAACGCAATCCTCTGCAGATAGCGCAATACGCTCCCCGGCAACATCAATGCTACCCTGCCAGGTCACGTTTTGAGTCATTCGGGTGTAATCCATAAACGCGCGAGTGCCTATACGCCTGGTGAATCTGGGTTCTTCAATAGGAAGATGCCGCGCACTAAACACTAAATCCGCTTTTATCCCGTGTTTCTCATCATTGATCACAACGCGCGAGCTCTTCAGAGGCGAAATAATTTCAATAGAAACAGGCCCAACTGTCAGCACGGAACGATCACCATTCATATGCCTTGATGCGCGCAAATTATGTTGTTTACCCTTCCAGAGTACGCAAAATGACGCATCCATAATATCCAGCTGCGGATAGAGGCCAAACGCTAATGAGAAAAACAGCGACCGGTCTTTGGTATAGCCGCCAAACCAGAAACGATCATAAAAATTGCGATCAGTACCCGCATAGGCCATAGGCTCTGCCGTTTGATGAAAAGGATATTCGTCTGCACCCGTTAACATAATTTTGCCTTTATATAATATTTGTTGGGGGCAACTATCTTTTATACACCAGCCCCGTTCACCAGACTAAAGGTTGGTTGTGGTTGCTATAATCCAGTAAGGCATCCCCGATTAATTACCATCCTTTAGGATGGTTGGGGTGGACTTTTTCGATGTTAATCTTTATTCAGCTAGCACTATGAAAAGCGCTTAATCTAAAAAAATAAATAAAAGCAAACCAGAGGTAATTCGCATGACCGCCCCCATCATCCCCACTGAGTTAATCGCACCGTTATATAACCCTCATACCTTTGGCAATCGGGACACGGTAAGAAAACTGTTCAAAACCATACAAAAAGAGTACCCGGTAGGCATTGCCGAAGTTCCCGGTTACGACCCGCACTGGATCATTACCAAATTTGAGGACGTTCGCGAAATCACGCGCCGCGATGATATTTTCCTGAACGCGCAGCGCTCCAAAACACTGGCATCAAAAGTGGCCGAACGCATGATGCGCGAGTACTCTGGCGGTAAACCCCATATTTTCCAAACGCTGGTCCATATGGATGAACCCATGCATAAAGACTACCGCGATGTCACTGCTAGTATGTTTATGCCACAGGAAATCGCGAAACTGGCTGACACCGTGAGCGTAACTGCAAAAAAATGGGTTGACCGACTCGAAGAGATTGGCCCCGAATGTGATTTCGCGAAAGATATCGCCTTCCAATACCCTCTGGAGGTGGTTTGTAATTTAATTGGCCTTCCGGAAGAAGACCACCAAAAAATGCTGCGCCTTACCCAGTGGATGTTTACTTACGCGGACCCCGACCTGAAGCGCCCGGGAGCTGACCTGAGTGATCCGGAAGAAATTATTCGCACTTGGGATATCGCCTACAACGAATGGAAAGACTATTTTCTGGACCTGGTAGAAAATCGCCGGGCTTGCCCAAAATCGGATATTGCATCGGTTATTGCTAACAGCAAAATCAATGGCTGCCCGATGGAAGAGCGGGCTATGGTTTCTTACCTGATTATCGCCTCCAGTGCTGGCCACGACACAACTGCCGCCACCACTGCTCACTCCATGTGGCAACTGGCACAAAGCCCTGAGTTATTGCAGCAGTTAAAAAATGATCCCGCGTTAATCAAGGGTTTCGTCGAAGAATCCATCCGCTGGGCGAGCCCTGTACAGCAGTTCACCCGCTCTGCGGCTGAAGACTATGAGTTCCACGGCGAAACGATTAAAAAAGGCGACATGGTTTATCTCTCGTTCCTTGCTGCAAACTTTGATGACGATGCCTTTGAAGACCCCGACACATTCAACCCCACCCGGCAACCAAACCGGCATGCTGGTTTAGGTTATGGTTCTCACATCTGTTTGGGCCAACACCTGGCGCGCCTGGAAATGATCAAGTTCTGGGAAGAAGCCATTCCACGAATCGAATCTGTAGAGCTTACAGGCGAACCGAAAATGGCTGAATCGGAATTTGTTGCCGGGCCTAAAGAAGTGCCTATTCGTTTCAAAATGGCGTAATTAGGGAGGTATTACATGTCCACCAGTTATAAAAAATGGCAGTGTATTTCCTGTGGTGAAATTTATGACGAAGAGCTAGGACTCCCCTTTGAGGGAGTTCCGGCAGGCACCCGGTTTGAAGATCTTCCTGAAGACTGGATTTGTCCCGCCTGCGGTTCACAGAAATCCGATTTTATTGTTTTGGAGGAGTAACTCACACCTCAGTTACCAGCTCCTGGCTACTGGCAGGTTCTTTGTCGTTTGATGTTATCGACACCCTGCCTTTACCCATGCCTTTCGCTTCATACATACTTTTATCCGCAGCCCGAATTAACATGTCTGCATCCGAAGCATGATCAGGGAAAAAAGCAACTCCTATGCTGGCCGATAGTTTGAGTGTCATTGCCGAGTGTCGAACAGGTTTCTCAATACTCGCCAGGACAGAGTTTGCAACACGCACAGCAACCTCACGATGGGCCGGATCAATATTCAAGATGATGGCAAATTCGTCTCCACCATATCGAGCGACAAGGTCATCACCTCTGACGCAAGCCGTTATCCTCCCAGCGATCGCCTTCAGAGCGTCATCTCCGACTGCATGGCCATAATTGTCATTGATAGCCTTAAAGCCATCCAAGTCAATGAACAGTAAAGCAACACATTGCCCGGAAGAACGAGCTATTTCTAGATTCTCGTACAAGTCCTTCATCAATTTTTTACGATTACATAACTCCGTCAGCGCATCGTGCTCTGACAAGAATTCGCTTTGTTGTTTCTCCTGTCGGGTTCGGGCCAAATCTTCAGAAAGCTTTTGTCTCAGCAAAAAACTTTCCCGGATATATTCGTTACGCTTAAGTGCAGAAAAGATACCAAGAACATTCGCTGACACAAGAAAAACACCGTTAGTAATAACGATAAAAAACTCCCTTTGATCACTCATATCTCTGATCAAGCTGAGCATTAAAAGGTAACTGACCACAAGGCTAAACCCGGCTAAAGCATCGTGCCAAATCGGAGAAAAACTAAAACTGTAGAGCCCCATAATTACTAACAGCATTCCTGCATAATAGAAGTTCTTAGCCGGATCTTCAGGGCCGGTAATGAACAACATTGCATCTATTCCACCGCCGGTAATAAGGAAACTTGCCAACATCAGAAGTGAGTAATGTTTCAGGAAGAAGCTGTAATAAGTAGAAATTATCAACGCAATCAAAAGCACAACCACCACCGCACGAATTTTCCACACAGTGATTAATGCCGAAGGAAGCGCCCAAAGGTCCACCGGCGCAAAAGCAGCGTAAAGTATTACGGCGAGCAGAAACAACTGCCGAGCGGCACGAAGACGCGCACCGGAGAGGTGGGCAACATACTCTGATTGCAGTTGTTCCGGAATCGGGTTTCTAAACATCCCAACAGTTATTATTAGTTGTCATTTTTGCGAGCGCCCAGCTGGATTTTCTATTGTGAGCTACCGAAGTGTTCCGTACGCGCCCTTTTCCATATTGTACTCACTCAACACTACAGATAGAGCGGCTCACGAGTATAAGCGTTCATACTCTTCAAAAAAAGCGAAACTGGTTACAATACATACAGACACTGAAGGAAAAGCGGCGCTACAGAACAAAAGATGCATCAATTTACCGGCAAGACAAGATATTAAGACGCCGCTGGCTAATTCAGCGGCGCCTACCAATAACCATGCTATCGAACTTCAGCTATCACCTTTAACCAATAGCTTTGAGTGTTATTTCCCTTATTTTTTCTACTGGGATGGGGTAGAACACAGCCATAGGATCATTTACCACCGCAGTGATAATTTTTTCCATATCCTCTTCTTTTACATTCCATCGAGAGAAGTCTGTCGCACAACCAATCTCTCTCTGAAGGCTGCGGATTTTTTCTATCACCTCGGCGAGCCGATCTACACCCGTTTTGCCGTTGGGCGCCATGTTTAACGCATTAGCAAGACGTTCCGCATTCCCCACATAAAGCTCTGGCAGACATTCCATCACAATGGGCAATAGCACGGCATTACCGTCACCATGAGGCACATGATATAGCGCGCCAAAAGCATGTGAGCAGTTGTGTACAGGCGTAGCGTTTAATGCGGCCACATAACCGTTAATAGCCATGCAGCTGGCATTAATCATTTGCGTTCTGGCTTCGACATCCTGTCCGTTGGCAACGGCTTTTGGCAGATATTGTTCAATTAGCTGTGCCGCCAAAATAGAATGGGCATCGCTGAACGGGTTTGCATTGGGAGAGGCAACCCCTTCAAGCGCATGAGTCAGCGCATCCATGCCGGTAGACCCGGTTAGTCCGGGCGGCAACCCGAGTGTAAGTTGAGCGTCGAGAACCGCGATATCAGCATCCAGAAACGGTGCGACCAAGCCACCTTTAAACCCCGCTTCCTCATTAAGAATAACAGCCGCCGGGCTGACTTCGGCTCCGGTACCTGCGGTAGTCGGTACGGCCAAGTGAGGAATACCCATATGCTGGGCTTCCGGCCAGGTTTCCATTTTGATACCCGCCTGCAAAGATTCAGCAATATCAAGCAATTGATGGCACAGCGCATATTTAACGGCCTTAGCCGCATCAAGCACACTACCCCCACCCACAGCGAGAATCGAATCAATGGCATTCGCTCGGGCAAACGCGATGCAGTCATTGACGTTACTGCTGCCTGCATCTGGCAAAATATCTGTGTAAATTGCCGCCAGGGTTGGCATGGTTCCCGATTGAGGCATGTCGAACGTCGCAGCAACCCGGTCAACGATACCTACATTTTTTAACCCCTGATCGCTGATTAACAAAACCCGACGAGCGCCTAACCCCTGCAATAAAGCCGGAACACGAATAACACTACCGTAACCACTGTGAATAACAGTGCGTAAGTTGTATTGAAAATATCCAGTGCTGGACATAAGAGATACCCCTGTAATCTTTATACTTTTCAGTTTTTATCGATAGCGACTTATGGGTACACCAACCGATGCATCGCCTTGCTCTCGGGCGACTGTTCAAAGGACATGGAAACGGCCTTGGTCTCAACGTAGGAATCGAGGCTGTACTTGCCAAGCTCCCGACCAAACCCGCTTTGTTTGTAACCACCGAACGGCGCGTCGGTACGCAACATGTGCCAATCGTTAATCCAGATTGATCCGGCCCTGAGATCTCGAGCCAGTTGTTGCGCCAGCACCAGATCATCCGTCCAGATACCCGCTGACAACCCGTATTCTGTGTCGTTAGCCAGCGCAACCGCTTCTTCAACATCACTGAATTTAATCACTGAAAGTACAGGACCAAAAATCTCTTCCCGTGCAACTTTCATATCATTTGTTACGTCGGCAAGCACTGTAGGCTCCACATAAAAGCCACCGTCGCAACCGGCCACTTGCGCCTGTTTTCCGCCACAGAGCAACCGTGCACCTTCGTTAACACCTGATTCGATGTAACCCATCACTTTGTTGAAATGGGCCTCGGTGGACATTGGTCCCATACCGGTAGAGGGCTCGGCAGGGTTACCCACAACCACACCCGCAGACCTGGATACCAGTTTCTCCAATAGCTCGTCGTATACGGACTCATGTACTAACAGCCGAGTACCCGATTCACAGGCCTGCCCCGCATTCATATAGACACCAAAAAGAGCTCCCTGAGCGACCATATCCAGATTGGCATCAGGCATCACAATACCCGGTCCCTTACCACCCAATTCCAGTGTGCAGCGCTTCATAGTTGCAGCACAATTTGCCTGAATTAAACGGCCCACCCGTGTGGAACCGGTAAATGACATTTTGTCGATATCCGGGTGCAGACTCATCGCTTCACCCACAACGTGACCAGCGCCGTTGACAATATTCAACACCCCGGGCGGCAACACCTGCTGCAATATTTCAGCCAGACGAATTGACGAAGTGGGTGTTAACTCAGAGGGCTTAAGCACAATGGTGTTACCTGCTGCCAGTGCTGGGCCTACCTTCCACGAAAACAGCAACAGCGGAAAGTTCCAGGCGGTAATCAAACCACAAACACCAACCGGCTCCTTCCACACTTGCGTATGCCACAGTTCTGGCAGAATCCGCGGCGCATGATTTTCCACAAACGGGTAGGTTTTAACTGTTTCTGCCAGATTCATCCACAAGTCGGCAATGGCCGGAATATCCATATTCGCCGCCCGGTTAACCGTAGCGCCGGAACATGAAATTTCGAGACCAATCAGCTCTGGGGCATTGGCTATCACAAGCTGCGCACAGCGATAGAGTATTTTTGATCGCTCAGAGGGAGGCATGTGTCGCCAGCCACGATCATTGAACGCCGCTCTGGCTGCGGCAACGGCAGCATCGACATCGGCTGTATTCCCCATTGCAGCCCGACCAACAACGGCGCCATTGGCCGGGTTAATCACATCGGCATATTCACCACTTTGCGGCTCGCAATTTTGGCCATTTATCACATGCTGATACACGGGTATTTCGGAGTTTGACATAGGTTATTCCCCCTGGAATCGTCATTCATGATTCACTAATTGTTATTAATATTTTCCAACAAACATCAGATTTCCACTGATCTCAACCCGGGCTTACCTGGCTATTTACTTGTCCAGAATTGAGCGTGCAATCACCTCTTTCATAATTTCCGAGGTACCGCCATAGATCGTTTGAACTCTGGCGTCGATATAAAAACGTGATATCGGGTATTCTTTTGTGTACCCATAACCACCAAAAAGTTGTAAACAGGTGTTAGTCACCTGGCACTGCATCTCTGTAGCTGTGAGCTTGACCAGAGCCGCCTCCTCAACGGTCATAGCCCCTGACGCATACCTGAAAGCACACTTTTCAACATAAGCTCTACATAACTCCAACTCAGCTTTGGCTTCAGCCAGTTTGAAACGCGTATTCTGCAACGCCGAAAGTTTTTTGCCGAACGCAGCTCGCTCGCCCACATAATCAATCGTAATATCCAAAGCACCCTGCGCGGCGCCAATGGCCGTCGCAGCGATTCCAAGGCGCTCTCGCGGCAGTTCCTGCATCAGGTAAACAAACCCCTTTCCTGTCTCACCGAGCAAGGCACTCGAAGGCACCCTCAGGTTGTCAAAAAACAATTCTGCGGTATCGCTACTGTGTTGCCCCAGTTTTTCAATTTTTTTGCCCTTCACAAAACCTGGCAACCTGGTATCAACCAGAAATAGTGAAATCCCTTTTGCGCCCGCACTCGGATCAGTTTTCGCGGCAACTATCACCACATCGGCATGAATACCGTTAGTGATAAAAACTTTTGAGCCGTTAATCACATATTCGTCGCCATCCCGAATAGCCGTTGTTCTCAACGCCGCCAAATCACTCCCCGCTCCGGGTTCAGTCATGGCTATTGCGCCAACAGCATCACCCGACACCATGGCGGGCAGCCATTGCTGCTGTTGCTCTTCGGTACCAATATGCAAAATATAAGGGGCCACAATACTGGAATGGATATTGTAGCCACTGGATAGCCCGGAATAACCTAGGCGCGCCAGTTCCTCGATAATCATTTGGCAAACCAGATAGTCCGCCCCGGCAGCACCATATTGCTCGGGCATGTCTACACATAACATGCCAGCCTCACCCAGCTTGTTCCAGAAACTGCGCGGGGTAATGCCCTGCTTTTCCCAGGTTTCAAAATGAGGTGCAACCTCTTGCTCAAGAAACCGTAAAACCATTTCTCGGAAGATTGTTATTTCCTCATTATTTGATAGATAACTCATGCATTGCTCCGAATCGCCGAACGTCGATCATACCTGACGGCCGACTCAACGATAATATGCCAGGTAATATAACGATATCAGTTCAGCAACAACCCATACTTTGGGTTGGGATATAGCTAATTTAGAAAACCAGCCCTTTAATAAATCAGACGGGAGTGCCGCAAAAGATTAGATCCATTACAGTAAAAAAACGGAAAGACAACAACATACGTTAAAGCATGCGATAAAGGATCAAACTTTGATAATAAGAGAAAAAGAAGCCTAGGTTTTTACAAAAACACCCAGTTTTATTTTCAGCTAACTGGCGCACCTAAAGAGCAAAGCCTTTACTTAGTTGTGGACAATCGCTTCGCGGCATGGACAACATAGGAACGAACAAACTTAATTTCCGTATCACTCAACTGCGACTGGAAACTTGCCATACCATTACTTGAGAGCGCGCCATCACGCACCACAGCCAACCAGCTTTCTTCCGACGCAAGAAAGCTGCTGTAGCGAAGATCTGGCACGATTCCGCCACTTATCGCAGTAGCACCATGACAACGGCTACAGTATCGTTCATATAACTCACCGCCCAACTGCACATCGCCTTCGCCAAGGAAATCTTTAATTACCGGCACTTCTAGATCAGTAACCACGGTCTTCGCCGGTAAGATTGCAGACCCATTCAGCTTAAATATTAACAACCTGTTTTTACCGGAAACGCCAAATTTTGCCCCTCCAAGAAAGGCCAGATTCCCTCCCCAACCCGCCATCAATGCTACATATTGATCACCCTCAACCGTGTAAGTGATCGGTGCAGCTACAATGCCTGTACCTGCATCGAAACGCCAAAGCGATTTACCAGAAGATGCGTCGTAAGCGAGAAACTCGCCTTGCCCACTCCCCTGAAATACAAGGTTACCCGCAGTAACCAATGTCCCACCGTTTACCGGTCCAGGGTAAGGAACACGCCAAACTTCTTTAGCTAACACTGGATCCCAAGCGGCCAGCCAGCCGCCTATCGCTAACTCTTTTGGAGGTGTTACGAAAGAAAAAGAAACGTTAAGATTAAACTTCTTGTCACCGCGCGGCTCATCGCTGTTGTCTTTGTAAATAACGGGAAGCTGTTGCACCGGTATGTATGCTAGGCCCGTTTCCGGGCTAAACGACATGGGTTGCCAACTGTGCGCGCCCAGCCCACTGGGAGTCAAAAGAAACGGCTCTCCGGTTTCATAAAATCGGGCAGCAGGGTTCTCAACGGGCCTCCCCGTTGCCATATCAACACCGGTACTCCAGGTCATGGGCACAAAAGCAGTCGCTGACAACAGCTCGCCCGTTTCCCGATCAATCACATAGAAATAACCGTTCTTGGGTGCTTGCATCAACACCTGCCGAAGCTGACCTTCGTTTTCTACCTCTGCCAGAATCATACTTTGCGTGGCGTTAAAATCCCAGGTCTCGCCGGGTGTCGTCTGATAATGCCAAACGTATTCACCGGTAGTAGCCCGCAACGCAACAATGGAAGCCAGAAACAGGTTGTCTCCCTTACCATCGCTTCGCACCCCCTGGTTCCAAGGGCCTCCATTCCCCACGCCGATATAGAGTAGATCCAACGCGGGGTCGTAAGCCATCGAATCCCAAACCGTACCACCGCCACCATGAACCCAAAACTCGCCATGCCAGGTTGGCGCAGCCAGCTGTTCTAATACAGGATCAGAAACCTCGCCATCGCTCTTACCGGGTTGAGCTGGTACTGTATAAAAACGCCAAACCTGTTCACCAGTGTTGACGTTATAAGCAGAAACATAACCGCGAACGCCAAATTCTCCACCACCATTACCAATAACGACCAACCCTTTTACAACACGTGGAGCACCCGTAATGGTATAAGCCTTATCTGGGTCCACTGTCAGCGTTTCCCACACCGGTTTGCCGTTAGTTGCATCAAGAGCGATCAATCTACCGTCGAGGACACCGACAAACACTTTGCCCTCCCAAACGGCTACACCCCGGTTATTTGGCCCACAACAACTCTTGACCAAAGCGCTCTTTACGTCCGGGTCGAATCGCCAAAGCAACTCTCCGGTTCTGGCATCATGGGCACTGACCACACTCCAGTCAGTCGATATATACATGATGCCATCAACAACTATCGGTGTTGATTCCTGCCCCAGCTGAGTAGGAATATCGTAGTAACTCTCAAGCGCAAGCTCACCAACATTCCCATCATGAATCAAAGCCAATGGGCTAAAGCGTTGCTCATCATAGGTACGGCCAGTGGACATCCACTGACCCGACTCCTGATCAGCAGCCAGTAGCCTTTGGGCATCAACTCTGGCTGAACTTTCAAATTTGTGTGATTCGCCACCACAACCTATCAAACTGAAAAATAAAATCAGCGCTAAAGCGGACAGGCGTAAAAGCTTCATCAACACTTACCTACTTCGTTATTGTTAATCAAAGTTATAGCTAACTGATACACCGTAAGTACGCGGCATGCCAGGCACTCTAAAGATCGTATCCTGAAGCGTATCAGCATTGGTCCAGTAATTTTCGTCAAAGAGGTTACGTGCGTACAAACCCACCTGAAATGAATCATCATTTTTTACCAGGTTCATCGTGGCATTCACCGTCGTGTAAGAGCCAATTCTGAAGTCATGTTCCCCACCAATAACCCCTTCTGAAAACGTCTGATAATGGGCGCTTAGGTTTGATATCAAATTGAACTCACTTCCCACCGGCAACAAATAGCTGATTTGACCATTTACCTGCCATTCCGGTGTGTAAGGGAAGTCTGACCCGGCAAAATCTTCCGCTTCGCCCAAGCTATTTATACCAATAAAGTCAGTGATTTCACTATGCGTATAGGAGGCGTTAAGACCAAACCGCAAGGAATCTGTCGGGCTAACAGTTAGCTCTATTTCACCACCATAAACCTCAGATTCCGGAACATTAACCACCAGCTCTAGCGTGGTAAACACTGGGTCTATAACATTGCCATAGAGCTGCTTGTCGGTGTAATCGTAGAAAAAAACACTGGCGTTCAGTTGCGCCGCTCGGTCAAACAGAGAAGATTTAACCCCCACCTCATAAGCAACAAGCTTTTCCTGAACGGCTGGTTCAAATTGAACTTCAGAGTTTCCTGGAACAACAGGGAAAGCACCAGTTTTGTACCCCTGGGCTAATGAGGCGTATATCAGCATGTCTTCATTAGGCATGTAGTTGATACCAATACGACCAGACACGTTCTCTTCTTCAAGCGTGTTCTGAACCAACACGTTATCGGTAAGTGATTCGTTAAATGTCAGACATTCGTTAACACCCACATTCGCACTACCACCCACGCCGGATGCCACCAGATCAAGTGTGGTGTTCCAGACCGGCCTGGTATTACCCTCATGATCGGTGGAGCATCCAGCAAATTCGGTACGGTCTTTGGTATAACGAAGGCCAGCAAGAATGGTGACCTGCTCATTCAACATCCACTCAACATTACCCAAAATCGAATACGAACGGATATCATGATCGGATTTATTGCCAAACCTCGCAAAACCATTGCTAATTTCTTCCGGGGTAAACTCCGTTTGAGGTATTGTTAATCCAACAAATCGCAAAAATTCAACAGTTGAACCTTCGTCATAATAGCCGACCTGATTGTCAACAATTTCATCTTCCGCATAAAAAGCCCCAACAAGCCATTTCGTATTATCGGTTTCGCCGTGAATCCGAAACTCCTGAGAAAAGCTCTGAATTTCGCCCATGGAATCAAAATCGATAACTTCGAGTGAAGTTCCGTCGGCATCGGTAAAATCCCGGCGTTCCAAATCGTTGTAACTTGTCAAAGATACCAGCGTCGTTGAATCGGTGAGCTGATAATCAAAGCGGGCTGTCAGGGAATAAAATCTCGAATCAGTGCGATACTCCGGCCGACCCGGTGCACTCGCACCCCAGTCAGCTTCGTCATTATCCCAATCGGAATAAACACTAGCCGGAATCCCCGGGTTGATAAATGCCGGCTCATCCGGAATGAAGGCTGACGCCTGAGTTGCCACAGTGTCAGACTTATCCTGCCACCAGGAAGCTCCAAAGTTGGCGGTCAATCTATCGTTAGGTTCCCACAACACGGACAGGCGTGCAGCCGCTCGCTCCTTTTCACCCAGCTCATCATTTCGACTCCGACTTTTCTGCCAACCTTCATCGCTGTTTTCACTTCTGGCGGCCAGACGTACACTAACTGTGTCCGATATTGCCCCATTAACAAAACCTTCAAAGTTATAGGTGTCGTAGTTACCCGCCTCCATGGTTACAGAGCTTTCAAAATCCTGAGTTGGCTTGGCGGCAATAAAGTTCACCAGTCCACCCGTAGTATTCCTGCCATACAGCGTACCCTGCGGCCCTTTCAAAACCTCGACTCGCTCAATATCAAACAACGGTCCGTTTGCCATGTACGGATAAGCTAAAGCTACTTCATCGAGGTAAACGCCGACCGGGCTGGAAGACGAAAGATTAGGGGTCTGGAAACCAATACCCCGCAACGTAAAAATAGGGGTGTTTGCATTTGAACGGCTAAAGGTAAACCCTGAGATCAGTTGCGTAAGATCTGATGCATCAACTACACCATTATCTTTTAGCGCACTGCCCGAAATAGCCTGA
Organism: Pseudomonadales bacterium; assembly: GCA_024234435.1. Taxonomy (NCBI): domain Bacteria; kingdom Pseudomonadati; phylum Pseudomonadota; class Gammaproteobacteria; order Pseudomonadales; species Pseudomonadales bacterium. The sequence continues at coordinate 1,955,016 of JACKOF010000001.1, forward strand.
ATCGACATCCCGACATCATCGGCGCTCTGGGCACGCTTTTGTGCGGTAACGATAACCTCTTCCAGCTGAGCAAATGCATCTAGTGAAAATACCGACATAAATACCAGTGGAACAACAGCCGCTCTACAGCCTCGGAAAGAACCCTTTCCGGACTTATCATTTTTGATATCCATCATTTTATCCCCGTGTAATACCAGTGCTTAATAACTGCTAATTTCTTTTAATAGCGCTCTCAAAAAAGCCCTTTTAAAGCTTTTGATGAGTCAACAGGGATTCTAGGAGGACACTACCTTTATGGGCATGCCCTTATGTGTCATAAACCGTCATTGAAGGTCACTTTATTCGTCCCTTTCTCTCCAAGAGCCGCCATAAAAAGTGCCTAGAAAGGTTTCAGCAAGCCAGAAAGTTAATAGCGTTGCACTAGAAACAATTGATTAATTTAAACTTACGGGAAAAAGAGGCACAGGTATTCAGCCCGCTGATTTCAGAAGCATTTTATTGAAGAAAAGACGGCAGCGAATTGGCGGCTCGCAAATGACTTCGACCGACTTCGGCAATACTGGCACAACCTAATAACGCCAATGTTCGCTCAGTCTCTGCGTGCAACAAGCACAAGGCCTTTTCGACACCCTCGCGCCCTGCCGTAGCCAGCCCGTATAAATAGGGTCTGCCTACCATACAAGCAGATGCCCCTAAAGCCAGCGCTTTCACTATGTGCGAACCCCTGCGAATACCACCATCCAGAATGATTTCAACTTCTCCACCTACGGCATCAACAATGTCTGGTAGAGCATCGACAGCACTTACTGCACCATCTAATTGGCGGCCACCATGATTGGAAACGATAATAGCTGAAGCACCAATACCAACCGCACGACGAGCATCGTCAACAGACAGAATACCTTTGATTGCAAAGGGTTTACCCCAATACTCAATCAGCTTTTCTGCTCGATCCCAATTCAAGTTGCGATCCATAATAGACAAAAAGAACGCTGTTAAGGTCGACAAGTCCGCATCGCAATTAACTTCTTGGCGTTTGCAGTTTGGCAAATCAAATTTCTTGCCCAGCAAATAATCCAAACACCACTTTGGCCTTAATGAAAAATTCATTAAGGCGCGCGGACCCATTTTTGGAGGCACCGCCAAACCCGATCGATGGTCGCGCTCTCTATTACCAGCCACAACGGTGTCAACGGTGAGGCACAAGGCGTCATAACCCGCAGCTTTACAGCGATCAATTGTCTCGTAATTCAAACCGTCATCAGTGAGCAAATACAGCTGAAACATTTTCAGGCCATCACTGACTTTGGCAATATCCTCAATACTCGTTGTCGCCATAGTGGACAAACTGTATCCCACACCAGATCTGGCAGCCTCCACCGCTACTGCACTTTCACCGCCCGGATGAAACAGCTGAGTCATACCTGTGGGGGACAAAACTAACGGCCAGCTCAACTGCCTGCCGAGCACAGTGGAACGCATATCCACATCACACATATCTCTCAAATAATTGGGTATAAACTCGAATTTGTTAAAAGCTGCGGTATTTTTTGCGAGGGAATATTCATCGTCTGCCCCTCCCTCAATGTAATGAAACAATGGTGCAGGCAAATAGCGTCGAGCCCTGTCACGCAGATCATTAATATTAAAACATCGATCTAGTTTCGACATAACGCGCAGTTCCTGGAATCATATACATGTGTTTGAGGTTTCGTCTTCTTTCGTTATGCGCGCTGCGTTTTTGGCAAAGCAAGGCAGAGCAGTACGGCCAAGCCAGCTAAAAATGTACTGAACATCAATGGTCTTTGGTAACTGCCATAGACATCGTGCAACATCCCCAACAACCAGGGACTAAGGCCATAACCGAAAATAAAAACACTGTATTGCCAACCATAAATGGCGCCGTAGTGACGCCTCCCAAAATAGGAAACGGTGAGATATGCAATCAAATCCACTTCTGCACCAGCAGCCAAGCCCAGCAATGCCGTAGCTAACCACGCAAACTGCAAACCAAACTGCCACAACAGAAAAATACCGGTACTGGCCAACAACAGCACTGCCGAACTCACGAGCACCATAGGCAAGTGATCTAGCAAATACCCGATAACCAAACGACCAACCACACTGGTGATACCCAGAATTGAAGCAATGGCGGCCGCGTTCACCATCGTCAGACCCAGATCAATAAAAATGGGTATTAAATGAACAATAATCCCGGCCACGCCAAGAGCCATCATTAGACCAATCGCTGACAACAACCAATAAACAGCGGTTCGGCGTGCCGCAGAGTGAGTATCCCCCTGCGTCTGCTGAAAAGTTTGGTGAGGCGTCAGTTCCGGCAAATGCCGAAAACCTGCCCAAACAATAGGCGACGCTGCCAGCGCCACAGCAGCCAGCGCGTAGTAAGCTTCTCGCCACCCATAGGTTTCCACTACTCCCGCCACCAAGCGTGGCACCCAAAAACCGGCAACGCCTGCGCCAGTTAATGCCAGGCCCAGAGAAAAACCTCTCGCCCGGTCAAAGCAGGCACTAATGGGCCTGACCATAACAATAGGTGTCGAACCCGCGCCTAATACCGCGATAACAAAATAACCAATCCAGAATTGATAGAGGTTGTTCATCTGACTGGCCAACAGCACAATGGCCAAAGCATGACTCACTAAGCTAACAGTCCCGACTAAAGCTGCACCGTAACGATCACACAATCGACCGACAAAAGAACCTACGATAAAAAGTGACAGGGTAAGCACCGTAGCACCAAAAGATAACTCGCTTCGGCTCCAGCCAAACTCTTGCTGCAACGAAGGAATAAAGGCGCCCAAACTATAAAACATGGTGGCTGACATACCTGTCGTGAGTCCCAACGCTGAAGCAAATAATAGTAGGGACTTACCTTTCAATTCTTGAACCTGAGTCCTGACACCCATAGACCGACCTTTGATTATCGTTTCAACATCACCATTGCTGTTGACTCTCTTATGCCAATTTTGCATCAACGATTAAAGATCCGATTTGAACCTCGTACAGACACGTAAAATGACGCGAATAATCTACAATAATGCGGGAATGGATATTATGGCAGTACAGGTCTAATAAGGTTATATGAGGTCAATATGTCGCAATTACGGACAGCGGGGGGACATTAACTAGTCGAAAGGTCTAAAAATTGTAATTGTTCTATGCGCCACTGACTTGGTCGCTTACCACTCCAACCTTTAAAAGCCCTGGAAAAACTGCCCCCGTCAGAAAAACCTAACAAATGAGCTATCTCTTCAATACTCGCCTCTGTATGTTTGAGGTAGCCGTAAGCCTTTTCCTCTCGCACCTGCTTCAGGATTTCATAATAAGTGGTATTTTCATCACTCAATCGTCGCGCCAACGTTCGTTCTGACATATGAAGGCTCTCTGCGGCATCAGCGCGAGAAGGCTCACCATCAGGCAGCTTAACAAGGAGAAATTCACGAATTTTACGGGAGAATCGTCCACCCAAACGCTCGACCATATACCGAGCAGCCAATTGATCCAAAAGGGAGGCAAGCTCTTCATTCGCACAAGGTATTGGTTGGTCCATATCTGCAGCTGAGAAGATAACGGCATCAAAGCTCTGCCCGTAATGTATAGGGCAACGGAATAATTGTTGATACTCCTCCGCATGCTCTGACAATTGGTGCGAAAAATAGATTTCCAGCGGATCGAACGTTCCCTGCATTATCCACCGGCAATACTCCAAAAAACCTGCCAAGACTGTATCAACCGTTTGGTATGGTAACAGTGCGCCCCCGGTATCGACTGTAATACTAAGTTTAAGCATGTCGCTATCTTCTACAAGATCGATGCTCGCAGAATCAGAAATTAGACGGGAAAAGCGTGCAAACCTTCGACTCGCTGCACGCAGAGTTCCACTAAACAACATCGCTTGGCCAACAACATGATAACTGGAAGGTCGAATTTGACGTGCCACTTTTAAACTAAAGTTTTGATCCCCGGTAATCTCTATCGCCGCATGCCATAGGGCAGTTACTTTTTCCTGACTGAACCGAAACCCAAAATCTCGCAAATGGTTATGATCGATACCCACTTGGGTCAACAAGCGCAGGTAGTCCACACCAGCATCTTCGATAGCATGGCAAATGGCCAGAACATAACCGGACAATGTTGTATGCCCGGTAGGATTTACCTCTGATAAAGAGTCAAACGCTGAGTTCCCCATAATTGGTATATGTCCAGTTGAACTATAATTATTAGCGATACAAAACCTTAACTTTTATTCGGCTTCTTCCTCTAGAAATTAGATCGTGATCATGCAGTTGGCTATTAACATTAACTACGTTATCCCAGTTAAAAAGATTAAGTATCGCCACCTACTCTGTCATTGACTCGCTCAGTCAAGCAACCTCATCAAACGATCAGATATCGCTTCACGAGCTTCTGCCACCATTCTTTCGATAAGTTCTTCACAGCTGGGAATATCGTGAATCAGGCCCATCACCAGCCCGGCAGTCCAGACGCCATCGTCAATATCTCCCTTCTCGATACAGCGCTCGCGGCCGCGCGCGCCTGCCACCAGCTCTTGCAGGTCGGCAAAATCGGTTTCTCCGGGAAGCCCTTCAATTTCAAGGACTTTTGCCGAAACGGGGTTTCGGTAAACCCGGACAGTATTCTTCAACGTTCTGAACATCAATGTGGTGCAACGCTCGTCAGCATCGACCATTGCCTGCTTCATGTTCTGATGCACTGGTGCTTCTTTGGTCGCCACAAACCGGGTGCCCATATTCACGCCTTCCGCTCCAAGCGCCATGGTTGCGGCCATTTGGTAACCGTTACCGATTCCTCCGGAAGCCAGCATGGGTATGGTTAGCTTCTCCTTGGCGGCGGCCAGTAATATCAGGTTGGGTACATCGTCTTCACCAGGGTGACCGGCGCACTCGAAACCATCAACGCTGACGGCATCCACACCGATTCTCTCGGCTTTCAACGAATGCCGGACAGAGGTGCATTTATGAATCACTTTGACGCCATTTTTCTTAAAGAAAGGCATAAAAGGTTCAGGGTTGCGACCCGCAGTTTCAATAATTTTGACGCCATTTTCGACAGCTGCCTGACAGTACTCTTCATAGGGCGGGGGCTTGATGGATGGCAAAATGGTTAAATTCACACCGAAAGGTTTGTCGGTCATTTCCCGGCACCGCAAAATCTCCTTTCTTAAATCTTCCGGTGTTGGCTGGGTAAGCGCCGTCAGAATTCCCAGCCCGCCAGCATTGGAAACTGCCGACGCCAACTCAGCAGTACCGACCCACATCATACCGCCCTGAACAATGGGGTACTTAATACCTAACAATTCCGTAATGCGCGTTTTCATCGTACGTCCCATCCTCTACTCATGATTGTTTATTGTTATCGACCTTTGAAGACAGGTTTGCGCTTTTCAACAAATGCGCTAATACCCTCTTTGGCATCTTCACTGGCAGTGACTATCGATTGCAATGAGGCTTCGTAGGTAAAGGCGTGATTCAAATCGGTGTTTTGTGCTTCTTTCAGCGCACGTTTGCTATCACGGACCGCTAACGGCGCTTTTTGTGCAATATCTTTCGCCCATTCAAGCGCGTCGTCCAGCGCCAATTCTGCTTCGGATACTCTGTTGGCCAGCCCCAGCTCTACCGCTCTGGCGGCGGGCAATTTTTGACCACTGATAACCAACTCCAGAGCCCGTTTGTAGCCGAGTTGCTGTACTAGCTGCCATGTCGCACCACCATCAGGAATCACCCCAATGGCAATAAAAGCCTGATAGTAATAAGCCTTGGGGCTCATCACCACCAGATCGCAAGCCAGTGCCACCGCAGCACTGACGCCAGCGGCTGGTCCATCAACCGCGGCGATGACCAACTTCTCTGACTGATCAATGGCAAAAATTATCGGCCGGTATTCCTCTTCCAACAACAGCTGGGTGGGAACCCCTCCTTCTATGCCCTCTACCAGGTCCTGACCTGCCGAAAAAGCACCGGCACTTCCTGTCAGTACAATCGCTTTAACCGCATCATCACTTTTCGCGTTGTTTAGAGATTGCAGCAATTCGTTGCGCATTTGTAACGTAAAAGCATTTTTTTGCGCAGGTCGATTAAGGGTAATTACCGCCACCCCATCGACAACGTTGTAAAGAACAGCACTGGCTTGATCAGTCATCGAAGCTTTCCTTTTTTGGTCTCGTTAAACAGTCAGTTATCGTTTGCCTGTAGTTTTTATTTAGGCTGCATGCGCACACCGGCGTCCATGCGAATACACTCACCATTGATGTAATCGTTTTCAACAATGTGCAATGACAACGCCGCGATTTCGCTGGTTTTACCCAAACGCTTGGGGAATACCGTTGAAGCTTCGAGTGACTTGTAATAAGACTCTTCGATAGTGTCGAACAATGGCGTATGGATAAGACCCGGCACAATGGTGTTCACACGAATGCCGTAACTGGCCAGCTCACGCGCCATTGGCAATGTCATGCCGACAACTGCACCTTTTGTGGCACTGTAGGCCACCTGGCCAATTTGCCCTTCATAAGCCGCAACGGAAGCCGTGTTGATAATGACACCCGTCACACCGTCGTCATTGACCGGTGTATTTTTAGCCATCTTTTCGGCCGCCAGACGCGCAACATTGAAGGTGCCCACCTGGTTGATCATGACAATTTTCACGTACAGATCAATCGGGTGAGGCCCCTTGCCACTTAGGGTTTTACAAGCAGGTCCAATACCCGCGTAATTATTAACAATGTGCAAGGCACCAAATTTTTCCACCACAGCATCAATTGCTTTTTGAACCGATGCTTCATCAGCAACGTCAACATTGTAATAAACAACGTTGTCGCCAAGCCGTTCGGCGATGGCTTTACCTGCTTCTTCATTCAGATCAAAAATGGCCACCGATGCACCTTTTTCTGCATAGAGTTCAACCGTCGCCTGACCTAAGCCTGAGGCACCACCTGTCACAATAGCGACCTTACCTGAAATATCCATTAGAGCTCCTTATTCATAAGTTACGTTGTAAAAAATTACGTTGATTAAAAGTTGAATTGATTCGTTAATTACAAATTGCGTTAATTAAAAATTACGCTGATTGAATGGCTGGTAGTCAGCCGACAAAAAGTCGCGGCTGATAATGATCTTCATCACTTCCGAAGTACCGGCATAAATGGGAGAGATCATGGCATCGGTTAATTGCCGGGAAATAGGATATTCATCCATATAACCGGCACCACCATGAAGCTGCACACCCAGCTGCGCAGCCTTAACTTGCAATTCACTGGTCACCATCTTTGCCTTTGCAGACTCAACCGCCGTTAGCTCACCTCGATTATGTACCGCAACACACTGATCGACGTAAGCCTGAGTAACATCGAGCTCGGTTCGAAGCTCTGCCAACTTGAACTGGGTATTTTGAAAATCCGCAATGCGCTTGCCAAATGCCTTGCGCTCGCGAACAAACTCCAGGCTCAAATCAAATGACAGCTGGGCCGCACTGAGGTAAGCGCAAGCGCCAATCAAACGTTCTTCCGCAAGCCCTTCCATCAGGTAATAAAAGCCCTTATTTGGTTCGCCCAGAACATTCGTTTTGGGCACCTTTACATCACGAAAAAACAACTCGGCTGTATCCTGGGCCTTCATACCCATCTTGGCCAGATTGCGGCCTCTCTCGAAACCCTCCATGCCACTTTCAACCAAAAACAGTGTAATAGCATGAGGGTTGTTTTGCGGATCGGTTTTAGCGGCAACCACAAACAAATCGCCGTTGATGCCGTTGGAAATATAGGTTTTGGTACCGTTCAACACCCAGTGATCATCATGCTCAACAGCAACCGCACGCATACCGGCCAAATCGCTACCAGCATCGGGCTCGGTCATGGCGACACCAAGAATAATTTCGCCGCTGACACACTTAGGCAGGTAGCGTTGCTGCTGCTCCTTGTTACCAAACCGTTTCAGGTAGGGGCCAACCAGGCGACTATGCAGCGTACAAAACCAGTCGTTGGTTCGCGCATAGGCATTTTCTTCAATAATGACCTGTTCATAACGAAAATCATCGTCACCCATACCACCAAATTCTTCATCCGGCCAAATCATCAAAAAACCGTTTTCGCCGGCCTTTCTGAAGGCCTCACGATCAACGATGCCCTGCTCTCGCCAGCGTTCCATGTTCGGGACAATTTCCTGGGCCAGGAATTTCCGGTAGGCTTCGCGAAGCATTTGTTGCTCTTCGGTAAAATCGCGCTTTAACATTACTTAACCTCTATTCGATCGTGGTTTACATCCAGTCCTGACTCAATTACTCAAACAACTCACCGGCTGCGAGCTTTTGTTTAACCAGCTCCGGCACGTTAAACCGGTCGCCATAAGCCGCTGATAGCTGTTCACAGCGATCAACGAATTGCTGCAAACCATAAGTGTTCACAAACTGGATAAAACCGCCGGTCCAGACTGGCGCACCGATGCCAAAAATGGAGCCGATATTGCCATCAGCAACACTTCGCAAGACACCTTCCTGTAAACTTTTAATACTTTCGATAACCTGGCGAAACAGAATGCGATCTTTCATGTCCTGTTCAGGAATAGTTACATCGGCCTTTTGATAAAGCTCAAACAACTTTGGCCAAATGTGTTTATCACCAGGCTTTTTATCGTCGCTCTCAGGATACTCGTAAAAACCACCACCTTGATGACGGCCCGCACGCTGATAACTGTTAATCATGGTCTCGGCAACTCGGGCAGCGGCATCGATATCATATTTGCTGCCATAAACCCCCATTTCAGAATGGGTTTCTCTTACTGTGCGAATTAGCGACTGGCTAACTTCATCCTGGGCAGCCAAAGGCCCGACGGGCATACCAATCTGCTGCCCCATGCGGTCAATAACCACTGGGGAAATACCTTCCTCCAGCATACGTACGCCTTCATCAAGAAAAGAAAGAAATACACGCGAGGTGTAAAAGCCCAATGAATCATTGACGACAATCGGTGTTTTACCCACCTGCCGAGCATAATCAAAGGCTTTTGCCAGGGTTTCATCCGATGTTTTTTCGCCGCAGATAATTTCTACCAGTGGCATTTTGTCAGCGGGTGAAAAGAAGTGAATACCAATCACATTTGCCGCGCTGCCGCTTGATTCAGCAAGTTGGCTGATTGGAAGAGTCGACGTATTTGAGCCGACCACAACGCCCTCGCCCAGGAACGGTTCAATGTCCTTCAAGACCGTGGACTTCAGCGTCATATTTTCCGGTACTGCCTCGATAATCAAATCGCAACCACTTAATTCACTGTAGCTGTCAGTGGGTTTGATTAACGCCAATACGGCTTGCTTTTTGTCTTCACCCATACGGCCTTTTTCAACTAACTTACTCACCAACTTCTCGCTATAGGCTTTGCCTTTCTCTGCGGAGGCCAGCGATGAGCTTTTTAGTATCACTTCAACACCAGCCTTGGCAGAAACATAGGCAATGGCTTGTCCCATCGCCCCGGCACCGATAATACCAACGCGCTTGACCACCTGTTTCTCGGGACCTTTTGGTCGGCTGACACCGGCATTAATACGGTTCAGCTGGAAGAACATCGAGTTAATAATGTTTTTGGCTTGTGGTGTCGTCACCAGATACGCCAAACCGCGTGTTTCAGATTTTAATGCCGTATCAAAATCGACAGTAACAGCATCGGTAGCGACCGAAAGAATACGCTCAGGCGCAGGCAACAGGCCGCGAGTTTTTGTGTACAGCATGACCGGCGCCGCCTGCAGAGTTTGCACAATGCGAGGGTTGTGAATATTGCCACCGGGTATTTTGTATCCTTTGGTATCCCAGGGTTGTAGCGACGCATCAGGGTTGGCTTTTATCCAGGCTTTGGCGCGGCTCACAAGCTCATCAACACTCTCAACCATTTCGTCAACCAGACCGACGTCCAGCGCCTGAGCCGGTTTAAGCTTTTTGCCTTCCAGCAAATAAGGCAAGCCTTGCTCCAGACCGAGCAGGTTGATCATACGCACAACCCCGCCTGCGCCAGGCAGCAGGCCCAACGTCACCTCAGGCAAACCCACAATGGCGGATGACTTATTGACAATAATCCGGTGATTACAAGCCAGACATATTTCAAAACCACCACCCAATGCTGCGCCGTTGATCGCGGCCACTACCGGTACCGGTAATTTCTCCAAACGCCGTAACGGGCCTTTTAGTAACTCAATAATCTCCAGCAGCGCCGCTTCTTCACCTTTCGGAACGGAATACAATTCTTTTAAATCACCACCGGCGAAGAAAGTTGATTTTGCAGACGCCAGTATCACACCACTTAAATCGGTTTCTTGCTCAAGCCGTGTAACACAATCGTTCATTAACTGGCGGCAAGTGGCATTCATAGTATTCACCGGACCGGCCATATCCATGGTGATGGTGACAATACCCGATTCATCTTTTACGTAGTCAAATTCACTCATTGCTTTTACCTTGCTTTATTCTGTTTACGAGCGGCTTACACGCGCTCGATAATAGTGGCGATACCCTGTCCGCCGGCTACACAAAGAGCGATCAACGCTCGCTTAAGGTTGCGACGCTCCAGCTCATCCAATACGGTACCGACCAGCATGGCGCCCGTTGCGCCCAAGGGATGCCCCATAGCAATCGCGCCACCATTAACGTTGGTAATCTCAGGGGAAATATCCAGATCCCGCATAAAGCGCAAGGCAACGGAGGCAAACGCCTCGTTGATTTCAAACAGGTCGATATCGGCTACGGTCAGCCCGGCTTTCGCCAGACATTTTTTTGCTGCAGGCCCCGGTGCGGCCAACATAATGGTCGGGTCGCTAGCCAGGACCGCAGTCGCAACAACACGGCCACGCGGGGTCAACTGTAAATCCTTACCAATCTGCTCGCTGCCAATCAATACCGCTGAAGCGCCATCCACAATACCCGAGGAATTTCCAGCGGTATGCACGTGGTTTATGCGCTCTACCTGAGGGTATTTACTCAGGGCCACTTCATCACAGCCCATCGCCCCCAGTGCGGCAAACGCTGGCTTCAAAGAGCCCAATGCTTCCATGGTGGTACCGGGTTTAATAAAGTCATCTTTATCCTGAATAACGCAGCCATTCAAATCTTTTACTGGCACAACGGACTGATCGAAATACCCCGCCTGTTGAGCAGCTGCTGCTCGCTGCTGGGATTGCAAGGCGAACTGGTCCACGGTTTCACGGCAATAGCCGTCCATAGTAGCGATCAGGTCAGCACCAATTCCCTGAGGCACAGATCTAAGACTCAAACTGAACTCAGGGTCATTAATCCAGGCGCCACCTGAGGCCCCCAGTGGTATCCGGGACATACTTTCAACACCACCGGCAACCACCAACTCTTCCCAACCAGAGGCAACTTTCATGGCGGCGATATTGACGGCCTCCAGACCCGAGGCGCAAAACCTGTCCAACTGCACGCCGGGAACACATTCGTCCCAACCAGCGGCATGGACAACCGTTTTGGTAATATCACCGCCCTGCTCACCCACCGGCCCGGTGCAACCCATTACCACATCATCAACTTTTGAAGTATCCAGTTGGTGGCGTTGCTGCAACTCACGCAGTAAACCTGCCCCCAGATGCACAGGCCTTACTTCATGCAAGGCACCATCTTTTTTGCCTTTGCTGCGCGGTGTTCTCACAGCATCATAGATATAAGCGGTATTTGTCATCGTCAAAATCCTGTTATTCCAGTTAAACCGGTAGCTGCCCGGTAATGTCTCTTTTATTCAAGCCGTTCTTTACTGCGCTGTCATACCTTTTACCCGGTACCTTTTTAACCAGTACCTTTTAACCAGTAACTTTTAGCCTGTAATATTGCGGCCAAAAATTTCCCTCGCTATTGCCCAGCGCTGAACTTCGTTGGCACCTTCGTATATTTCACCAATCTTGGCATCGCGATAGATGGACTCCAGCGGCCAGTCGATACCGTCAGCGGACATTCGCCGAGCAAACCCATAACCACCACATGCCTGAATAGCATCGCGGGCAACTTCAACCGCCACCTCACTGCCAGCAACCTTGGCCATCGCCATCAGCGGTAACGGCTTGTTACCCTTGTCGTAATTAATGGCCGCCTTTTGATAGAGATTACGGGCATTTTCAATGGCTGTGGCATGATCTGCATACTTGAATTGCCAATGCTGAAAGGAGGCGATCTTGTCACCAAACACACTGCGCTCACTGATGTAACTGGCCGAATAATCAAATGCCCGCTGCGCCATACCAACTCCCAATGCAGCGATGCCTGCGCGCCCCATAGTGAGAGAAGCCAACGCCGCACGCAGCCCTTTGCCCTCGGCACCGATCACGTGATCCTCTGGCACAAACACATCTTTAAAGAAAATATCGGCCGTCAACTGGGCATGGTTACCCATCTTCAGGTCAGGATCGGCAACGGTAACACCCTCGTGATGCATATCGACCAGAAACATGGTCAGGGAATCACCTGTTTTGCATAACAGGCAAACGATATCTCCAGCAACCGAATTGGTAATCCAGCGCTTGCGACCGTTGACCAAATAACCACCCTCTACGGGTAATGCTTCCGTTAGCATGGACTGTGCCGACAGATCGGTACTGGTGTCCGGCTCACTAGTGGCAAAACAGCAAACTATTTCGCCGTTAATCAATTTGGGGATATAGATTTGGCGGATGTCATCAGATGCATTCAATAAAGTTTGGCCGCAGAGAATAGCCTGGCCGTCAAACAGTGCTGAAGCTGCACCCGGTGTGTAATAACCCAGCTCTTCCATCACCAGAAGTGTTGCCAGTGTTGGGAGCTCCAATCCGCGCCCGCCCAGCTCTTTGGGGAACGGCACCTGATAAAGCCCGGCATCAGCGATGGCCTTCACCAGATCGTGCCGAAAGCCGTCACGACTCTCCGGCGTGGTATTAACTTCCTGAGCAACGGGCCGCAGCACATCATCAGCGAAGGCGCGCGCTTCTCGTCGGATATCCAGTGCTTCTTGCGGCAAAAACACGTCACTAAATAACGTATCAGACCATCTCCGGCCCAATGCAGAAGTTGTCATTTTATTACCCCTTAAATTGTAAGACTGGGCTTTTCTGCCCTAGCTTTCTATTTGCAGCTCTTTTTTAACACTGTCGCGGTAACCGGCAAAAATCGTTTTAACAGGAATGCCTTCAGGATTGACCAACCACATGTAGGTAATACCAAAAATAAACGTTAAATAACGAATCGAAAATTCCGCCACATCGCAGTCACGACTGATGTCACCATTAAATTGCGCCCGCCCGAGATAGCCCGTCACATCGGAAAGCATTTTCTCCTGCTGCTCCTTAAGCTTTGCTTTCATAACAGACTGATGACTAATGGATTCATACCAAAGTATATGCAGCACCTGCAACTCTCGCGGCGCCTCCAGCAAAAAATCTTCGAAAGCATCAATACTTGTCATAAACGCTTCCAACCCCGACTTGTTGCCCACAAACTTTGACAATTCATCCAGCCACACCCGATAACAGCGCTTCACTAGCCGCTCGAACAGGTTCTCTTTCGAGCCAAAGCGGTTATTCGCCAACCCACGACTATAACCGGCCTTCTCGCCCACTTCTTTTAACGTCGTCCTGACCGTCCCGTGCTCAAGAATCAAGTCCATTGCGGCGTCAAACATACGCTGATCAGACAACTCCGTTCTTTGCTCGTGAGTTAGACCTTTGACTGTAGAAGACACCCGATACCCCTTTTAACGGTTACAGCCAATATTACGATTAGCCATACCAACAACGCTTTGCAAGGAAAGCAAGGTATAAAAAATGCTTGATTCGGTCAAGCATTTTTACATAAATCATACTCAACCCGTTAACAGGAACAACAAAACAAAGACAAAAAATAAAATAAAATATATATTAATCAATGTTTTATAAAAATAAAACAAACAGAAACAACGATTTGACATACTTGATCATATCAATCAAAATTCTCGAAATTATTAAAAAGGTCTCTTCATGTCTTTACTAAGCCACTTAAAAGTTCTCGACTTCTCAACCCTGTTACCGGGGCCCTACGCCACTATGATGCTTGCAGATATGGGCGCCGAGGTGTTGCGCGTTGAGTCCACTCGCCAAATAGACTTCTTGAGATTTGCAGCCCCCATGGATGGCGATCAGTCTGCAAACCATATGTACCTGAACCGCTCCAAGAAATTGCTGGCGGTGGATTTAAAGCAGCAAGACGGTGTGGATATCATCAAGCAGTTAATCCGCGAGCAAGACTATGACATTGTGGTTGAGCAGTTTCGGCCTGGCGTTATGAAACGGCTTGGAATTGACTACGACACACTTCGTGAGATCAACCCGGGTATTATTTACTGCTCCATCACCGGCTATGGACAAACCGGCCCTTATAAAGATCGAGCAGGTCACGACAACAATTACCTGTCGCTGGCAGGTGTGGCCGATTACAGCCGTCGCGTCGGAGAACCTCCCGTACCCCAAGGCATCCAAATAGCGGATATCGCTGGCGGCTCTATGCACGCCGTCGCCGGCATTCTGGCTGCTGTTTCACACCGAGAACAAACAGGTAATGGTCAACACATTGATGTCAGCATGACCGATGCGGCCTTTGCATTAAATGCGTTAGCTGCTCCCGGCTTGCTCGCCTGTGGTGAGCCACAAAAAGCCGAAACCACTCTTCTTAATGGCGGCACGTTCTACGATTATTACGAAACCAGCGATGGCCGCTTTTTTTCGGTGGGCAGTATCGAACCCCAGTTTTTTAAAGCTCTCACAGAGGCGACTGGAACTTCAGCGCTAATGGAGCTGTATCCTACAATGATGCAAGCCGATACGCCGGAGAGAAGAAAAGCACAAAAGCAAATAAAACAAACTTTACGTGATGCTTTCGCCAGCCAGACCTTTGAGCATTGGCAGGCTGTTTTCGCAGCAACCGATGCCTGTGTCGAACCGGTGCTCAATCTCGCCGAATCAAAAGATCACCCGCAACTCACCGCGCGCAACATGGTTATCACCGTACCCAAGCCTGACGGTAGCCAACAACCTCAGGTAGCCCACCCTATAAAATACTCAAACTATTCACCCGATTACAAATACACCGGGGGCGCCATCGGTGAGGACACTCGCCATATTTTGCAAGAACTGGGCTACACCGAATCCAGAATCGACGAATTAAAAGAACATGCCGTTATCAAAGAGGCCGAATAACATGAAAACCGTCACAGTCACCATTGAAAACCATATCGCTCAGGTCACTCTGAGTCGCCCAGAGCAATCAAACTCACTGATATTCGACACTTTCAAAGATTTAACCGAAGCAGCAAACCAACTCGCCGAAAACAATACTGTGCGGGTGATTGTGCTTACAGGGGCCGGAAAACATTTTTGCGCGGGGCTTGATAGGTCGCTGTTCCCGCAAAAACCCGGCACCGTAGACTGGTTTGAAGAGCACGTATTCAACGAGCTTGATGAACTGGCCGCCAATCTTTTCCAGCGTTGCGTTACCGCCTGGCAGCAAATTCCCATACCGGTTATTGCCGCCGTAAACGGCGCAGCCCTGGGTGGCGGCTGCCAGGTAGCGCTCGGCGCCGACATCAGAATTGCTGATGCAACAACCAAGATGTCTTTAATGGAAACACATTGGGGGCTGATCCCGGACATGGCAGTCTCACTCACCCTGCCACCTCTGATGCCAAAAGATGTGGCGGCAGAAATACTGCTTTCCGCCAGAATATTAGATGCACAGGAAGCGAAAGCAACGGGGCTGGTTACTCAGTTAACCGATGACTGTTATGCCAGCGCCATGGCGCTGGCGAAAAATATCGCTGCAAAATCACCCGAAGCGATTCGCGCGACCAAAAAGCTTTATCAAGCGGCCTGGGGAGAGCCAAAGCCAGAATTGCTAAGGCTTGAAGCGCAACTCCAGAGAAGCCTGCTTGGAACCTCCAATCAAGTTGAGAGCGTCAGAGCGAACCTGGAAAAGCGCCAACCGGTTTTCAACGAATAACGCGCTGAACACTCCCGAGCCAGCGCACCATCAGTGATGGTGCGCAACCCCAGCCCCGGTGGGAATACGAATATCATCCACAAGGTCTTGGACATGGTCCGGTGTTTTTGCCGTAAAGCGAGCAACCACTACCGCCACCACAATATTGATAATTGCCCCTAAAGAGCCGATACCGGCTGGAGAAATACCAAACAACCAGTGCTCGGCGGAATTCAGCTCCGGCGCATAAAACTGAAAATAAACAATATAACCGAAGGTGAAAAATAACCCGCTGAGCATCCCTGCAATAGCCCCTTCCCGGTTAAGCCATTTGAAGAAGATGCCCATAAAGATCGCCGGAAACAGCGATGACGCCGCCAGCCCAAACGCAAATGCAACCACTTGAGCCACAAACGCTGGCGGATGGATACCAAACCAACCCGCAATCACAATCGCAGTTGCCGCCGCCAGCCGAGCAAACAGCAATTCCATCTTATCGGAAATATTTGGCATAAACGTTTTCTTCAGCAAATCGTGAGAGATAGAGCTGGAAATAACCAACAGCAAACCCGCCGCTGTAGAAAGCGCTGCAGCAACCGCACCAGCAGCAACCAAAGCCACAACCCAGTTCGGCAACTCGGCGATTTCGGGGTTCGCCATCACCATAATATCCCGGTCTACATAAATTTCGTTTTCGCTGGCCGACGGCTTATTGCTCAACAACCTCTCACCATGCCGCCCTCTCTCACCGGTAAAATCGGGTTTCACAGGATCAAAAGCGGCACCAGCACGATACTGAATCACACCATCGTCATTTTTATCTTGCCAGGCTATCAATCCGGTATTTTCCCAATTGGCAATCCAGCTTGGTGCATCCTGATAGGGAGTCTCGTTGACACTGTCTGACAAGTTTAATCGGGAGAACGCCGCCACTGCCGGAATAGTGGTGTAAATCACACAGATAAAAATTAGCGCATAGCCCGCAGACAAACGTGCATCGGTGACTTTAGGCACGGTAAAGAATCGCACAATCACATGAGGCAACCCGGCTGTACCCACCATTAACGCAGCAACAATCGCCAATGAATCAACCATTGCCCGGTTAGCCTGGGTGTAGGCACTAAACCCCAAGTCCTGGGTTACCTGATTTAATTTTTCCAGCACGGTTAGCCCGGAACCATCATTAAGCTGGCTGCCAAAACCAAGCTGAGGAATAGGGTTATCCGTCCACATAATGGACATAAAAATTGCCGGCACCATAAACGCAAAAACCAGCACACAGTATTGAGCCACCTGAGTATAGGTAATACCCTTCATTCCACCGAGCACGGCGTAACAAAAAACAATCGCCATTCCGACGACCACACCGGTATTCACCTCAACCTCAAGAAAGCGCGAAAACACAATACCAACGCCGCGCATCTGACCAGCAATATAAGTGAACGAGATAAAGATCAGACAGATAACAGCAACGACTCGGGCAACGTTGGAGTAATAGCGCTCTCCAATAAAATCCGGCACAGTAAAACGACCAAACTTACGCAGGTAAGGCGCCAACAACAGAGCCAGCAACACATAACCACCGGTCCAGCCCAACATGTAGACGGAAGCATCTCGCCCGGCAAAAGCCACCAGGCCCGCTACCGACAAAAATGACGCTGCACTCATCCAATCAGCTGCGGTTGCCATACCGTTTAACAGCGGGTGCACACCGCCACCGGCAACGTAAAATTCTTTGGTTGAGCCTACCCGAGCCCAGACCGCGATCCCGATATAGAGTGCGAACGAGAGACCAACAAATAAATAAGAAAGCGTTTGAGCATCCATGATTATTGCCCTCCAGCCGGAACATCGGGTTTATCATCAACGCCGTGTTTTGCTTCGATACGTTTCATCCAAAAGTGATAGATGAAGATCAGCAACACGTAGATTAACATTGCGCCCTGCTGCGTGAACCAAAACCCGAGAGGAAAACCAAAAAGTGAATACTGATCAAGCCAGTCACCCAAAATAATGCCACAGCCAAAGGTGACAAAAACCCACACCCCCATCAGCACAAACAACACCAACTTATTGTCTCGCCAATAACGATTGACCTCACTCTCAGGCACCACCTCTTCGTCGTGCTGCGAGTGCTTGGGCAAATTTTCGGCACCGCTGTGATGATAGACAGTATCATCGGTTTTGAGATCTTCGGGATCACTCTTCGTCGTCATGCTTTCACCCCATTTAAATGTCTTTATTGTTATATTTTTTTGCAATCTTAGGTTGGTTGCCAAGCACAATGCAAACAGGCAGTTTCGTCAGCTCTACAAAAAAACTGCAGAGTAACAAAACTGCCTGTCACGCTTTTTAGCAACGGAATTAACCAAAAACTCCGGCGACCAAATATCTACTTGGCTTTCGACATCGACAAAGCCAAATCTTCGATCATATCTTCCTGACCACCCACCGTTCTGCGACGCCCCAATTCCACAAGAATATCGCGCGCCGAAACACCGTACTTTTGTTCAGCTCGCTTGGCAAACAACAGAAATGAGCTGTAAACACCAGCATAACCCAGCGTCAACGCATCGCGGTCAATACGAATGGGTGACTCAGTCATTGGGTACACTTGATCTTCCGCCACATCCATAATACTGAAAAGATCAATCCCTGTATCAGCTCCCATACGCTCAAGCACGGCTACCAGCACTTCCAGCGGTGTGTTACCAGCGCCAGCACCGAACCCTGCTACCGATCCATCAATTCGCGCAGCGCCCGCTTCAATAGCTGCCAGCGAGTTAGTCACACCCATACTCAGGTTATGGTGCCCATGAAAACCAACTTCGGTTTCGCCACTCAGCTTTTCACGCAATAAATTGATTCGTACAGATACATCATCAGGCAGCATATAACCGGCCGAATCCGTACAATAGATGCAGTTAGCGCCGTAAGATTCCATCAACAGCGCCTGCTCCAACAACTCTTCAGGGCTAATCATGTGCGCCATCATTAAAAAGCCCACCGTATCCAGCCCACTTTTACGGCCATAAGCAATATGCTGCTCGGAGACATCCGCTTCAGTACAATGTGTCGCTACACGAATGGTGTCAATGCCACAATCAATCGCCATTTTAAGCTCATCAACGGTGCCAATTCCCGGCAGTAGCAGCGCCGAAATTTTTGCGTTTTTAACTACCGATTTTACAGCACGCAAATATTCCTCATCGGTTGCGGCGGGAAAACCGTAGTTAACTGAAGCGCCACCCAAGCCATCGCCATGAGTCACTTCAATCATTGGCACACCAGCATTATCCAGACCGGCCGCTACCGTTTTCATTTGCTCAACACTGATTTGATGACGCATGGTGTGCATGCCATCGCGCAAACTCATGTCATGCAGCACTACTTTTTTATTTCTAAGATCCACAGTACACCCCGTCAGTCAGCGTTATTGTTCAGAAACCGCTTTTCGGCCACTATTTCAGCAGTTCGCAAAGCGGCGGCGGTCATAATATCGAGGTTACCCGCATAGATTGGCAGGAAGTCTCCCAACCCTTCGACCTCCATAAAAATGGACACTCGATTACCGTCAAAAACAGGTCCGTTAACCAAACGATAACCCGGCACATATTTTTGCACAGCCTCAACCATGGCATGCACTGACGCCGTAATTTTTTCCTGGTCGGGCTCGGCTTCCGTCAGACAATGAACCGTGTCGCGCATGATCAATGGCGGCTCTGCTGGGTTAACCAGAATAATAGCCTTACCCTTCTTGGCACCACCAACTTGCTCGATTGCGCTAGCGGTAGTACGGGTAAACTCATCAATATTTTTACGGGTTCCGGGGCCAATAGATTTAGAGGCTACTGTGGCGACAATCTCGCCGTAGGCAACGTCCTGCACCATAGAGACAGCAGCAACCAAAGGAATTGTTGCCTGACCGCCACAGGTCACCATATTGACGTTATCAGCACCCGCCGACAGCGCCGACTCGAGATTAACTGAAGGCACACAGTAGGGGCCAATAGCCGCAGGTGTCAGATCAATCATCACTGCGCCTTTTTCAATTGCTTTTCGCGAATTCTCTGCGTGAACATAGGCCGAGGTCGCGTCGAAACAAATTTGCACACCATCTTCAACCATAGTGGGCAACATACCATCTATGCCTTCGTGAGTGGTTTTAAGACCAAACGAGCGAGCGCGTTCCAAGCCGGGTGACTCGGGCTCAACACCCACCATCCAGACTGGCTCGATAACGTCGGACCTGAGTGCCTTAATCAACAAATCCGTACCGATATTACCTGGCCCGATAATCGCGGCTTTAATTTTTTTCGTTGCCATTTATTAATTCCTGCCGAATAGTTTTCTGTGAAAGTTACACAAACTCGATAGACAAGTCGCCAATAGAGGTAATCGATAATGACATGGTATCCCCAGCTTTTACCGGCTCTAAAGGAACCAGCGAACCAGAAAGAACAATGTCTCCAGCCTCCAGACTAACACCGTATTCACCCATCACATTGGCCAACCAGGCGACACAAGTTAAGGGATTGCCCAACGCAGCCGAACCTAACCCTTTGCTCAGGAATTCACCATTTTTATTAACTGTCATCTCAACACTGGGCAAGTCAATTGTACGAGGGTCCACAGCGGCTTTTTCATTGATCACAAAAAAACCGCAGGACGCGTTATCTGCCACGGTATCTTCAATGGTGATTTTCCAATCAGCGATACGCGAATCCACAATTTCGAAACAGGGCACAACAAACTCTGTGGCATCGAGCACATCCTGCTCAGTAACACCCGGGCCCTTTAACGTATCCTTCATAATAAAAGCAATTTCGCCTTCCGCTTTAGGCTGAATCATGTTTCCGCTTAAAGGAACCGTATCCGAAAACACCATACGATCAGTAAGGAAACCAAAGTCAGGTTGGCGAACATTCAACATATCCTGCACTGCCTTACTGGTCACACCGATTTTCTTACCAATTAATTTTTCACCACGAGCCAGCCGCTTTTTCAAAAGATCCAGCGAGACCTGATAAGCACTATCAATGGTAATGTCGGGGTATCTTTCTCTCAGAGGCGTTACTGTTGAGCAATTTTCCAAAGCAGCGAACAACTCATCACTGGCCTTGCGCACAGAAGCTTTATCCATTTATCCCACCTATTAATTACCTTGCAAACAGAGCACCACCATCACCCCATTGCTCAGTTGTTTAAACACTGAATCGAATACGATAGAACCCTTGCTACGCAAGGGTTCTATTAACGGCAATATCTCGCAAGTGCCGCCCCGCTAAACCCTACAGATACAACTGCCAGGTTAATAGCCAATCGTTGCAAAGATTATCCGCTATCACATTACAAAATGATGCTGATACGTCCGTGCGGGCGCAAGCTGGTCATATCCAGGCGGCAATACTTGGTCTTTATTTTCAACTCATCACCACACTTCAACAACGTGTAATCATAACGCCCCATAAATGTATGGGTAACGTGATCTTTAGAACGATAACAAACGAATGAGGCCTCAACTGTTATGACGTCATTGGTGTTATCCAGCACGCGAATATTGGAAACCAGATGACGCACTTTTGAGCGCGGCCACTCTGAATGGCAGGTTTTCTTTTCCAAACGCAAAACACGCTCTTCCATTCTGCGACGATCATCCGCAATATAAAACAATGAATTTTCCGGATTAGCGTCTTCAGCAAGTGCTGTATCGGTAGAGGGCACAAAGTATCCAGCATCTTCTGTGTACAAACCCAGCCAATCGTTCAGCTTCCAGCCATCAATCAATGCGGCCTCTTCAAACAGCAAACCTTGTATATCAAGATATGTTTCTGGAGAAATCAGATCACTGTGCATTATTTTTCCTCCTTGCGGATAACATCTAGACGGCGATCCCATTCACGCCAAAAAGCACGCATTTGCAACTCATCATCAAACGACGCCTGCTTTTTACCCATACCTTTGGAAATATCATTCCAGGGAACCATATCCATGGCCTTATAGCCCGCCTGACACTTCTCCAGGCCTTCCACATCATCAGGTGTAGCAAAACCACCGGGACCCAAAAACTCCAAAAAGTTAAACAGGCGATATTTACGGCGCCATTCGTTCTCACCCTCTGCCGCCAAAGCCCAAGCATTAATCATCATTGAATCAGGCTTAACCGGGTAAAATGTACGTATAGTGATTGCCATAATGTCGTTAATCACCAGATTGGGGAAAATCACCATATTGCGATTCATGGTTGCTGTTTGCTTGGCACGATCCTCCCCCAGACGCTCGACCAGTTCAGCATAGACTGCATCGATTTCTGCTTTGCCATCCTCGCCCCACATGGGAATCCACTGCGCCACAGGACGACCCCAGGGAGCCGAATATTCGATAACAGCGTGACCATTACCCAGATCGTAACCTTTACCCGCCAGCTTGGCATCAGTAAGCCCGCCATTGGTATTCATCAAGTAATCAAGATAGGTGGCGTGAGTCGCTTCTGCATGGTAACCATCGAAGCTATTCTCAACCAGCAACTTCCAATTAGCCTCTATTGAGTACTCCTGAGTCCCACCAATAAGCACCATACCTTCGGGCGATTGCTGGGAGATCAAGTCAAGATAATCTTTTGCGCCGGCCAGATAATCAGACAGGGACTCTGCGTTTTTATCAAAGCAGATAAAGTAAAAGCCCGCATAACTATCCAGCTGAGGAACTGGCGTCAAATCCACCTGACCACAATCGTTGAAGTCTTTCGCATAAGACGGCGCACCCGCCAAGTGCTGTAGCTCTCCACTGTCTTTAAATACCCAGCCGTGATACATACACTGAAAGCTTTTGGTTTTACCGCTCTTTTCACGACAAACAGTCGCTCCGCGGTGTGGGCAAACATTCAAATGGGCCCTGACAACGCCGTTACGATCCTTAACGAATATAATATCTTTATCCGCAACTGTACGAGTAACAAATTGCCCGTTTTCCTGCAGCTCTGATTCATGCCCCAGATACAGCCAGCACTTGCTGAAAATTGCTTTTCGTTCCGCTTCAAATACCGCCTGATCGACAAAAGCCTGTCGCGGCACCCGAAAACGATTTGCTTCCCTGTCATCGTCAATCGACTGGATTAGATCAACCATACCAAAAACCTCTCTTCTAATAATTCGCCACACTGCGTCGGCGACGCGTCACTACGACCCGCAAAACCTGACAAGGTCGCTCTACTTTACTCGAGTAAAGGCACTCAAGAAAAAAATCAATAAACCGTTCATATGGTTTGTTTTTGAAAATCTAACAAACTCCCTATATGATGTAAAGATAATTTTTCACAAACCTACAACTAAACACCACAAGGAACAGCGCCAAATGAGCCAGCAACTACCACAAGCCCCGGACAATCTTCAGAGAAAGCTGCGTGTTGCCGCACGCGCATTAGGGAATGCAGGCCTGGTCCATGCCTATGGCCACTGCAGCATTCGGCTTGATAGCAAACACTTTCTGACATGCGCCCCCGAACCTATGAGAACCATCACTCCGGAAGAGAATGGTTCAACAGTACCTATTGAAGGACCTCTACCGGAAGGCGTGCTTGGCGAGGTTCGCATTCACCAACACATCTATCGACTGAATCCGGGCGTGAATGCGGTGTGCCGAATCATGCCTCCCAACGTTATGACCCTCTCCACGCAAGGCATTACGCCGCGCGCCAGGCATGGACTGGGTGCCTATTTTGGCGCCAGCGTACCTTTGTGGCGCGATCCCAGATTATTGAGAAACGACGAATCTGCCAAACTATTAGTTGAACAAATGGGCGCCCACCACGCCATTGTGATGCGAGGCAATGGCGCGGTTGTATCTGGCGATTCAATAGAGCAGGCCGTCTCATTTTGCTGGTATCTGGAGGATTCTGCCCGCATAGAACTGGCCGTACGCAGTATGAACGAAGGCTTTACTGACATGGCTCTTGATGAACAGGAACTTATTGACCGCTATGTCACCACGGGCAGAGTGTTTGAACGCATGTGGCGACACCTGACTCTGGGCGACCCCGAACTGTAGGCAGTAAAAATTTCTTGACCTAAAAAATTTATTAATTTAAAGTCCGGCTACACGGTATTTATTTAGCAATCTCATACGTCAACTTGCGTGGAGTAACCAGAACAATGCAGCCTCCTTTTCTCTATGAACACATTGCCTATGCAGTATTAGGAACTTCAAAACTCGAAGAATCCATCCGCTTTTATCGGGATTTGATGGGGCTGGAGCTCTCGCGCCACGAGCCTGGCGAATACGCCGTATTCCGTTGCAGCGACTACACCACAAATCTGGTACTCATCCAGCAAGAGCAAATTGGCCTGCTGCGAATCGGCATTAAAATGCAATCTGCTGTCGACAGAGAGAAAGCCCTGGAACATTTCGGCGCCCTGAACTACCCCATCAGCAATATGTCCACAGAGCAAAGCGCATTATTTGATATTGGTGAAAATTTCAGTGTTACCGAACCCAGCTCAAACGTCACCTTCGACTTCTTTGATTCAATAACGGTACCGGCTTTTTCCTTTCAGCCTACAGTAACCAAAATACAACGGCTCGGACACGTCGTCATTCGCCTGCCCAGCCCTCAATTCGAAGCAACATGGGAAGCCTTCACATCCCATTTCGGCTTTGTTGCTTCGGACTACGTTGAGGATAAAGCGGTATGGCTGCGCTGTTACCCCAACCCTTTACACCACAGCCTGGCCATTGTGCGCGACGAGACTGCGGGCCTGCACCATGTCAACTTCATGGTGACTGAAGTTGACGATATCGGTCGCGCAAGAAACCGCTTAACCGATGCCGGTGTTGAAATTGTGTTTGGTCCGGGCAGGCACAAACCCTCAGGCAGTATGTTTCTGTACTTTACAGACCCTTGCGGCATGACAATGGAATTCAGCTTTGGCATGGAAGAGTTCCCGCAGGAAGGCGCTCGCGAACCGAGAAAGCTGGAAAATTCTTATCAGGTTATGGATCTTTGGGGTGGCAAGCCAAGCCCACGCTTTGCAAAAGGTGGGGAAATCGTTAAGCAATAAGATTCGTTTTAACCGCAAAAAAACAACAAGACGGCAATGCGGCTTTTATAAACAGCTGAGGACATCATCGTGGACTATATACGTTATTACTTTGCTCCCATAGTTCAGATATTAGCGGCCATCGGGATTATCGTTGGAGGCCCTTACGTTTGGGTCGGCATTGCAACCCTGCCAGCATTCGCTGTAATTGATGGCGTATTGCCTCGTGACAACCGCGAGCGAAAAATCGCCAGCAAAGCACTGGCCATGGTTCCTGTGTGGATTAGCGCCATCATGACCATCGGTCTCTATTTCATTCTTGCCTGGCAAATTGGTCTGGGTGACATGTCAACCCTGGAAATTCTGGGCGGCACCATTTCTGCCTCCTGGCTAGCTACCGTGATTGGCGTTCCTTCCACCCACGAGCTTTATCATCAACGCGATCGTTTATCCTCACTCATCGGCAGGATCGGCCAAGTGGGCTACCTCGACTGCACACGTAATATTGCCCATATGATCGGCCATCATCTGGACGTTGCCACCCCCGAAGACTCTGATACTGCCCAAAGGGGGCAGACACTTTACGGTTTCGCTCCTGTGGCGGTATACCGCAGCACCAAAGCTGCCTGGAGAATGGAAAGCGATGCACTTGAGAAACGTGGTTATGGCCGCTGGTCCATTCGTCATCAGCTGTGGTTTGCTATTCTGGTACTGTTCGTTTTCCTGGGGCTAATGTATAGCCTTGGCGGTTTAACCGCAGCCGTTTTCGGCCTGATTGGTATTGCCGTTGCCCGCCTCTGGGTTGAAACTTTTAATTACTTCCAACATTATGGCCAGGTGCGCGTTCCCGGCTCCCCGATCGCTCACCGGCATGTGTGGAATCATTTGCATCCTTTAAGCCGGATGATTACATTCGACATTACGAACCATGCCGACCACCATTTAAATGCATACACGCCTTATTATCGCCTCAAACCTGACACATCATCCGTTAAACTGCCAAGCGTTTTTGTTTGTTTTATGTCGGCATTGATTCCTCCTGTATGGAACAAGATTGTCATCGGGCCTGCATTAAAAGAGTGGGACTTACAACATGCCAGCGCCGAAGAACGCAAGCTGGCAAAACAACAAAATCTTAAGGCTGGATGGCCCGACTGGTTCCCGGCAGAATCATAATATTGTAAATGGGAGCCGGATAATTATTGCAATAACCGGCTATTGAAAAAATAGTTATTGGCATAGAGTGGAAATCGGCTAAAGAACGCCAAGGTCACAACAAAAAGCTGATTTAAAAAGTCAGCGGTTACCTGCTCTCCACGACAGGCCTAACAAGAATCAAAGTGTGTAATTTTTAATGACGTCAAACAACACTACTCTCGGCGGCTACAACCTCAAAAATCGCGTTGCTATCGTAACAGGTGCATCGTCCGGCATTGGTTTTGCGATAGCAGAAGCACTTTACCAGGCTGGCGCCAGTATTGTGATTGCCGACCTTGAAGAAGCTGTTATAGAAAAAGCTGCCTCAAGGCTGAATGACCATGAGCGCGTCAGAACATTTCACGGTAATCTGGCCGACGAAGAGAACGCAAAACAGCTTGTTGAAACGGCTACCAGAGCATTTGGCAAACTGGACATTTTGGTCAACAATGCCGGAGGCGGTGTTATCCTGCCCTTTCTGGAACATACGGCAGAAACCCTCAGGCAAACACTGGACCGAAACTTGTGGACAACACTCTGGTGCAATAAAGCAGCATTACCCGTCATGAAAGAGCAGCAGTACGGGCGGATTATCCATATTGGCGCCGATTCGGTCAGAAACGGACTCTGGGATCACTCTGCATACAACGCAGCCAAAGGCGGCGTGCACGGGTTAACCACGGGGCTGGCACGAGAATTTGCTACTGACGGTATCACCGTTAACACCGTCGCACCATGTGCCGTAAGAACGGAAATATACGATAGAATTCTTGCAACCCAGCCAGACCTTATTGACAAGTTTGTCTCCATAATCCCGATGGGCCGTGCGGGAGAATGTGAAGAGGTCGCTTCCATGGTTTGCTATCTGGCCAGCGACCAGGCAGCTTTCGTCACAGGGCAGGTCATTAGCGTGAATGGTGGCAGCACCATGCTGTAATCAACAACAGACTGCAACACAACAAAGAGATAACTATGATCATTAGTACAGATAAATCCGCCGATACCACGGAATGGATAACCCTCGGAGAAGCCAGCGACTTCGCTGAAGGCACTATTCATGGTGCGGAACTTCCCAGCGGACTTCCCATCGCTATATTCAATGTAGGCGGAGATTTTTACGCCACGGCCGATCGCTGTACTCACGGCGGCGCATCTTTCGCCGAAGAAGGCGAGATTGAAGGGCATATTCTTGAATGCGCCTGGCATAACGGCACCTTTGATGTGAGAACAGGTCTTGCGCTCACCCTGCCCTGCCGTGTAGCCCTGATGACATTTGAAACGAAAGTAGACAACAACCAGTTATTACTCAACCCCAAACCCGTTCGACGCAAAAAAGAAGATGCGGAATAATTAATAAAAGAGGCATACATGAACGCTACTCAAAACCCCGAAATAGGCAAAAGAATTGATATTGGTAATTGCGAAGTCAATTATCAGGACGAAGGCCAGGGTGAAGCCATCATTCTGCTTCACGGCTCCGGACCAGGTGTTACCGGCTACGCTAACTGGCGTTTGCTGATCCCTGTGCTGGCAAAAGATTTCAGAGTTATCGCGCCTGATGTGGTCGGTTTTGGCTACACCTCACACCCGGAAGGTTTTGTTTACAATCTGGAGAATTGGATCGATTGGACCATTCGCTTTATGGATGCTCTGGGCATCGAAAAAGCCGGTTTTGTCGGCAATTCTTTCGGCGGCGCACTGGCACTGGCTGTTGCCGCCAAACACCCGGATCGCGTAACACGCTTTGTCATGATGGGCGCTGCCGGCATTGAGTTCAAAGTAACTGAGGGCCTGGCCAAGGTCTGGGGCTACACACCATCCTTCGAAAACATGCGCGAACTGATGAACACATTCGCCTTTGAAGGCGAACAAATTAGTGATGAAATCGTTGAATCCCGCTACCAGGCCAGCATACGTCCCGGCTACCAGGAAGCTTATTCTCAATTGTTTCCTGAACCCTACCAAGAGCAACTTGACGCATTGCGCCTGCCTGAAGAAGAGATAGCCAAAGTCAAACACCCGGTTATGATGGTACACGGTACTGAAGATGCCATTGTGCCAGTGGACTGCTCTTTCCGGGCACAGAAACTGCTGGAAAACGCAGACCTGCACGTGTATAGCAAATGCGGGCACTGGACCATGTTTGAACGCCCCTATGAGTTTGGCCAACTGGTTCACAGCTTTTTCAGCAAAGAAAACGCATAGAGGAAGGGTCGGAAGTTTTTAACTGACCACAACGGCATAGCAGAGGTGTAAGTGAACGACGCAAATCAGAAACAACGCATACCGCAGGCGGTACGTAGTGCCAAAATGCAGCAGCGTCTCTCCGAGGCCGCGTACAACATTATTCGCGATGGCGGTTACGCCAATTTTCGAACCTCGGCAGTTGCAAAAGCAGCAGGCGTCTCTCAGGGGGCGCAGCTGCATCACTACCCGACCAAAAACAGCCTCGCTGTTGCAGCGCTTGATTACGCTTATCGGCAATACCACCAGCAGTTTGAAGCTAATTACGCCATGATTGACGAGTGCGATGACCTGCTGGACCTGATATTCAAAGACTTCAAAGATTTCTACCTTTCCGGTTACTTCAGCACAGCCCTGGATATCCTCATCTCCGGTGGCAAGAACGAGGATCTCAAGGAACAACTGGTTGCTATTACCCTTGATAACCGCACAGCGATAGAGCGAGTCTGGCTGGAAGAGCTGATTAATGATGGCTGGCCGCTGGCGCTTGCCGAAGAGATTCTGGCACTGTCTCACAGCATTGTCAGAGGTTTTGCCGCACGCGCACTGGTTATTAATGATCAGGCACAATTTGATCGCCTGCTATTCCGCTGGCGCGCGATGGTTAAATCTTTGGAAGGTGAGAAAAACAACGTCGTCCAGCGTTTCGAACTAAAAAAATCCAGCAACTGACCCGACATCAATTCGCCAACAACAGAACCCGGTTAATAATTATGCCTAACAATGACGCCCTTACCATGTGGCAGGAAGCTGCAAAAAATATCGACTGGTACACACCTTATACCAAGATACTGGATGACACCCAAAAACCCATTTATCGCTGGTTCAGCGGCGCCACCTGTAACACCTCGTACAACTGCCTGGACAGACATGTCGCTGCGGGTCGAGGCGACCAGACTGCCATTATCTACGACAGTCCGGTTACGGAAACCGTAGAGCATATCAGCTATCGTCAATTGCTCGATCGCGTGTCGCGCTTTGCCGGAGCACTACAAGCGCTGGGGCTGGAAAAAGGTGATCGCGTAGTCATCTATATGCCAATGGTGCCCGAAGCGGCGGTAGCCATGCAAGCTTGCGCAAGACTCGGCGCTGTACACTCCGTGGTATTCGGCGGATTTGCCGCCAACGAACTTGCCTCCAGAATTGATGATTGCAAACCAAAACTTATCATCTCGGCATCTTGCGGTATTGAGCCAGGCAGGCTGGTGGCCTACAAACCATTACTGGACGAAGCGCTGAAGCTGGCAAAGCACAAGCCTGAACACGCTATCATTTATCAGCGCAATCAATTGACGGCATCAATGGTTGAGGGTCGCGATCTGGACTGGAATGAGATAGAAGCTTCAGGTACGCCAGTGGACTGCACGCCCGTTGCGGCAACAGATCCACTCTACATTATCTACACATCAGGCACTACCGGCCAACCCAAAGGGGTTGTTCGAGATAATGGCGGACACATGGTGGCTCTGGACTGGAGTCTCGGGGCAATCTACGGTATTGACCCTGGCGATGTCTTCTGGGCCGCCTCTGATATCGGTTGGGTTGTAGGACACTCCTATATTGTTTATGGCCCACTGATCCGCGGTGCAACAGCCATTATGTTTGAAGGCAAGCCAGTTGGCACGCCTGATGCGGCAACCTACTGGCGGTTGATCGAGCGCCATAAAGTGAAGGCCATGTTCACTGCGCCTACAGCCATTCGCGCTATCAAACAGCAAGACCCTCAAGGCGAGCTGCTGGGTGACTTTGATCTTAGCAGCCTGCAAACGCTGTTTCTGGCTGGCGAACGTGCAGACCCTGACACCATTCAGTGGGCAGAAAAACACCTTAACAAACCGGTTATTGATCACTGGTGGCAAACCGAACTGGGCTGGCCTGCCGTTGCCAACTGTGCCGGGCTTGGTTTATTCCCGGTTAAATACGGTTCCTCAGGAAAACCCGTACCCGGCTTTACCGTAGAAGCTCTTGATGAAGGCGGCCATGTCCTGCCAGCAGACAGTATGGGAGCGCTGGCAATCAAATTACCGCTGCCCCCCGGCACATTGCCAACACTGTGGAATAACGACAGCGGCTTTATTGCCAAATACATGACAGAATTTCCTGGCTACTACAGTACCGGTGATGCCGGCTTTATTGATGCCGATGGTTATGTCCACATCATGAGTCGCACCGACGATGTCATTAATGTAGCGGGCCACCGGTTGTCTACGGGACAAATGGAAGAAGTTGTCACCAACCACCCTGATATCGCAGAATGTGCCGTATTTGGTGTTAATGACGACCTTAAAGGTCAGAGTCCGCTTGCATTACTCATCGTCAATCAGGGCGTCAGTAAAGCGAATTCCGAAATTGAGGCGGAAGTAGTCGCACTGGTAAGGGAAAATATTGGCCCGGTAGCAGCATTCAAACGTGCCATTGTCGTTAAGCGCCTGCCAAAAACCCGATCAGGCAAGATTCTACGGGCAACGCTGCAAAAAATAGCCAATGGCGAATCCTACAAGATGCCGGCGACTATTGATGACCCTGCCATACTTGATGAAATAGAAGACAAACTAAAGATCTCCTAACTCGCGACTAACAGGCCGTCCCTGCTTGCAGGGAAGGCCTTTCTGTTTTCTGTGCGGAACTGAAACACCAACCAATGACACTGGACAGCATTGATGACATCACTTACGCAACAGGTAAAAACCAGACACTTACCCGGTGAAGAAGGAATCTGGGTATTGATTCTGGGCGACATGCTGATTTTTGGTCTCTTCTTCGGCACCTTCCTTTTTTACCGCAATCAGCAGCCCGAACTTTTCCTGCTTTCACAGGAAAAACTCAACCAGCATTATGGCGCTATCAATACCCTGTTGTTACTAACCAGTTCCTGGTTTGTTGCAATGGCAGTACATCTTTATCGCAAAAATGAAACCGCAAAAACAGCGCTATTCATAACCCTAGCAGCGAGCTGTGGACTGGGCTTTGCAGTCATCAAGATCATCGAGTTCCGGGAGAAAATTGTGGCGGGCATAAACCTCACCACCAACGATTTTTTCATGTATTACTTTATGTTTACCGGTATTCACTTCATCCATGTAATCATTGGGCTTGTTGTTTTGTTTGTCCTGTGGCGCACAGCCCGACGGGGCTATTGCGATGAGCATGGCCTGCGCACCATGGAAAATGGCGCCAGTTTCTGGCATATGGTAGACCTGCTATGGATTGTGTTATTTCCGCTTATCTATTTGTTGAAGTGATATGTTAGCCACATTTTCAAATGCTATTACCTTCGTATGGCTGTTGCTCTTTGCGGGCACTGCCGTCTCCTGGCTGTTGGTACCGGACGGCGGCATCCCGGTATCACCCGCTCCAGGAATCGCCATCCTTTCAATCGCTTTTTTCAAAGTACGACTGATTCTGCTGTATTTCATGGAGTTAAGATTTGCACCTCAGCCATGGAGAAGTATTTTCGAAATATGGGTGATACTGGTATGGGCTTCGGTTGTTTATCTTTACCTCAACGGAGAATTCTCACTCGCCCCATAAAATCAAATGCCAGTGACCACAAGCCTCCACAGACAATCATCGACATCGAACAAGCAAAAATAATTGTGCGGGCATGCCCTAGAATGGAAAAAGCAACGGCAACAAACAGATAACTGCAGTTGAGTAGGCAACCGTCAAGACGCAACCAAAACGGGTGTAATCCTTAAACTCATATTGCCCCAGGTTTTGCACCATCAGGTTGGTGGTGTAACCAAAGGGAGTAAGAAAGCTGGCGCTGGAACCATAAGCAACAGCCATCACAAAGGGCATGGGGTTAAGACCAAAGCTCTGCGCAAGCCCGAATGCTATAGGAAAACTTAATGCCGCTGCGGCATTGTTTGTCATAACCTCTGTCATCAACAGGGTCGCCACAAATATACCGGCGATCGCCGCATAGGGCCCCAGATCAGCCAGATAAAGGTGTAGCCAGTCTGTAATATGGGCAATCAAACCCGAGTTATTGAGTGACTGGGCAATAACCAGAGCCGACACAACCACTACGATCAAATCGAAGGGAAAGCGTCTCCTCAATTCTGCAGTTCCAACTGTGCCGAAAAACAGCATGCCCGCCAGAACAAAGGCCACCCCCTTAACCAATGAGATATAATCCAGTGTCGCGAGGGTAATAGCCCCCAGCAGTGACAGCGAAATAAAATAATTTTCCTTGCGTGAAATCCGGCCACTGATATCTTCGGAAATAACTGTAAAATTCTTGTTGAGGTTTTTTCTGCTGGAAAAATCCGGACCTGTCGCCAGCATCAGGTTATCACCAGCCTGCAGGTGAATATCGCCCAGCTTGCCAGACAGCCGTTTGCCGCCCCGACGGAGCCCCACCACCGCAGCATCAAATTTGGCTCGAAAACCACTGTTCTTGATGCTCTCTCCCTCAACAGCAGCTCCCGGCATCACGATAACTTCCGTCAAGTTCTGCCGCAACAGACCTTCATCCAGCGCAAAGGAACTTAACCCATCAAAAGCATCAAGCGCACCGAGCTTGCTGATGTCACCCGAGAAAATCAGTTTATCGCCCGCTTCAATAATTTCGTGAGGACTGACAGGAGACATCAGGTGTGTATCCCGTACTATTTCCACCAGAAATAATGCATCGAGATCCCGCAGCCGATTTTCGATCACCGATTTGCCAATCAACGAAGAGCCTGCAAGAACTTCTGTTTCAATCAGGTACTGATTGATATCGATAGGGTCTGCATTATGGGCAGGCAAAACCCGTGACATAACTAACATCACAACCAGCCCCAGCACGCTGACAACACAGCCCAGAATCAGAAAATCGAAAAAGGCCAGCCCCTGCCCTGTGGCATCTTCCAGAAAACTGCTGACAACCAGATTGGTGGATGTGCCAATCAGGGTCATCGTCCCTCCCAGAATCGCAGCATAAGACAGAGGCAGTAATAACTTGGATGCCGGGTGGTATTTATTGTTGCGCACCGTGTGTGTCAGCATGGCAACCACTGCGGTATTATTGACAAACGCTGACGTCAGAGCGGTAAAACCACACATCCGCAACAGACTGACATAATAGTTTCTTGAAATCAGCTTGCCTGACAGGTCCTTTACCCAGTTAAGCTTTTCCAACCCCTGAGACATCATCAGCAAAAGGGATAGCGTCACTACACCGGGGTTGGCAATTTTCTGAAGAATATCGTTGGTATCCACAAGACCAAGAAAGTAACAACTCAGCATCACGCCACCAAACACTCCGGCAGGAGACCATTTGGTGAACAGCAGGCTGGCCAGTAGAATGACAAGCAGGCCCGCAATGATTATTTCTTCACTCATATTGTTACTTTCCCGGCAAACTTGATCGGAGCGGACTCAAGGTCATGAAATCCTGACTCACCACACCACACAGCGGTCAAGCATAATATGCTTCGATAGCGTTAATAAAGCTCTCCAGTATACCTTCCGGCAGATCGTTGACCCCGGCGGCAGCTTTTCGACCACCCCCGGTTGGAAACTGTCGGCAAATATCATCTGCCCCTGTTTTGTTATTCAGAGGTGCCCGAACACTGACCAGATAATTACCATTAGCTTTTTCTGTCAGTACCGCATGAGCCCTGTCCGGGTTGTCATTGGCCAGGTCATTGGAATAAACACCACTGACACGGCGAGCCCAAGCTTCATTAGGCAAAGTAAATACCGCGACCTTGTCTGTCTGGTAATTAGGTTCAATCGCTGCGGCTGATGCCATATCCTGCTGATAACCTTGCTCAAGTTTATTAAAGGTTTCGCTGTCCTCAGCCATGAAAGCGAGAGGATCGGAAAATTTAACCAACCTCTGGTAAAGATCTGCTGGCTCAAAATGCAAATCTTCAAGAGTGGCGCCGTAACCGTTGTAGTTGATGTAAATGCCCAGGTTTTCCAGCTTGATTAACTCTTCTTCAGACAAATTTAACGGCTTTGCAATACCCATGGCGCTCTTTTTCAAGTTATCGCCAAAAGTCCCTACCACAGCCCAGGCTCTATATTCACCATTGAGGTATTCGTTTACCAATAAACTGGTACAAACGTCACTGGCAGTATTGATATGAGCCTGAAGATTGTCATTGCTGGGAATATCGCCAGCAAAATGATGATCAAAATAAATCACATTGGCACCGGCAGACAATGCCTTATCAACACCTTCCCGGTTTTTATCCAGCGAAATATCGAGAACAGTCACGTCGTCTCCGGCAGCATAATTCTCTTTCTCAACGAGTGAGATATCGCGTTTGACACCGGTAACCAGACGGCTTTCCCGGGGATTGGCATTACGCAACTGAACCAGCGCACAGATACCATCCGCATCACCATTAAAAATATCGATAACAGCCATAACCCACCCCTATATCTTGTCATTCATTATTTTTATTGCATTTTTAAACAGACAATGGGACAGGCCCGCTGGCGGCCTGCCCCTATTGTTTTACTCAGTTATCCAGACTCTGATAGTAGTCCATCAGGATCTGCGCCACTTCCGGACGAGAGAATTCCGGAGGTGGTGCTATACCTTCACCCAGCATCTGGCGAACCTTGGTGCCGGACAGCAGTACAAAATCCTCTTTATCGTGATCAGGCGCATCGCGCATCATCACCACTTTGTTGAGCTTTTTGGACCACGCGGTATGGTCGGCACGATAAATTTCAATCTCCAGCGCGCCTTCAGGAATGGTGTCAAAGATTGTCTGGGCATCAAAAGCACCATAATAATCGCCTACGCCGGCATGATCACGACCGACAATCAGGTGCGAACAACCACAGTTCTGACGGAAAACCGCATGCAATACTGCCTCACGCGGGCCTGCATAGAGCATATCAAACCCGTAACCCGTGACCATCACTGTGTTTTTCGGAAAATAATTCCTCACCATGGTGCGAATGGCGTTATCGCGCACATCGGCAGGAATATCACCAGCCTTCAGTTTACCCAGCAGCATATGAATCAGAATGCCATCTGTGTCGAGATCACTCATTGCCATACGGCAGAGTTCTTCATGCGCGCGGTGCATTGGATTTCTGGTTTGAAAAGCCACCACTTTCTCCCAACCGTGCTCTGAAATCTCATTGCGGATTTCAACAGCGGTACGGAACGTGTCAGGGAAGTCAGTCTGGAAATAAGAAAAGTTGAGCACTTGAATCGGACCCGAAAGCAATGTGTTGCCCTGCCCCTTGAATGCAGATACACCGGGGTGCTCACCATCGAGCGTGCCAAAAATCAGCTTTGCCATTTCATCCAGTTCAGCGTCAGAAACCGTTTCAACAGCTTCCACATCCATCACTGCAATCACCGGGTTGCCCTGGACATTGGGGTCTTTAAGTGCAATACGACTTCCCGCGCTCACTCCGGCAGCATCAGAGACCATATTAATCACGGGCACCGGCCAAAACAGACCATCCGTCGTTTTCATCTCGCGGGATACACTCAAAGCATCCGCCAGATTCATATAGCCCGACAGCGGAGTAAAATAACCGGCACCAAGCATAACGGCATTTGCCGCAGCGGCCGAGCTGACAACCAGGCCGGGAAGGTTTTCGGCCTCTGTCATCAGGGTGTCGTGTTGTTCAGTGTCATAGACAAAAAGTGGTTTAAGTGCGTCTGCACCATGGGGCTTAATCATTCGTTATTCCTCTTAATTGGGTTGCTGTCTGTCACGCCGCTGGTGCGATAATTCCACGGGATTCCAGCTCCTTCAGAAGAACCTCAACCTCTTCCTCAAGACTCATCTCATGGCTGTTGAGCACGATCTCAGGCTTCTCAGGCGCTTCGTAAGGATCGTCAATCCCGGTAAAATTCTTGATTTCGCCCGCGCGGGCTTTTTTGTACAGCCCTTTCGGGTCGCGACTCTCGGCAACATCAAGCGGAACATCTACAAAAATTTCGATAAAGTCCATTCCACTGGCGTCATGCAACGCACGCACCAGATCGCGATCACGGCGGTAAGGGCTCACAAAACTGGACAGGGTAATCACACCCGTATCGACGAAAAGCTTGGAAATTTCACCGATACGACGGATGTTCTCCGCACGATCTTCTTCAGAGAAGCCCAGGTTTTTATTGATGCCGAGTCGAATATTGTCGCCATCAAGACGATAGCTCAACTTACCCCTGGCGAACAGGGCGCTCTCAAGTGCTACCGCGACTGTACTCTTACCACTGCCCGACAGTCCGGTAAACCATAACGTGGCCCCTTTTTGCCCCAGCAGCTTGCCGCGGTCTTCGGACGAAATCTCCCCCTCGTGCCAGTGTACGTTTGTTGCTTTTTGTTCAGTCATCATCTCCACCTGCTGTTTTGCGACCATTGCCATTTAACTTGTATAAAACCGCGCCAACTATAACCGCTATTCAGGCATATAAAAATCAGGATATTAAGTATTAAGCTATCGGAAAAACCGATACACTAACTACCAACAGCAAATCATCAGGAATGCACTTTTTGCCATGAAATTCACCTTGAGACAGCTACGTATTTTTCTGGCCATAGCCCAGCACCAAAATATTTCCCGTGCCGCAAAAAAGCTGCATATGTCCCAATCAGCAGCCAGTGAAGCGCTGCAAAATCTTGAACATACCTACAACATGAAACTGTTCAGCCGCGCTCGCAACAAGCTGGAACTGACCGCAATTGGACACACCATCCGCAAGGATGCTGAAAACCTGATGATTCACTGCGAGCAATTTGAATCTGCGCTGCTGGGTCATACTGAAGCAGGCCATATCAAGGTGGGCGCCAGCTTCACTATTGGCAACCATCTCGCAACACGCTACCTGGCTGGCTACCTCGCCGAATATCCGGACGCGGACGTCGAGCTTGCCACTGCCAACACCCCTGAAATTGTTGCCAGAGTGCTGAACTATGACGTTGACATCGGCATGATCGAAAGCGAAGTGCAACACCGCGAGTTGGAGCTCATTCCCTGGCGAGGTGATGAACTGGTGGTTTTCTGTGCCGCCAACCACCCTCTGGCTGGGAAAAAGACGCTATCCAGAAAAGATATCCATCAGGCTCAGTGGATTCTCAGAGAGCCTGATTCGGGCGCGCGCTTCCAGTTTGAGAAAGCGCTTGCGGATTTAATTCCCAATATCAATATCTTTCTCGAGCTACGCCACAACGAAGCGATTAAAAATGCTGTTGAATCCGGGCTCGGTATCGGTTGCCTGTCGCAGATTGTGCTGAAGAAGAACTTTGACAACGGCGATCTTGTACCCCTTAAAATTCCCAAAAGGGACATGCGAAGAACGTTCTATTTTGCTCTGCCCAAACATCGATCCCCCAATAATGCCGTCGACGCCTGGATGTCCACATGCAGGTTAATGGAGCAACAAATGACCCCAACCTGAGCCACATGCCTTTCCGCTGGCAATATTCACAAAAATAACCGAAAAATTCCCTTGCACAGGAAAAGCCTTTTCATCTATTATCGATAATGATAACCATTATCATTTAAGACAAAGGGAGTTTTTAATGATGAAACCGCGATTTCTCTGCGCCAACCACCGCCACGCTCTTTCCGAAAATCCAGGCCAGGCCATCCACTGCTGGCAAAATGGCTTTGACACCGGACAACTTCTCTATGAACAGTTCCAATGGAAAGAAGCCCTGCCCCACCTGGGCTGCGCACTGGAAACATCAGAGATCATACTCTCCACCAAGGCTGTAGACACTCTGAACGCCTGCCAATTACTGACATCTTCTGCCATATTGACTGCCAACACATTACTGAGGCTTGGCAGGGAAAAAGAATGCCAGCAAGTGCTACACACCTCCATTGACCGCCTGGAAAGAGAGCTGGGAATAACCTCGGAAAGTAAGCCTCAAATTATCCACTTTGTATCCTGCCTTTACGAATGCCTGAAAAATTTCTCTGCATTCAAACAGGAAGTGCTGTCCGGGTTAGAAAGTCCATGTTCCGAAACAAGTACTGTCGTTCACTAGAACCTGACCTAGACGAAGCTGAGATATGCAACGAACGCTGTTGCTCCGGAGAAACCACCATGTCAAGAACAGCCACCCAGTTCCCCCTTTCAAAAACGGAATTCAAACGGGAAAAAAGCACCTTTGTGCGACTCGAAATCAATACCAAAGCACTGGAACGCCTGATTGTGAACCACAATCTGGTAATAGAGGACTTGCGCCATCTTACCCCTCAGACAAAAGCACTGGTACGACAGGCAATGCTGGAGACTTTCAAACGATCTGCCCGGTAGAATGTTGAAGCCTGTTACTTCAGAATAAAAAAGGGCTTCAGCTAACTGAAGCCCTTACTATATGGTGCCCTGGGCCGGACTTGAACCGGCACGGCTTGCGCCACTACCCCCTCAAGATAGCGTGTCTACCAATTCCACCACCAGGGCTAAATTACTCATTGATCCACGCCATCAGTGGCTGAAGGGATCTCACCTATCTGATCAGGCACGTCCACTTGACCGGCTTCATTCTGAAGCGCGGGTATCTCATTGACCTCTTCCACAACGTCTATCTCTGACTGGGGAATATCTTCGAGAATTCCGGCTTCGCTGCGGATGGCCTCCAGCTCCGGTAACAGGCTCTGATCTACACTTGCGTTATTCTTCGCAATATAGGCCAGACCAAAACTGGTCAGGAAAAATACCGTTGCCATAATAGCGGTTACCCGACTGAAGAAGTTCCAGCCCCCGGCGCTGCCAAAAACAGTTTGTGAGGCACCGGAACCAAATGAAGCGCCCGCTTCCGCACCTTTGCCTTGCTGAAGCAGAATTGTGGCGATGATTGCCAGCGCTGTTAGCACATGTACGATTAATACAATTTTTTCCATTAGTCTATTTCTGCCTGTTTACAGATTTGGCTAAATTCGACGGCATCCAATGACGCGCCGCCAACCAGCGCACCGTCTATATCCAGCTGGGCAAATAATTCCGCCGCGTTAGCGGCCTTAACACTGCCGCCGTATAAAATCCTGGTTTTCTCACCACCCGCCCCAAGCTGCTCGCGAATGGTTCGGTGTACATCCTGAGCCTGTTGCGGAGTCGCCGTTTTTCCTGTGCCAATCGCCCATACCGGCTCATAGGCAACAACGGCATCGCATACTGCCTCTAGCCCGGCTGCGTCAATAACAGCCTGCAATTGGCCTGCCACAACAGCCATGGTCTTGCCTTGCTCCCGCTGTTCGAGTGTTTCACCAACACAAAGGACCGGACAAACATTGCCAGCCTGCGCAGCCACAAACTTGGCCGCTACCTGCTCGTTACTCTCACGGTAGATACTGCGTCGCTCCGAGTGCCCGACAATCACATACTGGCAACCAAGTTCAGCCAGCATTGTTACGGCTATCTCTCCGGTATAAGCCCCGAACGAGTGCTCAGAAACATTCTGGGCACCATAGGCAATCGCCTTATTTGCCAGTAAATCTGCAACCTGAGGCAAAAACACGTAGGGTGGAAACACAGCCACTTCTACAGAAGCATTCCCTTCAGACAGGTCCTGCAGTAGCTCGGTAACGGATGATCGACTACCGTGCATTTTCCAATTACCTGCTACCAGGGGCTTACGCATAATCTTCCTGACTGTATCACGACTTGACCGCTTTAAAACCGCTGGCCCCAAAACCGCCGGACCCCGGAAAGGGCGGCAATATTAGCGAAGTTGCGATCAACTTACAAGCAAACAGCTGACTGGCTATGAGCCGTATCAACCGACTTCGTCAGTCACCACATCGGCAACCTGCTGAACCAGTTTGTTGACTAATTCAGGACATTCACCTTCAACCATCACGCGAACCACCGGCTCGGTTCCGGAAGGCCGCAACAGCACCCGACCGGTATCGGCCAGCTCGATTTCCGCCTCGCGAATAGATTGCTGGATTTTATCGTTGTTATCCAGGTCAAGACGCGCTTTCAGTTTCACATTGATCATCACCTGAGGGTATTTGATCATGCCATTCTTCAAATCGTGGAGCGATTTGCCCTGGCTTTTCATGGCCTGCAAAACCTGCAAGGCAGCAACGATGCCATCACCTGTTGTTGTCACATCACCACATACAATATGACCCGAATTTTCTCCACCGAGCTGCCATTGATTGCGCTGCATGGCTTCAATCACATAGCGGTCGCCAACATTGGTACGCTCAAACGGGATATCCCTCTCTTTTAGTGCTTTTTCCAGGCCGAAGTTACTCATAAGAGTACCGGCAACGCCCTTGCAACCACCATTGAACTGATGCTGATGCTGTGCGATGACAAACAAAAGTTCATCACCATCAACAATGTCGCCAGTGTGATCAACAAAGAGGACCCTGTCACCATCACCATCGAAGGCAATACCCATATCGGCTTTATTTTCAACCACTGCCGTTTGCAGCAGCGCAGGCTTTGTGGAGCCACATTCTTCGTTGATGTTGAGGCCGTCCGGATCAACACTCAAATTAACTGTCTGTGCACCCATTTCCTTAAAGACATTAGGGGCAATGTGATAGGTGGCGCCGTTGGCACAATCGACCACAATTTTGAAGCCATTCAGGTCAAAGTCAGCCGGGAGCGTACCTTTGCAAAACTCGATGTATCGACCCGCCGCATCGTCGATACGGTGAGCACGACCAAGCTTATCCGATACTGCAGTATCCAGAGTCATATCGAGGTAATATTCAATCTCTTCCTCAACATCATCTGGCAATTTGCGGCCATCTCCACCAAAAAACTTGATACCATTATCGTAATAAGGATTGTGAGAGGCACTGATGACAATGCCCGCCTGCGCATGAAAGGTGCGGGTGAGGTAGGCAATGGCAGGTGTCGGCATGGGTCCTAACAAGCCCACATCAACACCGGCTGAAATCAGCCCGGCCTGCAGGGCAGATTCGAACATATAACCTGAAACACGGGTGTCCTTACCAACCAGTAATAACTTACGGCCTACAGCCCGCTGACCAAACACTTTGCCTGCAGCCCACCCCAATCGCAAAACAAAATCTGCCGTAATCGGTGCTGCGCCAACCCGGCCACGAATGCCATCTGTACCAAAGTATTTTCGACTCATGTTGCTGTACTTCCCTTTTCCAAATTTTAATCTTTAGCTGACCGCCGCCAGAATTTTCAGAGCATCACTGGTGGCCGCGACATCATGAACCCTGATGATCTTTGCGCCACTTTGCACCGCCAGCATTGCCAGAGCCACGCTGCCGACCATTCGTTCGGGTACCCCTCTGTCCAGAATAGCGCCAACCATGGTTTTACGCGACACCCCGACCATAACCGGAAAACCCAGTCCAGCCAGTTCTGGCAACCCTTTAAACAGTTCAATATTGTGCTGCAGACTCTTACCAAAACCAAAACCCGGGTCGAGAACAATCCTTTCCCGTGAAATACCAGCCTGTGTACAGGCACCGACACGTTCCTGCAGAAACAGCAAGACTTCGGCAACAATATCGTTATAGTTCGGGTTTGCTTGCATGGTGCCAGGTTCACCCACCATATGCATCAGACAGACCGGCAAATCGGTAGCGGCCACAGCCCCGAGAGCACCCGGCCGGGATAACGCTCTTACATCATTAATCATCGCGGCACCAGCACGTGCAGCTTCCTGAATAACAATGGCCGTACTGGTATCCACCGACACCGAAGCGTCAAACTCTGAGATGATCGCCTCAACCACCGAGATGACCCTGTCCAACTCTGCCTGTTCGGAAACCGGTGCGGCACCCGGTCGTGTAGATTCTCCTCCAACATCAATGATATCGGCGCCTTCAGCCAGCATTTGCGCAACGCGTCGCCGCACACGGTCAAAATCAAGCCGACCGTTGTGATGCACATGGCCACCATCAGAGAATGAATCGGGTGTAACATTAAGAACGGCCATAATGCATGGCCGTGTTTCTTCACCCAACAGGTTACCCGGGTTAATTGGTTTGCCAGACATCAACTGATAGCAAGTCAGTGTTCGCTTGCGGGACCACCAACAGGCTCACCGGCATCACCACCAGAAGCTTTGCCTGACGCACCTCCGGAGCTGCTACCAACATCGCCATCGTGCCAATCATGAGGGGGGCGAACCGGCCTGCGCGCCATCAGATCATCTACCTGCTCGGAATCAATAGTTTCATATTCCATCAGCGCATCTTTCATGGCATGAAGAATATCAAGATTATCTTCAAGGATCTTTTTAGCCCGGTTATAGCACTCGTCGAGGATACGGCGAACTTCCTGGTCAATCTCGCGGGAAGTATCTTCGGAATACAGGCTGTTGCCCGCACCGGGCATTTGCGACTCTTCTTCACCGTACAATACTGGTCCCATTTTGTCGGTTAAACCCCATTTGGCAACCATGTTCCTTGCCATCTGGGTAGCCCGCTCAATATCGTTGGAAGCTCCTGTCGTAACACCATCGGGGCCATGTATCAGCTCTTCCGCTATCCGACCACCAAACAAACTGCATAACTGCCCTTCCAGCTGACGCTTGCTGATACTGTATTTATCTTCTTCCGGCAAAAACTGGGTAACACCCAACGCCCGACCACGGGGGATAATGGTGACTTTGTGAACGGGGTCGTGCTCTGGCATCAGTCGCCCGATAATGGCATGCCCGGCCTCATGGTAGGCAGTATTGGCTTTCTCTTCCTGCGACATCACCATTGAGCGGCGCTCCGCGCCCATCATGATCTTGTCGCGAGCTTTTTCGAATTCTTCCATGGTTACGATACGGCGATTCGCCCGCGCTGCAAACAGCGCCGCCTCGTTAACCAGATTGGCAAGGTCTGCACCGGAAAAGCCCGGAGTGCCTCGCGCCAGAATACCCAGATCTATTTTGTCATCCAGAGGCACCTTGCGAACATGCACCTTGAGAATCTGCTCACGACCACGAATGTCGGGCAATCCGACAAAAACCTGACGGTCAAATCGCCCTGGCCTCAAGAGAGCCTTGTCCAGTACATCCGGACGGTTGGTAGCTGCAATCACGATAACGCCTTCATTGCCTTCAAAGCCGTCCATTTCCACCAGCAGCTGGTTCAGTGTTTGCTCACGCTCATCGTGACCACCACCGTAGCCGCCGCCACGATGCCGACCGACAGCATCAATCTCATCAATGAAGATAATACAGGGCGCC
The DNA here is from genome assembly GCA_024234435.1 of Pseudomonadales bacterium. Classification (NCBI taxonomy): domain Bacteria; kingdom Pseudomonadati; phylum Pseudomonadota; class Gammaproteobacteria; order Pseudomonadales; species Pseudomonadales bacterium. Next base: position 1,998,599 of record JACKOF010000001.1, read on the forward strand.
TGTTTTTTGGCCTGTTCAAACATATCACGAACACGCGACGCGCCCACACCGACAAACATTTCGACAAAATCAGAGCCGGAGATAGAGAAAAACGGCACTTTTGCTTCACCGGCGATGGCTTTCGCCAACAGGGTCTTACCTGTTCCTGGTGGCCCCACCATCAGCACGCCCTTGGGAATGCGACCGCCCAGGCGCTGAAAGCGGCCGGGGTCACGCAAAAAATCCACAAGCTCGGTCACATCTTCCTTGGCTTCATCAACACCGGCCACATCTGCAAAGGTGGTATTAATCTGGTCTTCGCCCAACAGACGAGCCTTGCTCTTGCCAAAGGACATGGGGCCGCCTTTACCTCCACCAGCACCACCCTGCATCTGCCTCATAAAGAACATGAAAATCGCCAGAATCAGCAGAATAGGAAACGAGGCAACCAGTAATTGGGATAACAGGCCCGGCTGCTCGGGCTCTTTGCCTTCAACCCGCACATTATTGTTGAGCAGGTCATTCATCAGCCCGGCGTCGGGCACATTTGGCCGAACGGTTTTAAAGGTGGTGCCGTCTGAACGCTTACCTTCGATAACCAGGTCCATGATGGTCACTGATTCAATCCGACCATTCTGTACTTCCTCAACAAAACTGGAATAAGTCAAGTCGCTGTTTGGTGTGGGTTTGCTGAAATTCTGGAACACCGACATCAAGACTGCTGCAATGATCAGCCAAAGCACCAAATTTTTCGCCATATCGTTCAAAAGAACATCCTCTCTTTAGATTACCGACTCCCGGAGCCAGGTGGGCATACAACCCATTCAAATTAGTGTGAACAGGCCCTAAGACCTTTTGCGACCAGATAAATTTCTCTGGAGCGCGCCCGAGATGCATCGGGTTTGCGAATAACTGCGCTGTCAAAACGGTTGCGCGCCTCGCGCAACAATTCGTCAAAGCCCTCACCCTGAAAAATTTTCGTTACAAAATTCCCGCCCGGTGTAAGGATTTTTTCTGCCAGATCCATCGCCAGTTCCACCAGGTACATGGCGGCAGGCTGATCTACAGCCCTTATACCACTCATATTGGGGGCCATATCCGAAATTACAAGGTCCGCCTGTTCTCCATCCATGCTGGCCAGTATCTGCTCAAACACAGCATCTTCAGTAAAGTCACCTTGAATGAACTCTACATCGGCGATGGCATCCATAGGCAGTATATCCGAAGCAATCACCCGACCACTACCACCAACCTTATCCGCAACCACCTGAGACCAGCCGCCGGGTGCAGAGCCAAGGTCAACCACCGTCATACCAGGCCACAGCAGACGATCTTTTTTGTCCAGCTCCACCAGCTTGTAGCTGGCCCGGGAGCGGTAGCCGTCTGCCCGGGATTTTTGCACATAGTGATCCCTCTCGTGCTCCTGTAACCAGCGATGACTGCTTTTTGATCGACCCATTATCACTGTTCCGCTACAATGCGGCCTCATTTTATGCGATGTAATACTGCAAGGCTCCAATTGTATGACACTTTCCAACGATGAAAAAAAACATCTTCGACGTCTCGGTCACAACCTTAAACCAATTGTTACTGTTGCAGGTAACGGATTGAACGAAAATGTCATCGCCGAACTTGACCGAGCGCTGGACGACCACGAGCTGATCAAGGTGAAACTCGCCGTGGGCGACCGCAGTGCCAAGGCACAAATTATCAATGCGATCTGTGAGCAGCTCAATGCGCTGAATGTACAAACCATAGGCCACATGCTGCTGTTACTTCGTCGCGCAAAAAAACCCAATCCCAAACTATCCAATCTGTTGCGCTAGCGGCTGTCACCAAAACAGCGCTGGCAGACCGGCTACTGAATCGATAACTGCAGCCGGTTTAACAGCAGACCTTGCCGCAATGTCAGACCGGTATTTACCTGTTTTCACCAGCACACCAGCAATACCTGCCTGTTGAGCGGCTCCAATATCGTTTTCGATGTCGTCGCCCACCACAACAGCCCCTTCTTTTGCCTGCCCCAGCAGTTGTAGTGCCAGCTCGAAAAAAGCAGTACTCGGTTTGCCCACTACCGTGGCAGCAACACCAGTAACATACTCAAGAGCAGTAACAAACCCGCCAATATCCAGTTGCAACCCGGCCTCCGTTTTCCAGAAACGGTTTTTATGCATAGCCACAATGTCTGCGCCACCCATAACTTGCTGAAACAGATCATTCAACAGAGCGTAGTCCCATACCGGCCCGATATCACCTATTACCAGACAATCGGGCTCTGTCGACGAGAGCGGGATACCCGTAAAATCCTCCCTTACCGATTCATTGACCACCAGACGGCAACGCCGATATCCCTGGCTACGCAGATAACTGGCCGTAGCAACAGGAGCGGTAATAATCTGGCTCTCATTGGCAGGCAAACCCAAGGCCAGCAGTTTTTTGGCCAGCTCTCGCCGGGATCTCGTTGTAGTATTGGTAATGAAGCAGTGTGGAACACCTTTTTCCGCCAGCTGATTCAGAACGCGGGCACCACCTGCTATGAGTGTTGCGCCTTCATAAAACACACCATCCAGGTCAAAGAGCACAGCCTTTGTTTCTCGCAATCCAGACACACTTAACTCCTGAATCCTCTATTACCAGTATAGCGCCTGAAAAGGCATCAAAAAAAACGGAAGGCCTCGCCTTCCGTTTTCGATCGCTGATAGGGTCAGGTATCGTTCAAATATGCCGGACACCGTCGATTTCGTAATCCACATCACCCGCAGGCGTTTTTACAACCACTTCATCGCCAACTTCCTTGCCTATCAGTGCTCGGGCAATAGGTGACTGGTAGGAAATTTTGCCAACCTTAACATCGGCCTCATCGTCACCCACAATCTGGTAAGTGACCATGGCATCCGTTTCCAGGTTAACAATGTTGACCGTACTGCCAAAAATGACTTTATTGCTGGCCGGAATCTGGGCAATATCGATCACCTGAGCATGACTCAACTTGCCTTCGATTTCCTGAATACGCCCCTCGGCAAAACTTTGCTGTTCACGGGCCGCGTGATACTCGGCGTTTTCCTTCAGATCACCATGTTCACGGGCCTCGGCAATAGCTGCCACAATACGCGGTCGTTCAACCTTTTTCAGATGCTCGAGTTCGGCGCGCAGTTTTGCTTCGCCTTCTACTGTCATCGGGATTTTGTTCATTGTTTATACCTTGTCAGTATTTATTACCTTGTCAGCGAAGCCATCAGGCAATATTTGCATGCAGTTCCTGCAGTGAGCGCACTTTGGTATCACTACCCTCTTTCAGAGCCATACAGACAGCTTCGCCACCTGCCAGTGTCGTGGTGTAATACACACCAAACTGTTCCGCCCCGGAACGAATCGTCGCCGAATCGGCGATTGCCTGCCTGCCTTCTGTCGTATTAATGATCAGATCAATTTTTTCATTTTTGATCATATCAACAATATGTGGGCGACCTTCCTTCACCTTGTTAACGATTTCTACGGTCAGGCCCGCTTCGCTGAGAACTTTCGCGGTTCCGCGAGTGGCCACAAGATCAAAACCCAACGATGCCAGAGTGCTTGCCACAGCAGCGATGCCTTTTTTATCGGGTTCCCGCACACTGATAAAGGCTGTACCGCCGGAAGGAATTTCGTCACTCGCGCCCAACTGCGCTTTGAAATAGGCTTCGGCGAAGGTGTCAGCCACACCCATTACTTCGCCAGTGGATTTCATTTCAGGCCCTAAAATTGGGTCAATCCCGGGAAACTTGTTAAACGGGAAAACGGCTTCCTTAACGCTGTAGTACGGTGGAATAATTTCTTTGGTAAATCCCTGGTCTTGCAGTGAAATATCCGCCATGCAGCGCGCAGCTATTTTTGCCAACGAGGTGCCAATGCATTTCGATACAAAAGGCACCGTACGCGAGGCGCGCGGATTCACCTCAATCACGTAAATCTTGCCATCCTGCCAAGCCAGCTGCACATTCATCAAACCTTTCACGTTCAGCTCCACAGCCATGGCTTTTACGATATCGCGCATTTCCTGCTGCACATCTTCCGGCAGGCTGTAGGGTGGCAGCGAGCATGCTGAGTCTCCGGAATGGATCCCGGCCTGCTCAATGTGCTGCATGATGGCGCCAATCACCACCTGTTTACCGTCACTGACGGCATCGATATCCACCTCAATGGCCGAGGACAGAAAGTAGTCCAGCAACACCGGTGAATCTTCTGAAGCCTGCACTGCACTGCTCATATAACGCAACAGCTCGTTTTCCTTGTAGACAATTTCCATTGCCCGTCCACCCAGTACATAGGAGGGTCGCACGACCAGTGGATAACCTATACCCGCTGCCGCTTCGATCGCTTCTTCTGTTGAGCGAACAATCGTATTGGGGGGCTGCAGCAGGCCCAGTTTGTTAATCATTTGCTGGAAACGCTCACGATCTTCCGCACGATCGATAGCATCCGGCGTGGTACCTATAATCGGCACGCCTTCTGACTCAAGGGCGCGCGCCAGTTTGAGCGGTGTCTGACCACCAAACTGCACAATCACGCCCTTGGGTTTTTCTACGTTCACAATTTCCAGTACATCTTCCAGTGTCACTGGCTCAAAGTAGAGCCTGTCGGAAGTGTCATAATCAGTAGAAACAGTTTCCGGGTTACAGTTGACCATAATGGTTTCATAGCCATCTTCACGCATCGCCAATGCTGCATGCACGCAACAGTAGTCAAATTCGATACCCTGACCGATACGGTTAGGCCCGCCCCCCAGCACCAGTATTTTGTCTCGATCAGAAGGTTGCGCTTCGCACTCTTCCTCGTAGCTGGAGTACATATAGGCGGTGGCCGTTGAAAACTCCGCCGCACAAGTATCGACGCGCTTGAACACCGGACGAATATTCAGTTGCTGACGCTGTTGGCGCACGACATGCTCTGCAACACCCAGCAACGCGGCAAGTCGCTTATCCGAAAAGCCCTTGCGCTTCAGGCGGAACAAGCGGTCGGCAGTGATGTTATCTATTGTCGTCTCTTGCAAGCGACTCTCTTCACGAATCAGATCTTCGATCTGAACCAGATACCAGCGATCAATACCGGTAAGCTCAAATATGTCGTCTATCGTCATCCCGGCCCGGAGAGCATCACCGATATACCAAATGCGCTCCGCTCCAGGTGAACTGAGCTGCTGACGCAGCTCTGAAGCAGTTTCCTCGGCTGCCAGGTCCAGTATCGGCTCAAACCCTGCCGAACCAACTTCCAGCCCACGCAGCGCTTTTTGCAAGGATTCCTGGAAAGTGCGACCAATCGCCATCACTTCACCCACTGACTTCATCTGGGTAGTCAGCTTGGCATCAGCCTGACTGAATTTTTCAAAGGCAAACCGCGGTATTTTGGTCACCACATAGTCAATACTGGGTTCAAAAGAAGCCGGCGTAGCACCACCGGTAATTTCGTTTTGCAATTCATCCAGCGTGTAACCCACTGCCAGCTTCGCGGCAACCTTGGCAATGGGAAAACCGGTCGCTTTTGAAGCAAGAGCTGAAGAACGGGAGACTCTTGGGTTCATTTCAATAATCACCATGCGACCAGTATCGGGGTCGACCCCGAACTGCACATTGGAACCACCGGTTTCCACACCGATCTCACGCAACACCGCCAGTGAGGCGTTGCGCATAATCTGGTATTCCTTATCGGTCAATGTCTGCGCTGGCGCAACAGTAATCGAGTCGCCGGTATGAACACCCATCGGGTCAAAGTTCTCAATGGAGCAAATGATGATGCAGTTATCATTTTTATCGCGCACCACCTCCATCTCATATTCTTTCCATCCGATCAGGGATTCATCAATCAGCAGTTCGTTGGTTGGCGAAAGGTCGAGACCTCGCTTGCAGATTTCTTCAAATTCTTCTCGGTTATAGGCAATACCACCACCGGAGCCACCCATAGTGAATGACGGACGGATAATACAGGGAAAACCAAACCTGTCCGGCACCTGCATGGCTTCTTCGAGGCTGTGCACGATAGTGGCACGCGGCGTATCAAGGCCAATGGACTTCATTGCCTTATCAAACTTTTCACGGTCTTCGGCTTTATCGATTGCCTCTTTGTCGGCACCAATCATATCCACGCCAAATTTGTCCAGCACACCCTCTCTTGCCAGATCCAGCGCACAGTTCAGTGCTGTTTGCCCACCCATGGTAGGCAGCAGTGCATCGGGACGCTCTTTTTCAATAATTTTGGCAACGGTACGCCACTCCACAGGCTCGATGTAGGTGGCATCGGCCATTGTCGGATCCGTCATAATGGTGGCGGGATTGGAGTTCACCAGCACCACTCGGTAACCTTCTTCGCGCAAGGCTTTGCAGGCCTGGGCACCAGAGTAATCAAACTCACAGGCCTGGCCAATGACAATCGGGCCTGCCCCAAGAATCAGGATACTTTTAATATCAGTACGTTTTGGCATAGGTGGGGTTCTTTATCCCTTCAGTTGGCCGAAGCCATCAATTCAATAAAATGGTCAAATAACGGGGCTGCGTCGTGCGGCCCTGGGCTCGCTTCAGGATGCCCCTGAAAGCTGAACGCAGGTTTATCAGTACGATGAATACCCTGTAATGAACCGTCAAACAATGACCGGTGGGTAGTCCGCAGATTTTCAGGCAGCGTTTTTTCATCTACAGCAAAACCGTGATTCTGGCTGGTAATCAGGACAACACCGGTATCAAGGCTCTGAACAGGGTGATTGGCTCCGTGGTGACCAAACTTCATCTTCACCGTTTTGGCTCCGGAAGCCAGTGCAAGCAACTGGTGGCCAAGGCAAATACCGAACACCGGAATGCCCGTCTCAAGGATCTGCTGTATGGCTTCGATTGCATAATCGCAGGGTTCTGGATCGCCGGGGCCGTTCGACAAAAACACACCATCCGGGTTCATGGCCAGTACGTCACTGGCTGGTGTCTGCGCAGGCACGACCATTAGCTCGCAGCCACGATCTACCAGCATTCTCAGAATGTTGCGCTTGGCACCAAAATCATAGGCCACGACTTTATAAGGCTTTTCAGCTGGCATGGTAAACCCCTTGCCAAGCTCCCAGCTGCCCTCAACCCAGGGATATGGCTGTTCCGCAGTCACCTCCTTGGCCAGATCCATTCCTTTTAGTCCACCAAATGATTTAGCCACCTCAACAGCTTTGCTTTCATCGAGCTGTTCGTCAACCGAAGATCCCGCCATCAAGCAACCACTCTGGGCGCCTTTCTCACGCAAAATCCGGGTTAATTTGCGGGTATCAATCTCGGCAATGCCAAGAATATCGCGGGACTTGAGGTACTCATCCAGGGATTGTTCGCTGCGAAAATTACTGACCAGCATTGGCAGATCCCGAATGACCAGCCCTGCAGCCCATATACGATCAGACTCTTCATCTTCGCTGTTCACCCCGACATTGCCTATATGAGGGTAAGTCAAGGTCACAATCTGACGAGCGTAAGACGGATCAGTCAAAATTTCCTGATAACCGGTCAACGCTGTATTGAATACCACTTCACCACTGGAAACGCCGCTGGCACCAACAGCAATGCCCCTGAAAATTGTGCCATCCTCAAGCGCAAGAACAGCTGGCCGATGGGTATCGGTACTCAATGCAACCTCCTCATTAGTGGGCATGAAATCCGGAAAGCTGGTCCGGAACAGCTGGAAAACCAGTTTAGAAAGGCTCAGGTTGCAAAAAAGCGAGATGAAAACAACTGCTTCACCTCGCTTTTATCGAATACTTTCGAACGCTTTTGCCTTGCTTTTTAGCCTCGGAAAACCGGTGTTTCTAACCAGCAGAAACTAAAAAAGCATTCTATTGCAAAGCACTTTTGCTGTCCACCCAATTATGAGTAAAGGACGATAAAAAACCATTGCATCGCCCTCACACACCTGCCACCAAAATCAAACAAATCAGAATTTGTGTGAGCAACCCTGCCGTACCAGCAGGCCTTAATTGAGACCCAACACATCCTGCATGCTGAAAAGACCCTTTTTCCTATCTGCCAGCCAGCCAGCAGCGCGAACGGCACCTCTTGCAAAAGACATGCGACTGGAAGCCTTATGGGTAATCTCCACCCTCTCGCCTTCAGCAGCAAAAGTTACTGTGTGGTCGCCAACAATGTCTCCAGCGCGCACGGTCGCAAAGCCAATGGTTTTACTGTCCCGAGCGCCCGTCTGTCCTTCGCGGCCATAAACGGCCACTTCTTTCAAATTGCGACCCAGCGTATCTGCGACCACTTCACCCATGCTCAATGCCGTTCCCGAAGGCGCATCCACTTTATGCCTGTGGTGGGCTTCATAAATTTCGATATCCGAATCTTCACCCAGAACCCGGGCAGCCAGCTCCAGCAATTTGAAACAAAGGTTCACACCGGTACTAAAGTTCGACGCCATACACAGCGCAGTCGTATTGGCAGCGGCCAGCACCAGGGCTTTTTGCTCATCGGTAAACCCGGTAGTACCTACCACCATTTTTTTGCCATTGGCCGCGCAGATAGCCGCATTAACAACCGTAGCTGCGGGCGAAGTGAAATCGATCAGCACGTCAAAATCATCGACCACCAGGTTCAGATCACCCACAACAACAACCCCGTTTTTACCCACGCCTGCCAACTCCCCGGCATCGGCACCTATCAGGGTGCTTTCCGGCCGTTCAATGGCAGCCGCCAACTGTGTAGCCGGATTATTGGTAACCGCTTCGATCAGGGTCTTTCCCATACGACCAGCTGCACCGGTAATAGCCACTTTTATCATTCTGAATCCTTGTATTGTCTCAACACATGCTTCGAGTCGCCTGTTCCGAGCAGTCTCACCCGGAAGAACAGCTATTCGTCGATGATGAAATCAACCCATTGCCATAGACTGCAGGTTACGCAGTAAATCCATCAAAGAACTTTTTCACGCCTTCAAACCAGGATGAACTGCGCGGCGAGTGCTTGACTTCACCCAGACCGGATTGTAACTGACGGAGCAGATCTTTTTGCTCTGAATTCAGGTTAACGGGTGTTTCTACAATCACACGACACAGCAAATCACCAGCACCGCCACCGCGAACCGAAGTCACACCTTTGCCACGCAGCCGGAACAATCGCCCTGTTTGCGTTTCTTCCGGAATTTTCAGTTTCACACGCCCATCCAGGGTCGGCACTTCAAGCTCACCCCCCAGCGCGGCATCAACAATGCTGATGGGTACTTCGCAGTATAAATTGCGCCCATCTCGCTCAAAAATGGAATGTTCCCGCACTCGCACCTGTACATAAAGATCGCCTGAAGGACCACCCTCCGGTCCGGCCTCACCCTCACCGCCAAGACGAATTCGATCGCCATTATCAACGCCGGCAGGCACTTTTACCGACAGGGTCTTCTTATCCTTCACACGCCCCTGACCATAACAACTGCCACAGGGATCATCAATAACACGTCCTCGCCCATGACACTTTGGACAGGTTTGCTGCACCGAAAAGAAACCTTGAGACATACGCACCTGACCGGCACCCTGACAGGTGCCACAGGTAGAGGCAGAGGTTCCCTCTTTGGCACCGGAACCATCACAGGTTTTACAGCTGACCAGCGTGGGAATATCTATTTTCACCGTTGTTCCGCGAACAGCGTCTTCCAGACTCAACTCAAGATCGTAACGCAGGTCCGAGCCGCGCACTGGCCCACCTCGACCACGGCCACCGCGACCGCCAAAGATGTCGCCAAAAACGTCACCAAAAACATCGCCGAAATCACCAAAACCTCCAGCACCGCCACCCCCAAACCCACTTTGAGGGTCAACGCCAGCGTGACCGTACTGATCATAGGCTGCGCGCTTTTCTTTATCCGAAAGCACTTCGTAGGCTTCGGTGGCCTCTTTGAATTTTTCATCGGACTTGGGGTCATCCGAATTCCGATCAGGGTGGTATTTCATGGCAATACGGCGGTAAGCCTTCTTCAGTTCCTGCTCGGAAGCGCCTTTGGCAATACCCAATATGTCGTAATAATCACGTTTGGACATGGACAACGATTTCTCTTGTTGAATAACTCAAAGGCCAGACTTCTAATTAACTATACTCAATTAATTAAAAGACCAGCCCTTGAACGCTGCAATCACGGCTTGCAGGATATACCTCAAGCCGATAATTGCAGCTGTAAGTTGAATAAAAAGCGTTTATTACTTTTTATCATCTTCCTTTACTTCTTCGAACTCGGCATCAACAGCATCATCCGGACTGGAACTCTCTGCAGCGCCAGCCTCCGGCTGCGCTTGTGCTGCCTGCTCTTCATACATCTTCTGAGCCAAACCTGCGGAAGCCTCCGAAAGTTTCTGGGCAGCCGCATCCATGGCTTCCTTGTCGTCACCCTTAACCGCGGCTTCCACCTCAGCGATAGCGGCTTCAATAGCAGACTTCTCTTCATCAGAGGCTTTATCACCAGCTTCTTCAAGGGTTTTCCTGGCTGCGTGAGCGAGCCCATCAGCTGCATTGCGAGCCTGAACCAACTCTTCAAACTTCTTGTCTTCCGCCGCATTGGCTTCAGCATCTTTAACCATGTTCTCAATTTCGTCGTCCGACAAACCGGAAGAAGCCTTGATCACAATCGACTGCTCTTTGCCCGTGGCCTTGTCTTTCGCACCCACATGCAGAATGCCATTGGCATCGATGTCAAATGTCACCTCAATTTGAGGCATGCCGCGAGGCGCCGGAGGAATATCAGCAAGATCAAAACGACCCAATGACTTGTTGCCAGTCGCCTGCTTACGTTCACCCTGAACCACATGAATCGTTACTGCAGTTTGATTATCTTCGGCTGTTGAGAAGATCTGCGATTTCTTGGTTGGAATCGTGGTGTTCTTCTCGATTAATGGTGTTGCAACACCACCCATGGTTTCAATGCCCAATGTCAGCGGCGTCACATCCAGCAGCAGCACATCTTTAACATCACCAGCAAGCACGGCACCCTGAATGGAAGCACCCATGGCAACGGCCTCATCGGGGTTCACATCCTTGCGCGGCTCCTTGCCAAAGAATTCTGTTACTTTTGCCTGTACCAGAGGCATGCGGGTCTGACCACCGACCAAAATTACGTCGTCAATATCGGACGCTGACTTACCGGCATCTTTCAGAGCCACCTTGAGCGGCTCAATGGAGCGATTAACCAGTTCTTCAACCAGCGACTCCAGCTTGGCACGCGTCAGCTTCACCACCAAGTGCTTGGGGCCCGAAGCGTCTGCGGTAATGTAAGGCAAATTGACTTCCGTCTGCTGACTGGAAGACAACTCGATCTTGGCTTTTTCTGCTGCCTCTTTCAGGCGTTGCAGGGCCATGGGATCTTTGTGCAGATCAATACCATTCTCTTTCTTGAATTCATTCGCAAGATAATCAATCAAACGCAGATCAAAATCCTCACCACCCAGGAAGGTATCACCATTGGTAGACAACACTTCAAACTGGTGTTCGCCATCAACGTCCGCAATTTCGATAATGGAGATATCAAAGGTACCACCACCCAGGTCATAAACCGCAATCACGCGGTCACCCGGTGTTTTGTCCATACCATAAGCCAGTGCCGCAGCCGTTGGCTCGTTGATAATACGTTTGACATCCAGTCCGGCAATTTTACCGGCATCTTTGGTGGCCTGGCGCTGCGAATCATTAAAGTAAGCCGGTACGGTGACAACAGCTTCCGTTACAGCCTCTCCGAGATAGTCCTCAGCCGTCTTTTTCATTTTTTTCAGCACTTCAGCTGAAATCTGAGGTGCGGCCTTCTGCTCGCCCTTCACTTCAACCCATGCATCACCGTTATCGGCCTTGACGATTTTGTAAGGCACCATTTTGATGTCTTTCTGCACCACATCATCATCAAACCGGCGGCCAATCAATCGCTTGACGGCAAACAGCGTGTTCTCCGGATTGGTAACCGCCTGCCGCTTTGCAGACTGTCCTACCAGAATTTCATTGTCATCCGTAAATGCAACAATGGATGGTGTCGTGCGGCCTCCTTCGGCATTTTCAATCACTTTTGGCTTACCGCCTTCAAGTATCGCCACACAGGAGTTGGTAGTACCCAGGTCAATCCCGATTATCTTGCCCATGATTTAGTCTCTCAATCTTTCTGTTAACTGTAAAAACCTGACTGGCATGTCCAGATCAAGTGTCTATGGTTGCTATATTGGCCCGTATTTATTAATTTCAACCCTTGGCGACTACTACCATCGCAGGACGCACCAAGCGACCGTGCAAGGTATACCCTTTCTGGAAAACTTCTATCACCGTATTGGGCTCTACATCAGGGTTTGGCACAATGCTCATCGCCTGATGTAACTGCGGATCAAAGGGCTCACCCTGTGGGTCAATCGCTGCCACTTTGAAACGCACCAGCACATCCTGAAAACTCTTCAGCGTCAGCTGCACACCCTCGGCTATGGCCGAATGATCTCCCGAATCGCCATCAATCGCAGCGATAGACCGTTCAAGGTTGTCCACAACGGGCAATAATTCACTAACAAGTTTCTCCATCCCGTATTTGTGAGCATTCTCTATATCCCGCTCTACCCGGCGATGCAGATTCTGCATCTCGGCCTGGGTACGCAGGACCTGCTCACGCGCAGTATCCAGCTCTGCTTGCAGCACCGCCAGATCAGCTTCCGCTTCAGCAGTGAGTTCAACAATATCTGCATCGTCTCCGCTACCCTTCGACTGTTGACGCATTTCTTCAGCACCTTGCTCTTCCGGCAATTCCGAATTCTGTTTATTTTCGTCTGACACCTGTAGCCTCCACCTGTGTTGTCTTCAACCGCTATATTGGGTCGCCCAGCCACCTTTCAAGGGCCGTGTATTTCAATCAATCGAATACAGGGAGCATTTTCAGGCACACAAAATCTGTATAACATAAGCCTCTTGAAATCACTCAGGCCGCCACAAGCCGTGCTCACTGCCATTACCATTAAAAACTTTACACTGGTCGAACAGCTGGAAATCGATTTTTGCCAGGGTATGACGGCAATCACTGGCGAAACCGGCGCAGGAAAATCACTGGTGCTTGGCGCTCTCAGCATGGCTCTGGGTGATCGGGCAGACACCGACCGTATCCGACGAGGCGCGGAAAGAGCTGAGGTGTCAGCACTCTTTGATATCAGCTCAATAACACCGGCCAGCCAATGGCTTATCGATCAGGACTTTGAAAACACTGGCAGCGAATGCCTGCTTCGTCGCATCATCACCAGAGAAGGTCGCTCTCGCGGCTCCATCAACGGCCAGCCTGCAACCATGGCGCAATTGCGAGAGCTGGGAGAAATGCTGATTGATATTCACAATCAGCACGAACACCAATCACTGCTACGCAGGGATACCCATCGCGCCATACTGGATAACTATGCCGACACAGCAATCCTGGCAAATGAAGTAAAACAGCTTTACCAGAGCTGGCGCTCCCTTTCCAACCATCTGACCCGGCTTGAAAATCAGTCAGAAGAGCTGGACGCCCGCAAGGAATTGCTCGTTTTTCAGGTCAATGAGCTAGATCAACTCGAACTGAGCGATAACGAACTGGCTGAACTTGAACAGGAACAGCATCTGCTGGCAAATGCGGAAAGTATCATTCAAAAGAGTCACCAGGTTCTCGATATATGCTCCCAGGCGGAGAACTTTAACCTGCAAACAGGGCTGCACCGCACCCTGCAATTACTGCAGGAAATACCGCAAAAAGCAGATGCCCTGGCATCTGCTGAAAAACTGCTCATCAGTGCCGAAATCGAGATAGAGGAAGCCTCCAGAGAAATCCAGCATTACCTTGACAGTTTCGAGGTTAACCCAGAGCAGTTACAGCAGGTCGAGGAAAGACTCAGCGCAATCTTTCAGCTGGCCAGGAAGCACCGGGTACCCGCCAATGAGCTGTGCGAGAAACACCGCTTACTACAGCAGGAACTGGACAGGCTAAATGGCGGTACAGAGGATATTGCAGCCTTACAAAATCAGCTGGCTAAACTCAAAGATGACTATCTGGACAAAGCCCGCCAGTTGACAAAAAAACGGACGAAAGCCGCTCTTTCGCTGTCCGACGCGGTCAGTGGACATTTTGACTCTCTGGCAATGCAAGGTGCTTTATTTACCCCCCAGCTGGCGCCGTTACCTGAAGGTGAATTTGCCAGCGAGGGTTTGGAAGCCGTAGAGTTTCTGATAGCCACCAATCCGGGCGACCCACCGCGCCCGCTGCAAAAAATAGCTTCTGGCGGTGAATTGTCTCGAATAAGTCTGGCCATACAGGTGATTGCCGCACAAAACTCAGCCATCCCCACGCTCGTATTCGATGAAGTGGATGTCGGTATTGGTGGAGCGACCGCAGACGTGGTGGGCAAAATGCTGCGACAACTGGGCAGTCGGGGGCAAGTGATCTGTGTTACCCACCAACCACAGGTAGCGGCATGCGCTCACCAACACCTGCTGGTAAGTAAAAGAACCCATTCGGAAGGGGCGGAAAGCGGCCTGACTATGCTGCCCCGCGCCGAGCGGGTTAACGAAATTGCCCGCATGCTGGGCGGTGCCAAGGTGACAGGGCGCACCGTCGAGCATGCCAGAGAAATGCTTGAGCTGGCAGAATCCTGACGTTACGAACAGATGACGGTCAGAAAATCCAGTCTCATTACCTATCAGTCTTTTTTATAACCCGAATTACTGCAGCCCAGACAACGCCAAAATGTGGTTTTCAACGGTTCCAGCATGAGCGTCTCAGCGGAACCTTTGACATTCCCTCCCGCAGCGTTAAAAGGCAACCCTACCAGCCACACACCCGCACCTAATACAGTTACCACCGCTCCAGCAGGACGCGCAACCAAGAGGTCCACGGCTATCTCGGCTCCGGAAGGATCGCCAGCAGAATCATTCGGGGCCGCGAACGATAGATGGCTCAACAACACACTGCACAACAATACCACAACATGTGGTCCAAAAAATTTAACCCTCATAATCATTCTCCTTTTTACTTTTCTTGGTAAACGCCTTCCGTCTAACACCTGTCAAGCTACGACTTTTTTACTGTCCCGTATGTTAACACGCTCACACCTTCCTGCTACTGTCTGAATGAGAGGCAGCAACAGGCGCTGAAAGCTCTGAGTTAAAATCCGTCACACAGATATTTCTGACAAGTTGATTTATATCAACGCAGAACCTCGAGCAACGCCCTAAAGTAACTGCCATCGAAGATTATCGAGTGTCATCGGTCAAGTCGACGCGTGACGGAGAGTTCTTATGAACACTGAAGATAATGCGACTTTAGCCAACGTTGGCAAGCTGGTTTTGATGGGTATCGCCATTATGGTGATCCTGATTATCGCCGCTAACATGATTGGTTAATGTCTTACTTCTAACCTATCTCTTTGGAGTAGCATCCCGAGTTTTCGGGAAACACTGTGGGGGCGCCACCCCGCTTCCACGGTGTCCTTTTTTTCATCACAACGGCAAACAAATCACTCTCAAGAAATCTATTCAGCCACCGTTGAAGCTTGGGGTACGGCCTGTTGTCAAACCACGGCTTATCGACAAAGGCGAACTGCCGAATAAACGGGAACAGGGCAACGTCGACAAGACTGATCCTGTCTCCACACAAATAACGGCTGGCCGTCAGGCACCTCTCCAGCCTTCCAGGAAATGCTTCTGCCCTGGCTCTGTATTCTTCAGCTGTTAATTCCGGGTAACGGTCAGCGTATTTGTAACGGTCCAGATCTTGCTTAAAAGAAAAATCATTTTCTTTTATCAGCTGCTCTGCCGTTGCTATGGCAGGCTGATTCAGCCACCCATTCGGGTCAGAGTAACGCAATGCCCACAGCATGATATCGCAGCTCTCATCAATCACCGATCCATCAGGCAATACCAGCACCGGCACTGTACCTTTCGGGGACACTGACAACATTTCAGCAGGTTTGTCCTTCAACACAACCTCTCTCAACTCAACCTGCAACCCGGCACAGGCAATCGCCATACGCGCTCTGATTGCATAGGGGCAGCGCCGAAAGGAATAGAGTACCGGCAAAGGCATCATCCAGATGCCTGCTTGCGATCAGTGCTTTTTGCTTCACCCGCAGTTAATAGCATCTCAATCCTGCCATCTGCAAGCAACAGGCTTTTACTCACTTGCAGGCAGAAATCATTTTGCCCCAGAACCCCTTGCCCATGAGGATAAACCGGCAACTGCTTTTCTGCCCTCTCCCTGCAGACAAAACTACCCCTGTCCAGCACGCTATAGTTCTGATTTGGGAGCGGGTTTTTCCGGTTCGACAGGCAAAAACCATGACCTTTGGTGTTTCCATGTAAATACGGCACCAACGCTGAACTAAAAGCACGCAGTGCAGGCAAGTCCAGATAATTGAAAAAATCCCAGAACAGACAGATATCAAAACGAGTACCCTCAGGAAAATTCAACAGCTCCCGAAACAGAAGTGACAGCTCCTGATCCGACTCTTTATTATCCAGCACACACGGGTTCAGCTCTCTGGCGGCTGCATATTCACAATTAATATCAGCCAGATACAGACGGCATCTGTATTCGGCGAAGAAATTGACTGTTTCCGGCTGGGCAGCACCCAGATCCAGAATTTGCAACCCTCGCTGCCCATCGAAAGCGTCTGCCAATAACGGGAACAGTTTACTGCTAACCGTGGATTTCATTTGGTCCGGGTTTTCCACATGCGTGGCTATTTCCAGCTGCTAATGCTCAACCACCAGTGTTTTTTGCCGGATGATTAGCGGCCTTTTCATCAGCAGGTTTCTCAACGCTAATTTGCGGGACTTTTGCCGACACACGGGCATCACGATTAGCTGATTCCCCAGGATCCATATCAATACTGCCTTTAAACTTGGCACCATCTTCAAGCGTGACCCTTGGCGAAACAATATTGCCACGCACATTGCCACTACGGGTAATGGTCACAACATCGTTGCCGATGATATCCCCCTCTACCTGTCCTTCAATACGGACCACTTTGGCAGTGATATCGGCATTCACCTCACCACTTTTACCAACAGCCAGCTCATGCGCGTGCAGGTTGATAGAACCCTCGACTTTACCTTCAATAATCAGGTTTTCATCACCGGTTACCTCGCCCTTGATCACCACGGTCTTACCGATTACCGCACTTGAACTGCCCGGATTGCTGGGCACCGGAGCCGAAGAAGGGCTGCTTTGAAATGAAGAGGAAGGAGAAACTTCGTCTCTGCTGTTTTTCTGTTTGTCAAACATAGTAGCATTCACCTGTTTCTGGATTAGAGAGGTCTTGATACTAGCAATTGAATCTTTTATCAGCCAGTACCTGCTTATCATTCCGGCACATCGTGCCGCAGGAACGCAAAAGATAACTTACTTTCACCAAACAATGATCATCCAATGAACGTCAGTGTATCCGGGGATAATTTCGCAGTGGGTCCAGTACAGCTTCTTGGCCATTCACTTTAATTTCCAGTGTTATCTGCAACAAATCACCGAGCCGACCTGAGGGGAATCCCCTGTTGGCAAACCATAACAGGTATTCTTCAGGCAAATCGACCAGCACCCTCCCGGCATACTTTCCGAACGGCATGGACATATTAGCAATATCAATTAGATCTTTCTTTTCAATCATCTTTTTCTTGTCAGACAAATTTTTGCCGACATTATAAGCATAGAATAACCTTGTAATCCTGAGATTTACCCCCACCTATCCTAGTTAATTCATCCGGTGCTGCCGTATGCATGGCATGCACCTTCAACTCCGAGGGACCTCATGTCAGATATCGATTTTTCAAGTAATGAAACAAAAGCCTCCTATGGTATTGGCCTGCAGATGGGCCAGCAATTGAAAGGAACCTTTGATGGTGTTTCTCTAAATGCAGCCCTGGCGGGCATTGAAGATGCGTTTAATCAGCGGGAAATGCGTATCCCCGGCCAGGATATCAATGCTGCATTCGAAGTTATTCAGGCAGAACTTCAGCAAAAACAGACTGCTCAGGCGGCCGAACAATCTGCCGAAGGGGAAGCCTTTCTGGCGGAAAACGCCCTCCGCGAAGAAGTGATCGTTACTGAATCCGGACTTCAGTATGAAATTATCGAACAGGGTAACGGCGCCGTTCCGTCAATTTCCTCGGCGGTTCGCACACACTACAGAGGCACACTGATTGATGGCACGGAGTTTGACAGCTCTTATAGCCGCGGAGAACCGGCAGAATTCCCGGTCGGCGGTGTGATCAGTGGCTGGACCGAAGCACTGCAATCCATGTCGGTGGGCTCCAAGTGGAAACTCTTTATCCCTTACCAACTGGCCTACGGTGAGCAGGGCGCAGGCGGTGCAATAGGCCCTTATCAGGCACTGATTTTCGAGATTGAACTACTGGACATTGTGGCCTGATCCTTTTCGATCAGCACGGCGTCCCGGGATTTGCTCCGGGGCGCTTATCGGTCAAACAACACCATATGATCAAGATGAGGTTCCAGGTAAACTTGCTGCCCTATGACAAAATCATGATGGCTCGGCATTTGCGAAAGCAACTCTTCACCCCCATCCAGCTTTAACGTATAGAGCGTTTCAGCACCACGAAATGCCCGGTCAATAACTTCACATCGGGTTGAATCCCGGGACTCCTGCTCGTTCAAAACAAGATCATCAGGTCGCAACAAAACAGCAACGGGGCTACCTTTTGGCCAGCCATAGGCCCGATTACCCGAGAGTATGCCGATCGCAGTATCAACCGTGTCCGGCGCAACAAGCCTGCCAAACAGAAAGCGGCCCTGACCAATAAAGTTAGCGACAAAGCGGTTTACAGGCTCGTGATAAAGATTAAAAGGCGTGTCAATCTGCTCTATGCATCCTTTTCGCATCACCGCTATGCGCTCTCCGATCAAGAAGGCTTCATTCTGATCATGGGTGACAAACAGTGCGGCGGTACCCTGATCCTTCAGAATGTTGCGCACATCAATAGCCAACCGCTCGCGGAGGCTCACATCCAGGCTGGAAAAAGTCTCATCCATCAACAACAGACGCGGCTTTGGAGCCAACGCTCTGGCCAGTGCAACACGCTGTTGCTGCCCCCCTGACAATTCATCCGGATAATGTTCTGCATGTTCTTCGAGGCCAACCAGAGCCAACAACTCCACTGTTCTGCTATGCTGATCAGCGCGGCTCAAATGCCGCAAACCAAAACGGATATTGCTAGCTACCGTGAGGTGCGGAAACAATGCAAAATCCTGAAAAACCATACCAACACCACGCTGTTCGGGCGGCACGGTCATGTCGGTTTTCGAGACCAACTTGCCGTTCAGGTAGATTTCACCACTTACAACCGGCTCCAGCCCGGCAATAGCCCGGAGCACTGTCGTTTTCCCGCAACCACTGGGCCCCAGCAGGCTCACCAACTGGCCCGACTGCATGGACATGGAAATCTCCCTGACAACAGCTTTATCTTCATAACCACAGCAAAGATCGGTTATCTCCAGTAACTGCTCCATCTACATCGGTTCCTGTGTTTTTGTATGACCATTTACAGACAATGGTTGCTGCTTGACCGACTCCCGAATAGGACGTGCCGAGCGGTTGACCAGCACAATTACCGGCAGTAATCCCGCCAGAATCAAGGTAATGGCCGGTAACGCGGCATGCTGCCATTCACCTTCTGAAGTCATTTCATAAATACGAACAGACAATGTATCCCAGCCAAACGGCCTCAACAGCAACGTAGCTGGCATCTCCTTCATCACATCCACCAACACCAGCAATGCAGCAGTCAACAAGCCGGGTCTCAGCAACGGCAGATAAATCGATAAAAAGATACGTCGATTATTGGCGCCCAGGCTTCGAGCCGAGTCAGCCAGAGAGGGGCGAATACGTTGCAGACCACTTTCTATAGGGCCAAATGCAACCGCCAGAAAACGCACCAGATAAGCTATCAGCAATGCTACCACTGTGCCGCCAAGTAACTGACCGGTTTCAACACCAGTGAACGCATGCCACAAAGAGCCCAGCGCATTATCCACTCCGGTAACAGCCAGCATGACACCAACGGCCAGCACTGAACCCGGCAGCGCATAACCCAGAGTGGCAACCGCTACGGAGTTACGGATAATCAAATCACCTTTTTTGCCCTGGTAACGTTGAGCAAATGCCAGTAACAGCGCTCCGGTGAGGGTTAGCAGCGTCGCTGAAGCCCCCAGTGCCAGGGTATGCCACAGCAGTTCAAAATAGCGGCGATCCAGATCAGCAGTAACAACCTGATAACTCCACGCACATAACTGAGCCACAGGTAACAGAAACGCCAGGAAAAATACCAGCCCTGACACTGCTGTTGCAAAAAAAGCCCTGAAGCCCTTCAAAGGGAGACGAATGTCACGCAGCGCTTGCGCCTGATGGTATTTCGCTCGCCCCCTAAGATGGCGCTCGGCATAAAGGGCCACAGCAACAAATATCAACAGCAGTGACGCTAGCTGGGAAGCCGCTTGCAAATTGAACAGGCCAAACCAGGCTTTGTAAATTGCCGTTGTAAACGTATCGTAGTTAAACACCGCAACAGTACCAAAATCGGCCAGCGTTTCCATCATGGCAAGCGACAAACCCGCTACAATAGCGGGACGTGCCATCGGCAGCGAAACTCGAAAAAACACTCCCCAGCTGTTTTGCCCCAGTATTTTAGCCGCATCAAGTGTATGCGCGCTTTGCGCCAGAAAAGCCGAACGAGCCAGCATATAAACGTAAGGGTAAAGCACCAGCGTCATGACAATAATCACTCCGCCGGTACTGCGGATTTGCGGTAGCCTGATATCGCTGCCGAACCACTCGCGTAACTGAGTCTGCAACGGCCCGGCAAAATCAAACATCCCCAGTACAACGAACGCGAGCACATACGCAGGAATCGCTAGCGGCAGCATGAGCAACCAGTCAAACCAGCGACGTCCGGGAAATTCCGTCATTGTGGTCAACCAGGCCAAGCCAACGCCCAGCAACAGCACCCCTACAGCCACGCCTGCCTGTAACACCAGTGTGTTAATAATGAGATCGGCCAGAACGGTCTGTGCCAGGTGTTGCCAGACACTGTTATTCGGCTGCAACCAGCCGGAGAAAATCACCATCAATGGCAGCGCAACCATGATGGCAATTCCTATCGTCATAAAATGCCAAAAGCGCAGCTTCCCGAAGAAAGCCGCGCCTGGCGTATCACTCAATAACAATTAAGGTCTCATGCCTCGTAAAAGTGTAACGAAAAAACAGGCCTTCAGCGGTAGCCCGCGCGATCCATGAGCATTACAGCCTGAACTTGCAGCTCTCCGGCTGTGGACAAATTCTGCCGGTCTGCTTTGAATTTTCCCCAAGCCACCACCTGCGGGTCAACAGCAACATCTGGATTAACCGGGTATTCCAGATTGATGCCTGCAAACATGCCCTGGGCCTCTGCGGATGACAACCATTCCAGCAGCGCCTGCGCGCCTCCAGGGTTCGGTGCAAATCTGGTAATCCCGGCACCGGAAACATTGATATGCACACCACCGTTTTCATCGGCTCCCTGATTGGCCCAGAACAGCGCCAGGCTCGTGGCCGGATTGGACTTTTGCAGCCTGCCAAAATAATAGGTGTTCACAATACCGACATCACATTGCCCGGCCTCTATCGCAGACATCACGTCATTGTCGCTGCCATAAGGCGCTGCTGCAAGATTATCAATCCAGCCTTCAACAATCTGCTCTGTTTTCTTTTCGCCCAACCGGGCAATCATCATCGCCACTAAGGACTGGTTATAAACTTTTTTCGACGTGCGCAAGCATAAGCGACCACGCCATTCAGGATCTGCCAGATTCTCATAACTACTGAGTTCTTCAGCTTTCAGTGCCTCGGTATTATAAACAATCGTGCGGGCGCGAACCGAAAGGCCATACCAGCGGTTTTGCGGATCACGCAAATGGGCGGGAATGTTATCCTGCAATGTTTTCGAGTTGAGTGTCGCCAGAACACCGCTGTCTGCTGCCTGCCAGAGATTCCCCGCATCCACGGTCATCAGAATATCCGCTGGTGTCCGACTGCCTTCAGCCTTCAAACGCGCCAGCAGTGGCGCAGCACTGTCGGTAATGTAACGAATTTTCACCCCGGTTTTCTTTGTATACGCATCAAAGAGGGGCTTTATCAAATGCTCTTTGCGCGCGGAGTACACGACCACCTCGTCAACAGGTGTACTTCCGCTTACAACCTGAACCGCAACAAGGGTTGAGGCGACCATAACCAGACCGGCTAACAGCTTTTTCATCGGATCAATTACCTACTCAGAAGAACGGGAAAAGAGATTTTAATGAGAATGATTCTCATTTTCAACTGATTCAGATCAAAAGGATCGCGAATTGATGAAAAACATTCCGCCAACTGTTTGACTAATCACGCGTGGCTACCTGCAATGCTTCCGAATCTGCTCTTCTAGGCTCTCGATCATGCGTTGCTGCTCATCTTCACTGACAACGATTTCCTTGCCGTCTTCACCCGTCATATAAAAACGGCCGCGCAGTGTCTTTAAATTGCGCTTCGCTTTTATGCAGGCCTGCTGCATTCTGCTTTGCTGCTTTTTTTGCTTGTCGAGGTGATAATTTTTCTCTTCAGGCGTTTCCCCCTTGAATATCTGGCTCAATTTCTCAGTTTCACTGGCACTGGAGTCCACATTGATCGTTTTCAAATCGGCAGAAACATCCTCTGCTTTTCCTGTGTCGGGTTTCTTGTCAGAAAAGTGTACTTCACCATGCTCGTCTACCCAGCGATATATCTGCGCCGAAGCAACGCTCGAAACTGCCAACAGCACAACCAATATCAGCCTACCCATAACTCCCTCTCGACAACAGTGTCCATCCGACAATCTTGCTCGATTACGGAAAGGATTTCCAGCCTGACATCCGTGACATTGATACCGATAACAGTGGCTGCCTGAAACAGGAGAGGTAAATCAAATCAAGATAAAGATAAAGATAAAGAACGGTTGATTGCAAAGCAGTGAGAATGAAAACCTTCTCAGCAGAGCAGGCACCCCCCACTTTCATGCAGGTCCATCGTCACCGGCGGCGCCCGGAGGCATATATTTTGCGGCATCAATGATCGACCAGATATGGATAATCCAACCCAGAAAAATCAGCCACAACAGAGTTGCCAGTACAAACATCAAAGCAGCACTTAGCAGGCGGCCCTGTACCAGCTGCCCCAAGCCTGGAATAAAAAAACTGCAGATGGCAGCAAGCACATTGCCGCCTGAACCCTGACCTGACATATCAAGTAATTCCCTCACAAGCACCTGTACCCATAGAGTAGAACCATAAACTTACAGAAAAATGACGTTAAGACACAGGCAGTTGTCAGCACAGACTATCGTTGATCGCATCCAGCGCTTTACTGCCCGGACAAAGCTCGGATACCCCACAATCGCGCAAAGGTTTTTGAATGGTAGACTGAATTTCGTGAAAATCCCTGCTGTCCGGGTCTATATAAAGCAGGCCGGTAAGGATATTGCCCTTGTCTTTGTGAGACCGAATAGCCCGCAAAGCCGAGCCCCGGTCTGCAACGTCAAGATCGGTCTCTTTATAAAGATGAATGGAAGAACCATCATGCAGGGTAATCTCATGACTGAAGCCCGGTTCATAATCTGCAGTAATTTCCTGCTGGAACGGCACAAAATCGGCCTTCCCTGTCGCCTCCCTGTGGTCGCGGAAAAACTGGTAGCTTTTGGTGGAATTGGGCGTGTCATTAAAGGTAACGCAAGGGGAAATAATGTCCAGCAGCGCAAAACCCTTATGAGACATGGCCGCTTTCAACAATGGCACCAACTGTTCCTTGTCCCCTGAGAAACTGCGTGCAACAAAACTGGCGCCCAGTTCAAGAGCCACAGCACAAAGATCAATAGGCTCAAAGGGATTAGGATTGCCTTTTTTACTGGTTGAGCCAATATCGGATGTCGCCGAATCCTGACCTTTGGTCAAACCATAACAACCGTTATTCGCCACCACATAAGTCATATTCAAATTGCGGCGAACCACATGTGCAAATTGCCCCATACCAATGGAGGCTGTATCTCCGTCGCCGGAAACACCCAGGTAAATCATCTGGCGGTTAGCCATATTGGCGCCGGTTGCCACAGATGGCATACGACCGTGTACTGAATTGAAACCGTGAGAATTGCCAAGAAAATAAGTAGGCGTTTTTGAGGAGCAACCAATACCGGATACTTTTGCCACATTGTGCGGTTCAATAGCCAGTTCGAAGCAGGCCTGAATAATGGCACCGCTGATTGAATCATGACCACAGCCGGCACAGAGAGTCGAGAGACCACCTTCGTATTGGCGTTTGGTATAGCCAAGCGCATTAGTCGGTAAGTCAGGGTGGCGAAAACTGGGGCGCAGGTAACTCATTTTGAAAACCTCTGCTTATGCTTCCGATTGCCGGGCAATCTGTTCCGCGCTGATAGGAACAACGTTATTGGTTTGCAGCACTGCCCGAACATGGTCGGAAATCCAGCGTGCTGTGATCGGCATACCATCATAGGAAAGCACCTTTAACAGTTTGCGGGGATCGGTATCGCACTCGTTAATGAGCAAGGTGCGCATCTGGGCATCACGATTTTGCTCCACAACAAAAATTCGCTGGTGATTTCTGAGAAACGCTTCAACTTCCTGATTAAACGGAAATGCGCGAACGCGTAACGCATCAATGTGTATGCCCTCTTCACGCAAAATATCCAGTGCTTCGTAGGTTGAATCTGCCGAAGTTCCGAAGAAGATCACACCATCGTCTGTGCTTTGTTCCGCCAGCCTGATTTCCGGTTTGGGCACATAGTTTTTACCGGTTTCCCACTTCAGCAGCAAGCGATCCATGTTATGCACATAATCATTACCGCTTTCCGTGTAAATTGCGTATTCATCCCGCGAGGAACCACGCGAGAAAAATGCACCTTTGGTGGGGTGCGTTCCGGGATATGTGCGATAGCAAATACCATCACCATCCATATCCTTGTAGCGACCAAATCGCTCAGTCATATTTTCCAGAGCATTGAAATCAAGCACCTTGCCACGATCATATTGTCGTTCGTCATCCCACACCAGCCGCTCGGAGAAATGTTCGTTCATCCCCAGATCGAGATCACTCAGAACTATCACCGGCGTTTGCAGACGATCAGCCAGATCAAAACTGGCAGCTCCCATCTCGAAACACTCGTTAACGCTGGCGGGAAACAGCAAAACCTGTTTGGTATCGCCGTGGGAGGCATATGCTGCCGCCAGAACATCGGATTGCTGTGTGCGAGTCGGCATACCTGTTGAAGGCCCGGCTCGCTGAATATCAAACAGTACCGCCGGTACTTCTGCAAAATAGGCCAGCCCCAGAAACTCGCTCATCAGTGATACGCCCGGACCAGAGGTAGCGGTGAACGCCCGAGCACCATTCCAGGAGGCACCTACCACCATACCGATTGCTGCCAGCTCATCTTCAGCCTGAGCAATGGCATATTTTTTCTGACCGGAACCAGGATCAATACGCAGGCGTTTGGCATACTTTTCAAACCCCTCGACAACAGAGGTCGACGGCGTAATCGGATACCATGCAACGACTGAAGCGCCACCATAAACGGCACCCAAACCAAGTGCAGCGTTACCTTCCATCAGGATGTGATTGTCCGCAAGCCGCCTTGTTTCAGCACGAATTCCCAGCGGACACTGAAAATGTGTAGTCGCGTACTGATAACCCATTTCAAGTGCATGGATATTAGAAGCAATCAGCTTTTCCTTCTTTTGGAACTGATCCCGGACAAGGTTTTTCATCACCTCGAAATCCATATCCAGCAGAGCCGCAAGCGCGCCGATGTAGATCACGTTTTTAAACAGCTGGCGATGCCTGGGATCACGGTATTCCACACGACACATCTCGGTCAGCGGAATCCCCATCATAAGAATATCGTTGCGCTGCAACCGTAAATCCAATGGCTTGGTGGAGTCGTAAATCAGATAACCACCAGACTCGACTGTCTGAATATCATCAGCCAGGCTCTGGGGGTTAACAGCCACCATAAGATCCACGCCACCTCGCCGTCCCAGATAGCCGTTATCGTTCACACGCACTTCGTACCAGGTAGGCAAACCCTGAATATTGGAGGGAAAAATATTTTTCGGGCTGACGGGAATACCCATTCTGAAGATTGTTTTGGCGAACATATTGTTGGCACTGGCCGAACCGGTACCGTTGATATTTGCGAACCGGACGACAAAATCGTTGACTGCTTCTATTCGTTGCATGCTATCGCTCGCTGTGCATTGCTATTGACGGACAGCGGCGCTGCCTTGGTCACCGAATAATAAAATTGCTGCATATCCCAGGCCGCAGTCGGGCATCGTTCAGCACACAAACCGCAGTGCAGACAAACATCCTCGTCTTTCACCATCACTCGACCGGTTTTTAAATCTTCGGAAACATAGAGATCCTGCTGCTGGTTTTTGGCCGACACCCGCAATGAATCCCGCAATACCGGTTCTTCATCATTTTGCAGAAAATTGATGCAGTCCATTGGGCACACATCAACACAAGCATCGCACTCAATACAGCGAACTTCATCAAATACTGTCTGCACATCACAGTTGAGACAACGCTGGGCTTCATCAAATGCCTGAGCAACGTCGAAACCCAGTTCGACTTCCAGTTTCCGATCCTGCAAAGCACTGGTGAGTTCCACCAGTGGTACGACCTCACGGTCATCGCTGGATACCGCATTGTCATAACTCCAGTCATGAATGCCCATTTTCTGGCTAACCAGATTGGTACCCGGAGCCGGGCGCTCGGTCAACGTTCGGTCGCTGAGAAAAAGATCAATTGATATGGCGGCCTGGTGAGCCTGTGCAACAGCCGTAATAATGTTTTCCGGACCAAAAGCCGCATCCCCGCCAAAAAAGACTTTGCGGTTGGTAGACTGGAACGTCACCTTGTCCAGCTGTGGCAGACCCCAATCATCAAATTCAATGCCAATATCCTTTTCAATCCAGGGGAAGGCGTTTTCCTGGCCAATCGCAACCAGCACGTCGTCACAGGGGTAGAACACTGGCTCCTCACCTGTTGGCAGCAATGATCGTTTACCCGCCTCATCGAAAACGGCCTCGACTTTTTCAAAGCGCATGCCAACCAACTTGTCCTCCTCTATCACAAACTCAAGAGGCACATGGTTATCAATGATAGGAATACCTTCGTGAAGGGTGTCTTCTTTTTCCCACGGTGACGCTTTCATGCTTTCAAACGGACTGCGTACAATCACCTTCACATCTTCGCCACCCAGCCGGAGCGCAGTACGGCAGCAATCCATGGCGGTGTTACCACCACCCAGAACAATTACTTTTTTACCCACTTTTACCGTATGTTCAAACGCAACGCTGGCAAGCCAGTCAATGCCTATATGGATATTGGCGTCGCCGATTTCACGGCCAGGCAATCCGGCAAGATCACGTCCTCTGGGCGCACCACTACCCACAAAGACGGCATCATAATTTTTAGCCAGCAGATCGTTAAGGCTGTCAACATAATGATTGAAGTGCGCGACCGGCCCCATACCGAGAATAAAACCAATCTCTTCATCCAGCACGGATTCAGGCAGACGGAAAGACGGTATCTGGCTGCGCATGAAACCACCGCCAGTAGGCTGTTCATCGTAAATATGTAATTCATACCCCAGCGGGGCCAGATCACGGGCCACTGTGAGCGAGGCAGGACCAGCGCCAACGAGGGCAACTATCTTGCCATTCGACACAGCCGGGGGTAGCGGCATGCGACCGGCAACATCTTCTTTAAAGTCGGCAGCAACCCGTTTCAGCCTGCAAATGGCTACCGGTTCCTCGTCAACCCGTCCCCTGCGACAAGCGGGTTCACAGGGTCGATCACAGGTGCGCCCCAGCACCCCGGGAAATACATTGGATTCCCAGTTGATCATGTAGGCATCCGAATAACGCCGCTGCGCTATCAGACGTATATATTCAGGAACAGGCGTATGTGCCGGACAGGCGTACTGACAGTCCACTACCTTATGGAAATATTCAGGATTTTTTATATTTGTCGGTTTCACAGGAAACCCCAACTGCCACCAAGAAACTTGGTAAATGATTCTGTCAGCTTTATTTGTTCGCGACAACAGTTTTGTCATAAAACTGTCGATTTAAATTCCACATCTTTGACTTTACAGTCAGCGGTTACCGATGCAGCCCCCTCTTCCCCTCTTACGGAAGCTCTCCTCCGCACCATTTACAGTATTCAGCATCTTCATCATGCCCACCCTTGTGACAGTCACGACAATGCAGAGAGGCTTTTCGCCGCTGCATCTCTGTGGCTAACTCGGCCGTCACAATGCCGGTGGGAATCGCGATAATAGAATAACCCAGCATCATTGAGATGGTCGCTATAAGCTGACCTAACACTGTATGAGGCGTAATATCACCATAACCAACCGTGGTAATAGTAACGATCGTCCAATAGATGCTCTTGGGGATACTGGTAAACCCGTTTCCCGGGCCTTCCACCACAAACATCAGACTGCCAAAAATAGTGCTCAACACCAGCACTATACTGAAAAAAATCAGTATTTTACGGCGTGCCAGATACAATGCTCTCATCAACAGGGTTGATTCCGTCAGATAGCGAGCCAGCTTCAGCACCCGGAAAATCCTTAGCACCCGAAGCAAGCGAATCATTAACAGATAACTGGCACCTGTCATAAATAGTGCCAGATAGGTTGGCACAATAGAGACCAGATCAATCAGGCCGTAATAACTGAAGATATACCGGCGCGGCGAGGGACAGCAGTAAACCCTGGCAATATACTCAATAGTAAACAGAATGGTGAATGTCCACTCCAGAATATAAAAGATGTTGCCATAACTCTCATGCAGTTTCGCCACAGAATCCAGCGACACTGCAAAGACACTCAGTAATATGGCGTAAATCAGCAGCAAATCAAACCATTGACCTGCAGGTGTATCAGTGCCGAAAATAACAGAGTACAGCTGTTGACGAAGGGGCGTTCTTTTTACCATATTGATTCAGCCAATCGATAATGGACGGCAACCATTATAAGTAGCAAGATGAGCAAAGGATAGGCAGCGGTTTAATACCCACATCACTCACCGATACCAAGTACCCCTCGCACATACCATGAAACAGGTTGCATCACTCAGGCGCTCACTGTCACTGTTCCAGATTACCCTATACGGTATTGGTACTATTTTAGGCGCCGGTATTTACGTGCTGCTTGGTGAAGTGGCAAGCATCAGCGGTATGGCTACACCACTGGCATTTCTGGTATCCGCGATTATCGTCAGCTTCAGCGCTTACGCCTACGCTCAACTTTCCAGTCGCTTCCCGCAAAGCGCCGGTGAAGCGGTATATGTTGCCGAGGGTCTACGTGTGAACGCCCTGGCTACGCTGGTAGGCATTGCCATTGTGCTGGGTGGTATCGTCTCATCCGCCACACTGCTCAACGGCTTTATCGGTTATTTCAAGTTTTTTATGCCCTTACCCAAAAGCCTGCTGGTAATTGTAATTGTGAGCCTGTTTTGCAGTCTTGCCTGCTGGGGCGTCAAACAATCAGTGGGTATGGCGGTGATCACTACATTGATCGAAATTGTCGGCTTGCTCATGGTATTCGCATCGGGTAGCGAACAAATTTCCAGCCAGGGCATCAACTGGAAAGGCTTTGCCGCCGCAGACATTGGCAGTCTGCCAATTATCAGCGGAGCATTCCTTGCCTTCTATGCATTCATCGGTTTTGAAGACATGGTGAATATGGCCGAAGAAGTCAAAAACCCCCGCCGTAACCTGCCCATTGCTATTTTTCTGGCTTTAATTATCACGACTCTGCTGTATGCCACTGTTGCAATTGTGGCTCTGTCTATTGTGCCACTTGAGCAACTGTCCTCATCGGAAGCGCCGTTGGCACTGGTCGTGGAACAGGGGGGCCTGTTTTCACCCGGAGTTATGGCCTTTATTGGTATTGTTGCCATACTCAATGGCGCCATGATCCAGATGATCATGGCCTCCCGTGTGCTTTACGGCATGGCGAACAATGCCCTGATACCAAAGTTGCTGGGCTATGTGAGTCCTCGCACGCGCACACCCACGATTGCAACCATCCTGGTGGGCATTCTGGTTGCCACCTTCGCTCTGTGGTTCCCACTGGTTACATTAGCACAGGCTACCAGCTCACTGGTTCTACTGGTTTTCATTCTGGTTAATTTATCACTGGCAGCAATAAACTGGCGTGAACGTCGCTGGTTCAGGCTGACGATTCCTCTAACTGGCAGCATACTTTGTGCAACATTTGCCGGATTGCAACTATTGAATTAGCATCACCTCGCACCTGAATCCAGTTTTTTTCAGAAATTTCCATGAGGCTACTTCGCATGACCAAAAGTTCACGGCTGGTTTATTCAACCGATCAGGGCCGAATCAAACCATCAACTGTTAAGACAAAAGAAGAACGCATGTCAGACATTGCCGGGGACGGGATCGTGCGAATTCGACGCGAAGTGAGCGGACGAAAAGGCAAAGGTGTTACTACCATTTCCGGATTAACTCTGGATGAAAAATCTGTCAAGCAACTCGCCAAACAGCTAAAGCAGCTCTGCGGTACTGGCGGCTCAATCAAAAACGGTGTTGTGGAAATTCAGGGCGATCATCGAGAAAAAATCAAAGCAGAGCTAGAAAAACTGGGCCACAAAGTCAAACTGGCCGGAGGATAACCTTGAATCAGTCTTTAGCAAAACAGCGGACCTGTGGCAGCTGGCGTTCGCCAATTACCCCTGAGCTGATGACCGCCGCCCGACCAACATTTGATTATCCTCTAGCCCGCAACAACAAACTCTACTGGCTGGAATCCCGTCCTTGGGAAAACGGTCGCACAGTAGTCGTAGAAAAAGATCAAAACAACCGCACCCGCGACATCGTACCTGCACCCTTGAGTGTGCGGTCGCAGGTTCACGAATATGGAGGAACCCCCTACATCATCGTGGGCGATACGCTATATTTTTGCTTGCAGGATGATCAGAGAATTTACCGGCTGGACACTCGATCCGACCATGCCATTCCACAACCTGTCACGCCTGCACCGGAAGAAAACGGCAGCGAATACCGCTTTGCAGATTTTTGTTATGACGAAAACCGGCATCGTTTGATCTGCGTCTGTGAAGTTCACCAAAGCTCTCAACATGAACCCGAGAATTTTATCGCCGCCATTCCCCTGACGGACTCATCCGGCACAAACACAATTGAAAAGCTGGTTTATGGAAATGATTTCTATGCCTACCCCAGAATCAGTCCTGATGGACACCAACTCTGCTGGGTTAGCTGGGACCACCCCAATATGCCGTGGGACAGCTCGCAACTGTATCTGGCCGACATACAACCCGACGGCACACTCGCCCATTCAACACTGATTGCCGGAGAGCAGCCTCAATCCATATTCCAGCCGGAATGGTCTCCCCATGGCGAGCTCCATTTCGTCTCGGATATCAGTAATTGGTGGAATATCTACCGCATAGACGCAAACGGTAAGACAGCACCCGTCTGCACACTTGATGCCGAATTTGCCACACCGCTCTGGGTTCTGGGAATGTCCACCTATGGCTTTTGTGACGACAGCTCCATTGTATGCTGCTACAGCCAGAGAGGAGAATGGCAACTGGCGATTGTGGCCAATGGCTGTTTGACAAACATCGACAGTCCGTACACTCAAATTGCTGCCATTCACTGCGCAGGCCAAAAAGCCTGGTTCATCGGTGCGGCCAATAACATTGAAGCGGAGCTGGCCAGTTGCGACCTGAATCAACGCAGCTTGCAAACCGAGCAGCGCCCGGAACCACTGCCTTTTGAATCAGCCTGTTTAAGCCAGCCGCAGGCGATAGACTTTGCCACCGGTACGGATTGCCTTTCCCGCGCCCACGGCTTTTATTATCCGGCAACCCATCCCGACTACTGCGTGCCTGAAGGGGAAAAGCCGCCATTGATCGTGATGTGCCATGGTGGACCGACCGGCGCAACCTCGACGGCGCTCAATTTAAAAATACAATTCTGGACCAGCCGCGGCTTTGCTGTGCTTGATGTGAATTATCGCGGCAGTACCGGCTACGGACGGGAGTATCGCCAACAACTCAATGGCGCCTGGGGCATAGCCGATATAGAAGATGTCGTTGCCGGTACCCGGCACATCATTGCACAGGGGTTGGCCGATCCCCACAGAGTAGCAATTCGTGGCAGCAGTGCCGGGGGCTACACGGTGCTGGCCGCACTGACCTTCACCGATACCTTTAAAGCGGGTGCATGTCTCTACGGCATTGGTGACCTGGAAACATTGGCGACCGACACCCACAAATTCGAATCTCGTTATCTTGACCAGCTGATTGGCCCATACCCCGAAACAAAAGCCATTTACCAGCAGCGTTCCCCCATTCACTTTACCGACCAGTTGAGCTGCCCGGTGATATTTTTTCAGGGGCTGGAAGACAAGGTTGTTCCACCGGAACAAGCCGTCTCAATGGTTCAGTCTCTGCGCAGCAAAAAACTTGCCGTCGCCTACTTACCGTTCCCCGGTGAAGGGCATGGCTTTAGACGCGCCGAAACAATTTGTCGAACGTTTAATGCCGAGCTGTATTTCTACTCAAAAGTGTTCGGTTTCTCGATAGGCGACGCACCAGCCCCTGTTACCATAGACAACCTTGATGCCATTCAACAGCACAACCCACCGCGACCCTGCGAAAAATGAGTAGATACCGGCCACCCCAACCGAAAAGCGCACCTTATATCACTCCCGAAGGTGCCCAGGCACTCCAGAAAGAACTACAGCAGCTCTGGAAAGTGGAACGCCCGGCTGTCACAGCAACCGTTTCAGAGGCGGCCAAAAACGGGGACCGCTCAGAAAATGGCGATTATATTTACGGTAAACGCCGCCTGAGGGAGATTGATCGCCGTGTTCGTTATCTGGCGAAACGACTGGACGAGCTGACTATTGTCGACCGCAGCCCGGCAGAACAGGATAAAGTATTTTTTGGCGCCTGGGTGACGCTGGAAAATGAAAAAGGTGAAACCCGCTGTTACCGCATTGTCGGCGCTGACGAATTTGATCTGAAACGCAACATGATCAGCGTCGATTCACCAATTGCACGTGCCGTTCTGGGAAAAAAACTGGACGATGAAGCCATGATACAAACCCCGGAAGGAAACCTTTGCTACAGTATCATTGGGATCAAATATTCTGATCAGTAACTCCTCGCTACTGGCCTTGATGGATCAATCAGTGCTCCCCGAATCTTTCACATCGCGGTCATCAACAGGGGCCGATGAAGCCAGACTTTGCAATGTGCTTTGCACCGGATAGTTTTCGAGAAATACATCGTAATCACCATCTTTCAATACTCTGGCAATCAGGAATTCCTTGCCCAGCGAACCTCGCTCCACATCCAGCAGATCCACCACTTCCGGCTCCTGGGGCTGCTTCTGCTGGTCCAGCACAATCTTAACAAATGGCATATGGCGCTTTTTAACCTTTGACGACAGCACGATGCCGATGTAACCGTTTTTCAATTCAACAATGGTTCCGGGCGGGTATGGACCAATTAACTGGATAAACTCAAGTGCCAGATCATCGTCAAAGTGTGCCCCCCGGCCGCGATAGATTTCTTTCAATGCATCGAGGGTGGATTTTGCCTTGCTGTAACAGCGCTCGCTGGTCATGGCGTCAAAAGCATCAACAATCGATACAATTCTGGCGTAGTCCGATAGTTCATTGGCAAACAAGCCTCGCGGATAACCCTTGCCGTCAATCCTTTCGTGGTGATTCATTGCCGCATCAACTGTATAAGCCAGGGCATCTTTTTCCTTCAATAGCAAATCCCTGCCACGAGTCGTGTGGCTCTGCATGACCTTAAATTCTGCGTCAGTCAACTCAGCCGGTTTATTGAGAATTGCATCCGGAACCTGCATCTTGCCAACATCGTGCATCAGGCCACAAAGCCCCAATCGCTCCAGCCTGGTTTCATCCATACGCAAGTGTCGACCAAATGAAATGGCCAGCACACAAACATTGAGACAGTGCTCAAGCGTATAGTCGTCCGCGTGTTTAATTTTTGCCATCCACATCAGGGCATTCGGATTTCTGAGAATACTCTCGACACACCCGTTTACCACCTGCTTCGCCGAACCGGTATCAAGCGCATTACCCAGACGCGCCTGCTCCAGAATCTCTACCGTTGTTTGTTTAGCATGCTTGTAAGTGGTGCGGGCGAAGGAATGCTCTTCTGCCACTCTGACATTGACTTTGTGCTCGGTGCGGCTGGCAATACTCGACACCAGTGACCGGCTCTTGTCCGTTTTGTTGGCATTCACCCGCAAACCACTGCTATCCTGGCCGTGGGATGCGCGCTTGGTTGTACCAAAAGAATGCTGAAAGGGGTTTCTCTTACCACCCCAGGAGCTGCCAGCCTTTTCTACATAAACATGGGAACAAAGCTCCTGCAACTTGCGAATTTCTGCCTGTTTGTGAATCACAAAGCCCTGCAACAAAAACGGTGTTTCAAGCCAAGGCCGATCCAGCTCCGCAACAAACATGCCTTCCTTTAGTTGCGAAACAGGAATGCGCACATAGTTGGACTTATCAAGAAAAATATTCTCAGTCATTCCAGTGACCTGCAGTTTTATTGTTAATTAACTCACTGTATTTCTCAAACTGCCCACACCGGTAACATCCACCACTACTTCGTCGCCCGGACGCAGATATTTTGACGGAGTGAAACCAATGCCAACCCCGGACGGGGTGCCTGTGGCAATAATATCGCCCGGCAGCAATGTGATGCCTGCCGAAACAGTACTGATTAACGTTGGCACATCAAAAATCAGCTGGTTAAAGCGCCCATCCTGGCGGAGTTCACCATTCACCCGGGTTTGCACCTGAATATCAGCGGGTTCCGGCATGGCGCACAACGGCACAATTGCCGGCCCGAAAGGGGCGAATCCATCGAGGCTCTTGCCTATAAACCACTGACTGTGTGCCAATTGTAAATCGCGGGCAGAAACATCATTAAGCGCAGAATAACCAAAGACATGATCCCAGGCGTTCTCTGGCGCTATATCTCGCCCCCCCTTGCCAATCACCAGCGCCAACTCACCCTCGTAGTCCAGCTTTGAGGTGTGTTCAGGATGAGAGGGGATTTCCGCCCCCGGATGATTAATAGCAGTAGTGGCCTTGGTAAAAACAATCGGGTGCTCGGGAATATCGTCGGGCAGGCGCATTTTGTCGGCTACTTCCGTAATATGCTCGAGGTAATTTTTACCAATACAGATAATGTTTCGAACAGGCTGCAAGGGCGCTCGAATAGCACTGTCGCTATAAGCAGAACAGGCAATACCTTTTGCCACAGCATCCAGTGCCAACCGCCATTGCTGGTCAGTAGCAGCAGAGGCGATCAATGCCATCATATCCGCAACTATCGGCTGTCCGAGCTGTTGCGCCGCTGCGGGCAAATCAACAAGGGTATCGTCAACAACAGCTCCCAGCTGCCCCGCGCTCATAGTGACAAATCTCATCGCAACCTCTCTTCCTGACTGTTCTGATTGACAGCCCAGTAACTGTTTAATAAAAATCCGCCGAGGCAACCAAGCGCCAGCCATAAAGCGGCTGACCTGTCATCCAAAGTCAGCAGCACCCACGCCAGTCCCGTCAAGACAAATAATGAAAGTTTGGGAAATCTCGCTTTCCGTGAAGGTGAATCACCATTATCAAAACACCATACAACGTTCAACAACGGTGGAAAACTGGTAAGCAACACGCCAACCCAAACCACCGCCATATCAGTCAACAGAGCAGTCACCGCACCCCACAGCGCCAGCAATAACCCTGCATAATAAACAATCCTGAAAACCTGCTTCATGCGTTAAACCAAACACTGCCATGAATGGCAATCACCTCATGCCGCCTATTTAAAGTCAACACTACATCAGCACTACCCGGCAATCGCTGCTGCATGGTGCGGGTAATACGCTCATAGTACATCACAAAACGTCTGATTGCCGAGAGTGGCATGCCTGGCTGACGCGCTGTCTTGATTAACTGTTCTTCCTGCTCAAGGCGCCATTGCACAATTTGCTCCATATTCGGCAACCGCTTATCTGCCTGCATTAAGCCAGGCACTTGCAAGAAAACCAGACCATCCAGGCGCTGAAATAATGTTTGGTAGCCACCTTCTAATTGCTGATTGACCCATTGCCGCCAACTGCCGTCAGGGTCCTTTTCCATTTCAAGTGAATTCACGGGCTGTAACAGATCTGTGCGACTTTCCGATTCGGCACCCACACACCAGCCTTCAAGGATCACCAGATCAGGCTTGCCACAGCAGTTTCGCCACTCAGCCTCAGGCAGTCGATCATCCGCCAGCTTATCAAATGCAGGCACAACAACACGCTCTTCAGCACTACAGAAAAGCAGGCGATGCAAAACGTCGTTAAGCAGTTTTAAATCATGAGTACCGGGAACACCTCGCGTGGCGAGCAGTGGGTGAATACGTTGCGCCAATTGTTGGCGCTCGCTTTTTGTCAGATAAAAATCATCCAACGACAACACTACTGACCGCAAAGCAAAGCGATTCTCCAGATGCTGACTCAAAAACGCGCACAACGTTGTCTTACCCGTTCCCTGGGCGCCGGAAACACCGAGTAACAAGGGTCTATCACGACCGGATATTTTTTGCTGGAGACTATTCGCCAGTGTCAGATAGTGATAGCGCGTTGTACTTGCCAGCTCCGAAAACCGGTCCGACAGGCGATTACCGGCACGATTGGCCTGTTCATCTGGCATCTGTGTCAATCTGCGGCCTCGGGAAAAAGCATTGGCGAAGATATTCCGGTAACGCGGGCATGACTGGCTTTAGAAACCGCGCTAATACCATGAAAGAAACTGCCCATTAACCGCTGCAGATGCCATTTTTCACCAACTGTACCTTATCTCGCCGACACCTCATTCTACACGGGCCACTCTGACACACAAATACCAATCGGATAGCACAGTTTATCCAAAACAGGCTTTAAAACTGGCACTCATCAAGAACACGTCATAATGCGCTTTTTTGCGTAGTCTTCTCCACGGCACCACTGTCTACAGCACCCAACTGCTCATTCAAATACTGCAGGCGTTTTGCGAGATACCGGGCATGCGAGCCCAGCTCAACAAGCTCGTCCTGAGCACTGATGCCCGAATTGATCTGTACCATCCTATACGGTTTTTTAACCAGGTCATGACGGGGAAACTTGATTCGGTAAAGATCACTGCGCCAACGCAACATATGCACAATCTGGCGGTAGACAATCAGTTTGGTGGCAAGACTGACAGAGGTATGATTTTGCAAATCAGATAACAGCCGAAAGTCCAGCGCCAATACAACAACTTCCCGACCATTTGGCGGCACCAGAATGTCGGTTTTGCGTGGACAACCCGTAATAACGCTGATATCGCCAAATACTTCACCGGCAATTAACCGCCCCAGCCTTTGCATACGACCTGGTGCGCAAACCATTAATTCTCCTCGCATCAGAAAGTAGAGCCAACTGTCCCGATCACCCGCCTTCAGAAGTACTTCTCCAGGCCCTGCATGAACCAGGCGTGATTGCCCAACCAGCATTCTGAGTTGTTGGCGATCATTACGGCCAACTTCTTTAAAGAAGTGCAGACTGGCAATCTTATCTTCCAGCTCATAGAGGGCAAGGTCTGTTTTATATTCTGCTTTCATTCAGTATCACCCAAAAACCGATTGCGCTAGTTAACATGAATAATCCGGCACCTGTCAGCTATTCGATGTTGCCTGAACGAACTTCTTGCCATTAACTCAACAACCGTCACAGCATCAACGTGACAGACATCACCAAAATGACCAGATTGAACTTGAAGCAATTAAAACCAAAGTAGAGAATTGCCAGGCATCCATATAGAATGCGTGTTGTCCTGCTAGCGAGACCCATAAAAAATGGATCGGATCTCGAAAGATAATTAGATAATGGCTGGACCAGGGATTAGGAAATGAAAACTTTTCAAAGCGTCACCGTGTGCCTGATACTCGGTGCTGTAAGTATTTGTTGTTCTGCTGCTAAATTAAACGGCGTATCTTCCTACCAGGATTTTGGTTCGGAGATATTCCTCGGCGCACTGTATTTGGCGGAACCCAGCAACTCAGCTGAGTCCATCTTAAACAGCAACCAGGAAATGCGCATGGATATGCGATTAACGAAGTCCATGTCCAGGCGCGCAATCGTCAATCAGTGGATGCAGAGTATCGCCATCAACAACAGTCGTGAAGCATTCCAGGCTGAAGCCTCCAATGTCGCCGACCTGTTTGGGGCCATTCAGGGCCGACTCCAGCCAGGCGATATTGTCAGCCTCAGTTTCGAGCCACAGTCAGGCACTTCATTCACGATCAATCAGACCCGCTTTTCGCAAGGCCACAGCAAAACTCTGTTTATACTGTTTTTAAGAGCCTGGCTTGGCCCGGTACCACCCAGCTCGGAATTCAGAGATAACATCCTCGGCAACACAGCGCCGAAACCGGAACTGCTTCAGAGACTCGAAGCCACCATTCCCTCAGATACTCGCATTGCTGCTATTGCTGCCTGGGCACAACCACCGGAGCCGGAGAGCAAGCCGGAGGAAACGACCATAGCGTTCGAGCTCCCCGAGCCCAGATTATCAGGACCGCCGTCAGATGGGACCATAAAGGCTGTCGCATCCTCAAATACCGATACATCCAGCTTGCCCGGGCAGGAAAAACAACCGGAACAAAAAGCGTTACCGGTAGAAGCCAGCCTGACTGCAGGCAAGCCAGTCGGACAGCCTGAAGTCGAAGAGCTGGAGCCACCGGAACCCGAAGTTTCAGTCGAATCGTTACTGGCTCAACAAGAATACACCACCAACGCCATTCAAAAGGTTTATAAGCTACTGCGTTACCCAAAGTCTGCTGTACGACGCAATCACCAGGGAAGTGTGCGGTTACAGTTTGAACTCAATCGTGATGGCTCACTGAAAAACGTCGAGGCGGTTGAAGAATCTCAATACACATCACTAAACGACGCGGCGCTGAAAGCCGTGGAAAAAGCGGCACCTTTTGATCGGGTACCAGAGGCCATCTCGGACGATGCCTTGATCTTTACCGTACCCGTAGCATTCCGGCTGGTTTCCGAATAGCGCTGCAACACGTTTCTTATCGCACTTCAAAGCACACTATGCTTTTTAGTATGCGGTTTTTGCTATCGTGATGCAGGCAGATTACTTGCTGACCACACAATCCTCAGGTGTGATGAGAATTCCGGATATGCAGTTTGATAACGGCTGTGCCTGGCTCGGCGAGAAATTTTCTACCGTGGTACGGCCACAAGGGTTCAATCAGCTCAATCTGCAACTCGACCTGATCTGAACGATGAACAAGGGTTTGACCGTTGGCCAGCAACCGAACCCGCCTGTAAAAAGAAACAGGTTAACCCAAAGCTCGTGTTGCGAAACGACATGGCGGAAACCGCTACACACAAAGTGGAAGATGTACAGGATTACCGTAAAACGGGCCACAGGTTAACACTGATCAGCGATTTGTTTGATGAATATTCGGATCTCGGGCCGGACGCCGAAAAACAAGTGGGGGTTCCGCCAGATTGGTCGGGCGAGTTGAGTGTTAGTTGCTCTTCCTGACCCTGACCCTGACGCAAGCTTTGCTATCGCACGCTCAGGAAACGTTACCAATGGCGCGATAAAAACGAACGGTTTTCACATCTTCAATTTCTCCAAGATCAGGTTCAGTGACGGAATAAGTTTCACCGATTTTTTTAAAGCCCTGCTGAGAAAAATTTTTTACTCGTGAATCAGCCACCAAAACTTCCCGAGCTTTCTTTTGAAACTCTTTGAGTAATGGAATGTTTTCAGGGTCATAAAGAACGTCTGCGGCCAGAAGTACATCGACTTTTTCCGGAAGATTAAAAAAATCATCCAGATAATCCAACCGCACATGATTAAGTGCCGCATTATGACGCACTGCAGCCAGTGCAGTAGGGTCGATATCACAGGCGATGACTTTAGCAGCTCCGGCCTGAGCCGCGGCAATAGCCACTACTCCGGAACCACTGCCAAAGTCCAGCACCACTTTACCAGCAACCAATTGCGGTTCAGTCAATATCCATTCAGCCAGGGCCTTGCCGCTGCCCCAACAAAAACTCCAATAGGGTGGTGTTTCAAAAATAGCATCGGTTTCCGCTTCGGTTAACGGTATATCCCAACCTTCGGGATCAATCAGCCAAAGTGCCAACGGCGCTTCCATTGACAGTTTTTGCTGTTTAATTCTCGCTGTTGGCAACAGACCTTTGAGCGCCTTTTGCAACTCGGCAGGAAACATGCCTTTACTCATCGTCATCTATTTTTTTGCCTGAGCCCAACATCACACCAATCCAGCGCGTATCAGGTTGGTTCTCCAGTGCCAGCTTCGCCATAATCGTCAGGGGGATAGATAAAAACATACCGACAGGCCCCAGCACCCAACCCCAGAAAACCAAAGAGAGAAACACGACTAACGGTGACAGGTTTAGTCCATTGCCCATCAGCTTGGGTTCCAGCATGTTGCCAACGCCAACATTAACCACTACATAACCTAGGGCGGTAAGACCTGCATAACTTGGTCCCAATTGAATGAGCGCCAGTAACACAGCAGGAACTGCTGCAATGATAGAGCCCACGGTAGGAATAAAATTCAACAGGAAAGCCATGGTTCCCCACATAACGGGGTAATCCACACCTAAAATCCACAACCAAAACATAATCAGCAAACCTGTTAACAGACTAAGAGAAGACTTCAAGGCCAAGTAACTATTAACACTTTGCGCGAAACCTTTAAGCGCACCTTCAGAGGCTGTCGAAGAACCTCGCGCTGTACGCAGCTTGTCGCTAAAACTCATTTCTTCGGCAAGAATAAAAACCACAGTAAGTAAAATCAGAAAGGCGTTGGTCATCACGTTGCCAAATGACGTCAACGTGTTACCTGCCAGTTTCAAGGCAACACCGGGGTCAAACTTGTCCTGTAGCTGGCTGAGATCAATTTCAATGCCGTACTCGGCAAGCCAGATCAGCAGCCCCTGACTGATCTCTGTCAGCCGGGCCTGGTACTCCGGCAGGTTATTGCTAAAGTCTCGGATGGAGGCACCGAGTAAAATACCTATCAACCAGCCGACAATCACCATCACAAACATAATCAAGCCAATAGCCAGCCCCGAAGGCACACGCCTTTTCTTTAACCAGGCCAGCAAGGGGGAAAATATCAATACAATAAACACCGACAGCAGAAACGGTACCAGAATCGCTTCGGCCTGCTTGATACCGGCAACCACAATCACAAACGCAGCAGCTGTAATTAACCCTCTAGACATAGGGCTGGACATGGCGGCTTTATCTGAATTTTTCATTGGCGGTAATAGCCTCTTTTAAAAAATGAATAGAATAGATGCAGGCAAGGTATTACAGCCAAATATTTTCGGCAAGCTTTTAACCACTTAGACTCTTTTGCTCTACAAGGTTTTCACTTTGGCAGTTCATTGGCTCCCGGGCCCAGCGGTTGCCCATAACTAAACTCAACAAAATTGCCATTCGGATCTCGCAACCCGCAGTAATACCCTACCGGATAAGGTTCATCGCGGGGTTCCCAAACCAAATCACCCCGTTCCCGGGCAAGTTCCGCCAAATTGTCCACCGCCGCTTTACTCTCAACAGCAAAACCAAAATGACGATAATCATTACCCGAAAGCTGAAGATCGCAACCACCGCTCATCACTACAAAAATAAAATCACTTTCTCGCCCGGGCTCGGCCATCCAGATAATTTGTTGAGAGTTTGACTGGCGCTGATGACAGATCTCCATACCACAATAACGCTGGTAAAATTCCACACAGGCATCAATATCAGTGACGTGTATCGCCAGATGGGTGAGTCGAGGTAAATGCATAACAGATTCCTCCATAATAAGAACCAGGCTGCTACTGCAAGTATAGAAATTAAGTGATGTCTGTCAGTTTACGGACATAATATGAAGTGCTGACGGTTTTGGGCAGGCCATAAACCCTAGAGATCAACTAGAATTTTTCCGGATGTTTGGCACTGAACTGCCGGTAATATTCCTTTACTCGGGCGGTGTCTGCTTCTAAATCATCACCGGGCCAAAAGACCCCACCCATCATCAATTGCTTTTTTTGAAAGTCCAGCGACACCTGCAACACTCCGCAGTTTGCCGTTTTGGCAATGCGTAAAAAACCTGTCTTCCATTTATCCACACGTTTGCGAGTTCCCTCGGGGGTAATGGCAATCAATTTCGAATCGCTATTGCGAATCTGTTCAGCCATTTGTTCTGCCACACCGACAGGGTTGTCACGATAGACAGGAATACCGCCCAGCGCTTTCATAAAGCCGCCAAAGGGCCTTCGAAAAATAGAGTGCTTACCCATCCAGAAACAACGAATATCCAGCGCCAGAATCACCAGTATTCCCACCACAAAATCCCAATTGGAAGTATGCGGCGCAGCCACCACGATCAACTTGCGATCAGCGGGAACTTTTCCTACAGGCTGCCACCCCAGTAAACGCAACCCCGTACGACCAAACCACCGACTAAAACGGCTTCTGTAAGCCCGATGGTAGTCCGGCACATCACACAGCTGCAGCACAGGTGGATTCATAGTCCCGCCTTAATCGATCAGTGCTCCCGAGTAGCAGTAAACTCAATTTCGGGATAGCGCTCTTCAGTGAGAGACAAGTTTACCCTCGTTGAAGCCAAATAGGTCAAGTGACCGCCACCGTCGATTGCCACACCGTCGGGCGCCTTGCGTTTCAGCTCTTCAATTTTTTTGGTATCGCTACTCTCGATCCAGCGGGCAGTATAAACGTTCACCGGTTCGTAAATAGCCTCAACACCGTATTCATCCTTAAGACGGTAAGCCACCACATCGAACTGCAATTGGCCCACCGCGCCAACAACGATATCGTTGTTGTTCAGGGGGAAAAACACCTGGGTACTACCCTCTTCGGAAAGCTGCTGAATACCCTTTTGTAACTGCTTGGTTCTAAGTGGGTCTGCCAGGCGAATACGCCTGAACAACTCCGGCGCAAAATGGGGAATACCCGTAAATTTCAGATCCTCTCCCTCGGTAAAAGCATCGCCAATCTGGATAGTGCCATGATTGTGCAAACCGATAATGTCCCCCGCGATTGCCTCATCAACAGCGACGCGTTCACCGGCCTTGAATGACACAGCATCGGCAATGCGAACATCCTTGCCCAACCGCACATGCTTCATTTTCATTCCTTTTGTGTACTTACCTGAACACACCCGCATAAAAGCGATACGGTCACGGTGTTTGGGGTCCATATTGGCCTGAATTTTAAAGACAAACCCTGAGAATGCCTGCTCCTCCGGTTCAACAACACGGCCTTTGGTTTCCCGTGAGAGCGGCGCAGGTGCCCACTTTACAAAGTGATCAAGCATTTCACGAACACCAAAATTTGACAATGCCGTACCAAAAAACACCGGCGTCAGCTGGCCCGCCAGCATCATCTCCAGATCAAACTCGTTGGTTGCACCTCGCACCAACTCGATTTCTTCTCGAGTAACGTCTGCATAGGCACCAAGTAACTCGGTCGCCTCATCAGAGTCCAGCCCTTTGATTTGAACGTCTTCAGGAATGATATGCCCTTGCCCCTGACTGAACACATGAATCGTATCGGTATACAGGTTGTAAACGCCCTTAAACTCCTTACCCATCCCCAACGGCCAGTTAATCGGCGCCGCGGCAATGCCCAATACT
The DNA here is from genome assembly GCA_024234435.1 of Pseudomonadales bacterium. NCBI lineage: Bacteria > Pseudomonadati > Pseudomonadota > Gammaproteobacteria > Pseudomonadales > Pseudomonadales bacterium. Next base: position 2,042,430 of record JACKOF010000001.1, read on the forward strand.
TCTTCTATTTCATCCAGTAATTCAATCGGGTCACGAATATCACGATCCATTTTGTTCACAAACGAAATAATCGGTGTATCCCGCAAGCGGCACACATCCATCAGCTTGATGGTTCGATCTTCCACACCCTTAGCGCCATCAATCACCATCAACGCTGAATCCACCGCCGTCAATGTACGATAGGTATCTTCCGAAAAGTCCTCGTGCCCTGGAGTATCCAGCAAGTTAACAATGCAATCAGCATAGGGAAACTGCATCACCGAAGACGTGACGGAAATACCGCGCTCCTTCTCCATTTGCATCCAGTCAGATGTGGCATGGCGATCACTTTTTTTGCCCTTAACCGTACCGGCCACCTGAATGAGATTACCGAACAACAGCAGTTTTTCAGTGATGGTGGTTTTACCCGCATCCGGGTGCGAGATAATGGCGAATGTGCGTCGCTTCTTGATTTTATTGATAAAACTGCTATCACTCATACCGCCAGAACCCTTATTTGTACCTGAATTTGTACTTGTTCGTTACATTACCCTTTCGGGCCCGAAAAGCGCGCCATTCTATCGGAGAATAGGGCCACTATAAATGACTGCTCTGGAACACCTTCCCGCGGATCCAATGCTTGTTTATATTTGCCATCCGGCATTTTCGTCAAATTAATCCGCTTCCACTTCATGAACACAAGCTCGATTGACTATCTACCAACGATAGTTTCCGCTAATTGAGCAGCTTGGAAGGAAAAACCTCTCCCCAAAACCGGTTCTAACTTGGGAAATAAGGTCTGAGCCTTTAGTGTCTGATTACCTTTTTACAACGGTTTATTTCGAAGCATCTTTCATTCTCGCCTTCAGATCAGCAAAGGGGTTGTAAGTTGCTGGCGTTGATACCTCGTCCACCGTACTGCCATAGCGCACCAGATTTTCGTACTTTGTGTGCTCTTCGTCATGGCAGTAAATACACAATAGCTCCCAATTACTCCCGTCAGAGGGGTTATTGTCATGATTGTGATCTACGTGATGAACGGTTAGTTGAGATACATTTTTACGATCAAACTCCCGCGCACACCGCCCACAGATCCAAGGGTATAACTTTAACGCCTGCTCCCGATAACCCTTTGCGCGCGTTGAATTGTATTCGCGTTGTTCAGCCAGTACTTGATCGGTCGTTTTTTTCTGGTTCACCATAAGCACTCCCGCAGGGTTTCATTTTATCTCCAACCATGAACCCAATTATTATCATCGGTTAAATCACGCCAATTTATCGGCATAATCCGTTTTGACATAACCGCTTCTATACAGCATGAAATAACGACACCCTCTTCATCAAACTCGATTTCAGACACCATAAAATGCTTTTCTTTGTTCGTAGGAGACACTGCCGTCCACTTGCTATTGAGTAATTTCTTTGGGTTTATTTTATTCATAAGAGCTCGATTAAGATCTAACAGCTAACGTTTTATCCGTCCGCACTGATTTATTAATACCGCTATGGTCTTGGCCTTCTAATAGCGCTTCAAGTAACTTATCTATTACTGATTTCAGGTATTACTGGTAAGGTGTTTTCAAATCACCTTACCTACTTCAGGAATGATAGATCTGCCAACCTACCAATTTTTTTAGAATTCGGTCATCCATATAGAAAACTATACCCTATGAGAAAAAGCTGACATATATTCCCAGAGTCGCATCTTGGTAAATATAGAATAACGCCCTGCCCCGTTTATAAATTCCTTTTTAAAAAGAGGCTTTAAAGGTAAACCCAACAGAACCACACTTTACTCTTGAAGATATAGCCCCTGCAAATATACTGCCTATAATGACAAACTCCTCCCCCGAACAGAACACCACCCAGCGCACCGGCAAGGCGATGCTGTATATCGCCTGGATTATTGGCCTTGGTTTACTGACGCTGTTTTTTGCCGACCTGGAAGAAGCTCAAATTAACCCAAACCGTACGGTGAATAGCTCTTTGACAGATGGCAGGGTTGAGGTGGTGCTGCAGCAAAACCGTTGGGGCCACTATGTAGCGAATGGCAAAATTAACGGCGATGAAGTGACTTTTCTATTGGATACCGGCGCGACGGTGGTGTCGGTGCCTTACCATCTGAAAGATAAGCTCAACTTATCCAAAGGCCGCCCCTACACTACGATTACAGCCAACGGCAATGTCACAGTTTATGGCACGACTATTTCGGAATTACGGCTGGGCGATTTGGTATTCAACAATGTTCGTGCTGCATTAAACCCCGGCATGAAAGACGACGAAATACTATTGGGCATGTCGGTACTTGCTGACTTAGAACTCACCCAGCGCGGTGAGCAGATGATTATTCGCAGTTATTGATTAAGTACCCATGCTAAACCACGATTTGCTTTTGGCCGAAATCACCACCGCGGTGGTATTGTCCTGATTCGGTTTGTTAGCCTTCTGAACAGCCTCCAATAGCTTTGCAGCAATAACCCTGGCGGGCTTCTTTTTAAGTTTGGCAACCACTTTGGCAACGTCTGTTTGATCAAGCGTATCAAGACCATCGCTTGCCAGTATCAATTTATCACCGGCGGTTAATAAACCTTCGGATACCTGTAAATCAACCAAACTGATTTCATCCACAGACAGGCAACTTCGCAAGGCATTTCGTTGCGGGTCAGATTTTGCTTCGTCGTCACTGATGCGGCCTATTTCTGCCAGCTCATCCAGCACAGAAGCCATGGAGTGGTCTTGATTAAGCTTTTCAATTTCACCTTTTCGGTAAAGATACAGATGAGAATCACCCACGCTAACCCAATGAACGTCACTACCTGAAACATACACCGCTACCAACGTTGTACCCATATCGGCAGGAGCACCACTATCGGCAACCTGGCACTTAATTGAGTGATGGGCTGCGGTTAATGACTCGCTTAGAGCCTGCTCTGGCGACAAGCCTTCCGCAGCCAGAAAGTTATTAATAAAAGCCGTAGTTGCTGACTGACTCGCCAACGCTCCACCGCTGTGCCCTCCCATACCGTCGCACAATACCACCAGACAACCACCGGGATTCTCCACTGCTTCGGCGCAGATCTCAAAATAGTCTTCCTGGTAATCACGCGAACCCTGTATAGCATCGCCATGTATATCAAGCTCCATTGTGTGAAGCCCTCAATTTATGCCTGCTGTTCCCAATCAAAATCATCACCACACAATTGCACAAATTTAAGTGTTGTATTGCCAATTGAAATGGTCGCATCTTTGTGTAGCTCACTAGATGACAGTACCGGTTCATTTCCGAGATAGGTGAGGTTTTGCCCACCGCCATGCTGTATATAAAACTTTTTGTTTTTATGGTCGTAGGCGATTTGGCAGTGCGCCTTTCGGGAGATTTCTTCATCACCAAAATTGAGTTGCACCCCGGTTTCTTCTTCACGACCAACCGGGTTCATACCGTAGCCCAAAGGCTTGCTCATGCCTCTGCCAGGCCCTTCAACAACAACCAGCCAACCGACAACAAACTCGGGATGATAACCAAAGCCCTTTGATACAGAGGCGGCTGTCACTTCATCAGAGGAGCTTCCTGGCCTCACTCGACGAGTCTGTGGATTGATATCCATTGCCGAACCGGTCGATGTTGGAGCAGGTTCTGACACAGCAGGGGTCGCTGCAACCGTTGGTGTATCAGCGGCTCCCTTTTTTATTGTAGCGTCTGCACCACCCCCGACTCTGCGAGTGGGGTTGTTAAAAAATCCACCATCATTTCCATCATTGTTTGACATGTTTTTCTCCTAAAAATGGACTAACTATTAGCGTCGTGCACGCGTTATTTTGCTGCGATGCCGACCATCCGGGTGCAGTCGCAGATAAAGCTCAAACGCTTCGGGGGTATTTATTTTCGAAGCGGTCTCAAAATCGGCGTCATCCTGAGCATAATTTTTAGGCTTGGGCGCTGGCTGAGGTATCTTTGGTGGTTCCTCCACCACCCTCGCTACGGGCCTTGGAGCTTCAGCTGGTGCGGCGGCTACCACAGGCGTCACTGTCTCTTTGTCACCCGCTGGCTTTGAATCATTCATAACAACCCGGCTATCTACCTCGGGTTTATCAATACCTGACGCCATAAAAAACAGAGCGCCACCGGCAATCAGTCCAAATACAACAACGGCAATGCCCCAGTTAAAGGGCTTTCTGCTTGCGTTGTTTTGGGCGTTTTTATCACGCTGTTTTTTATGTTGAGGTCGGGATGGCTCGCTAGCGGGGTTACCCAGCTTTACGGTGGCATCCGTTACATTATGCGAGGTATTTCCTTTCGGAATCACACCGTTTTTAATTGCATCCAGCCATTCCTGAACAGTTTGCGGCCTGTCGGTTTCCTCCGGGCTTAATGCCCAATCGAGAGCCTCAAGAAAAATCCTGTCACCCTCTTTGATGCGATCAGCCAATTTTGGCAACTGATCATTTCTGATTCTCTCCGTCGCTTCGTAGTGAGACAGGTTCTCCCCCGTAAGACAGACGTATCCCACTGCTGCCAGCGCATAGAGATCTGTCCATGGACCCTGATTGCCGCGCGTGGAATACTGCTCAATAGGCGCATAGCCGGGTGTCAAGATAGTGGAAATAGACTGTGACCGAACACCAATGGCTTGCCGGGCTGCGCCAAAATCAATCAGAACAGCAGTACCATTATCTCTTACCCGAATATTGCCGGGCTTGATATCCCGGTGGAGCATGTCGGCAGAATGTACCGAAGCCAGACCTTCAGCAATGGGCAAAACAATGGCTTTGAGTTCTTCAACTGTCAGCAGGCCATCCTTTTGCAGGACTTCCGAGACATCGCGACCATCGGCAAAATCCATAATGATGTAGGCAGTGCTGTTGCGCTCTATGTAACGAATCACCCGAATGATGCTGGGGTGCTCAAACAACGCGAGAGTCCGCGCTTCCTGTATAAAACGGCTTAAACCCCACGTGTACTCATCAACATCCTGAGCAACACGGGTTTTAGGCGCGACATGCATGGTGTGGTCGCGCGTTGCCAGGTTGAAGGGGAAGTACTCCTTGATCGCCACATAACGGTCAAGCTGCTTGTCATAAGCCTTGTAGGTAACTCCAAAACCACCAGCACCAATCTCTTTCTCAACCACGTATTCGTCAAGCTCATAGCCCGGCGGCAAAGCCTGGGATGCTGGTTGATCTGAATGCGGGTTTGAAGGCTGATGATTGTCCATTGTTTCTAACTATCCATTCTCGGCTATCGACCGGGAGGCGCGGCATACAGGCCAACAATTCGCCAGCCCCAGCTTTTATCTGTTGCACCGGCAAAATAGAGTTGGTTATTTACCATCCCTTTTGCGGTCATTCTTTTTATCATCGGGCACTCAATACTGACAACAGCTCTCACCTGTCCGATTAATCGTTGTAATTCGATTCGTTCACCATCAAAAACACCCGCCGTAGGAGACTTAATAATTAGTTTCGCCTGATACCCAGAACGGCAATCAAGCGTATCAAGGTAGGCCTCCATTCCGGCATGAGACATCAGCAGACGTTCATTCGCCACCGTTGCCTGACAATAAAAAAACACCGTCAATGCAACGACAGCAAGGCTTTTAGCTTTGTTCTGAAAACAGTTTTTGAATGATACTCTCATAACTACTTTTCCGGCGGTAACCGCAAACAGGCTTAAGCTAGTTTCCAGGTACCATTACCTTGCTGACAAACCCGGATATCTTCAGCGATAGTACCATCTGCCGTAGTGACTTCCTGTCTGACGGTTTTGCAAACACCGTTGGCCTGTACATTTACCTCGGAAACAGATTCAGCGGATGTTTGAACGTAGTTGACAGGCTCACTGGATGGCGACATCAACGAACTGTATACGTAGCCACCGGCAGTGCCATCAGGCAGCTGTGAAATCAGGTACCATTTTTTATCTGGCAACGCTTCACCAATCACCTGAACAGATTCCCCAGCGGCGAGTTTGGCAACAGGTTTGTAGTCGGTTCCGGGGCCACTGCGCACATTAATGACGCTTTTAGGGCTATACGCCGCGCCAACAAGATTGAGTGGCGGAGTCTGCTCTACTTTGTCCTTGAGTACTTTTACCTGGACGGTTTTTTGCTCCGTTTCAACTGGTTTGTCATTCACAACGCTGACACGGCCTGTCACACCATCCTCACCAGAAAATGTCACTGGCTTGCCGGAACCAGCAGCCTGCTGCTGGGCAACAAACAGTTTTTCCTGATCCCGTTTACTCAGGGCTTTGGCAAACTGGTCACCAATATAGGCACCCGCAGCGGCACCGGCCAGAATCGCTGCAGCGCGTACTGCATCATTGTCGATATGATCGGTGAGTTTCTCGGCAACTACACCACCACCAACCGCGCCGACAACCTTGCCAAGTGCAGCTTTCTGCTCTTCGGTCATTGCCGCACACCCACCTAAAACCAGGGCAAGGGAAACCACCATACTGATCAATTTTCTGTGTGTCATTTTGTATTCTCCATTACAAATATAGGGCTTTCGGTCAACCTGCAATAACCCTGAAGGTGACGCCCCCCAGCTTTATATCGGCACCATTACGCAACGAAACACTCTCCCCAGCGGCAAGCTGTCTGCCGTCAACGAAAGTGCCATTGGTCGAGTTAATCTCCCGAACAAATAAATTATTACCCTGAGCGTAGAACGCACAATGCCGACGCGAAACGCTGTCGTCATTAATCGCGTAGTTCCGGTTATCCGGTTCGCGACCAACAACCACCTCTCCGCGGTACAGATCATCGGAGCTGATCACCAACCGGTATCGCTGTCTGTCCGGCCCGTAACCATCGAGAATCAGACTGCCTTTTGAGCTTGACGGCGCGACCGGTACCCGAGCATCCTGAGGTGGATTCGCCGCACTGGAGCGCGAAGAACGAATGGAACGTGAATAGGTTTCAACAGCATGACTCACTTTCTGGCGAGCCGCAGGGTTGCGCAACAGATAAACCAGCATCAAACCAATAACCACCAGAGCGGCACCGCCAAAATAAAGCGCAAACTGCAGAATTCTGGAAAGTTTTTTATTCTCTTCTTCGTATAAATCCTGTTTCGAGTGACAAACACTGTCATCCAGAAAATATTTAATGCCTTTGCTGTTCAGCACACCAATCAACTCGGAAATATCCGAGGCAATGCCATAAGCCGCATTGGAAACATAACCCGTTACATGCTGCTTGCCCTGTTTGTCTGTCAGAGTAGTCCTCTCAGTCGGAGAAGCACTGTGAACACCCACCACCCTGCCGCATTCGTCAAACACCGGTCCACCACTGTTACCACCAGAGGTTGGTGCGGTGTGAAGTAATTGCACCAATGTTTGCCCACCACCAGACCATTTACCATCTTCAATCACACGAGCCAGTGTGCCTGAAGAAAACGTAGAAAATGCGGTGATATCCACAGACCTCACAGCCGTGGCCTCGGCAATGCCGGGATAGCCCTGAGCGGAAACAATACTGCCTTGTGTCGGGCGTTGGCTGGTAAGCGTGACTGGAGTCAAGTTCAATTGTGACCAGTACTCCGGCTTGACTTTCAATATGGCCAAATCCAGATCCCGGGACGTCCACGGGTCTTTTTCAACATTGGCGCCCTTAAATTTGTTGCTGACATCAAAACCCTGCAATGCATCGATTCGCTGACCATCCCTGAGAACAAAAATTGATACGGCACCCGTCACAACATGCCAGTTGGTAACAATATAACCATCATCATTGATAACAAAACCGGTACCGTGACCACTGCCTATATTGCCCTTTTTATCAACCGTGAGCACATTGACCTTGACCACATTGTTCTCGTGGGTTTTACCGGCATACACCGCTTGTACACAGAGCACCAAAAGCGTCATAAGACACAGAAGGGAACGAACAACAGTGTTGTGGTTTTGCGGGATTCCCATGCCTATCTATCTCCATCCGAAATTGTCAGCGTGCAACGCACCTGACCAAATTCCACCACATCACCAGCAATCGCCGCCGCGCCCTCGTCCGAAACGGCAACACCATTAATACGAGTGCCGCCCGTAGAGCCCAGATCCCTGATATGCAAATACCTGTCTTTTACAAATAACTGTGCATGCTGCCGACTCACCGTGTCATCGGCTATCACCACTTGCGCGACATCGGGATTTCGTCCGAGTATCAATCCGTTTGCCCTTTGCATTAAATCTTTACCCAACACAAAAAAAGCCATCGGGGCTCCCGAAGAATCCCTGCCTTCAAAACGACAGTCGCCAAAACTGGCAGAGGCGGCCTGCAATGCCATGTTCGCTGCCAAAAGATCCTTGCGGCGTTTAGACACCAGTATTATCACCAACAAAAGTCCAATAATAATTGCCGCGACAACAGACCAGAGCAGAGTCTGGTTTTTTTCTTTGATTTCACTGTTTTCAGAATCAATCAGCTCGGCTTTGCTGTTGACGTCCGAAACAATGGTCGATATTTCTTCACGACCTTTTTCAGCATCTTCTCTGGCCTGCTTTTCTTTTTCAGCTGCTTCTTTCGCCTTTTTTGCTTCCTCTTCAGCTTGCCGGGTTTTCTTTTTGGCTTGGTCTATTTCCTGCTGTTTGGCAGTCTGTGCAGCCTTTTGCTGGTCAATCACACTAAGGCAAGCTTCACTGGCTTTTTCTACTGATATAGATAGCGATACCAGTAATTGCTCAACATTCGACACCTTTGTCGCTACAGCGCCAAGCGGAGTATGTGGCTGCCAGAGTTCCTTAAGTGTTTTCCCCGGCTTGGGCCGAACCAACCCAACCAGCTGACCACAGCGATTTGCCAGCGGAGCTCCGTAAGCACCACGCCCGACAGACGTCACCAGTTTTAAATACTCTTCCCCGGTGCCATCGCCCAACAGAGCTTTTGTGGTTTGAATATTCGGCACCACAGCCGCCACAAAGCGGGGCTTGTTTGACAGACCAAAGAAAGAACTGCGCGGCTCTTCCGGAGACAAATGCCAATAACCGGCTATTTCGAGTGTGTCTTTTTCAGAAACGGGATTAAAAGAAAACTGAACGGGGGTAGCAACCATGCCGCCAGCGCGTAAAACAGCGATATCGGAGGCATCATTCTTGTTAACGATCACTGCCGGACTTTCTTGTCCGGTTTCATCTTTAATAATATACCTGTCGGCACTTTCTAGCAGGTGGGAGCTGGTAACAACAACTCCATCCACAGCAACCACAACGCCAGAACCCTGATTGAGAAGGCTGTCACCTTTATATGCCAATACCTGAACAGCGCTGCTATGCCACGGTTTGTTGTGTAATTGATTTGGCGATGAGTCATCCAGTCCTTTACCTGCTTCCGCAAAACACAGGGAAACAGATAAAAAACAGATGACAAAAAAGCCTTGTAACAGTACTTTTTTTGGTTCCCTCAAGGGAGAAACCAGAGCAAATAAGTCCATTCAAGAAACTCCTTATCTTGTTGCTCTCGATAAATACTAAATTGTGTTTGATACCAGGCAACGCGCGAAATCTGGCGCCCCCTAAAACGTATCCGGATACCGAATTGAAAAATCGACCATAAGACTAGCACGGAATTTCACAAACGTATAGGCACAAATGTTGACGCAGTCTGATCTGCGAGTATTGCCGTTATATGACTGATTGCATGACTAACATTACCGCCAAAAGAGCGAGACTTATCAGCCCCTTTATTTTTTCCCAAATACTTTCTTCAACAGTTCGGTACTTTGTTTAACAGGGTCTTTGCGAATTGCTGCTTCCTCTTCAGCAATGTAATGGAAAATCCCCTCCATGCCCCGATCTACAACATGATCAATCAGATTGGCTTTTACATCTGGCACAAAGGGTAGCTGTTGGTAACGGCCCATCACATTGTCATAAACCTTTATGGCACCTACCTCAGACAAACTGTTCTCAATAATGGGGCGCATTTCATTGATTAATTCGGGCGACATTTTCTGCCTGAAATACTGGGTGGCAGAATCTTCAGAGCCCTCGTAAATGGATTTTACATCATCAAACGTCATCTGATTGATGGCGCTGAAAAACAGGGCTTTTGCCTTTGGGGTTGCTGCCTCAGCTGCCCGGTTAAGTTTAAGTTCCAGATCATCCACCACCGGTGACATACCGACTTTGCCTAACAGTTGTTTCACTGTGGCCAGTTGCTCTGGCAACGGAATATGAATAACCGGGTCAGCATTAAAGCCATCTACCACCCCCAGCTGCTTCACGACATTATCTGACCCAATGCGAAGAGCTTCTTTAAAGGCTGCAGCGATATCATCATTATCCAAAGCAGCCCTTACCGTGTCAGTTAGCGGCTTGCTTTCATCTGAATTCTTCAACAAACCCAGCCCTTTCTGCCACCAGGAACCTTCACTAAAAACTGAGCTAGAAAAAAAGATAAGAATGGCTAACATCATGCCACTAGTTTTCTTGATTCTTATTATCATTAACCTCGCTCCCGTAATGCTCTATTTAGGCCCATATCAAGCCTCATTTTTAAAGCAACCAATCCATTTCTCAATAAATACCCCAGCCTGGCTATTGAGAGTACTAACCTAGCTGTCGAGTAAAAGTAGCCTTTACACGCTGAGATTTCAGTAAATAGAAACTCCAGATACTTGTATGAAAAACTAAACGTAATAGCTCGGAAATATCTGAATCCTCCACCTCGAGTCCTGCATCAGACATCAAGTAAATCACAACAAGATCTAAGCCAAAAACACTCAACATCAACATGAAATAAATTATGAAAAACCGCGGAAAAGTATGCCTTCGTGTAAAAAATAGAAAAACTACAACCACTCCCATAATCACCATCGCAATATTACAAACCACTTCACTGGCTATCAAAATCAATACTTCTACATCGAACCGATCATAAATAATTGACCACTGTTCTGCAGAAAAAACATACCAAAGCTCTGCAGATGACACCAAAATATTTACAGGACTGGCAATTAATGCAAGTGCAGGAAGTATCAACCAACCCGAAAGCCCTTGGAGTTGGTTGTTAACATTATCAGGAGCTTGATAAACAGGGTCATAAAGATAGACATACTTAATTCCGATGAACGTAAAACCGATTACTGCCAAGAAGACAATAATAATCATCAACCAATTTACGTCATTTATATCGAAGTGATACTCCCCAAAATCAACATCTGGGTTAGGCATCTGGATCTGGTAGTAAGAGAGCTCCTGTACCATTTTAATTTTCTCAGAATACACCTGAATATCTTCAGGCAAAACATGATCTCTGAGCGACTCGTAAAAGTAATCAATCAACAAGGCATCATTGAGAAAAGTCACCTTTTTTGTAAACCGAAAAGCTTTATCTTTGACCTCAAAAAATTCTTCATCGAAACTTGAATTTTCAGGCACCAAAATTTCAGTAGTGTGTCGGTAGCTAACAGGGTGTGTAACCGCATAAGGCATATCACGAACAAGAGCTTCCACAGATTTGACATGATCGTTAATCAAAAAAGGGATGAACTCTATCTCCACATAGCGCTTGTCATCATTCTCGACCCATATATCCTTTATTTCATAGTTTTCTTTTAGAGACAATCTGTTCATTTGAGAATCGTCAGAAAACGTCATTCCTTTAGCCACTTCTACATTTGGGTAATACCCAGCTATGTAATTTAGATAAGATTGCTGTATCTCCTTAAGGCTTGTTTCTGATAATTGCTGCCTCACTGAATCTGCATAATATCGTTCGTAATCAGTTTGGATTCCATATGTTGCTGGTTTTATAAGTGCATCTCTGATATCGAATTTTTCTTCTACCGTTTTGCTATGTACAGCATTGATATCATCAGACATTTTTGTCAATCCAGTTCCATGCTCCGAAACAACTAATGCATAATCATAATTTGGAGTATAAATTGTGCTCAGGTTTCCTTTTTGATTACTTCGAGTGGGGTCAAGCCAATAATTATTTCCATTCAGGTTAACCAGCACAATAGCGTGATTAAATGCTGATGGTGTTGGCAGCATCTCCATCAATTGCGGCCCGTTCTCTGTATTCACAAGCGCTGTGCTTGCCTCAATACCCATGCTCTGAAGCAAGCTGACCAACAATCTAGACTTATCCTTACAGTCTCCAAAACGTCGATCAATAACCTGATCTGGCGCACTTGGCTGATATGAACGTTCACCCATTTCAATACCTAAATAGCGCACTTCATTCTGCACAAAATGCAGCGCTTCCATTACCTTTTGTTCCGGCTCCTTCGCTACCCTTTGGATTGAATTAACTATTTCTTCTTGAAAAGGTGTATTGATTAAGGGTCGATACAAAGGCCATGCCCAGCGTTGTACCTTTTGCCAATCATTGACATCACTTAAATAAATGACAGGAAAAGGCTCAAACCAACTCGGTACACTTTTATCAACAACCAATGCTTCAACGCTATTTTGATTCCAAACGTATTCTTTAAATTGGTTAACAGCCTTCTTTATTGGCTCAATATCAATTCCATGGTTTCGAATATATAATGGCCGAGGTAAACCCCATAATATGCGATAATAAACTCGCCCCACGGGAACCGACCAACGCATACTCAAAAGCGCTGAAAAGTGTCCCAAAAGAACGGGGTTTGCCCCCTCAATAGAATAACTATACTCAACGACATCCCCTGGACGAATGTCTTCCAAAAACACATTAATAGTCTTAGTACCATTATAAATTTTGGACTCGAGATTTTTCTCCCGTTGAATAAGATCAATTTTAGACCGCCCTATTCGGTCCATGACCTTCCCAGAACGATGAAGCTGTATCTGATGTATATAGACTTTTTCATAGACAGGATCAAAATCAATAGATATGTGCGATACTTTTCCAACACCGCTAGAATTCAAAGCTTTATTAATAAAGTGAAAATAACGTATTTGTTTAGTGTCCGTCACGTTCCATTGCTGATCAACTAACTGATAATCCACTCCTTCGCTAGTACTTTGTAACGCAGCCTGACTCTTTTGTTCAATTTTTACGTGCAGAACCCAATCCGGCACTGGATCGAAAGCGTAATCTGTAGCGAAAGCGGAGTGCCCAAACATCAGGCAACAAAGTAGCGCCAGATTCACAAGGCATACTGCTACCTGTTCATACCAGGAATATTTATTAGACCAGCAGGTAATAGCGCTTATTGAGGAGTATCTAGGCAAGCGAAAAGTCCTTTTAAAAATTTATAAAACCCTTAATTTCATACAATATAACTTAAATAACAACCCTTCACATTAGATCGAAGAAATACTGTTTTCTAACAGCAACTTTGTTACATAACCTGCGACAATTTGTCGCATCCTAAAATTCACCGCCATTGATTATCATATCTGTCATAAAAACCAGCCTGTTTGCATTATTTTGGAGAATGTTTGTGCGTCGTGTTATCCGCTTTCTACCCCTTACCCTGTCAGCTGTTATGTTGGCCAAACCCGCTTTTGGTGGTCACAACGAAATGGAAGAAATTGTGGTGCAGGGTAACGATACTGGCCAGAGTAAACTCACTATAGACAGTAATTTTGAAGCAGCACCGATAGATACCGCTGCATTACTGAGAACACTGCCCGGGGCCAATGTAAACAGCAATGGTCCTGTGACAGGTATCGTTCAGTACCGAGGCTTGTACGGCGACAGAGTCAGCGTACACGTTGACCACGCACCGGCTCTCACGGGTGGCCCTAACGCAATGGATACACCACTCTCTTACACGCCGTCATTACTTCTAAAAGAGCTTGGCCTGCACCGCGGCATGGTGTCAGTCAGCGCAGCCCAGGAATCACTAGGCGGACACATAACAGCAGAGCTTGATCGCGGGGATTTCTCATCATCTGATAACTTTTCAATAACCGGAACAGCGGCCAATCGCTTTAACGACAGTAGCAATGGAAACAGCTCGGCCCTAAAAGCAACAGTTGCCAATCAACAACACAAATGGTCAATCCTGGGCAGCCATGATGAAGGCGATGATACTGAAGCTGGCGACTCAGACACCATAGGAGGCAGTCAATACCGCCGCAGCCGCTATGATCTGGGCTATGGCTGGCAGAACGGCGAAACCACCGTGCAAGTATACGCAGGCCAGCTGGATACTCGAAATTCCGGCACCCCCGCGCTGCCAATGGATATTAACTTTATTGAAAGCGACCTGGCCGGATTTAAAGGCTCCACCGCCATAGGTGAAGCAAAAGTGAGCGCTTCATTTGCCTACAGTCATGTCGATCACGGCATGGATAACTTCTCTCAGCGGCAAGCCCCTGCATCACCAATGATGTATCGCTTTAACCATGCGACAGCCTTGGGGAAAAGCTGGAAGCTACAAGCCGAATGGCCGATGGAAAATGGTAGTTTAACCATAGGTACCGATGGCAACCTGTCTGTGCATAATTCTGAAATCAGCAACCCCAATAACGACATGTTCATCCTGCATAATTTTAATGATACTGAACGCGACATAATGGGGATATTTGCCGAGTGGAAAGGCCATACTTCCGGTTGGAATATTGAAACAGGGCTGCGCTACAACCATGTAGAAATGGATGCAAGTGAAGTCAGTATCAATGGCCTGATGGGTATGATGGCAATGAATGCCAACCTGTTAGCCACAATTTTTAATGACGCTGACCGCAGCTTGAACTACGACAACATTGATGTGGTGGTAAAAGCCGAAACATCGCTCTCTGATATGGTCACCTTGCAACTGGGCCTTGGCAGAAAAAACCGAGCGCCTTCCTATCAGGAGCTCTATTTATGGTTACCCCTTACCGCAACCGGAGGTCTGGCTGATGGCCGCAACTATACCGGCAACCTGGACCTGGATAGCGAGACAGCCAACGAAGTAACCGCGGGTATTCAGTGGCAAAATGATAAAGGCTGGGCATCACCCCAAGTATTTTATCGCCGCATTGAAGATTACATACAAGGTGTACCATCCACTAACCCTACAGCCAATATGGTCAGCACCATGATGAGCGGCCAGTCGGCACTGATGTTCGACAATATTGACGCCGAGATGCATGGCTTCGATATGGCATATGGCTACCAACTAAGTGAGCATCTCTCCCTGACCGGCAATCTGAGCTACGTGCGTGGTAAACGCACCGACGAGAGTGACAATTTATACCGCGTGGCACCGCTGAATCATCGGCTGGCTATCACTTATCAGGGCCACAACAAGGAGGGCCGAGATTGGAGCCTGACGGCCGAATCAGTACTGAACGCAAAACAAAATAAAACGTCCACTTTCAATGATGAGCTGGAATCCTCCGGTTACGGTATTGTCAATCTGACGGGCCAATATGCTGTTTCAGCAAACATCGACATCAGTGCCGGTATAGGTAATGTATTCGACAAACGCTATCAGGATCATCTGGCAGGTTATAACCGCAATGGAGGCAGTGATATTCTGTTAGGTGATCGCCTACCGGGTGCAGGCCGCAACACATGGCTGGCGGTAACCGTTAATTGGTAATTGGTACAAACAGGTAAACGCGACGACAAATCTGACCTTTCGGGTAATCGGTAAGCTTCTGGTAAAATAACCTGATGAATAACTCACGACCAGAGCAGCCTGTATCGGAAAGCACCGCAATGAGGCTCAACTTGCAACGCCTCAGTATCATCAGGAACATCGCTCTTGGGGGCCAGATTCTGGCCCTCCTTTTTTTCAGTCAAATTTCCGACATTGGTTTACCCGTCATCACCCTTGGTTTACTGCTCGCTTCCTATGCTCTGGTGATCGGTGCCACCTGGTGGCGCAGCTTTCGCCAACCGTCTATTACCCAGCTGGAATTTTTTAACCACCTGCTAGTGGATATTGCCTTCTTTACTGCTCTGGTGTATTTCAGCGGTGGTGCCGCCAACCCTTTCATCTCCTATTATCTGGTTCCTATCAGTATCGCTGCTGCCACCTTGCCCGCCCACTTTACCTGGGCAACAACCGGCTTTTCACTACTGGCTTATAGCTTACTGATGAACTATCACATGCCCATTCCGGCACTGATGCCTGCCTTAATGAACAGTCACCAGCACAGTGGAGAAAACAACCTTCACCTGATTGGCATGTGGGCAAATTTTGCTATCAGTGCAGGGTTGATCACCTATTTTGTCACCCGTATGGCAAAGACTGTTCGCGAACAACAGACGTTACTCAACAGGCAACACGAAGATGCTCTGAGAAATGATCAAATCCTGGCAATAGGCACGCTGGCGGCGGGAACCGCCCATGAACTGGGAACGCCATTAAACACCATGAAGGTGTTGGTAGATGAGCTGGTTGCTGAAGACAGTGAAGATCAGGACATGCATATTCTTCAGCAACAAATAGAGCAATGTCGCATTACGCTTAAACAGCTGATTGCCACTGCCCAAAGCAGTGAGACAGAACAGCCCCCACAGCGGTTACAGCAATACTTTACGACCCTACTTGACCGCTGGCAGGTGATGCGCCCACAGTTAACTGTCGGTATTTATTTTTCAGCAGAACTGCCTGAAATATCGGCCTCTTTCCACCCCACTATCGCGCAATCCCTGCTCAATCTGCTAAACAATGCGGCGGATGCCAGTCCCAAAAATGTTGATGTGCAGGTATGCTGGAATCAGCAGCAAGCGACCATGACTATCCGGGATTTTGGATCGGGAATAGACTCGCAAACCGCCCGAAAATTCGGGCAGCCACTGGTTTCGGAAAAGCCTGACGGGTTGGGACTGGGCACATTTCTGGCGCACACAGCCTTAAATCGATTCGGTGGCTCGGTCAGTATCCATAGCGCTGATAACGGCGGAACAATAACAAAAGTGATATTGCCACTGAATAAGGTCATCGAGTGATCACTATGACAGCGCAATCAACCAAAACCATGCTGCTCGTAGACGATGACACCACTTTCTCTGCCATACTGGGTCGTTCACTGGAACGACATGGTTATCAGATTTACACCGCAGCTTCGATCAAAGAGGCTCTGGCGTTAGCTACCTGCCATCAGCCTCAACAGGCAATTGTCGACCTGAAACTTGAGCAGGAATCCGGTCTGCAACTGGTGCCTCAACTGAAAATCTGCAACCCTGTTATGGACATTTTGATACTCACAGGCTACTCCAGTATCCCGACAGCTGTAGAGGCAATAAAACTGGGAGCAAGCAATTATCTTTGCAAACCCGCTGGAGTGAATGAAATACTCTCCGCATTTGGCGATGAGCCCACCGAGCTCTCAACAGCAGTTCCCGAAACACCGCCGTCGGTCAATCGGCTGGAGTGGGAACATATACAAAAAGTACTGGCAGAAAACGACGGCAATATTTCCGCAACTGCCCGCAGCTTGGGCATGCACCGCAGGACATTACAAAGAAAGCTGCAAAAACGGCCAAGAAGCTCTTAAAGCCGCCCTTTCCTGGCACAGGTTTTGACTTATAAGTTGGGTGGGTATTCCTCGAAGGATGGCAGGTCATCTTCACAACTCCAGGAAGCCCGGGAATTATTGAAAATGCGGCTGGTGGGGAGCTTTTGAGGCTCCACATCGAGAGTGCCTGCTGGCAATACCACCAATTCAAGGGCAGCAAAATAACGTGGTAACGGCGAACCACACTGACCACAGAAATCATTTCTGAAGCGGTCCGCCTCGGGAACCTTATAGCTATTAATTAGCGCTTCTCCCTGAAGCCACTTCACTGATGCCGACTTAACACGAATATTCGAGGCATGCCCCGTGCCATTCATTTTTCTGCAACGCTGGCAGTGGCAGTGATACATGGCCACCGGCTCCCCGGAAACCCGATATTTGACAGCACCACACAGGCAGCTGCCTTCCAGCTCGGTTTTAGTCATTTCAACGACCCCATAATACCGCGCACCGCAGCCGGTATATCCGCTGGCAAAACCACGACCTTGGAGTTACCGGACTCTGCCATTTCGCGCATCGCCTCTACATACTTTTCACCCAACAGGTAGGTAGCGGGCAGTTCCTTATCCTGAATCGCAAGAGTTACCTTTTCGATCGCTTCCTTGGTTGCCTCAGCCAGCACCACTTTCGCCTCGGCATCGCGACGAGAGGCTTCCAATCGACCATCAGCCTCGAGTACAGCCGCCGTTTTCTCCCCATCCGCGCGAGTTACTGTGGCCCGGCGCTGGCGCTCGGCCGCGGCCTGCTCTTCCATTGCCGCCTGCATGGTACTTGATGGATTAATATCCTGAATTTCAACGGTTTTCAGGGTAATACCCCAATCAGCAATATCGTCAGAAATTGACATTTTCAGCTTGGCCTTAATCTGATCGCGCGATGAAAGCGCGTCATCCAGCGCCATTTCACCCACAATTGAACGCAGTGACGTCTGTACCAGTGTGCGAATAGCCAGTTCGTAATCTTCCACCCCGTAAACCGCTTTTTCGGGTGAAACAATATTGATGTACGCCACCGCATTGGCAATGATCACCACGTTATCCAGCGTAATCACTTCCTGTGAGGGAATATCCAGCACAATGTCTTTCGTGGTAACTTTGTAAGCCACGGAATCCACATAGGGGATAATGATATTCAATCCCGGCGGCAGGGTTTTATGAAACTTGCCCAGGCGCTGAACGACATGTTTGCTGCCCTGCGGCACCAGCCTGACACCCAGACCAATAGTAATAACTGTTAGCACCAGCAGTGCAAAAACAACAACTGTTCCTTCCATTTTTTATACTCCTGTTAGATTCCGCTTAGTTGAGCTTAACCACTATCAATGTATTACCGGAAAAATCCTTCACATGCACCCGGTCACCAACACTGACTTCCTGCTCGCAGATAAACTCCCATTCGTCCGACCCCAGCACCGGTGTAGAAAACCGGACTTCACCCCGGCCACCCGCTACAGGTGCCCGAATAACCTGACCTGCCTCACCAATGGCGGCATCTCGCGCTACACCGGCATTGGTTTTGTCAATCATTTTGGGTTTGAAATATTTGAACCAGAATATCGTGAAAGCGCAGGACGCGATAATCCAGACGGCCAACTGACCACCCAGCACCATACCGGGAAACAGCCACAGCACAATACCCACCACCACAGCACCCAGCCCAAACCAGAACACGGTAAAACTGGGAAGAAAAATTTCCACCACCACCAGCGCTATGCCAAGCACAAGCCAATGCCAATATGCGATATCAAATTCCATTGTTGTATTCCCTTAGCTGTGTGTGGTGATCATAAATTGTGTGGTTGATTGCATTATTCAGAGCGGAGCAATTTATCGATCCTGATTTCTGCCAGAGGGGATGCTTTTGAGAATATGTGTAATCAGCGGCACCATCAACAGCAACCCGACCACAAAATAAACTACGCCTTCAATACCACCCTCGCCCATCATGTTGAGTACACCTACAGCGACCAAAAGCGCACCAACGAGGTCCAGAACAATCAGTTTAGGCGGGATTTTCAATTTGCTTCCTGTCATATTTGTCCAGTATTTACTCCGCAATCCACAACAACTTTATACGCTTTTTTAACAGTAAACCAGCGAACAGACACAACACCCCGTCAGTAATCCCCAAGTTCCAGAGCCATCATAATGGCGTCCTCACGCCCATGCGCGGTCGGGTAGTAGTTCTCTCGGATGCACAACTCTGCAAATCCGGCATTCTGGTAAAGTCGAATAGCGGGGAAATTGGATACCCTCACTTCAAGATATAACCGCTCTGCGGTTTCCGACACCTGTTCTATCAACCGTGCCAGCAAATATGTACCAAGACCTTTGTTATGGTAATCAGGATCAATGGCAATATTAAGAATTTCAGACTCAGGGCCAATAAGGGTGTAAATCATAAAGCCGATTACAGCTTGATCTTCTACCATGACATAACTGTGATGCCGTTGCTGGCTTTCATAAAACTGGATTTCACGCCAAGGGTGAGGTGACACCGCCTGCTCTATGCGGGCAGCAGATACTACGTCATCCGGCTCCATCGCCCTGATTTGATGACTGAATGGCAAACTACACATCCAGCAAGAACCGAATCGCCTGCCAGGTATCCGCTTTACATGCCGGGGCGTCAAGCATGTTTTGCAGGCTATGGGTTAGCACCGCTTTTGCACCACCTGAAAGCTCACGGTGAGAGCCCACAGTAAAATTGGCGCCCGCTTCACCAATACCCGTTTCACCAATATACATGGCGGCCATTTCACCCATCAATAATACCCAGCAGACACCACGCTGTTTGATACGGGCATCAAGAAACACCGACAACAATGCTCTGGCTCCTGCTTCAGTAGACTGACTATTGGCAGACACCGGCCAGTCGATCAGTTCAGCCTGTGCAATCGTATCTGGCATTCGCTTAATGGATCGCAGAATGTTGACCAGCAATTGCGTGCGTTCAGCACCAGGCTGCTCTCCCGGTTCAAGGCTGTCAATGACCAGCAGATCATCACTTGGCTGCCAGCAGGCAAGACGAAACCGCGCTGCAGGCGTCGCTTGTGTTATAGCAGAGGAATCTGTCACCGTAACCGGCGCTGCCGGTTTCTCCGTCTCAGATGTATTCAGATCAATCGTGATTCTGGGTCCGGGTTTGCGCTTGCTGTACACCTGTTGATCGCCGGGCTCAACTGAAGTATCCGCTTCAACCTTGATCGCGGGCGACTGGCTGGCTGCCAGAACAGAGGCTGACTCTCTGGGAATATATTGCGTAATACCCAGAACAGACAAATACCAGTTGTGCAGTTGCTGATTCATCCGGACTCCACGTTGGCCAGAACAGCCCGTCAAATGCCTTCCAGCTGCGGATGCAAACGACCCGGGCTGTTCAATAGACTCAACGCATTCAGATAGGCCTTGGCACTGGCCACCAGTACGTCGGTATCAGCGCCCTGTCCATTCACAATACGACCATCTTTCTCCAGTCGAACAGTGACATCGCCTTGGGAATCGGTGCCTTCGGTTACCGCATTCACTGAATAGAGCTTCAATTCCGTCTCGCTGCTAACCTTCTTTTCAATGGCTTTGAAAATCGCATCAACTGCGCCATCACCATCGGATTCCGAGATAAACTTTTCTCCTTTATATGACATGGCGATAGCCGCATGGGGAAGCTGACCAGTCTTTGATATCACTTCCAGATTATCAAGTGTGATGGCATCCACTTCGCTCTCGGTCTGCACCCCCGAAATCAACGCCTGCAGGTCCTCATCGTAAATCTCCCGCTTTTTATCGGCCAATTCCTTGAAGCGCCGAAAAGCCTGGTTGAGTTCATCCTTATCGTCAAAGCTGATACCCAGATCTTCCAGTCTCGCGGCAAACGCAGCCCGACCTGATAATTTACCCAAGACAATTTTGTTGGTATTCAGGCCAACGCTCTCAGCACTCATAATTTCGTAGGTTTCCCGGTGTTTCAGTACACCATCCTGATGAATGCCGGACTCATGGGCAAATGCATTGGCACCCACAATAGCTTTATTCGGCTGAACAGGAAAACCCGTGATACTCGAAACCAGGCGGGAGGCGCGGGTAATCTGAGTAGTATCAATGCCGGTTTCAACAGGGAATATATCCTTGCGAGTGCGCACGGCCATAACAATTTCTTCCAGAGAAGCATTACCCGCGCGTTCACCCAATCCATTAATGGTACATTCCACCTGACGGGCGCCCTGCATGACAGCAGCCAACGAGTTGGAAACAGCCAAACCGAGATCGTTATGGCAGTGCACTGAAAAAACAGCCTTGTCGGCATTGGGAACATTCTGAATCAACCGGCCAATGGTGTCTGCATATTCAGAAGGAAACGCATAACCAACTGTATCTGGCAAGTTGACGGTGGTTGCCCCGGCATCAATGACCGCTTCAATGATGCGACACATGAAATCAAACTCGGAGCGGCTGGAATCTTCCAGCGAGAACTCTACATCATCGATTAAATTACGGGCAAGCTTAACCGAGGACACGGCCTGCTCCACCACCTGATCCGGAGTCATCAGCAGTTTGTGCTGCATATGTATCGGAGAAGTGGCAATAAACGTATGAATACGACCGGAGTTGGCACCTTTGAGTGCCTCAGCTGCGCGTTCGATATCCAATGGCATGGCGCGAGACAAACTGCAGATAGTGCTGTCCTTAATAGACCCGGCAATCGCTTTAACCGCCTCAAAATCACCAGGGCTGGAAATGGCAAAGCCTGCCTCAATCACATCAACCTTCAGCTTTTCGAGCACTTTGGCTATGCGAAGCTTTTCATCTTTTGTCATTGAGGCACCAGGGCTCTGTTCCCCATCCCGCAATGTGGTGTCAAAAAT
The DNA here is from genome assembly GCA_024234435.1 of Pseudomonadales bacterium. Taxonomy (NCBI): domain Bacteria; kingdom Pseudomonadati; phylum Pseudomonadota; class Gammaproteobacteria; order Pseudomonadales; species Pseudomonadales bacterium. Next base: position 2,064,668 of record JACKOF010000001.1, read on the forward strand.
AATTAATCGTTCTTTGCTCATTTTTTATCACTCCAGACTGCCTGCCTGCAGCAGGCGCCCATTATCGGCCAATTCTCCCCGCGGGAAGTCTCACTTGCAAACAGGTCAATTGTATTTTTTAAACAGACAATGTGCACTTGCCTCGCCTTCAGAAGGGTAAACCTCTGGCGCATAGACCATCAAGAAGCCGAGGGCTTACGCCGCATCTTTTTCCAGAGGGATATTGCGGGGGCAGATAAAGCATACACCGCAGCCATAGCCAGCAATACCTTTGGCGGATTAATCGTGACGACAACCAGAACCATAGCTACAGCAAAAATCACCACAAAGGGAACCTTGCTTTTAAGATCAACCTCTTTAAAGCTGTAATAACGAAAGTTCGACACCATTAACAGCCCCGCAACTGCTGTCACCAGCGCCGCCAACAATGCCATACTCTGAGAAGCATCTGCATCGTAACCAGCCCAGACCATTGCCGCTACCACTGCCGCAGCCGTCGGACTGGAGAGTCCAATAAAATAACGTTTGGAAACGGTATCAATCTGGGTATTAAATCGTGCCAGCCGCAGCGCAGCGCAGGAAGCATAAATAAATGCCGCCGCCCAACCAATTCGCCCAACCTCATTCAATATCCAGCTGAAACAGACAACCGCAGGCGCTATACCGAAAGAGACCATATCAGAAAGACTGTCATATTCCACACCGAAATCAGTGGAAGTGTCTGTCATACGGGCTACGCGCCCATCCAGACCATCAAAAATCATGGCAATAAAAATGGCAATCGCAGCCGCTTCAAACTTACCGTCCATTCCTGCCAGAATCGCGTAAAAACCACCAAACATGGCACCCGTAGTCAGCAGGTTTGGCAGCAAATAGATGCCCCGTCGCTTCTCCCGTGGGCGCTGCACCGCGCCGGAAGTCTCACCGGATTTATCGGGCGTTGATTCTGTCTGTTGCTGATCGCTCATATCCACCTCCAGCCTGGGTGGGCGTATTATGAACCCACTCGTTGGGGAGTTAAACCCGCCAACAGACATATAAATGAAGTGTATCAATCGTCCCGAAAAGACGGCATGTGTTAACGACTGCTTTTATGTTATCGGCGTCGAAACCGGGATAGCCAATTAATCTATGAAGAAAAAACAAAAAGCCCACCTCAATGAGGCGGGCTTTTCTCAAATTCTGCTCGAACGAGGCAGGATTTTAGTTCTTATCTTTGTTAACCAGCTGATTAGCCGTAATCCAAGGCATCATACTGCGCAGCTTCTCACCAACCTGTTCAATACCATGTGCGGCGTTATTACGGCGGTAGGCTGTCATTGATGGGTAGTTGAGAGCACCTTCAGAGATGAACATTTTGGCATATTCACCATTCTGAATATCTTTCAGTGCCTGGCGCATGGCGGCACGAGACTCATCATTGATCACTTTCGGACCTGTTACATATTCACCGTATTCCGCATTATTCGAAATAGAATAGTTCATGTTGGCAATACCACCTTCATACATCAGATCAACGATCAGCTTCAGCTCATGCAAACACTCGAAGTAAGCCATTTCCGGTGCATAACCGGCTTCCACCAGGGTTTCATAACCCGCCTTGACCAGCTCGACACAACCACCACAAAGAACGGCCTGCTCACCAAACAGATCGGTTTCCGTTTCGTCTTTGAAGCTGGTTTCAAGAATGCCAGTACGGCCGCCACCAACACCTGACGCATACGACAACGCCAGCTCTTTCGCTGTGCCAGAAGCATTTTGATAGATTGCAATCAGATCCGGAATACCGCCACCTTTAACAAACTCATTGCGGACGGTATGGCCTGGCGCTTTAGGGGCAATCATGATCACATCAAGATCGGCACGAGGAACAATCTGGTTGTAATGAATGGCAAAACCATGGGCAAACGCCAGGGTTGCGCCTTGCTTGATGTTAGGTTCAATCTCGTCGCGATATAACTGGGACTGGAATTCATCGGGCGTCAATACCATAACAAGATCCGCCCCGGCAACAGCTTCAGGTACACTTTTAACTGTCAGTCCATGCGCCTCAGCTTTGGCAATTGACGAAGAACCTGCACGCAGGCCAACGGTTACATCCACCCCTGAATCTTTCAGGTTGCAGGCATGAGCATGGCCTTGGGAACCATAGCCCAAAACGGCAACTTTTTTGCTCTGAATAATTGAAAGATCACAATCTTTGTCATAGTACGCTTGCATTATTTTCACCTATAAAAATGTAATTCAATAAAATTTTTGTTAAACCCGCAGCGATTTCTCGCCACGCGAAATTCCCGAAACACCCGACCGAACCACCTCAAGAATACCGCTCTCACCCAAAGCCTGCAGGAAAGCATCATTCTTCTGACCATCACCAACCAGTTGAATGGTGTACACAGAGGTGCCTACATCCACAATCTGGGCACGAAAAATATCCACACAACGCACAATTTCATTGCGCTGCTCACCTACTGCTTTCACTTTTACGAGCATCAATTCGCGCTCGATATGAGCTCCTTCTGTCAGATCTATTACCTTGACCACATCAATAATCTTGTGCAGGTGTTTGGTAATTTGCTCTATAACCTTGTCGTCCCCATGTGTAGTCAGGGTTAACCGGGAAAGGGTTTGATCTTCAGTTGGAGCCACACTCAAAGAGTCGATATTGTAACCTCTTTGGGCGAACAACCCTACTACTCGCGCCAATGCACCGGGTTCATTTTCCAGTAATACAGAAATGATTCGTCTCATCAGGTACGCTCCGTCTTGCTCAGCCACATATCTCGCATCGACCCGTTAGGTGCTACCTGCATGGGGTAGACATGCTCCGAGCGATCCACGTAAATATCCATAAACACTGTCCGATCTTTCAAGCTGAAACATTCTTCAAGCCTGGCCTCAAGCTCATCGTAGGCGGTCACTTTCATGCCGACATGACCGTAAGCTTCCGCCAGCTTTACAAAGTCCGGTAACGAATCTTCATAGAGACTCTCGGCGTAGCGGCTGCTGTACTGCATATCCTGCCACTGGCGAACCATTCCCAACGCCTGGTTGTTCAGGTTGATGATTTTGATCGGCAAACCGTACTGGGTGCAGGTCGACAGCTCCTGAATACACATCTGGATACTGCCTTCACCCGTCACGCAAACGACATCAGATTCTCGATAAGCCATTTTCACCCCCATCGCTGCCGGCAAACCAAAGCCCATGGTTCCCAGGCCGCCAGAATTAATCCAGCGGCGCGGCTTGTTAAATGGGTAGTACTGGGCTACGAACATCTGATGCTGTCCCACATCCGAAGTAACAAATGCGTCGCCCCCGGTAACCTTATGCAAGGCCTTGATCACATCCTGCGGCTTTATAACGTTGCCATGGCTTGGCTCGTAACGAGGCTTGGTATAGAGACCATGGCGGTCACGCCACTCGTTGATCTGCTTCCACCAGTCAGTAATTGCCTTTTCATCCGGGCGTTTCTTCGTCTCATCCAGTAAGTCGAGCATTTCCTGCAAAATCAAATCACAGGGCCCGACAATGGGAATATCAGCGGCGATCGTTTTCGAAATTGAAGTTGGATCAATATCAATATGAATGATCTTTGCCTGCGGACAAAACTTGTCCGGCGTATTGGTCACCCGGTCATCAAAGCGTGCGCCAACAGCGAAAATAAGATCTGAATGGTGCATGGCCGTATTCGACTCAAAGGTACCGTGCATACCGAGCATACCAATAAACTGCTTATCTCCGGCAGGGTACGAGCCTAAACCCATCAATGTATTCGTGACAGGAAAGTTCAGCTTTTGCGCTAGTTCTGTTAGCTGATTCGAGGCATTGCCGATAACAACACCACCACCGGCATAGATAACGGGCCGCTTGGCTGCGAGTAATTCCTTGAGAGCCCGTTTGATCTGCCCGGAATGCCCTTTCATAGTCGGCTGATAGGAGCGCATTTTGATTTTCCGCGGAAACTCATAGGGCACTTTATGATTGGGGTCCGTCACATCCTTGGGGATATCAATCACCACCGGACCAGGCCTGCCGGTACCCGCAATATAGAATGATTTGGCAATAATTTCGGCCAGATCCTCAGCCCGCTTGGCCTGAAAACTGTGTTTTACAATAGGCCGTGAAGCGCCCAGCATATCCGTTTCCTGAAAGGCGTCATCTCCAACCTTGTCGCTTGTTACCTGCCCGGAAACAATCACCAGCGGTATAGAATCCATATAGGCTGTAGCGATACCGGTGATGGCGTTAGTTGCGCCAGGACCAGAGGTTACCAGAACAGCGCCCACCTCACCGGTTGCACGCGCATAGGCATCAGCAGCATGAACTGCCGCCTGTTCGTGGCGGACAAGAATGTGTTTGATTCCCGCCTGACGGAACAGCGCATCGTAAATATGCAGCACCGTTCCTCCGGGATACCCCCAAAGGTATTTTACCCCTGCGTCCTGCAACGCACGGATGACAATCTCTCCACCGGAAAGTCTTTCTTCAGAATCCTGGGTCACCGATTTAATCCTCATAATTCCACACAAAGCAAAGCGGGCTTCGCCAGAAAGCGAAACCACATTACAGGACATCACAGGATCACCTCAAAGGGTGTGCTATTGAGCAGAGCGGTCGAACGTTTGTTATTCGACACATCCAGGTTCTGGGTTAAAACCTGTTCCGGATGACCAGTAAGTGCTGTTTACACTTAACCTGGCAACTGAGTCTGAAATTCTCAGTACTCAGCATTGGGTACAAAACCCGCAGAAGTGGAAGACTCTAGCAGTTTTAGCCATCAAGTCAAGACATAATCGGCGATAACCCCGTATACAGGTAATGATTTTGCTGCCTGCAACACACTACAAAAAGTAAATTATCCGTTATTATTACAAGCACTATACGAATCGAAATGGCAAACAGAACATGAACAGGGATACAAAATCGAAACATTCGGACAAATCTGCCCTTACGGTATTACTCACAGTGGCACTGCTGATAACGGGGAGCTCATCCGCTTATTCAGCCATCTACAAATGGCAGGATGAAAATGGCGGGTGGCATTTCTCGGAAGTGCCGCCCGACAACAAACAGGCACAAAAAGTTGACGTGAGAGTAACACCGCCCTCCGGTAACGAGAGCGACCATCAGGGCGAAACTGAAACACTTGTTGACCAGTCCACACGGGAAAGCTCCCCGGAGGAAGACAAGCCATTGGCAAAGTCGAAAGAAGTTGCTGCGGAAGACAGAGCACGGAGAAAAAAGAATTGTCAGATCGCCAGAGAGAATCTGGCCAACCTGCAACGCGGCCGGATCCGCTTTCTGGACGAAAAAAGTGGTGAAGAGCGCTATCTGAGTGAAGAAGAACGCTTACAGCGCATAAAAGATAACAAAAAAATCGAAGCCGAGAACTGCCACTAACACTGAGACGCACCACTGCATGAGAACCAGTCGACGCAGTGGTGCTCTATCAATACCCCAACAAACCCTCTAACTGATCTCAAAAAAACATATCACCTTCGAGCGATATTTTATTATTGACCCCGTTCACAATATCGGCACACCTGTCCGGTTATGTTTAACCCTTATTGATTCGCCGTCTGCCGTCACTGCAGTACTTCGCACAGCAGGCCGTTGCAAAAAAGTGCAGGGGATAAACATGAAGACCAATCATCGCTTACTGTTAAAACATGGTTTATCAGGAACATGCCTGGGACTGTTATTACTCATCGGAAGTGGCTCCAATGCGGAAGATCTGGGCATCAAGAACCTGGCCAGCACAATCGACAGCTGGCGTATCAGCTCGAAAGCTGACAGACCCGGATGGTTTGCACAAATCAGCATCCGCCCTGCCAGCTTTGTTCGTGCCAGCACGGTACGGCGCGATCAGCCACAACGAGCGGAGTTTGCAGACAATAGACCTTTCAGGATAAACCTGAACAACGACCCGGAAGCTGGTTGGCAGATCATGCCGTATACAGACGATGGTATCGGCGCCACGGAGCGGGATGATAGCTACGGGCTATCATTTACCCGCCAGTGGTAAACTGGGCATCAAAGCCCTACCGAAAGCCTGATAGTAAAAACAAGCCCCATCATCAATTGCGTGCAAACTGTACTTCACCGTCAACCAGCCTTGTGTGGATAGTATCACCGGGTTCAAATTTGCCTGCCAATACTTCCTGAGCCAGCGGGTTTTCCAGCAACTGCTGAACAGCACGCTTCAAAGGGCGGGCACCATAGACCGGGTCAAAACCCGCCTCGCATATCTTGTCTACTACATCGACATCAATATCCAGTACCAGGTCGCGCTCAGTCAAACGTTTTGCCAGCAAGCCCAGTTGAATATCAGCAATACCCCTGATCTGTTGTTGCCCCAGGGGGTGGAACACAACGCTCTCATCAATTCGGTTAATAAACTCAGGTCTGAAATGTTGTGCAACCACAGACATCACCACCTCTTTCATGGCCTGATAGCGGTTTTCATTCTGAATGGAATCATCCGCAGCCTCGCTGCCATCAAAACTGATGGAGTCGTAACTGCGATCCTCTACCAGCTCCTGAATACGGTCAGAACCGAGATTGGAGGTCATCACCACCACTGTATTGCGAAAATCGACAGTGCGCCCCTGGCCATCGGTCAAGCGACCATCATCGAGCACCTGCAACAGAATATTGAATACATCGGGGTGTGCCTTTTCAACCTCATCCAGCAACAATACGGAATAGGGACGACGGCGCACAGCTTCGGTCAGATAGCCCCCCTCTTCATAGCCCACATAGCCGGGGGGGGCACCCACCAGCCGGGCCACCGAGTGCTTCTCCATAAACTCGGACATATCAATCCGCACCATGGCATCTTCGCTGTCGAACAGGAATTCAGCCAGCGCCTTGCAAAGTTCGGTTTTACCAACACCGGTTGGCCCGAGAAACAGAAATGAACCATTTGGCCGGTTGGGATCAGAGAGCCCCGCCCGGGAGCGACGCACCGCGTTAGACACAGCAACAACTGCTTCGTGCTGACCAATAACCCGTTTATGCAACATGTCTTCCATGTGCAGTAACTTCTCGCGCTCACCTTCCAGCATTTTGGAAACCGGAATCCCGGTCCACTTGGAAACGATTTCAGCGATTTCTTCCTCGGTTACTTTGTTGCGCAGCAGCTGTGTCTCGCTGGTTCCCAGTTCTTCGGCCGCAGCCAACTGCCTTTCCAACTCGGGAATGGTGCCATATTGCAACTCGGACATTTTCTCCAGATTGGATGAACGCCTGGCTGCATCCATCTCGAGTTTGGCTTGCTCCAGATCACTTTTGATCTGGGTGGAACCCTGCATAGCTGCTTTCTCGGCCTTCCAGATTTCTTCCAGATCAGCGTACTCTTTTTCGACAGAAGCAATGCTTTGTTCAATTTTTTCCAAGCGTTTTTTGGAAGCTTCATCATCATCTTTCTTGATCGCTTCACGTTCAATTTTCAGTTGAATCAGACGCCGTTCCAGCTTGTCCATTTGCTCCGGCTTGGAGTCAATTTCCATACGAATGCGGCTGGCAGCTTCGTCAATCAGGTCAATCGCCTTATCCGGCAATTGTCGATCAGTAATGTAACGCTGGGAGAGCCGTGCAGCAGCCACAATTGCCGAATCAGTGATATCAACACCATGGTGGACTTCATAGCGCTCTTTCAAGCCACGCAGAATGGCAATGGTATCTTCCTCTGAGGGCTCGTCTACCAGCACTTTCTGGAAGCGCCGCTCAAGCGCTGCATCTTTTTCAATATACTGCCGATATTCGTTAAGCGTGGTCGCACCGACACAATGCAATTCACCTCGCGCCAACGCGGGTTTAAGCATATTGCCGGCATCCATGGCACCTTCTGCCTTACCGGCACCCACCATGGTATGCAGCTCATCAATAAACAGAATGATACGACCCTCCTGCTTACTCAACTCGTTGAGAACGGCTTTCAAGCGCTCTTCAAAATCGCCACGAAACTTTGCCCCGGCCAATAGCGCACCCAAATCGAGGGAAAGTACCCGTTTATCTTTCAGACCCTCAGGCACTTCGCCATTGATAATGCGCTGTGCCATTCCTTCCAGAATAGCAGTCTTACCCACTCCCGGTTCACCAATCAGAACCGGGTTATTTTTAGTCCGGCGCTGCAACACTTGAATGGTGCGGCGAATTTCATCATCACGACCAATTACCGGGTCCAGTTTGCCCTGCTCTGCGCGCTCAGTCAGGTCAATGGTGTATTTTTCCAATGCTTGACGGCTGCCTTCTGCCTCTGGATCTGTCACTTTTTCTCCTCCTCGCACCTGTTCAACCACTTTCTGCAGACGAGCTTTGTCGCCATGCTTTCGAAGTGTTTTCCCCACGTCGCCACTATCATCAAGCATGGCCAGCAGCAGGGATTCACTGGAAATATACTGATCACCCTGCTGTTGTGCCTGCTTGTCAGCCAGATTAAACAGGCGGCCCAGATTTTGGGACAAGTTCACTTCGCCCGTGGGCGATTGCACAACAGGTAACAGTTGTATCTGATGTTGCAAATCCTGCTGCAATCCGGCCATATTAAACCCGGCCTGCTCAAGCATAGGCCGCACTGAGCCACCCTCCTGATTAAGCATTGCCGCCAGCAGATGTGTCGGCTCAATAGCATTGTGGTCACGCCCAACAGCCATCGACTGTGCATCGGCCATGGCGCTTTGTAAATGACTGGTTAATCGATCAAATCTCATATCAACCTCATGATGTATCTTTAACGTTTATGTCGCGGTCTGATAACCATGAGATTGGGATGAAACCAGCGGTTTTCAAGCCGCAGAATGAAGGCGCTTCAAATAGCATTCAATGAATTGATGTACATCAAGCAACTGTTACACCGCTGCCAGAATCAAGGCTTGAGCCTGCATCACTCCACCCATATAAGGCTGGCGATGCGGCCTGTTTCGCCATCCCTGCGAAAAGAGAAGAAATGTTCACTGTCACTGTAGGTGCAATAGTTACCACCATAAACCAGCCGAACGCCAGCTGCCTTCAAGGCCAGCCTGGCCAAGGCGTACAAATCAGCCAGCCAGTGCTGGGGACCCTTCTGCTGAAAACAGTTGATGATCTCTTGCCTGCTTTCCCAGTTACCGGCTTGCTCAGTGAAAGCCCTAACCACATCAACACCCACTTCGAAGTTTGACTGGCTAATAGCCGGACCAAGATACGCCAACAGCTTGGCAGAGCTAAACCGCTGAACACCTTCACTGACAATACCTGCAGCCAGCCCACGCCAGCCTGCATGCAATGCTGCAACCTCGGAGCCTTCCTGATTGCACAACAGAATGGGCAGACAATCGGCAGTTTGCACCAGGCATATCTGATTCGGATGCTGACTGTAGCTACCATCTGCATCCCGCACAACGCCATCGTTTTGCGCAGGAACAATCCGTATACCATGGGTTTGATTTAACCATTGCGGTTCAGCGGGAAGCGCAAGCCTTTCAGACAACAGCCGTCGATTTCTCTGTACACACGCCTCACTATCACCCACATGTGTTGCCAGATTAAAGCTGTAATAAGGGCACTCACTGACACCACCGATCCGGGTTGTAATGACGGCCTGAACGGAAGGGGGGGCAGGCCAGTCGGGAAATATAATGTTCGTACTCATGATCTCACCACCGTTGTCGACAGTTTATGCTTATGCCAAATTCTCCCGCTGCAATACTGACAGTAACGTTTCAAAATCGGCAGGCAGCGGTGCTTGCCAGCACATATAATCTTCTGTATCCGGGTGTATCAGTCCCAGCTCGGCAGCATGCAATGCCTGCCGGGGGAATCCTCGCAACATTTCCACCAGCGATTCGCTGGCAGCTTTGGGTATTTTCAACCGGCCGGCATACACAGAATCACCGACAAGTGGATAACCGATATGCGCCATATGCACGCGAATCTGGTGTGTGCGCCCGGTTTCCAGTTTCACTCTGATATGACTGAAATCCCGATACCGCTGCATCACACGGTAATGTGTGATCGCCGGTTTCCCCCCCTTGCCCACTACCGCCATTTTAGTGCGCGCTTTGGGGTGACGACCGATATCAGCCTCCACTGTGCCTCCACCGGTCATGACACCGTAGCAAACGGCCTGATATTCCCGGCTGACGGTGCGTGCCTGCAGCTGTTTAATCAACGAGTGGTGGGCAGCAAGGGTCTTGGCAACCACCATCAAGCCTGTGGTGTCCTTATCCAGCCGATGAACAATACCTGCACGAGGCACATTTTCAAGTTGCGGATGATGACTTAACAAGCCATTCAGCAGAGTTCCCTGCCGATTTCCTGCCGCAGGATGAACCACCAGCCCTGCCGGTTTGTTAATTACCAGCAAGGTATCGTCTTCATAGGTAATATCCAGAGCCAGCGGTTCAGGGTTCCATTCTCCTTCGGCTGCCAGCTCCGCATTCAGCGTTAACAGCTCGCCCCCAAACAGTTTCTCTTTCGATTTCTTTCGCTCACCGTTTACACGCAAGTCACCCTGTTTTATCCACTGCTGGATTCTTGAACGGGAGTATTCGGGGAATAATTGTGCGGCAATCTGGTCCAGTCGACTTCCGGCCAACGCCTCGGAAACCGTCATTTCCGCTTCTATAGTTTGTATATCGCCGCTCATGGAGTTTTGCTTCGTTCTATTGCTGTGGTTAAATAGCGATTCTTACAGGCATTGCGCCCATCGACAACAGTTCTTTTTATACAGACGCTCTATCACGAAAGAAGGTCAAATCAACAAATGCGATTTATTACCGTTTTGCTGTTAAGCACGTCATTGTTCATGACCGGCTGCTCCTGGCTGGGTTTTGGTGATGGAGAAGAAAAAACTCCTGAGACAGAAGGCTACACTGAAAAAGACTTTTACAACGTCATCCAGAAAAACCTCAGCGCCCGCAACTGGAGTGACGCCGTTCAAAATCTTGAAGCGCTGGAAGCGCAATTCCCGTTCGGGGATTACGCAGACCAGGCTCAACTGGAGCTGATCTACGTCCACTATAAGTTATCCGATCATGAAGCTGCCATTGCCGCTGCCGACCGTTTTATTCGGCTCCACCCGCAACACCCTAATGTGGACTATGCTTATTACCTGAAGGGGCTGTCTCACTACGCACAAGATAAGGGCTTTTTTAGCCAGCTACTGCCAACGGATGATACCAAGCGAGACCCCGGCGCAGCGCGCAGCTCTTTTGCAGCATTCAGCGAACTACTGGCGAAATACCCGGAGAGTCCCTACGCGCCAGATGCCCGCAAGCGCATGGTCCATCTGCGTAACTGGCTGGCACGCCAGGAAATTCATGTCGCCAATTATTACTTTGTTCGCGGCTCCTACCTCGCTGCGGCCAACAGGGGCCGTTATGTGGTTGAGAATTTCCAAATGACACCGGCTGTTCCTGATGGCCTGGCAGTTATGGCCCAAGCCTACTATTTACTGGGCCTAAAAGACCTGTCAAGCGATGCGGCTCAAACCCTTGCAAGCAATTATCCCGACCACCCCGCACTGGATAAAAACGGTAATTTCCAATATCGCACAGACGTTAGCGGTGAACAGCGCACCTGGCTGAACAAAGTGACGTTCGGCTTTTATGACAGTACTGAACCACCGGGGTACGACAGCCGCCACATTTATAACAGCGCCTTCCAGGGAACAGAAGACACCAGCGAGAAAAACAATCCAAACAAGAAATCCTGGTTCCACTGGATGACCTTCGGGCTATTCAATTAATGGGACCGACACCAATTTAAACTTTTGTTATTGGGCAAACTGAAAAGACTATGAAACACGCGGACGCCAGACAGGCTGACATCATCAGGGAAATGCGGGTATTACCAACCATAGATCCGGCATTCGAAGCCCGTCGCAGAACCGACTTCATCAAGCAGACGCTTCTGAATTCAGGGAGCCATTCTTTGGTTCTGGGTATCAGCGGAGGTATCGATTCCTGTACCTGTGGCCGACTCGCCCAACTGGCAGTCAACGAACTCAACCATGAGCAGAAAACAGAAGCCTACCGTTTTGTGGCCGTTCGCCTGCCTTACTCTGTGCAAGCCGATGAAGATGATGCTCAGGCCTCTCTGAATTTCATTCAACCCGGCATCCATACCGTCGTCAATGTGCAACCCGGAACTGACGGTATTCATTCCGAAGCCCTCAAAGCGCTCGAAAACGTCAATCTGCTACCCGATGCTCATTATGCGATCGATTACGCCAAGGGCAATGTCAAGGCGCGCGCCAGAATGGTGGCACAATACGAAATTGCTGGCCTATTAGGTGGGCTGGTACTGGGCACTGATCACTCAGCGGAAAACATTACGGGCTTCTTTACCAAGTGGGGGGATGGGGCTTGTGACCTCGCACCGCTATTTGGCCTGAGCAAACGTCAGGTACGTCGGCTGGCCGCATATCTTGGTGCACCGGAAACGATTATCAACAAAACGCCAACAGCTGATCTGGAGTGCCATTCACCCCAGAAACCCGACGAAGATGCATTGGGAGTCAGTTATGATCAGCTGGACGATTTTCTCGAAGGGAAGCCGGTAGCGGACGATGTTGCCAAAAAAATCATCAACATCTATTTAAGGACCCAGCACAAACGCTTACCCATACCCACTATTTATGATCAAAGCTCGCTATAACCAGAGCCCTGCGACACCGGCCGCGGAAACCCGTGCAGGCTGCTAAATGCAGGCTTCCTCTCACTCATCACTGATTGCCCCACCTCCTGACAACCTGTTACGGGTATACGCCAGCTATCGGGTCATACTTTCAGCACTGCTGTTTGGAATCTACAGCCTTGGCTGGGCAAAAGACATGCTGGGAACAGTCAGTCCGCAACTGTACGCAATCACATCTCTCAGCTACCTGATTGTAACAAGCCTGTTTCTACTGCTGTTCAAAATTCTGGATTATCGAGCCAATACACCGACATTATTTTTGACGCTGCTCATCGATATTACTGCAATCACCCTGATTACCCACGCCAGCGGCGGGCTGGCAAGCGGCCTGTCTCTGCTTTTGCTGGTAGTAGTCGCGGCTGGCAGCATTTTTGTAAAAGGTCAGTTGGCGCTATTGATTGCAGCAATGGCAAGCCTGGTGGTCTTAACAGTCAATATTGCTCCAGTGTTTCGTTTCGACCAGACATCAAGCCAATTACTGCAAGCCGGGCTACTGGGCATATTGCTGTTTATCACCGCACTGATTTTCCAGATTCTGACCAAGCGCGCTCAACAGGCTCAATCTATAGCAGAGATACAAACCTCTCAGGCCGAACAGCTACAACAGCTCAATGAAAATATCATCAAACGGATGAACACCGGTATCATTGTGGTTTCCGCCGATGACCGAATCCGTCTAATAAACGGTGCAGCCATTCAGCTCCTGGGCGGACAAAAACTTGGTCGCCCGCTCAACAGGGGACAGACCATCCGCATAATAAAACCCCTGTTCGATCAGCTGCAGCGCTGGCGTGCTTATCCGTGGCTGAGAACCCCAACGTTTCAGGTAGATGGCTCCCCCGCTGATATACAAGCAAACTTTACCTCGCTGGAAGGCACTACCAGCCAGGATCAGCAGACACTGATTTTTCTGGAAGACTCCAGAGTGCTAGCCCAACATGCGCAGCAGCTCAAACTCTCCTCACTGGGCCGTTTAACAGGCAGTATCGCACATGAAATTCGCAACCCGTTGGGTGCCATCAGTCACGCCTCTCAATTATTGCAGGAGAGCGACACCGAACAAAAACATCAGAAGCTGGTGGATATTATTCATCGACACAGCTCTCGCGTGAACCAGATTGTGGAAAATGTGATGCAGCTCTCTCAGCAGAAACCACCGGAGCTGCAAAAAATCTCCCTTGGCCCGTGGTTAAAGGGCTTTCGGGAAGACTATCTTGAAAATCACCATATGGCTGGCAATATTGAGATTTTAACGCCGGGTCAGGAGGTTCTGATCTCGTTCGACCTCTCTCACCTGAATCAAATCCTGAATAACCTGGTCGACAACGGGCTACGTTTCAGTGAGAAAGAAACCGGTATCCGTCAGGTTCAGTTTGCCATCCGCATCAATGAAGACTCCGACCTGCCCTATCTGGATGTGGTCGATCAGGGCCCTGGCGTACAGGATAGCGACCTGGATCACCTGTTCGAGCCTTTTTTCACTACCCGCCATGAAGGCTCGGGACTCGGGTTATACCTCGCCCGCGAACTCTGCAGGGTAAACTACGCCACACTGAGTTACCATAACGCTCCTGAAGGGGGCGCCATATTCAGAATAGAGTTTCCACATCCCGACCGCTTGCTACCCAGAGTAGATAGAGAATGAGTAAAACAGCACTTGTCATTGATGACGAACCGGACATTCGAGAACTGCTCAGTATGACACTTGAGCAAATGGGCTTAAGCGTCACTACTTCAGCGGGTATTAACAAAGCAAAAAAGCAGCTTGCGGCCAACCGTTTTGACCTCTGCCTCACAGACATGAAACTGCCCGATGGCGACGGCCTGGAGCTGGTGGAACATATCCAGCTTCACTGCCCCGAAATGCCTGTTGCCGTCATCACTGCACACGGCAATATGGAGATCGCGGTTGATGCACTCAAGAAAGGCGCCTTTGATTTTGTCTCAAAGCCCCTTGAGCTCATGCGTCTGCGCAACATGGTACAAACCGCACTGGATTTATCCAAGGAGCAGGAGCTCCTGGCGTGTACAAACGAGAGCACAGGCCTGATTGGAAACTCTCAGGCCATGCAGGATCTACAGAGAAAAATTCAGCGAGTAGCCCGCAGCCAGGCACCTATCTTTATCAATGGCGAATCCGGCAGTGGCAAGGAGCTAGTAGCCAGATCAATTCACTATCTTGGCCCCAGAAGCAACGGCCCTTTTGTACCGGTTAACTGTGGCGCCATTCCTTCCGAATTAATGGAAAGTGAGTTTTTCGGCCACAAAAAAGGTAGTTTTACCGGTGCACACCAGGAAAAACAGGGGCTGTTCCAGGCCGCTAATGGCGGCACGTTGTTCCTTGACGAGGTTGCAGATCTGCCACTCGCCATGCAAGTCAAGCTCTTGAGAGCCATTCAGGAGCAATCCGTTCGACCCGTTGGTTCAGAAGAAGAGATTCCGGTGGATATTCGCCTACTCAGCGCCACCCACAAAAACCTGCATGATGAAGTGACCAGCAACCGGTTCCGTCAGGATTTGTTCTACAGAATCAATGTCATCGAGTTACCCGTTCCGCCGTTGCGGGAACGCCCGGACGATATCGAACTGCTGGTCAAGCACCTCCTCCAGAACCTTTGTTCGGAGACAGGAGAGAAAGCCCCGAACATCCACAAAACAGCCATAAATGCGCTTAAATCCTACCATTTCCCTGGGAACGTCAGAGAACTGGAAAATATTCTTGAGCGGGCTTTCACGCTCTGTGATGGAGAAGAAATTACTGCAGAAGACCTCTTGCTTGATAACAATCGTGCCACCAAAGAGTCATTAACGGGCTTTACCTCACCAAACCTCGCTGACCCGGAAGGTATTGAAAACATTGATGACTACCTCGCTGAAATAGAACGCAGCATTATTGAAAAAGCACTGGAAAGCACCCGCTGGAATCGCACTGCCGCCGCCGAAAAATTGGGGTTGAGCTTTCGGCAAATGCGCTACAAACTGAAAAAACTGGGCATGGACTGACACTGTTCGCCAATTTTCTCCAGCGCGAACACACAACAGGCAATCACTCCAATTCTTTGCTACATTAGCTATCAGTGATCAATGGAAGATCACTAAAATTCAGCATATGCAAAGGATTTGCGCCATGAAACAGGTAAAAGGATTTACCCTGGTGGAGCTTCTGTCCACCTTTGCCCTTGTGGGCATTCTAATCGCCATAGGTATTCCCTCACTCGTCGACTGGGTGACACGAAACCGGGTCACAACACTTGAATATACCCTGCTCCACAGCATCAACTACGCCCGGGTGCAAGGCATCAACCGGCAGACAACCGTCACCCTCTGTCCGGGACTCAATCAATGCGAACGCGACTGGGGCTCGCAGATCATTATTTTTCTCGACTTCAACAGTGACGGCATACTCGATCTGACAGACCAGCTACTGAAGAAAATTGATCTGGGCAATGATGCAGGCACCCTTGACTGGCGCTCGTTTCGCCGCAAGAACTACCTGCAATTTACCTCGGAAGGACTCACCAGCGCACTGAACGGAACGCTGCATTTTTGCCACAAGAAACCCGGCAAAGGTTATGATTTCGCCATCGTACTGGCCAGAACAGGCAGAATCCGCGTACACAAAGAGCCCGATTGCTGAAAGGCATTTTTATAAAAATGTCGCGATAACTGCCACCCACCCGCTGAAAAACTCCACTGGTCAGAAAAACTTTGCCCTCTATATAGACCATGGTGTACTTATTGGCCTATGACAGAAAAAGCTATGCCGTCGTTGACTACAAAGGTATGGCCTGAAACGAGAGCATGGGGACTATGCTGCAAGCTACGTACCAAAAAGGATTCACACTTATCGAGCTGATGGTAACGCTGGTAGTGCTTGCTGTACTGCTTAGCATTGGTGTACCCAGCTATGTGGAATGGATTCGCGATAGCCGTTTGGATACCGCCACCCGAAGCCTGGCCAGCGCATTGAAACTGGCTCGCAGTGAAGCAGTGAGCCAGCAATCGGTTATAACCGTACGTGCTGGAATGGAAGGCGATGCCGCGAACTGGGCTGAAGGTATTCACATGTATACAGATGAGGAACCTGCAGGCAATACAAACTACGCAGCAGGCACAGACGCATTGATAAAGAATATCAATTTTGCAATGGATGGCATCACTCTCGTCAGCAACGCCGGGGAACATACCAGCTTCTCAAATGAAGGCCTGCTCAGGGATGATGTAAACCCCGCAACATTCCGACTGTGCGATGCGCGTTCGGAAGGCAACCTGATATCCATTAACGTGGTTGGCAGAATTTCTGTCGCACCCGCTGGCGACTGCCCATGAGAGACAATCGGATGATGAAGACAAGAAAATTTCAGGCCGGCATAACCTTGATGGAGGTGTTAATCGCTCTGTTGGTTTTCAGTATCGGCTTGCAGGGAATTGCCTCTCTTCAGTACCAGGCCGTGAAAGAAAACTTTGACTCATCCCAGCGCAGCCGCGCTGTCTGGGTAACCCAGGAGTTAATCGACCGTATCAGGGCAAATCCCGCCGCCCGAGCTGCGGGTGATTACGATTACGACGGCAACCCCTGTGACGACGACGCCCCTGACAACTATTGTGCGGATACGGAAGGCAACCCCGCCGTTGTCTGCACCGCAAGTGAAATGGCCGCCTTCGACATTTGGGAGACAGTTTGTCCCAACCCGAACTCAGATCAGAACCAGGCACAGTTCATCAGCCCCAATCTGCAAATCAGCTGCGCAGATGCCCCCTGCCTCGAAACCTCGGAGATGACTGTTAATCTGCAATGGCAATCAAAAGCAGTCGCAGATGATGAAGAAAACATCGAAGATCTAGATGATGCACTGAAAACACAACAGTTCCTGCAGGTATTTACGCCATGAACTTGCCTAACTTTAAACAGCAGGGTTTATCGCTGGTCGAGCTGCTTATCGCCATGGTACTCGGTTTGTTTCTTACTGCCGGGGCACTGGAAATGATGCTGGCCTCGCGAAATCTTGAGCGTACTACTGATGATCTCTCTCGTATCCAGGAGAACGGTCGTTTCGCCATTGAATTTCTGGCACGAGACCTCCGTATGGCAGGCTACGGAGTACAGGATAACGGTGCAATAAACAAACCCTTTTACGATGGTAATTGCAAAGACGCGGATTTTTCTCCCTGTACTGACGATGGCGGTGCGGCTTTTAGTGACCGCATCGCCATTATGACGAATCCAGAAAATGATCAGGATTGCACAGGCGCTACTGTTGGCATAAATGAACAAATTGCCAATGTTTATTTCCTTGGTCCGGACGACACCAACAATAACGTGATGTCGTTGTATTGCCGTGGATACAACATTGACGCTGACGACTGGATCAGTGTCGCTCAACCACTCGTCAGTGGTATAGAGAATATGCAGATTCTGTACGGCTTGCCTGTTTCACCTACTTCGCCAGACAGGGAAATCACACGCTATGTGGGTGCCGACACGATACATGGTGACCCGAATAGCGCCAGATTGTGGTCTGTGGTGAGCACAGTACGCCTCTCATTACTGGTCAACAACGGCCTTGAAAATGGAAATAACGATACAGCCACCCGCAAGTTTGTGTTACTTGACGCACCCGAACAAACCTTTACCGACAAGCATTCAAGAGAGGTTTATCGAACCACAACGGCTGCTTACAACGTTCTTTACAACACAGCAGGTACCGAGTAATGAAAAAATTTGAACCTATACCTGAGAGCTCCCAACCTGTTTACAGATCCGGAATGCGGATGAAAACGCAGCGCGGTGCTGTACTGATTGTCAGTCTGGTGATGCTGACCATTTTGACTATCATTGCCGTGGCCACTACTACCGATATCGGTTTGCAATCCAATATGGCCAGAAACAGTCAGATTCGTATCAATGTTTTTAATCTGGCACACAGTGGGCTGCGATCGCAGTTTGTACTTTTCAGGGATGATCCCCTCTTGCTGGATGAGCTGGCTGAACTGGCAAGGTCCTGTGTTCAAACCGCTTTTGAAACCCCTGAGGTAGAAAACGATGACGGCACCAAGTCAAACTTTTCAGTAACCTATGACTGTCCAGAAGAAAATGAGAATAACCTGTTTACACAAACTGATGGAATGGGAATGGGTGGCGCTGCAACCGATCCACTGCTATTTCCTTTTACTTTCGACGTGGAGTTACCGAACACGGGAATCTCCTCTAGTCAAACCTTTCTCGTAGAAGCGCCAAACCCCGATGCAGTAAGCGGCACGCGGTAACTGAACATTTTTACGGAATAGGTAGGTACGCAAATTTTTATACGAAGGATTGAGCAGATAGCTCATACAGGAGGAACCAATGTTTACACTGAGATCGACAATAACAACCTTATTAGCGACGCTGGTGTTGTTCACCTCCTCTGCTATTAACGCCCTTGGCCCGACGATAGAGCTTCATCATACGGTTGAAGAAGCCCGTATTAGTGTTACAGCCAATACCGATGATCTGAGTGGCACCGTGACCGCAAAGTTACTGGAGTGCAATGGTTGCGAACCGGTTACCTATAATTATGACGCCAGCACCGTATTCATTAATGCACTCGGTGCCCCAAAGCCCATTGACGAACTGAAAACCTGGAGCGGCAATCGCGCCATGTTTCACTTCCGCAAAGCGGACAAATACATCGAACAAATACAGATTCTTCCTTAAGAGGGAGCACAAGCTATGAAACGGAATAATTATTTACCCTATGCTCTGTCACTTGCCATTGCCGCCAGTTTCAGTGCACATTCGCTCGCTGACGACACCGAAATATTCTTCAATACTGATAATTTAAACAATAATGAGGATTATCAGCCAAACGTGTTATTTATCTTTGACACATCCGGAAGTATGGGCTGGAACATTACCACTCAGGAAGACTACAACCCGGCAACCGACTATGGGACTCCGGGCACCAACGATACTATCTATGTCTACAACAGTAGCCTCTCGTATCAAAACCGCTCTATCGCTTCCAGCAGGAACAGTTGCCAAGCGATGATTGATCATATTGCCAGCACCCCCGACACGCCTATTTATGTTGGCAAGGCTGCTGAATGGCGAGACAGAAGTGGTACTAGTAATGATCGCTGGATCAATGTTCGCGATAGCAACCGCACAGTTGAATGCCAGGAAGACGCTGGCGTACATGGTATTGATGATACGTCTCCTGATCTTTATGCTGCCAATGGTGCTAATGGCCCCTACACTGATACAGAAAACCAAGCTATCGGTTGGGGTGGCATAGATACTCGCTGGTATGTTTCCGAGAATTACCATCAGTACCAACAAACAGCCGCCTCCGTAACACGGGTAAAAATGGATGTGATGAAAGAGGCCGCCGTTGACCTGGTTAATGAATTCAGCGGATTGAATTTTGGCCTGATGCGCTTCGACGGTTCAAATGGAGGCTATGTCAAACATCATTTTTCCGATATAGAAACCGATAAAACCAACATTATTAGTAGCATTAATGCACTGAACGCTAATGGAAATACTCCATTAAGTGAAACACTCTGGGAAGCTCATAAATACTTTCTGGGCGGCTCCGTCGAGTATGGAACAAACTCTGACAGAGACCCACTGGCAGTAAGTGGTGGCAATTATAACTCTCCGGTCGCGGACAGTGATAGCTCTTGCCAGAAAAACTATATTGTATACCTCACCGATGGCACGCCTTACTCTGACAGTGGTAGGGACGCTACTATCTCAGGTCTAACCAGCTCATGTTCTCACCAAGATGGCACATCCTCTTCAAGCCATACCTGCCTGGATGAGTTGGCCGGGTATATGGCGACCTATGACTACAATGATGATCTTGATGATACGCAAAATGTGCAAACCTATACCATTGGCTTTGATATCGATATGGATTTGCTGGAACAAACGGCCATTAACGGGCTCGGCACCTACCACACTGTGAGTTCATCTCAGGAGTTGAAAACAGCGTTCAATGAAATTATTGTGGATATTTTATCCAAATCCACCACCTTTACTGCGCCTGCGGTATCAGTCAACGCTTTTAATGCGCTGCAGCATAGGGATGAACTGTATTACGCCATTTTTGAGCCGAATAAATACCCGCGCTGGCATGGCAACGTCAAGAAATACCGGATCAACAGCCTGGGAGAAGTACTGGATGTTAACGATCAGGATGCTATTGACCCCAACACAGGCTACTTTACCTCTTCAGCGGAAAGCTTCTGGAGCGGCGTAACCGACGGCAGTAAAGTTCAGGCAGGAGGTGCGGCCAGCAAACTTGGTAATAACCGTACAGTTTTTACCGTTTCCGGTGACGCAACCGCCAGCAATATTTCGCTAAACACCTCAGCAAACACTATCACGTTAACCAATACGGCGATTACCAACGAGCAGTATGGTCTTGATAGTTTAGCCCCACCTCTGGAGCGTGCGGAGTTAATTGGCTGGATTCTCGGGGCGGATACCCAGGACGAGGACGCTGACAATGACGTTACCGACCCTACTCGTTTTATGGCCGACCCGCTCCACAGCCAGCCTACTGTTGTTACCTACGATGGTGATTTCGATAATAAGGTTCTGGATGACACCATTTTCATTACGTCTAATGATGGCAGTTTTCGTGCCATAGATGCTGATGACGGCACCGAACTGTTTTCATTTATCCCTCAGGATCTGCTATCCAACCAGCTGGACTACTACACTGACGATCCGGATGGTGTGCGCCGTTATGGTCTCGACGGGCCCATGACGATCTGGCGTCAGGAAAGCAGCCAGGATGAAGACATCAAAATTGAATCCGCTGACGGTGACCATGTATACGCCTATGTAGGCATGCGTCGAGGTGGAAGCAATTACTATGCACTCGATGTGACTGACAGGGCTAACCCTGTACTGAAATGGACTATCTTTGGTGGTTCGGCAGGCTTTCAGGATATGGGCCAAACCTGGTCCAAACCCATCCGCAGCCGGGTGAAATGGGATTGCGACAGTAACGGTGAGAATTGTGATACCAAAGATGTGCTGTTCTTCGGTGGTGGTTACGATACCATCCACGATACGGCGGATACCCCTACCAGCGGCGATGCGGGCGCTGCAATCTATATGGTAGATGCCGAATCCGGGGCCCTGCTCTGGTCGGCAGGCAACAACAATGATAACTCGCCTGGTGACGACACCCATGACCTTAATATTGCCATACAAAACAGTATTACAGGGAACCTGGCCTTAGGGGATATGAACGGTGATGGTTATGACGATATTATCTTTGCCGTGGATATTCTGGGTCATGTATGGCGTATCGATATCAACAATAAAAACACCATGCCCTCCAATTTTGCATTCAAGGACACCGGTAATTCCCGCACCAGCGAGATCGCGGACCTGAGTCAAAGTGGGGTCCTCAGGCGTTTCTATAATTCACCAACCGTTTCCCTCTCTCTGAAGCAGGGCAGACCACCATTCTTTGTCATTACCATCGGTAGCGGTTATATCGCCCACCCCAAAGAAACGGATGTTGTTGACCGGCTGTATGCCATTTTTGAATACAACCTGTTTGGCCCGCCGAAGGATGGTGACGGTAATGTTGAATATAGCACCATCGATAACGGTGACCTGCTGAACCTGACAGATCCGAATGACGGCCCGGCAGACCCGGAAGGTAACGCACCGCACGGTTTTTATAAAAATGCCACGGAACCCGGCGAAAAATTCCTGCGCCGCGCACTAACGCTATTCGGTCTCACGCTTTATTCGTCCTACCTGCCTGAATCATCAAATCAAGACACTACTTGTGGATCCGCTTTCCTCGGTGGTAGCAGGCTATATGGTATGGACTTTGTGACCGGAGAAAGCATTTTCTCTGGTGGGTATGTTGATCTCAAGCACCCGGGTATCGCGCCAGAGCCAGTTGCGCTATTAATCCCGGATGATGAGGGTCGTACAAGAACCACAGTCTGTGTCGGCACCGAGTGTTTCCACAGTGGCGGAGCCAGCGGTACCTCTGATGGCAAGTGTGCGGCGGACGATGCCGATTGTATTGATATAGACGAGCCATCCATTACGATTAAATCCTGGCGGGAGAATAGAGAATGATGCGGCAAAAAGGCTTCTCTCTGATGGAAATGATGATTGCGGTGGCTATCGTTGGTATTCTTGCGGCGATAGCTTACCCTTCCTTTCTGGAGAAAATCAGAGAAACCCGACGCACTGAAGCCATAACACTGACCACTAAAATCATGCAGGCACAGGAGCGTTTTTTTGTTAACAACCTGACCTATACCGCCGACCTGACGGATCTGGGATTTTCCGCTGCAGCTAACTTACCCACAGAAAATGGCTATTACCAACTCAGTGCACAGGCTTGTGCTGGTGATATCGCGCTTTGTGTCAATATCGTATCGACGGCACAAGGCTCTCAGGTAGCTGACGGTGATATCGAATACAATAGCCGAGGGGAAACACAAGGGCACTGGAATGATTAGGCGATCCGGTTAACTAAAAAGCCCGGTCAGTATACCCTGAACGGGCTTTTTTAATGGAAATCTTTATATTAGGACAGAAACTAGACAACTGAGCGTAGCGGCTGATCACAAACCTAACGCAATTCCTTTGGCATGGAAAACCGAATATTCTCTTCACGTCCGGCCAACTCTTCCGGTTCCGCAGCGCCCAGCTCGCAGAGCCGTGCCACAACATCTTTTACCAGCACCTCAGGCGCCGAGGCGCCTGCGGTGATACCAATATCCGGTTTGCCTGCCAGCCAGTCAGCCATAATATCGTCTGCGGTATCGATCAAATGGGCCGTTGAACCGCAGCGTTCCGCCAGTTCCTTGAGCCGATTAGAGTTGGAACTGTTATGAGAACCAACGACCAGCACAAGACCACTCTCCAGAGCCAGTTGTTTCACCGCATCCTGCCGGTTCTGTGTGGCGTAACAGATATCGTCTTTTTTAGGCCCGCTGATTTTAGGGAAGCGCTTGCGCAGAGAATCGATCACACGAGCTGTATCATCCATCGACAGCGTCGTCTGGGTGACATAAACCAGATTATCCGGATCTCTGATCGACAGTGATTCAACATCCTGCTCATTTTCAACCAGATAAATGGAACCGCCCGCGGAAGTATCATATTGGCCCATGGTCCCCTCCACTTCCGGGTGCCCCTGATGGCCAATAAGAATGCACTCCCGCCCTTCCCGGCTGTAACGCACCACTTCCATATGCACTTTGGTGACCAGTGGGCAAGTGGCATCAAACACTCTCAGATTCCGGTCTGCCGCTTCGTTACGAACAGCCTGTGATACGCCGTGAGCACTGAAAATCACAATCACGTCGTCGGGCACTTCACTGAGTTCGTCCACAAAAATGGCACCGCGCTCACGCAGGCTGTCGACTACAAATTTATTATGAACAACTTCGTGGCGAACAAAAATGGGAGCACCGAAAATATCCAGCGCACGGTTAACGATATCAATAGCCCGGTCAACACCGGCACAAAACCCCCGTGGATTGGCTAATTTAATTCTCACTGCGGTTCACCCCCCAAAATGGCACCGTTAATGCGTAATCGCAGGGACAACATCAATAATATGCACTTTAAAGGTGATGGTGCGCCCAGCCAGAGGATGATTGAAATCGACAGAAACCGTATCATCATCAAGCGCCACAATAACCCCCGGCAATTCTGCCCGGTTTGCATCTGCAAATGACAGCATCAGCCCCACTTCAAGCTCAATATCATCGGCAAATTCCCGCCGGGGGATTTGCTGTACATTACTGCTATTGTGCTGGCCAAAACCATGCTCCGGGGTTATCTCAAATGCCCCCTGCTCACCTGGCTCAAGACCCTCCAAAACAGCTTCAAAACCAGGCAGCAGGCTGCCATCACCATAGACAAAATTGGCCGGTTCACCTTCAAAGTTGGAATCGATAACCGCACCATCTTCAAGTGTCAGTGAAAAGTACAGTGTAATTCTGGTGTCAGGGCCTACTCTATAGTTATCAACACTTAAATCAGTCATAAGTAATATTTTTCAATCAGTTAGCCGGGGTTGGGGGCTTTATTAACGGGCAGGTTTCTTCGGAAAAAAGTTTTCAAGTAACAGCAATACGGCACCAATCGTGATAGCGCTGTCGGCGACATTAAACGCTGGCCAATGGTAAGTCTGGTAATAAACATCCAGAAAATCCACCACATACCCCAGCGCCATTCTGTCCCACAGATTACCCAGCGCCCCACCAAGAATCAGTGCAAGAGCCGCAGCAACCCAACGCTGACCATTGGCAACCCGCGCAATCCATATTATCAGCACGACCGAGACAGTCATGGCAACAGCTGCAAAAAACCAGCGCTGCCAACCACCAGCATCACTCAAAAAGCTGAATGCAGCACCGGTATTGTGCACCAGTGTGAGGTTGAAAAATCCGGTTACGGCAACTGTTTCACCATACTCAAACGCCCAGGTTACCCAGTATTTACTGAGCTGATCCAGCACCACGACAAGCAGTGCCAGACCGAACCATTTCCAGGATTTGGAATTCACCATGCCTTAAGCAAACCGTCTCTGTTCACCATTGCCAATCACATTACTGACACAGCGACCACAGAGTTCCGGGTGCTCGGAATCGGCACCTACATCATCGAGGTGATGCCAGCAGCGCACACATTTTGCTGCCGCTGTCTTATTAACACTCAGCAGTAGGCCGTCCACATCCGTACGTTCAGCACCGCTTGATTGGGATAAGGGTTTCAACAGGGCACCAGAGGTAATCAACACAAAACGCAACTCATCCTCTAATTTGGATAATGCCTGATACAAATCACCATCTGCATACAAGATTACTTCGGCTTCAAGGGATTTCTGTATACCTTCTGCCTTCTTCGACTCCAGTGATTTATTGACCGCGTCCCTGACCTCGGCAATCAATGCCCAATCAGTATCAGAAAGCGGCATAGACTCATCAATCTTGAGATCATGCCACTCTGTCAGAAAAACAGAAGCATCCCGCTCACCGGGAATAAGGGGCCACAGTTCATCCGCGGTAAAACTGAGAATGGGCGCAATCCAGCGTACAAATGCTTCTGTCAGATGATAGATCGCCGTCTGCGCAGAACGCCGGGCCAGAGAATCCTTCTGACAGGTATATTGGCGATCCTTGATAATGTTGAGGTAGAAGCCTCCCATGTCAGTCACACAGAAATTGTGCAATTTCTGATAAATATGGTGGAACTGATAGTTGGTGTAGTCTTCCGTAATACTCTGCTGTAACCGCGCCGCACAGTCTACTGCCCAGCGATCCAGCGGCAGCATATCCTCAGCGGCAACCGCATGTTGCTGAGGGTCAAAGTCATTCAAATTAGATAAGAAGAATCTGGCAGTATTGCGAATACGCCTGTAGGAGTCTGCGGAGCGTTTCAGGATTTCATCGGAAACGGTCATTTCACCACTAAAATCGGTGGAAGCGACCCACAGCCTCAGGACATCGGCTCCCAGGTCATTCACCACCTTCTGCGGTGACATAACATTACCAATGGACTTGGACATCTTGCGACCATCCGCATCCACAGTAAAACCGTGAGTAAGCACCCCTTTATAAGGCGCACAGCCTTTCATGGCAATGGAGGTTTTAAGAGAAGACTGAAACCAGCCACGATGTTGATCAGATCCTTCCAGATACAAATCCGCCGGAAACTGTAACTGCTCACGAGCATCCAGTACCGATGCATGAGTAACACCGGAATCAAACCAGACATCCAGAGTATCCGTCACCTTGCTGTACTGATCCGCCTCATCACCCAGCAGCTCCGCCACGTCCAGCTCAAACCAGGCATCAATACCCTCTTTCTCTACACGCTGCGCGACCTGTTCGATTAATTGCGCTGTTTGTGGATGCAGCTCGCCCGTTTGTTTATGAATAAGTACCGCAATGGGTACCCCCCAGGTACGCTGGCGGGAGATGCACCAGTCCGGACTGTTCTCCAGCATACCTTCCATGCGTGCCTGCCCCCACTCCGGGTGCCAGCTAACGCCTTTAACTGCTTGCTTTGCTTTCTCCAGTAACCCGTTCGCCGTCATGCTGACAAACCATTGTGGCGTAGCCCTGTAGATAAGCGGCGTCTTGGTCCGCCAGCAGTGGGCATAACTGTGGACTATTTTAGCTTCCGAGAGCAATCGTCCCTGCTTGCGTAATACGGCAAGCACCTGTTCATCAACCTTATAAACGTGCTCTCCGGCAAACAGCTCAACATCTTCCCGGAACAAGCCATGATCATCGATATAATTCAGTGTACCAATACCGTATTTGGCGGCGACCACAAAATCATCTGTACCGTGATCAGGTGCGGTATGCACACACCCGGTACCCGCATCGGTCGTCACGTGGTCACCCAGGATTATCGGCACCTGACGATCATAAAACGGGTGTTGCAACTGCAGATTTTCCAGCACTGCACCTCTGGCCCGGCCAACAACGGTATATTCTTTTACCTGCCAGCGTTCAAGTACCGCCTCTACCCGTTCCTCGGCCAGCAAATAACGGGCAACGCCGTTGCCTGCATCACATTGCACTAACACGTAATCCAGGCCGGCATTCAGGCTCACCGCCTGATTGGAGGGCAGTGTCCAGGGCGTGGTTGTCCAGATAACAACGGCAACATTACCCTGCCCAGAGATACCACCCATGGCCGAATCAAGAGCGGCCACATCAACAACGGGAAATGCAACATCAATGGAGAAGGATGTTTTATCCTGATACTCAACCTCTGCTTCCGCCAGGGCTGATGCACCGACTACACTCCAGTAAACCGGCTTGTAGCCCTTGACCAAGTGACCATTTTCAATAATTTTTCCAAGCGCACGAATGATGTTTGCTTCAACCTTCGGATCCATGGTCAGGTAGGGGCTGTCCCAGTCACCAAATACCCCCAGCCGAATAAAATCTGACATCTGACCATCAATCTGACGGCGAGCATATTCACGGCATTTCTGCCGGAAAACTTTATACTCAACTTTCACGCCGGCTTTGCCGATCTTCTTTTCAACCTGATGCTCAATAGGCAACCCGTGGCAATCCCAACCCGGCACATAGGGGGCATCAAAACCATCCAGAGAATGGGATTTAACAATAATATCCTTCAAAACCTTGTTGACGGCATGACCGATGTGAATATTGCCATTCGCATAGGGCGGGCCATCGTGAAGGATGAATTTCTCGCGCCCACTACGCTGTTCACGCAACACTTGATAAATGCGCTTATCCTGCCATTGCTTCAGCATGAAAGGTTCACGCTGGGCAAGATTGGCCTTCATCGGAAAATCGGTTGAAGGCAGGTTCAATGTCGCTTTGTAATCAGTCATTTGTTACTTTTTTATTCCTGTTGCCCGGTTCAGACAGGTTTAATCAGTTTTCTGCCCGAAATATTGTTTTGCCACCTCAAAATCCTGCTTGATAGCGGCCACCATGTCGTCCAGTGAAGCAAATTTCTTTTCATCCCGAATCCGGGACCGAAAGCGCACCACAATCTGCTTGCGGTACAACACCCGATTCAACCCGAACAGGTGTACTTCCAGCACCGGTTTAATCAAATCACCAACCGTAGGTCGTATGCCCACATTGGCAGCCCCCTGGTACCATTTACCATCCACCAGGGTTTCAACGGCGTACACACCATTGAGCGGTACCCGATAACGGTTGAGCCTGACATTGGCGGTGGGAATGCCTAATTTCGTCCCCAATTGCTGTCCGTAAACCACGCGCCCGGTGATCTGATAGTGCTTACCCAGCAACTGCTCAACCAGCTCGAAATCAGCATCATCTAATGCTTTGCGCACCCAGGTGCTGCTGATTCGCTGCCCCTGATACTCTACGGTAGGCGTATCCTGCACGGAAAAACCGTACCGCTCACCAGCCGCCTGCAGCATGCTGTAATCGCCGCTGCGATCACAGCCAAATCGAAAATCATCTCCCACCACCAGATGACGAACAGCGAGACCTTCCACCAGAACTCTGTTAATAAACGCTTCAGCAGAGAGACTTCGCAGCGAACGATTGAACTGCAGGCAACAGATCTGATCGACGCCCTGTTCAAAAAGTGCCTCGACCTTCTCCCGCATTCTCATTAATCGCGCTGGAGCCTGCTCACCAGAAAAATATTCCTGTGGCTGTGGCTCGAAGATCATTGCGATCGAAGGTAACCCGGCGGCTTCAGCACAGGCTTTTACCTGTTCCAGAATGGCGCGATGACCGCGATGAACACCATCGAACGAGCCAATGGTAACAACGCTTCCCTGACTACTGACAGGGAAGTTGACTAAACCACGAATAAACTGCTTGGAGTTCTGATTCACGCATCTTTCACCCCATCATCCAACGGGGAGCTGCTATCTGAAATAAAGGCGGCAGTATAACCAGTTAAGCCCTTGAAAAACAGGCATCCGGACGGGCTTTGCTCGGTAAAATACAATCTCTGTGCCAGCAGTAATAACTCAGCTTGAGCGTGGTCCTTTAAGATCGTTCAGCCTGAACCCGCCCAACCATAACATCAAACCGTAACAGGCTGCACCAAAGCCACAAACAACACCTATCCAGCAAGTGCGCAGCCACCATTCCCAGGCCAGCCAATCGGTTATCACCGAGGTTATCCAGCTCAGACCCACCAGCATTCCCAGGTTAGCCATCAGCAAAACAGTGGCAAACTTCATCCAGCCCGGCTGTGGCCGGTACACAGCGCTGTGACGCAACCCCCGAAACAGCAGGGCCGCATTCAGAAATGCAGCGGCAGAAGTAGCCAGCGCTAAACCGACATGACCCACTTGCCAGTACCAGTGCAGCGGTAATACAAACGCGACATTCATGACCATATTACTGATCATGGCAATGACCCCGATACGGACAGGAGTTTTCATGTCCTGCCTTGCATAAAACCCGGGAGCCAGCACTTTGATTAACATAAAAGCCGTCAGGCCAACAGCATAGGCCCGCAGGCTCAGGGTCGCCATACTCATGTCTCTGAGCGTCATCACATCACCATAATAAAACAGCGTGATCAGGATAGGTTCAGCCAGAATGATCAGTGCAACTGCTGCGGGTAACGCAATGATCAGAATAAAGCGCAGTGCCCAATCCAGTGTCTGACTGAATTGTTCCGGCGACTTGGCCACATGCTGGCGCGACAGGTTGGGCAAAATAACAGTGGCCGCAGCCACAGCAAAAACACCGAGTGGCAGCTCTGAAAGCCGGTCAGAATAATAGAGCCAGGAAACACTGCCCGTTGGCAAAAATGATGCAATGACGGTGTCCAGCAATAAATTTATCTGGCTCACAGAGACACCAAAAATAGCCGGAGCCATTAACCTGAGTATCTTCTGGACACCGGCATCACGCCAGTTAAGTTCGGGCCTCGGCATTAAACGCAGACGCATCAAAAAAGGGATCTGAAAGCACATCTGCAACACCCCGGCCAGAAACACCCCCCAGGCCAACGCAAACACTGGCTGAGAAAACCAGGGCGCAGCAACCAGAGCCGAGGCGATAATACTGACATTCAGCAATACCGGCGTAAAAGCAGGAATGGCAAAACGGTCATAACTGTTTAAAATGCCACCCGCAAGACCTGTCATGGAAATAAAAAACAGATAGGGAAATGTAATGCGAATCAATTCGCTGGTCAGTTGAAACTTCTCGGCATTATCGACAAACCCCGGTGCAAAAAGTATCGCCAGCACAGGCGCACCAATCACTGCCAGCGTTGAAAGCAGCACCAACACTAACCCCAACGCTCCCGCCACCCGGTCAACCAGTTGCTTGACTGCCTGATGACTGCCTTGTTGCCGGTATTCCGACAGCACCGGTACAAATGCCTGGGCAAAAGCCCCTTCGGCAAACAAGCGACGCAGGAAGTTGGGAATTTTGAAAGCAACGAAAAACGCATCAGCATAAGAAGCCGCGCCAATCACCACGGCAAGCACCACATCCCGCAGCAAGCCCAACACACGGGAAAGCATGGTCATACTGCTGACCATGGCGCTGGAGCGCAACATGCGTGGAGGCCTGGTCGATTTCGGTGACTGACCAGCTGTCCGGTTGTCCTGCAAAGCGAGATACCTTTACATTTTTTTGTCTATATCAGGCGCAGCTTTTAAATGCGGCCATGAGGTTCAGGGCAAAATCATAGAGACTTTGGCCCTCAGAAGATAGTTGCCCGACAAGCCTCTGCAGAAAAACAGTCCGAACCGTAAAATCGTGCCACAGCGTCCAAGGATTTACTGTTGATAATCCGCCACAAACCCTGTATATTCGCGCGCCTTGATTTTGAATCAATACAAATACTGAACGTAAGAGGAATTTACAGGTGGCCAATTCACCCCAAGCACGCAAGCGCGCTCGCCAGAACGACAAGCGTCGTCTACAGAAAGCCGGACAGCGCTCCATGGTGCGCACTTACATCAAGAAAGCCTACTCTGCTATCGAGTCCGGCAACGCAGAACAAGCGCAAGCCGCATATGCTGAAGCGGTACCCGTTATTGACCGCATGGCGGACAAGGGCGTTATTCATAAAAACAAGGCCGCTCGCCACAAGAGTCGCCTGAATGCTCAGGTAAAAGCACTTTCCGCGTAAGTAGCGGGCTTTAGCTGAATACAAAAACCGGCGCTTTTGGCGCCGGTTTTTTTGAGCCTATGTTTAATAGCCTAATCAATCAGGTACCGTCAATCCGCGTTCCGCCAGTCAATCATCAATACGTTTAAATTCTTCATCATAATCTCTGCATCAGCAACTAAACCAGCACCAGATTATCGCGATGAATCAGCTCCTGATCATCACAATACCCTAGAATCTCACTGATTTGACTACTGCTCTGACCGGCAATTTTTTCGGACTCCAGCGAGCTGTAATTAACCAGCCCTCGGGCAATCTCGTTACCCTTGGCATCCACACAGGAAACCAGCTCACCTCGCGAAAAAACACCCTGTACATGCCTGACACCAACAGGCAACAGGCTTTTACCCTGCTTCGACAGCACTTCAACCGCACCGTCATCAAGCAACAAACAACCTTTCACCTGCAACCGCCCAGCCAGCCATTGCTTGCGGGCATTCATCGGTTGCTGCTCGGCAATCAGCAATGTGCCAAAATTCTCCCCGGCAGCCAGCTTGAGCAATATCCCCTCATTGGATCCTCCGGCAATCACGGTACTGGTGCCGGACCTTGCGGCCAGTTTAGCGGCTTTGATCTTGGTGAGCATGCCACCTCGCCCCAAGCCACCACCACTACCGCCAGCCATTTGCTGCAACAGCACATCACCAGCCTTACCCTCGCTTAACAGCTCGGCACTGGCATTTTCCCGCGGATCCGCGCTGTACAAACCATCTTGATCTGTCAATATCAGTAACAAGTCAGCATCAATCAGATTCGCCACCATAGCCGCCAGCGTATCATTGTCACCAAACCGGATCTCGTCAGTCACTACCGTATCGTTCTCATTGACTACCGGCACAACACCAAGTCCAATCAGACTCTGCAATGTACTGCGAGCATTCAGGTATCGTTCGCGGTTGGAAATATCATCGTGATCCAGAAGCACCTGGGCTGTGTGCAACTGGTATTTTTGAAACTGGGTTTCATAGGCCTGGACCAAACCAGCCTGCCCTACAGCAGCAGCTGCCTGCAGTTCATGTATCAGCTCCGGGCGCCGACGCCAGCCCAACCGCGACATACCTTCGGCGACAGCCCCTGAAGACACCAGCACTATCTCAATGCCCTGATTCAGCATGGAAGCCATCTGCTCAACCCAGTCAGCAATTGCCCGACGATCCAGCCCCCGACCACCGTCAGTCAGTAGTGCACTGCCGATTTTAATCACCCAGCGGCGGGCACTGACCACATAACGATCCCGATTGTCCACGTGATTATCACCACCGCTGACACTGCCTGAACTCATTGCTTTACTGCTCTCTCTTTATTTGTCTTTTGTGGCTATATCAGCCACACACCGTCACTCTTTGACGTAGACAACCTCAACATCATGGTCATCATCGTCGCTATCGTCATCCTGGAAGCCACCCGAACGATCGGCGATGCGCTGCTGTCGTAGCGCCTCGATTCTCTCACGGGCTTCCTGCTGCATACGATTTTGTATTTCGCTTTCACGCTGAACAACTTCCGGATCCCTTTGCTCCAGCTCCCAGCACTCTTCAAGGTACTCAAGAATTTTCTGGCAGAGCACGTCACAACCCTCGCCATTAATAGCTGAAATACGAAACACCGGTCCCGTCCACTGTAGCTGCTTCACCACTTCGTCACACAGCCGGTCAGATTCCTCGCCGGGCAACATATCAAGTTTGTTGAGCACCAGCCAGCGATCCCGCTCGTAGAGGGTCGGACTAAAATCAACCAGCTCCTGTTCAATTACCGAGACATTTTCAGCCGGGGTTGAACCATCAAAAGGCATCATATCGACAATGTGGAGCAACAGCCGGGTGCGAGTCAGGTGTTTTAAAAACCGGATGCCCAGCCCCGCGCCTTCTGAGGCCCCTTCCACCAGACCGGGAATGTCTGCTATCACAAATCCGCGGTACGGCTGCACTCTGACCACACCCAGATTTGGCACCAGAGTGGTAAAAGGATAATCCGCCACTTTTGGCCTGGCGGCAGATACAGCACGTATAAAAGTGGATTTTCCGGCATTGGGCAACCCGACCAACCCCACATCTGCCAGCACTTTCAGCTCAAGACGCAGATTGCGAAACTCTCCTTCGCTTCCCGGAGAAGTCTGTCGGGGCGCCCTGTTGGTACTGGACTTATAGCGGGTATTGCCCAAGCCGTGAAAACCACCCTGTGCCACCTTGAGCTGCTGGCCCGGCTCCGTAAGATCGCCCAATACTTCGTCGGTATCCTCATCAATAACGGTGGTACCAACCGGCACATTCAGAATCAGATCGGCACCACTCCTGCCCGTACAATTGCGTCCCTGACCCTGCTCGCCATTCTCTGCCTGATAGGCTCGCTGATAACGGTAATCAACCAGCGTATTGAGACTGTCATCCGCTTCCAGTAAAACACTGCCGCCATCGCCACCATCACCACCATCGGGGCCACCCTTTGCGATATATTTCTCGCGACGGAAACTCAGGCAGCCATTGCCACCCTTGCCTGCCTGAACCCGAATCGGTGCTTCGTCAACAAATTTCATAATGCGCCAGTCTAAACAATAATCCTAATTTTCAGTATGCCGGTATTACTCAGCAAGCATACAACCAAATACTGTCGATAAACCACTGATGTCGAAGGTGCTGAAAAAACACGCATACGAAAAAGCCCCGCGCCAGGCGGGGCTTTTCAGGAACTGAAAAGTTCGCTCAGGCGCTGACTACATCAACAAATTTGCGGTTTTTTGGCCCACGCACTGTGAACCTGACTTCACCTTCTGCCGTTGCAAACAAAGTGTGGTCACGGCCAATCTGGACATTATTTCCAGCATGGAAACGTGTGCCACGCTGACGAACAATGATATTGCCGGCACGAACCTGCTCACCACCAAAGCATTTCACACCAAGGCGTTTGCTTTCCGAGTCGCGCCCGTTACGAGTACTACCACCAGCTTTCTTGTGAGCCATGACGCTCTCCTTTAACTATTCGTTTCTACTTTACTATAACAGTCAGACTGTAAATCAACCGGCACTAATACCGGTGATTTTGACCTCAGTGAACCACTGACGGTGCCCCATCTGCTTGCGATGATGCTTGCGGCGGTTGAATTTAATAATTCGAACCTTGTCACCGCGACCATGACTCACCACTTCAGCAGACACCTTGCCGCCATCAACATAGGGCGCGCCTACCTTAACGTCGCCATTATCGGCAACCAACAATACTTTATCGAAATCGATACTTTCACCAGTAGCCGCTTCCAACTTCTCAAGCTTCAGGACTTCGCCTTCCTGAACCCGATGCTGTTTACCACCACTTTCAATAACCGCGTACATATTTTGCTCCGTTTACACCCTGAAACCACGACTGCCTAAATAAAGTTAAATAAGCACTCAAATGGCCGGTTTTGCGAGGGCGGCAATTCTAAGGGAAACAGGGGGCCACCGCAAGAGGAAAATAGAGCTGATTTACAGCTTGGTAAGCAATGGGCACACAGGGGCTTTCTTGACACTACCTCACTCAACCCATAGGATGCCTGCGCATTTTCAACATCAGTCTGATGATCAGGATATACGCGGACATGCTCGCCTTCCACCAAGTTGTTAAAACCGAGTTTGAAGAGGTTAATCAGCTCATCATTAACCAGCTCCACTCTGACGTGGGACTGGTGGAAAATATCGGCCAATATATTGTTGATGCCGGTGGCAAGCGCTTGCGGCCTTTACTCGTGCTTCTGGCCAGCAAGGCGTGCGATTATGAAGGGAGCCAAAACCGTGATCTGGCCGCCATCATTGAGTTTATCCATACTGCAACCTTGTTGCACGACGATGTTGTCGATACTTCCGATCTACGCCGAGGAAGAGCCACGGCAAACGCCAAATGGGGCAACGCCCCCAGTGTACTGGTGGGTGACTTTCTGTATTCCCGCGCTTTCCAGATGCTGGTCTCTATTGGCAGCATGCCAATTATGGAGATTATTGCCGATGCCACCAACACGATATCCGAAGGAGAAGTGCAGCAGTTGATCAATGCAGGCAACCCCGACACCTCGGAAGAGTCCTACAACGAGGTGATTTACAAGAAAACTGCCCGCCTCTTTGAGGCGGCCAGTCACGCCGGCGCCATTCTGGCGGACACAACCGTCCAGCAGCAGGATCAGCTGCGTCGTTATGGTTATCACCTGGGAATGGCTTTTCAGCTGATGGATGACGTGCTGGACTATCGGGGCAACACAGAGGAAATGGGTAAAAACATAGGTGATGATTTGTCCGAGGGAAAACCAACCCTGCCGCTTATCTATGTAATGAAAAATGGCAAAAACTCTGATGCCACACTGATACAAGACGCTATCAAACAGTGTCGCACAGATCGACTGGCAGAAATCATCGACATTCTGACCACCAGCGGGGCCCTGGACTACACGACCGAATGCGCCCGGCAACACGCAGACAAAGCGGCCGATTGTTTGTCTTTATTACCCGATTCAGCATACCGCCAAGCCATGGTAGATCTGGCGCATTTCGCTACCAGCAGAAATCACTGACTTTTGTTGATACAGGCCACCCCCCCGGTCCCCCTCCATTTTCTACTCAGACAAAATCTGACCCATCAATAAATGACTTTTACATTGAAATATGCTTGAATCGCCGGTCCTAAAATTGGGCCGCTTTTATTTACTTAAAATATTCGGTCAAAGTAGAGATAAAACAACTAAGGGAGAGCCTTCGTGATTATCGGAATTCCACTTGAACTCAAACCTGGTGAACGGCGTGTTGCCATGATCCCGGCCAACATTAAAACCTGGTCAGAAAAAGGCGTTGAGTTTTTAGTTCAGGCTGGTGCAGGCGCAGAAGCCGGCCACCTGGACAAAGACTATGAAGAGGCAGGAGCCAAAATTGTCACGGATCGCGCAGCCATATTTGCCAAGGCAGACATTATTCTTCAGGTCCAGTCCTTTGGCGCCAACAATGTCAACAGCGCCCCGGATCTGGCACTATTGCGCCCCGGTCAACTAATCGCTGGCATGATGGACCCGCTGGCTTCTCCGGAAACCGCGCAACAACTGGCGGACAAGAATGTAACCGCCGTCGCCATGGAACTGGTACCCCGTATCAGCCGGGCTCAGGATATGGATGTACTGTCGTCCATGGCGACACTTGCCGGTTATAAAGCTGTACTCCTGGCTGCTTCGGAGCTGCCTCGTATTATGCCGATGCTGATGACCGCAGCGGGAACGCTGCAGCCTGCTCGCGTCCTCATTATGGGTGCTGGCGTGGCAGGCCTTCAAGCCTGTGCAACAGCCAAACGATTGGGTGCTGTTGTGGAAGCCTACGACGTGCGCGCCGCTGCCCGCGAGCAAATCATCTCCGTGGGAGCAAAGCCCATTGAACTGGACCTGGAAACAGAGGGCGCTGAAGGAAGTGGTGGCTACGCTGCCCAGCAGAGCGAGGCGTTTTTGCAACGGCAACGTGAACTCATGAATGAAGTGGTGGCGCCCCAGGACATAGTGATCACGACCGCTGCTGTACCCGGCGCAAAATCACCCATACTGGTGACTAACGAGATGCTCAACAGCATGAAGCCAGGCTCGGTAATCATCGATCTGGCAGCCGAGCGTGGTGGCAACTGCGAACTCACCAAACTGGGCGAGCGTGTGGAACACAATGGCGTCACCATTCTAGGGCCCGAAAATGTGCCTTCCACTATTCCCGGACATGCCAGTCAAATGTACAGCAAAAATATTGACGTACTGCTGAGTCACATTATTGACGAAAACAATAATCTGGTACTGGATTTTGAAGACGATATTATTGCCGGCACTGTCGCCACACATGGCGGCGAAATCCCTCACGCAATGATTCGCAACAAACTCGGCCTGCCTGAGCTGGAAACGCCTGCTCCAGCAGAGCCAGAACAACAACCTGCGGCAGAAGAAGACAGCAGCTCTTCCGCCGAAACTAAGGAATAAGGGGAGAAGACCTGATGGAAACACTCGTTCTTTTGCTGGCCTTGTTTGTCCTTTCGCTTTTTTTGGGCGTGGAATTAATCACCAAGGTTCCACCAACACTGCACACGCCGTTGATGTCTGGAACCAACGCCATTTCCGGTATTACACTGGTTGGAGCCTTGCTCGCAGCAGGGTCTGACGGCCACTCAACTTTGGTTAACATTCTGGGCTTTCTAGCGGTAACGCTGGCAACCTTGAACGTGGTAGGCGGTTATCTGGTAACCAACCGCATGCTGGCGATGTTTAAGAGGAAGTAAACCATGAGTGCATCTATTGTAAATCTGGTCTACCTGACCGCCGCGGTGCTCTTTATTCTGGGCATCAAAGGACTTTCAAAACCAAAAACTGCAGTGCGCGGCAATCTATTGTCCGCAACCGGCATGCTGGTAGCCATCGTGATTACTCTGCTCGACAACAGTATCGTTAATTTCGAATACATCATCGCCGGCGTTGTCGTCGGGTCTGTTGTTGGTGCATTGATGGCACTGAGAGTGCAGATGACATCCATACCGCAGATGGTCGCACTGCTTAACGGCTTCGGCGGTGGCGCTTCACTGTCAATTGCACTGGCCGAATACTATGCAAAAACCGGCGGTATGGCTGACCTGGCCGCCAAACTATCAGTCAATCCGTTTGGTTCCGGTGCTGAAGCCACTGTCGCCGTGGTCTCAATCGGGCTGACAGTCTTAATTGGCGCCGTTACATTGACAGGCAGCCTGGTTGCCTTTGCCAAATTGCAGGAACTGATGAAGAAAGACCGCGGTCTGCCGGGCGGCCCGATTGGCAACGCCCTGCTGCTGTTAATTGGTCTGGGAGCGATTATTGCCCTCTGCATCAACCCAGCAAACAGCACATTGATGATCATCATTGTCATTGTGGCGCTTTTGCTTGGCCTGTCACTGGTAATGCCTATCGGCGGCGCCGACATGCCGGTTGTGATTGCCCTGCTGAACTCCTATTCAGGTATTGCCGCAGCACTTGCCGGTTTTATCCTGGGCAATACGGTACTGATTGTAGCCGGTTCGCTAGTCGGCACATCAGGACTGATATTGACCAAAATCATGTGCGTTGCCATGAACCGTTCATTGGCCAATGTACTGTTCGGAAAAATGGCCGAAGGTGGCGAAGTCGCCAGCGCTGACGAAGTTTATGGCGGTAAGGTGAAGAGTTCTGGTGCTGAAGAAGTCGCCATGATGCTGGAAACGGCTAAACGCGTTGTTATTGTGCCGGGCTTTGGCATGGCAATGGCGCAGGCGCAACATGCCGTACGCGAGTTAATGGATGTACTCGAGAGTCGTGGCACCGAAGTTGAGTATGCTATCCACCCT
The DNA here is from genome assembly GCA_024234435.1 of Pseudomonadales bacterium. Classification (NCBI taxonomy): domain Bacteria; kingdom Pseudomonadati; phylum Pseudomonadota; class Gammaproteobacteria; order Pseudomonadales; species Pseudomonadales bacterium. Next base: position 2,103,342 of record JACKOF010000001.1, read on the forward strand.
GTTGCCGGACGTATGCCAGGGCACATGAATGTGTTGCTGGCCGAAGCCGAAGTACCCTACGACAAGCTGGTGGAAATGGAGCGTATCAACCCCACGTTTGAAGACACTGATGTCGCAATTGTCATTGGCGCCAATGACGTCACCAACCCGATGGCCAGGGAAGATAAAGGCAGCCCCATTTACGGTATGCCAATCCTCAATGTAGATAAGGCAAAAACCGTGATTGTTATCAAGCGCAGTCTTTCACCCGGTTTCGCCGGTTTGCCAAACCCGTTATTTGCCATGGATAATACCTACATGGTTTATGGCGATGGCAAGAAGGCCGTTATCGACATTACTGCGGCACTTGATATGGCCTGATTCTGTTTAAACAGCAGATAAAAACCTTAAAAAACCCTGCAACTGCAGGGTTTTTTGCCATTATCCCAAACCAATTAATTACTGATAATCGACATCGAATACGCTAGAATGCCCGTTCTATGCATCGCTGGTGACAGACTGTCTCTGGCATTGATTTAAGGTGGTATGCTCTATGACAGAGTTTGTTCCGCAGTCGCAGAACGCCTACAACTATGATGAAATTCTGGCCTGTTCGCGTGGCGACTTATTCGGACCGGGCAACGCCAAACTGCCTGCTCCAAATATGTTAATGGTTGACCGTATTACACGCATTCACGCAGAAGAAGGCCATTTCGGTAAAGGACTGATAACCGCCGAGTTGGATATTCGCCCTGATTTATGGTTTTTTGACTGCCACTTCCCCGGCGATCCGGTAATGCCAGGCTGTTTGGGGTTGGACGCCATGTGGCAGCTCAGCGGTTTTTTCCTTGCCTGGAAAGGCAATCCCGGTCGGGGTCGGGCACTGGGGTCCGGTGAGGTCAAGTTTTTTGGTCAGATTCTGCCAAGTGCAAAACTGGTGACCTTCCGTCTGGATATCAAGCGGATTATCGAACGCAAGCTAAAGATGGTCATCGCTGACGGCAGTGTGAGCGTTGACGGGCGGGAAATATACACCGCCGCAGATTTACGCGTCGGACTATTTGAATCCACTGACGATTTTTAATCGCCCTGTCATCCAGAGCAGCTACAATAAAAAAACAGGCAAATAAAAGAGTCCATTTGATCTTTTAAACATCAGCAAGAGGTATGCTATGAGACGTGCAGTCATTACTGGTATGGGAATTATTTCCCCTCTCGGAAACGACAAAGAAACAGTAACCGAATCCCTCCGGGAAGGTAAATCCGGCATTGTATTTCGTGAGGATTTCGCGGAAATGGGATTGCGCTGCAATGTAGCGGGCTCTCTGGATATCGACCCCAAAGATCATATTGATCGTAAAATCATCCGTTTTATGGGACCTTCTGCCGCTTATGGCTATATGTCCATGGAACGTGCCATCGCCGATTCGGGACTGACCGATGACATGGTATCCAACCCACGCAGCGGGATCGTTATGGCTTCGGGTGGTGTTTCCGGTGAAATGTTTACCGAATCCATTGATGTCATGCGCGAGCGCGGTATCAAACGCGCAGGGCCTTACCGCGTCACGCAGGTCATGGCCAGCACTGTTTCAGCCTGCCTGGCGACGCCATTCAAAATCAAAGGCGTCAACTACTCTATCGCTTCCGCCTGTGCCACCAGCGCACACTGTATCGGGCATGCTGTCGAGCTTATCCAGATGGGCAAACAAGATGTGGTTTTCGCAGGTGGCGCAGAAGAAATGCACTGGTCCATGGCCGGTATGTTCGACGCTATGGGCGCTCTTTCAAGCAAATACAACGATAACCCCAAGATCGCTTCACGTACTTACGACGCAGACCGCGATGGCTTCGTACCCGGTGTTGGCGCGGGCTGTGTTGTTGTTGAAGAGTTGGAGCACGCGCTGGCACGCGGCGCCAGAATTTATGCTGAAATTGTCGGCTATGGCGCCACATCTGACGGCTACGACATGGTGGCTCCATCCGGAGAAGGGGCTGTTCGCTGCATGAACATGGCCCTGGAAACCACCGAAGGCAGTATCGATTACATCAACACGCATGGCACAAGCACACCCGTCGGAGATATCCAGGAACTGAAAGGTATTCGTGAAGTATTTGGCAGCAATGCTCCACCCATCGCCTCAACAAAATCATTATCCGGTCACGGACTTGGAGCTGCCGGGGTACATGAAGCCATTTTTAGCATACTGATGATGGAAAACAATTTTATTGCTGCCTCCGCCAATATCGACAACCTTGATCCGGAAGCCGCTGACTTGCCAATTCTCACCCAGCGCAAGGATAATGCTGATCTAAAGCGCATCATGTCTAACAGCTTCGGATTTGGCGGCACCAACGCCACGCTTGTACTACAAAAACATGAGCCTTAATCGACGTTAAAACATATACTTATGCAGTACAAAAAGGCGGCGCTCATTAACAGAGCGCCGCCTTTTTTTTGGCTATCCAATCATCAGGCTACATCAATAGTCCCGGTTTACATTCCTGTCATAACAGTTTGAGCCGACTACCCTTCTATACCTGCGCCAGTGCAACGGACGATTTTGTCTGCCCTTATCGAATGAATCTGATGGAAACCGGTCGCACAGACTGATAAAAAAGACACACTCAAACAAACTAATCGAAAATGCCATAGCAAGCACGGGAAATCAAAATATGAGTATAGAAACCAATAAAAAACTGGTTGCTGACTTTTTTGCGCATTTCAAACGCAAGGACGTGCAGCAAGCACTGGATATGATGACAGAAGATGCCACCTGGTGGATTGGTGGCAAACCCGAACTTTTCCCCATGTGCGGTCTGAAAACCAAAGAAGAAATGGCTGCCATCCTCAACGAACTGGTCCCTGGCACGGAAGACGGCCTGGAGATCAAGCCAAAAAGCATGATCGCCGAAGGGGATAAAGTTGCCTGTGAGGCGGAATCCTATGGCGTTCTGGGTAACGGCCGGGTTTATAACAACGAATATCATTTCCTGGTTGAAATCCGAAACGGCAAAGTCGCTGCAGTCAAGGAATACCTTGACACGATGCATACAGCAGACGTTCTTAAAGGTTAAGGGACAAAACGATGGGCTCCAGCAATTCTCAACGGTTATTGAACACAGAACTTCAGCTGCCTTGCGGCGCGATATTGAAAAACCGGCTGGCCAAAGCCGCCATGACAGAGGGGCTTGCCGACTCAATGAATCGGGTGACCGGGCGTCACTATCGCCTTTATGAGCGCTGGTCCAGCAACCACCTCGGATTGATGATCACCGGGAATGTACAGGTGGATCGCCGACAGCTGGAGCGCCCCGGTAACATTGCCATCGACAACAATGGCGGGCTGGATGAGCTACGCAAACTCGCTGCGATCGGCACTAGGGATGGTGCCCATTTCTGGATGCAGATAAACCACCCGGGGCGTCAAACACCGGCGGGCATTAACCCTCACCCGCTAGCGCCCTCAGCTATATCCCTAAGCAAGGCAGAAGCCGGATGCGGTAAGGCTCAAGCAATGTCACCGGGCGATATAAAAGACGTGATTCGACGTTTTGTTCACACATCCAAAGTTGCACGTGAAACTGGGTTCACAGGCATTCAATTACACGGAGCTCACGGTTATTTGATATCCAACTTTCTCAGTCCGCTGGCCAACCAACGAGAAGACGAATACGGCGGGCCGCTCGAAAACCGGGCGCGAATTCTGCTTGAGATCGTTGAAGAAGTAAGGCTTGCTGTCGGCAAAGATTACCCGATCTCGGTAAAACTGAATTCGGCCGATTTCCAGCGTGGCGGGTTTACTGAAGAGGAATCCATGCAGGTCGTCCAGTGGCTATCCGATGCCGGCATCGACTTGCTGGAAATTTCCGGCGGCAATTACGAACAAATGTCGATGGTGGGCATTGACGAAGACGATTCCGGCCAGCAAAAACGCAAAAAAGCGGCCAGCACTTTAGCGCGGGAAGCCTACTTCCTGGCCTTTGCCCAAAAAGTGCGGCCACTGGTAAATATGCCAATGATGATTACCGGCGGCATGCGCAGTCTGGCGGCAATGGAGGAAGCGCTCCAAACCGGCGCCTGCGAGGTGATCGGCATTGGTCGACCAATGTGCTACGCACCAGACATTAGCGGCGACCTGCTCGGAGCGCAGACTGATGTGGAGCTCCCCGCTATTGAGAAAACACTGGCTATGGCTCGTGATGCTCTCGGCCCCGATGTCGACGACCAGACCTTCAAGACCATCGAATCCTTTGGCATGCTCGGCTGGTTTTGCCTACAGTTACTACTTATCGGCAACGAACAGGAACCGGATGCCGGGATGACCGTATTCGACGCTCTTATCAAATACAAACAAAGTGAAGCCGAGGCTCTGGAGCTCTGGAGCAGGCCCTGATCACAACTGGACGCCCGTTAAGTGAGTTAGCGGGTAGCCAGCCCGGATAAATATTGCTTGGGCGTAATGCCGGTGATTGTTTTAAAGGTAGCCGAGAAATGGGAGGCACTGCTAAAGCCCAGTTGATAGGCCACCTCGGTAACACTCCAGCGTTGTGACCCCAGCAACTCCTTGGCTCGGGCAATACGACGGTTGACAATGAAACGGTGGGGGGGGCAGCCAAATTGTCTGGTAAACTGCTCACAAAACGCTGTGCGCCCCAAACCGGCTATATCGGCCAGTTCGTCAATCTGTAATCGGTCACCCATTCGCCGCTCTATTTCGTCCAGCACGGCCGAAAAGTCGGCACTTCCCGGCTCGACCCTCACCTCTTCCTGCTGTTGCGCCAATTGAACAGGCTCAACCTTGTTATCCGAAACCACATGCAGCAAGTGCCAAGCGAGCGCCTCAAGTACCTTTGCCCGGTAGTGAGAGGCATCAATAGAAGTCACCCTGGAAGCCTTCAGTAAGGTCTGGACACTGGCATGGGTGTAGTCATCGCGAACAGCGAACAGGCAGTGCGGCAAATCGATAAGTCGGCTACCGCTATCACCGAATAAGCTGGTGGCGCTGTCCGGGAAATGCATGGTGGCAAACGTAACCGGTCCCTCGATAAGGTATTCAATGGGCTGACTGCGCGGGACAATTGTAATATCTCCCGGCCTGGAAAATCTCTCGCTGATCCCGTTTTCGGTAAAAATCCGCAACCGTCTGACACCGCCCAAATGGACAGCTAGCGTAACTTCACTCAGACGGGGAATAAGCACCTTCTTCACTGGCTTGAGTCCCCAGCTGTAAAATTTGATGCCTGTACTCGGTCGCCCGGCACATTCCAGTAGCGGCTTGGTCTGACATACTCTTGTATAACCTTCGAAAGCAGGCACACTGGAACTTATTGAGGCTACATTCATTATAGTTATCTCTTGCTTATAGTTCCCAGACAAAACGTCTATTCACCCCGCCTGAATACCAGCCCCCAGAGTCTGCCTCGGACGATTATGTCAATCACTCAGCGAATAATTTTGGTATTACGCAAAGGGTGAAATTGATAAAAATAACCTATTGTACTAAAACAAGCAGAATACAGTAGAAGTCTAATAATGCAAACAGCTGACACTTTACCCCCCCCGAAAACGGTCCCGGACTTACTGGCGACCGCCCGTGAAGCAACTGGATTGTCCGATTTTGGCGATATGCAGTTTCTGGCCGGACTCGAAAACGTCGTAGCGGGCTTTAACAACGAAGCGCAGCTAACAGCCATCGGCGAACAAATGGCCTTTGGTGGGTTGCTGAATTTCCTCATCAATCGTCTGCGCTATATCCGGGATATCAAAGACCACCCCGAGATTCTGGAAGAAGACATCGTTAAGCCGATTATCATCCTTGGCTTGCCCCGAACCGGCACCACCAAACTACAACGAATACTGTCTGCAGACCCGCAGTCACAGCCCATGACCTACTGGCGGATGATGAATCCGGCGCCATTACCGGGCGAAGAACCAGGCAACCCCAAAGAGCGAATCGAAGTCGCAGAAGCCGTGGTACAAATGCTGGCCGAGAACTTCCCCAACTTCATGGCTCGCCATCCTACGGAGGCGCAACAGCCGGACGAGGAAGTGTTGCTGATGCAAGGCGCCTTTCAATGCGCGGTGACTTGGCTGTTCGCGCGTATGCCATCCTTCTATGACTTTGTGATGGAGGTCGATCAGCTGCCAACCTACCAATATCTGCATTCCCAGATGCAATACCTGCAGTGGCAAGACGGTGGCGGTCGCGGTCGTTCCTGGATACTGAAGTCGCCTTGCCACACTGGCTATCTCGACACACTGCTGCAGGTATTCCCCGACGCTGTTCTGGTGAACTGTCACCGCGATGTCGGCAAGGTTATTCCCTCGATTTCAGCGCTCGTTGAAGAAATGCGCCGCATCCACAGCGACCCTGTTGACCGGTCTGTCATTGGGCCCGAAATGCTCGACTATTTTGGCCGTTTAATGGACAGGCATCTTCAGCAACGCGCAAAACTCCCCCCGGGACGCGTTCTCGACTTCCGGTATGAAGATATTGTCAACGACGTCATTGGCGTCGTTCAACAGATCTACTCAACCATCGGGCGTACGCTGACCCAGGAAGCGATTGATGCGATTACGGCACACGAACAAGAACGCCCGCAACATCAGTTTGGTAGCTACACCTATTCGGCAGCCGATTTCGGCCTGACACAGGAAATGATCGACAAGCGTTTTGCCACCTATCAGCAGAGCTACGCCGATTATCTCCGCGATTAAACCAGATTAAATTTTGAGGAATCAGGACATGACAGAAAGAGCATCATTTGAACATTTGAAATTTTCCAACCCGGAAATCTGGCGTGAAGTCGTCAAGGTAATGGGGGAAATTGAATCACTGGTTTGGGACGACCCTCTGGTCACCGATGATCTCACGCGTGCTGAAGGTGTAAGACAGCTCACTCGCCTCATTGCAGGTGGTTTGCCCATCACCATGGAAATGATCAATCCGGACTACCCTCAGTTTCTGCAGCTACTGAGTACCCGCGTCCAGTGGGGTCTGCCTTCGGCAGACTGCCACTACGTTTGGGCACCAGCGCATGGCGACAATGTCTACCGTATTGTTGGTGATCGCGGCACCGCCCGGGTCATTGACCTTGAAGTCCGGGAAGGCCATATCGCCCACTTGGGAGACTGGAAACTGTTCCACAGACTGCAGGAGCTGGAAGTTGGCCCTAACAATCAGGTAGAGATTATTGCCAGCCGAGAGCGTCCTGCCAACGCAGCCAACTGGTTGCAGCTTCCCGAAGGGCCGTGCAATATCATTTTCCGCAACTATTTTTATGACTGGGATACCGAGCAGGCCGCGCGCCTGACCATCATTACGGAAGACAAGCCCTACCCGCCACCGGCTCTCACGGAGGACGATATTCGTCGCAATCTTGAGTTATTCTGCGATTTGCTCCGCGAGATGCCTGCAGGCTTTCACCAAACGGTCAAGGAGTACTACAACGGTTCTCCTGATGAGTTGTCGTTTGACGGTATCGATTACGGCTTTGCTTCTTTGCGTTACGGTAAAGGTGTCTACGATATCGCTGAGGACGAAGCTCTGGTGCTGGAAATCGAATTGCCAAAAACCAAGTTCTGGAATATCCAGTTAAGCAGTCACTTCTGGGAAGCACGCGACTACAATTTGCGCCAGACTTCATTGAATGGTCACCAGGCACACGTTGACGACGACGGGGTATTCCGCGCGGTTATTTCTCACAAAGACCCGGGCGTTGCCAACTGGCTGGATACTGGGGGCCACCCAAAGGGGCTTATTACGGCCCGCTATTTCGAGGCTGATTCAATTCTCCCGACCCGCATTCAACGTACCAAACTGAGTCAGGTTGACGATCTGTTGCCCGAGGGAACAGCCCGTGTCTCGGCTGAGGAAAGACAGCGGATTCTCGAAAAGCGCGCATGGTCATTCCCCCGCATTGGTCGTGAATAACCACAACACGGATCAGAACATCAGGAGAACATGTGACTAATCTCGAAACACTATTTTCCATGAAAGGAAAAGTCGTCGTGATTACCGGAGCAGGAACCGGTATGGGCAAACAGTTTTCCCACACTCTGGCAAAGGCCGGGGCCAAGGTGGTCTGTGTTGCACGCAATGCAGATCGCCTGGAACAGGTAGTTGCTGATATCCGCAAATTGGGCGGTGAGGCGATTGCTGTTGCCGGCGATGTGGGTGACAGGCAATCGATTGAATCTGTTTTCGATCAGACTGAAGAAGATTTTGGTCGCGCCAATGTGCTGGTGCATTGCGCAGCCCAAGCTGATTACAGCCTGTTCCCGGATATTGACGACGAAACCTGGGACAATCTTGTCAAAGTAAACCTGTCCGGAACTATGCGCCTGTGCCGAAGCTTTTCCCAACGCCTGATTACCGCTGAAGAACCAGGGGCGATCGTAATCATCACGTCGATTACTGGCGACAGAGTAATGCCAGGCATGCCCGGCTACTCCACGCTGAAAGCGGCGTCAAATCAGCTGGTGAAAGCCATGGCCCGGGACATGTTTGGCCGTGACATCCGTGTCAATGCTCTATCTCCGGGGTATTTCAGAACTGAGATGTCCGCCGATTTGTTCGACACCGAAGAAGGCCGAGCATTGATCCAGCTACACCCTTTAAAACGGCTGGGCAATGTCGAGGAACTCGACGGCCCTTTGCTGCTACTGGCCAGCGATGCCTCGTGTCACATGAATGGTTCTATCGTCACCGTTGATGCAGGCCACTCGATTGCTCTGGCCTGATATTCAGAACAACGCCTTTGGGTAAGGTCTGGCGTAAACGGTTTGAAAAGCAAACCCGTTGCCAGGCCGGAAGCAACAGACTAATTAAAGCAGGGGATAAATAATGCTAACCGTTGAAGAAATCACCCGGCGTTTTCACGCTGAACAGAAAAATCCGATCCGGCCGACAAAAGCAACGGATCTCCCCCCAACCTTTGAGTCTATAACTAACGAGTGGCTGACTGCGGTACTCGGTAGTGTGCCCGGCGCTGAAGTAATATCCCACGAATTGGGGCCCGAAGATGACGGCACATCAAATCGTCGTTTCATTTATATGACATGGAATGATGAGGGACAAGCCGCGGGACTGCCCAAGAGCGTATTCTGCAAGGGAACGCAGAGCCTGGAAAGCCGCTTTATTCTGGGTCTGAACGGCGGTGTAAAAGCCGAAGTGAACGCTTACAAAGTGCTGCTGCCAAAATTGGGCGTTATCGCGCCCTGCCCATTCCATGCCATTTACGATCCCGAAACGCTTAACTCGATAATCGTTCTGGAAGATCTTGCAGATAAAGTCGACTTTTGCACAATGGAAACGGATCTGACCTATGAGCTTGCCCAGAGTCAGATGCGTTTGCTGGCAGAGCTGCACGCGACCTTTTACGAAAGCGATGCACTCGATAATGAACTGAGCATGTTTGATACATGGGAAGACTTTTTCTTTATTACCTGTGATGACCTGGGCTGGGCCGATGCCAGCATTAAAGGTTTCAGCGCCTCAAAAGAAGTGGTCCCGCCCCGCCTGTTTGCCCGTGAGCCGGAAGTTTGGCCGGCAACCGTAAAAGCCGGCAGAGCTCACTCAACAATGCCCCAGGGCATGATTCACTCCGACGTTCATTTGAAGAACTGGTTCATCACCCCGGACGGAGAGATGGGTATTAACGATTGGCAAAACTGTACCAAGGGAAATGGTTCTCGCGATCTTGCGTACTGTATTTCAACAGGCCTTACCCCGGAAAAACGCAGGGAATGGGAACGCGATCTTCTTGAGTATTATATCGATCAGTTTGAGGCATTCGGTGGGCCGCGCCTGGATTTTGATCTGACATTCAAGCGTTACAAGCAACAGTTGTTTATGGCGCTCTCATGGTGGAGCGGCACGCTGGGCAGGCCCGAGGGCGCGCCTATGATGCAGCCTCAGGAAACATCTCTGGAATTTATTCGCCGAATAAGCATTGCCATCGACGACCTTGATGCCCTGGACAGTTTTGACGACCAAGCCGTGGGCTAATCAACTGCATATCGGCAGATACACAAAGGCCCTGACTAGTCAGGGCCTTTGTGTATTCGTTTAACCATCCGACTTAAGCGTCAGAACGGAATATCATCGTCAAAACTGTCAAAGCCACCAGCTGGATGATCGGGCTCTGCCGGAGCAGCAGCCGAGGAAGACGGCGGCTGGCTTGAGGCTCGTGCCGGAGCAGTCTCGTAATCACCACCAGCGCCACCTCGACTATCGAGCATCTGCATCTCGGCAGCCACAATCTCTGTTGTATAGCGGTCCTGTCCATCCTGCCCCTGCCACTTACGGGTTCGCAGTGAACCTTCCAGATAAACTTTGCTTCCCTTGCGCAAATATTCAGCCGCTATCTCGGCAAGACGATTGAAAAACACCACCCGGTGCCATTCAGTACGCTCCTGTTGCTGGCCTGTCTGCTTGTCCTTCCAGCTTTCTGATGTTGCTACGGTAATATTGGTAACAGCACCACCGCTTGGCATATAGCGAGTTTCAGGATCTTTCCCCAGATTGCCCACCAAGATGACTTTATTGACGCCACGAGCCATGTCGTTCTCCGTTTGTTCTGTGTTCTATAAAAGTTTCATAAACCCGAAAATGACGAAAGAGTTTAACGCGGAAGCTACCCACTGTCATTAATCGCCAGACTTTATTCACCGACAGGACTGTCATCGAGCATCGCCAATATCTGTCTGGTCTTTTCTTCCACACGCTGGTAAGCCCTCGCTTCAATATTCAAACGTACTACCGGCTCGGTATTGCTCATTCTGAGGTTAAAGCGCCAGTCAGAAAACGTCATGCTGACGCCATCAATATGCTCGATACTTGTCGCTTCATTCGCAAACCGGCTCTCAACCTGCTTCAGTATTTCAGCAGCGTCGGCAACCACGCGGTTTATTTCGCCCGAACACGGAAACTTCTTCGCCCGCTCGCCGATCAATTGCGACATGGTATACCCGGTTACACCCATCAGCTCGGCAACCAGCAACCAGGGGATCATACCACTGTCACAGTAAGCAAAATCGCGAAAGTAGTGGTGGGCACTCATCTCACCACCGTACGCTGCGTCCTGTTCTCGCATCACTTGCTTCATAAAAGCATGCCCACACTTGCTTTGTACTGCACGGCCTCCGTGCTGCTCGCAGACATCTATGGTGTTCCATGTCAGTCTTGGGTCATGGACTATTTTTGCTCCCGGCTGCTTTCGTAAAAAAGCTTCGGCCAGCAGACCAACAATATAATAACCTTCGATAAAGCTGCCGTTTTCATCAAAAAAGAAGCACCGGTCAAAGTCGCCATCCCAGGCAATACCCAGATCCGCCTGATGCTCAATGACCGCATCTGCCGTATGATGACGGTTCTCGGGCAGTAGCGGGTTGGGAATGCCATTCGGAAAGCTGCCATCCGGCTGGTGATACACCTTGATAAACTCAAAGGGCAAATGTTTTTCAAGTCCGTCCAGAACAGGACCTGCATTGCCATTACCGGCATTAACAACAATTTTCAGAGGCTTTAAAGACGACACATTCAAGCAGGACAACAGGTGCTCAATATAGGCCGGAAAACAATTTGCTGAATTGTAGGTACCCTTTTCAGCTGTTGGCAACCGCGAGATATCGCATGCCTCTGCAAGCTTGCGGATTTCAACCAGTCCGGTATCTGCACTGACAGGCCTGGAATCCTCCCGAACAAGTTTCAGGCCATTGTAATTCAGCGGGTTGTGACTGGCTGTCACCATAATGCCCCCGCTGGTTTTCAGATATGAAGTCGCAAAATAAACCTCTTCCGTACCACAAAGGCCGATATCGAGCACATTCACACCTTCATCGCGAAGACCTTCTGCCAACGCCATTTTTAACTCTTCACTGGTTGGGCGAATATCGCCTCCTACAATCACCGTTTCAGGTTTCAACCATTGAGCATAGGCACGCCCGACACGATAAGCCACCTCGCTGTTCAGTTCGCTTCCGAGTTTGCCTCGAATATCATAGGCTTTAAAACAGGTTATTTTTATCATTTCAGTATCCCTAACACGGCAGCTGCGAGCCGGGGTAGTATAGAGGCCCTGAAATTTTATGAACAGTTATTGAAGTCCGGTTTATTTACACAGATAAGGTAAATCAGGAAAACGCTCTCACCTTCATGATAAAATCATGATCCGGCGCCCGAACAGATGGATGATACGTTGTGTCAGATAAAATTTTCCTGATTGGATACAAAGGAAACCTTGGCCAAAAAATTCTTAACAATATTAAGAATGATTATGAGGTTACCTTATTCGATATCAAGAATCCTGAGAGCCCGTCAACTGACGGTGTTGTCAAGTCAATAAAAAAGACGCTTTTCGCACAGCAATCACCCGTTACACTGATCGTGGCCACGCCGCCTGACAGCCATAAAACCTATATCGAGCAGTTAAGTCGTTATAAAAAAGTTAAATACATTCTTTGTGAAAAGCCCCTGCCATCATCACCCGACATAAAACCACGACACGTAAGCAAAGTGCGCCTGATAGACCACTATCTTTACAAGAGTAGTATGACGAATATTATGAACTTTGCTGAAACCAATGAATTTAAAAAAATCAGGATGTTCCTTTGCGAGTCCGACTACGAAAGCCGTCACTGGATGCTGTATAAGAACACTTTCGGCGGCGTCACTTATGACCTTGCGCACCATTTGCTGGCAATAACAGGCGAACTCTTTGGTTATGATTCACTGAACCGGATCGAATTTCTGAAAACCGGTGATATTGACTATTTTCATGATGAGGATGAGTTGGCTGACCGTCGTGCTGTCTTTTCATTCCTGGTTAACGGGGTAATGGTAACTTGCGAAATAGGCAAGCACTGTCCGAAAACCAGAAAACAAATCGAATTTTATGATGATTGCGATAACCTGATCAAAGACTTCACGCTATCCGGTGGTGTCAACTACTGCGATATTCTTTCATCACTGGAAAAAACCGACAGCAAACTACTCTCACTCACTCAAGCAGAAACCATCAATAGTCTGTTAAACCGAATATTGGCGAAGTTTGAAACAACCATCTATGCAAAAAAAATTATAGAGAAAACTGCTAGCAATACGACAGCACTCTTGCAGGACCTTTCCGAAAACTTTAAACACAGGCACGGGTTTTACTGGTCATCCTATTACAAACTTCTCATCTACTATTTATCGATAATTGCCCTGCCTGTTTTTATCTACTACTACGCATCCTCTATTGAGATATTCAAAGACAACAAACAAGTCATCTCTGGTGCTTGCCTACTACTGGCTACATTTGTTTTTCTAGGGCTCCGCTCTTTTCTAAAGAGGGCCGAGAAGTATCTAGGTGACGAGGATCATCGACTAAAGCTCGTCATTGATCGCTGGAGAGAACTTTACCTGCTGATTTATGACATCAACCTTTTCCCTGGCGACAAACAAAATTCTAACAGCAGCAGAATTATTGAAAAAGTGACGGTAAAACCCGGATTAGGGGGCGACTATATGTTTAGACTGTTCAGGCATATTTGTTACGTTGCCAGTGGCCTCTCGGTTTTTCTGCTCTGCATAATATATTTGAGCAACAAGTGATCAAAACTGATACAAGGCATACCACGGAAAAGTCGACTCCCGCGCGAAATCTAGCTGCACTCGCGACCCAGAGCAGCTTCAAAGGCTTCCCGATCAAACCGTTCATTGTCTACCTTGAAATAGGCCACCCCTTGCCCCGGAATGATGACCAAATCTTCTACGCCGGGAACTTTGCCAACATAACTGGCTGGTTGTAACTTTTCATCTTGCAACAAACGAATAACCAGACTGGTTAAATGACGAGGCTTCTCCATTGTCGCCGCAGCCAGCAGCCAGAGCGTAATCAGTCCGGCTGACAGCCAAAAAATCCATTGATAACCAAAATTGTAGGCGATGGCACCACCTGTAACGCCACCCAGAAAAGCCCCCAAAAACTGACTGGTAGAGTAAATGCCCATCGCTGTTCCCTTGCCTCCGGCAGGTGCAATTTTACTGATCAACGATGGCAGAGAAGCCTCCAGCAGATTGAAGCCCATAAAAAACAAAAACATCCCCAGCACAAAGCCGGTTTCATGATTGATGTTGATACCCAAAACCACTTCCGCGAATATCATCAGCGCAATTGCGCCGACAAATACGGGCTTAATCAAACGCTTTTTCTCGGCGACAATAATGAACGGCAGCATGGCCACGAAAGACAAACCCATTGTAAGCAAATACAACAACCAATGCTGATCACGATCAATCGCCAGGTTATGCTCCAGAATAACCGGCACGGCAACCCAGCTGGCCATCTGTATAAAATGAAGTACGCCAATCCCGAGATTAAGCCGAAGTAGTTCCTTGTCCCTCAGTAATTTCCCAAACATCTGAGGAACAGCTTGCGCCTCGGCGTTATGCCCTCGCACGGCAGGGGTCGGGATCAGTAAAACAACAAGAATGCCAAGAATCGCCAGTGCCGCCGTTATCCAGAAGATACCGGCAAGCCCCCAAAGATCGGCCAATACAGGGCCGCAGACCATTGAAATGGCAAAGGCAGCGCCAATGGTAGCACCAATTGCCGCCATCGCTTTGGTTCGACTCTGTTCTGTTGTCAGATCAGACAATAGCGCCATAATGGTACTGGCAACGGCCCCGGCACCCTGTAACCCCCGGCCAATAATCAGCCCCCACAGAGACTCCGAGAGCGCCGCGATGATACTACCCAGAAGGAACAGCAGCATGCCAAAGACAATAATAGGCTTGCGGCCAAGACGGTCTGACAAGAATCCCAGGGGAATCTGGAACAGCCCCTGAGTCAAACCGTAAATACCCAGCGCCAACCCGATCAACAGTGTGGTACTGCCAGAATAGTCCCCCGCGTACAAAGCGAGTACGGGCAACACCATAAACAATCCGAGCATGCGGAATGCATAGAGAGTAGACAGCCCTAGCAGGCTTTTACGTTCCAGTGGGGTCATTCGAGGGAGCACAAATCCAGAATATTTAACAACACTCATTATAAAGGGGTATAAGGGGAATACCTAGGGCACCTCTAACGAATTGATCATTGCCAGGAGGAATAACGAGGCGGCCCAGAAACAGACTGAATCATTTCACATACGTTCGTGATGACAGACCAAATGTTTTTACAGATTGTCTGCACCATAGGGCCTCTCTGATTACGAACGGCCATAGGTATCTTCAAAACGAACGATATCGTCTTCGCCCAGATACGAGCCGGATTGAACTTCAATAATTTCCAGCGGTATGTTGCCAGGATTTTCCAGCCGGTGGGTTTCACCGATAGGAATAAACGTGGATTCGTTTTCAGCAAGAAAGAACTCTTTCTCTCCCACTGTTACTTTTGCAGTGCCACTGACCACCACCCAGTGCTCGGCCCGGTGATGATGCATTTGCAGAGACAGACATCCTGCGGGCTTGACGACAATGCGCTTAACCTGAAACCGCTGTCCGTTATCAATTGAGTCGTAATACCCCCAGGGGCGAAACACTTTGCGATGCAGTTGCGCTTCGGACCGGTCATTCTTTTTCAGGTGTTCGACTATTGCCTTGACATCCTGCACACGCTCTTTAGCCGACACCATGATCGCGTCATCACTTTCGACCACAACCACATTCTCAAGGCCAATCGTTGCCACCAGTTTTTTATCGCTCTGGATATAACAATTTTTATTGTCAATCGCTAATACATCGCCTTTCAGGGTATTCCCATCACCATCTTTTTCGGAAACTTCCCAAAGGGCCGACCAGGAACCCACATCACTCCATCCGCAATCCATTGGAATAACAACAGCATTACGGGTTTTTTCCATAACCGCATAATCAATCGAGTCTGATGGGCAAGCGCTAAAGCTGGCTGCATCAGGGCGAATAAAATCCTGGTCACTTTCAGCAAGTTCCATCGCCTTTTGACAAGCCTGGTAGATATCGGGGCGATGTCGCTGCAATTCCTCCAGATAACGCCTCGCTCCAAACATAAATATACCGCTGTTCCACAAATAGTCGCCGCTCGCCAGATAACCTTCTGCCGTCTTTTTGTCCGGCTTTTCAACAAATTCAGCCACCAGACGCGCCTCACCATGGCCGAGAACACCACCCTTTTTGATATAACCATAACCGGTTTCGGGCTTGTCGGGCAGAATACCAAACGTTGTCAGGCTGCCGTTTTCGGCAGACGGCAGCGCGCTGTGCACCGCTTTCTGAAAAGCGTGAACATCCTGAATGATATGATCTGCGGCCAGAACCAGAAGGACGGGGTCAATATTTTCGGGCACCTCATTGACAGCCTTCAACGCTGCCAATGCAACAGCAGGAGCCGTATTGCGACCCTCCGGCTCAAGAATAATTGCACTGGCGTGATACCCTCCAAGGCGAAGCTGCTCTGCTACCGTAAAACGGTGATCTTCACCGCAAATAACCATTACCGGAGTATGCGCCACCCCATCCAGTCGACCGCAGGTTTCCTGCAGCATCGTGCGTTGCCCTGACAGAGTCAGAAATTGCTTGGGATACAACTGCCGGGATAAGGGCCACAACCGGGTGCCCGACCCTCCGGCCATAATTACAGGTACAATCATGGTTATTACTCTTTTCCAACCTCACTGCGGCCAATCATCAACGTCTGAAAAAACAGGTGCGCGTATTCTGGCATAGACTATAAAGGAATACCTGCTAAATCACCGCCAAACCTGCATATCCTGTTTGTTGAAAAACTTCACGGGCGATATACTTGACGGGCTTTATTACACCATACCTATCCAGGACGTTGCATGAGGGAACTATTAACCGGCCTGAGTCGACCTGTGAAAAGGGGCTTGCTGTTAGCTTTTGATATTTCCATCATGTTGTTGAGCCTTTGGCTGGCGATCGTTATTCGTCAGGGATCAAAGGGATTAATTGATGACATTAACAGCAACTTCCTGATATTTATATTGATTCCTCTGAGTACTGTGCCCCATTGCATCCATCGTGGCCTGTATCGTTCCATCGTCAGGTACTCCGGTGCAGAAGTTATTGGCTCAGTGGCCCGGGCAACTCTTTACGGACTGGCGACATTTGTCGCTGTTTATTTTCTGCTGCCGGACAAACCACCGGTTCCCAGAAGTGTACCCATTATTTACTGGGCACTGGCAACCGCAATAATGGCGGGTGCCAGATTTGTTATCGGCTCATGGCTGCTGGGCAATTCCATACAGAATATCTTTTTTCGCGTTGCGGGCTTCGAAAGGCCACAATCTTCAAGGGGATTGCCCGTTGCGATCTACGGCGCAGGCTCGGCCGGTCGACAACTTGAAGCGGCTTTGCAAAATGGTAGCAAATTCAGACCCGTCGCCTTTATCGATGATGATGAGAGCCTGCAAACATCCACCATTTCCAAACTCAAGGTCTACGCATCAACCGATATCAAAAAATTGTTGAAGCAGACCGGCGCAGAAGAAATTCTACTAGCTATACCCTCTGCGTCACCCTCTACAAAGAAACAGATTATTGCCCGCCTGGAACCCTTTGACATTCATGTCAGAACGGTGCCCGGAATGGAGGAAATTGCCCTGGAAGGTGTTCAGATACAGCAGCTGCGAGAGGTCGCAGTGGCAGATATCCTGGGTAGAGAGGTGATACCTCCCGAGCCGAAATTGCTCGAAAAGTGTATTTCTGGCAAATCTGTCATGGTGACGGGTGCTGGCGGATCGATTGGATCCGAGTTATGTCGGCAGATTTTGCTGCTCAAGCCCAAACGACTGGTATTATTCGAGAACTCCGAGTATAACCTTTACAAAATTCACGGTGAACTGGAAGATATTTCTCATCATATCGAGTCCCCTTCCGAAATTATTCCCGTGCTGGGATCAGTAACCCAACCCTGGCGACTGCTGGAAATCATCAAAAAGTTTGAAATACAATCCCTGTACCACGCAGCCGCCTACAAACACGTACCCATCGTCGAATACAACAGTCATCACGGTTTCAGGAATAACGTGATTGGTACACTCTATACCGCACAAGCAGCGGTCCTTGCTGGCGTTGAAAATTTTGTCCTGATCTCGACAGACAAAGCCGTACGGCCCACCAATATGATGGGCGCTACTAAACGCATTGCCGAACTTATCCTGCAGGCAATGAGCGAGAAACAGCACCTGAACCTGGCTTACCCGGGACTATTTAAGACTTCTCCCGATCAACAGATCGAAAATAACACCCGCTTTACCATGGTCCGATTTGGTAATGTACTGGACTCTTCAGGATCAGTCGTTCCCCGATTCCGCCAGCAAATCAAAGACGGCGGACCAGTTAACGTCACACACCCCGAGATTATCCGCTACTTTATGACCATACCCGAAGCAGCACAGCTGGTTATCCAGGCAGGCTCTATGGGGCAAGGCGGTGACGTTTTCGTACTGGACATGGGCGAGCCCGTCAAAATAGCACAACTGGCAAAGCAACTGATCCATTTGTCAGGCCTCACCATAAAAGACGATGACAACCCCTTTGGCGACATCGAGATCGAATATACCGGCCTGAGACCAGGAGAAAAACTGTATGAAGAGCTTTTAATAGGGGAAGAGGTTTATACCACCGAGCATCAAAAGATTATGCGGGCGAATGAAGCGGTGATTCCGTGGGAAAAATTAATCACCTTTATTGAAATAATATCTACGGCTTTCAAAAAGAATCAACACGCCGAAATCAGAACACAATTAATATCGACCCCGGAAATTGGTTACAAACCAACGAATGAAATTAGTGATTGGTTGAGCTAACTAGAGTGAACACCGTGAGCTTACAAAAAAAATCAATTGCAAGCTTTAGTAAGCACCTCACTCAGAGCCAAACAGGTAGCATCCATGTTCTGCTCAGTTAAGGTAGGGTGCACAAGGAACATTAAACTGGTTTCTCCCAATTCTCTCGCAACAGGCAGCCTTTCTGAAGGCCTAAATCCTGAATGATCAAACGCCTTCTCTAAATATACCTCAGAGCATGACCCTTGCATGCAAGGCACTCCGAGAGTATTAATTTCTTCAATTATTCGATCACGACTCCACCCCTCAGCCAGCTGCTCAGGCTTTACAAATACATAGTATTTATAATTTGCATGATCAATATAGTCCGGGACTAGTGGTACTCTGACACAAGGAAACTTAGCGCAGGCTTCAGTCAGTTTCTCAGCATTAGACTTTCTAGCAGAAAACCAGGCTGGCATTCTCTTTAGTTGGATTCGCCCTATAGCCGCCTGCATTTCCGTCATTCGCCAATTAGTACCGAAACTGTCGTGTACCCATCTAAAACCCGGAGGATGTTTTTTCTCGTAAACGGCTTCCCAGGATTTCCCATGGTCTTTATAAGACCACATCTTCGACCACAACTCTTTATCGTTAGTGGTCACCATGCCACCCTCACCACCTGTGGACATAATCTTATCCTGACAAAAAGACCAGCAGCCGACGTGCCCAATTGACCCTACAGAGCGCCCTTTATATTGAGCTCCATGAGCTTGTGCACAGTCCTCAACAACGAGTAAACCGTGATCATTCGCCAACTCCATAATTGCGTCCATCTCACATGGCCACCCAGCCAAATGAACCGCGACAATCGCTTTTGTTTTCGACGTTATTACCGGCGTGATTGTTTCTGCAGTAATATTCTGAGAGTCCGCATCAACATCAGCAAACACAGGAATTGCACCGGCACTAACGATGCTCGACACCGAGGCAAGAAAGGTTCTGGATGTCACGATGACTTGATCGCCAACCCCAATGCCTAAAGACTTAAACGCAAGATCAAGAGCAACCGTACCATTCATCAAAGCAACAGCGTATTGGGCGCCAGCAAAAATAGCGAACTCCTTTTCAAACTCCCGGCATTCCTGTCCTGTCCAATAACTTACCTTGTTGGACAATAAAACATCTTGAACAGCTTTAGCCTCTTCATCCGTAAATGACGGCCAAGGAGGAAAATTTGTATTTAACATAGAGTCTGGACTGTTTTTGCAGGCACCCCCGCCACAACTACATTGTCGGGTACCGAATCAATAACGACAGCCCCCGCGCCAACGATGGCATTGGAACCAATATCAATCTGTTGTTTCGTAACTGCCCCAACTCCTATCCAGCTGCAACTACCAACCTTTGCGGCGCCAGCCAGAGTAGCATTAGGGCTTAAATGAACCCCTTCATTTAATACACAATCATGCTCGACAATCGCCCCAGTATTAATAATGCAAGCATAACCAATAATCGCATCAGGGTTCACCACCGCCAAAGCACAAACAACACATCCATCTTGTATCGAGGCCGAAGGACTAATCACTGCAGCGGGATGGCAAATTGAAACAATATGGGCACCCTTTTCTTTTAGTTTATTGAACCACTCAAGTCGAGCCTTATTACACCCAATAGCGACAAAAATCCCATCATATGTACTGTGGCTATCTAATAAATCACTAAAATTACCAACAATTTTCCAATCACCGCTCTGCTCTCTGCAAGGATAGCTATCATCAAAAAAAAAGATATGCTCCCAATCCCCTGTGGCTCTTGCAGCATCAGCCACCACCTTCCCATGCCCACCTGCACCCAAAATTGCTAGAGACTTACTCATTGCCTGTAAATTTTTCCATAGTTACTTCGCTCGAGGAGGATATGCCATCCCTCGTAACAACTTTTTTTATAGTCAAAAAAAGAATTTTTACATCCAACCAAAATGATCTGTTATCAACATACCAAACATCCAGCTTAAATTTTTGCTCCCATGAAATAGCATTTCGACCATTTACCTGAGCCCACCCTGTAATACCGGGTTTCACTTCATGCCGACGTCTTTGCTCATCATCATATAACAGCAAATATTCTGGCAACAACGGCCTCGGACCCACTAAACTCATTTCACCCTTTAACACGTTCCATAACCCCGGCAATTCATCAAGGCTGGCAGAGCGAACAATCGAACCAACCAAACCCAAACGCTCGAAGTCGGGTAATGGTAGGCCGTCCTCATCGACGAGATTCTTCATAGTTCTATATTTATAAATGACAAAGCTTTCATTATGCAAACCAAGTCTAGTCTGCCGAAAAATGACAGGGGAACCCAAATTCAGTAAAAGAACAAGATATACAATAAGGAATATTGGCGCTAACAAAATCAGCAATAAGATCGTAATGACAATTTCAAAACTTCTCGACATCAACACCTCTCATCAATGTACCAGTAATCTTCAACGTCCTACTGATAATTACTCTGCTTATTTAAAGAAACACTTTTTAAAAATACATCAGAAGAGCCAAAATGCTCTACTGCTATTCGGATGCTCTTCGTCGCTGAATATATCCTTAATCGCTTACTGAATTTTCTTGCGAATTCCTCCCCTTGAAGATCAAGCACAAATTCATCAAACCTATAAACACCTACACCATCTTTCTCATTAAGCAGCAACTGACCTGAGAGGTCATACTCAAGCATATAAATACGGATAAGGCCTTTACCCTCTAAATCAATATTTAATTGATATTCGCCTTCATCAACAGGAGTGAACGTTGAAATTAAGCCATCCAGCGCAGTTTCTCCCAAACCCGAATAAAGTATTTTAGATGTATCTCTGTGAAAGAAGCCAAAAGGTGGCTGCGAACGAGAAACCTCTGCTTTCAAAAAAGGTTCTGCTCCAACACCCAGCCCCGATAATCCTTTTCGTCCACCAAGTATGGTCCTGGTGACTTGTGTCCAGGGAGTTTTGCCTGGAGTCAAGTCTATCGAAGATTCGAATCTTCTAGGTTTCATGGGTTCATTTCTAAGACGATATATCTGATTCCCCTGATCTGAATAAAGAAGCTCGGTATACTCTACACTGCCCAAGATATCTTTAAGAATGGAATTATATTGAACAGGAAGAGAGTAATTACTAACTTGTATATATTCCACATTCAAACGCCTTAGCATCCCAAAAGCTTGATCCGAAGAAGAGGTTCTATAAAAGACCTCTAACTTCGGGTCCAAGTAACTCAACATTGTGTTTTTGGAATAAAACATATCCGCGGGCCGCAGAGACAAGACCAGTGCATCTGGTAACGTATTCGTATTCAGCCATTTAATGGCTCGAAGATTCGCCCAGTAGTCTAACTTACGCCCCATTCCTACAGGCGCGTTAAGAGGCGGCAATTCCGCAAATCCCGCTTCATTCAATAGCTTCTGTGTTTTTTCGGTGACATAGACCGGAAGGGTTTGGGATATTCCTTGATAACTCCTCCACCGGTACACACCTGCAACCAAAATCCACTGAAGAAAAGCAACTAAAAATATAGCCATCAGACATAACTTAAAGACAGTAGTGCTGAAAGGCTGCATTTGGTTGTTTCGCTGATCATCGGCAAAAAAGAAAATAATCTTTTCCAACGCAAAACCAGCAAAAATGGCAACAGCAGGCATAATGAAGAGAAGGTAACGCTCATTCTTTATAAGCAGATCTATGCCTAACAGCGTTGAGGCTACTACCCCCATCAGATAGCAGAGTACAGCCATAAAGCTAACCCAAATGACTGACTGATGCCTCCGAATATCAATGCTGTCAATATACGATATCGTTATATCTCGAGTACAAGACCAGTGTTTTAGGTAAAGAAAAACCCCAAAAGTCATTAACCAAAAACCTAAGGCAAAGGCCTCAAAGCTAAACCACCCTTTAAACCATCCATATTGGACAATTGCTGGCCACGTGTTTAGCCCCCTAGCTGTGCTAAAGTATCCTCTCCAATCTAACTCTGTAATAGCAAATATTACCGGGTTGTCACTAACAGGAACCCCGAAAATAGTGTAATTTCTTAAATACCACCATCCACCAACAAATAATGTCGATATAAAGCAGATCAATGCCCGTTGTAAGCTAACCAGCATGACGCGATCACTTCTCCTATCAAAAACACTGACCAAAAAGACTAGGAAAACAGATATGGGCACAAGTAGTATCGCTTCTGAATGGGTCCATAGGGCCAACCCCACAACAACCCCAATCAGCGGGTAATACAGATATGCAGAACGATTGAGTCCAGCAACAGAGGCCATAGCTAGACTAAAACCAGCGATAGGAAATACATCAATAAGAGAGCTATCAGCTCCTAAAAAATACAGTGGTGTAGAAATCAGGATAACCGCTGAAAGCAAACCAACAAGCCTTGAAATAGAGCAGCCCAAACAGTACACAAGATAGAGTGTTGAGAGACATATCCATGGCGAAATCAATCGCATTAAACCAGGCTCACCTACTGAACTCTCTATGCAATTCATCAGAAAAATTAGTGCCACATAAAGAGGTGGATGAGTCCAAGGGCCGTAGAAACCCGACTTATACTGATCAGAATGAACTGCCGGGTAATGTTCTAGGGTATTAGAATCAAACAGGATTCGACCTACAATGCCATATTCCAAAGAATCGTTTTGCACTAATGGCAGAGAAACACTGTTTATAAATAATGCTATGCACCAAATCACGAGTAAACCCAGTGCAAGCAGCTCCACCCAATCTAAGGCTAACCCTTTCTTCGACAGAGAGACAATTCTAAACCTGCGACGCAAAAACAGAAATAACAGCGCATAGATAGACAGCAGCCAATAACATAATGTTAAACGTGTTGCCCCCTTCACTCCATCCTCATTAATTCCGTAACCAATCCAAAGGTAAATAACAACCAACAACCCCAAAACTATTGGAGCCAAAACCAGGCCAAAGCCAAAAGGAACATTTGCACGGATGGCTTCCCTTCCCCAAGGGAGCAAAGAAGACAGCCTAACCCCTACTGCAGAAGACAATGTTACAAATAGTAGGACCCAACCCCAAGCATCAAGGCTAATATTAATCATTTACAGTTCCGGCTTGCTGTGACAAAAAAGCGAGCGCCCAAACAGATGACTGAAGCTCCCACGGAGAGCTTATTCTTGAATATCGAAGAGCGACATCTTTTTTCATGAATAAAGGCACCCCGCTACGAGACAACTCAAAAGCAACAAATGGATATACTCGACCATGTTTTAACAGTGATAATGCTGAAGATTCAAGTTTCACTTTTGTTGCATCATTATCAAATCGTTTTGCCTGCAAAGAAGCCATAACATCTATTGAGCGAAAAGATATCCACGCTTTTAAGTAATCACCGCTAAATTCAGGTTTGTTAATGGATATTCGGTTTTCTGCAGACCAACCCTCTCGCGCCACCCCCCACCAGTAATCCCAAATACCAGACCTTGGTAATTCGCCTTGGAAAGACTGCCTCTCAAGAAAGTAATTTATAATTTCCTTTGCATGACTACAGTTTGGAGTTTTACATTGCTCATCTTTACTTTTTGCAAACAGTAGTGAGTACGCCCACTCATTTTGATGATTATAAGGAACTGCCGTGCCATCAAAATAAAAAGCACTCCCTGTCGGCCACCGAAGATAGGGTTTCCCTTCCTCAATCCAGGCCTCTAATTCACCGTTAAAAGCCATTTCTTCAATATGATGATCCAAATCATGAACAGCTTGTTTAACTGCATGATATGAATTCAATTTTACACCGCCCACCACTTCAGCTGAGTACCTTTCCATAAGTAATAATAAACGAGCGGTTTGAACTGCAAACAATGCTGGGCTTCGATCCACGGTAAATGCTTTTGTATGGTAACCACCCCTTTCCCAAAGACTATCAATTAGCGACATTTCCATATCAAGTCGTACTCTAATATTTGAAAGTTCCTGTTTAAAAGCCTTGTAGAAAAAAGGATTTCTGTCTGCAATATATAAAATATCCAAATAGCCATTCAGATAGTATATTTGTGACCAAGGCACCCTGCCTTCTTGATTATCTATACCAAACTCCATCCATCCACACTGTTGTGCTCTTCGCAAATCAAAAGCAAGTAGCTCTGCATACTCTGAAGCATTATTAGCAGAAAAGTACGTAACCTCTTTCCCCTCCAAACCCAAGCTCCAAGGGGTTTCTTGGTCCGGAATGGTTTTCCAAGAATAACCATCCGGACCATTAATAAAATATGTTCCTTGAATACTACTTTCTTCTGACTTTAAGCAAAGTGAGACTGGGCCATCTTTAGTATCGAGAACCTCAACAACTCTGCTACATCCCGGAATATGTCTTTCGATTAAAAAGTTATTGTCATTATTAATCTCAGCAATTAAATCGCCCCCCACTAAACTGATCCCGCTCTCTGACTCAGAAAAATAAATGGAAGGAATCATTTCATAAGTGGATCCTGCTGGATCTCGCAATGACGGGATCTCGGTGGGTTGGCCATCCAGCACAAAAAATTCATCCCCATTTAACACATATTTAAAAAGATAATTCTTAGCCGTAGGGCTGTCATATAAAACTGCATATAGCCCACCCCTATACCATTTTGCAGCCCTAAATATCAAATTAGCGTCCGAGATTTTTTCTATAGTTTTGGTGATTCCATAACCGGTTCCAAGCTTCTGCAAGGAGATCTCACCTGAACTCAGCCCCCGCGCCATAACAACCAAAGAACCGTCGACATCAAAAACAGCCACTGGAATCCCTTGATTTTGTGTTCTAGCTAAAACTTCACCATCACGGTAAATATCGAACGTCTTCTCAGCAGAATCAAATTTAACAGAAAGAGGCGCTAACTGAGAGTCTTGACTCTCCAGGGCAAATGGAACCCTATCCGAATTTTCTATATCCGCTACAACAGTTAAGGTTTCTGAAATATTAGAAGCCCTCCCTAGAGGAAGAGTTAATACTTCATCGTCATGTTTTGCACATGTCATTAAGCCTCGATACAAATAAGCTTCGTATTCATTAACGGAAAAATTATTAACATGGCCCTCAGAAATTGGATACTTCAGATACTTCCCGCTTTCAGATAGATAACCATCTACAGCCG
Source organism: Pseudomonadales bacterium (assembly GCA_024234435.1). Taxonomy (NCBI): domain Bacteria; kingdom Pseudomonadati; phylum Pseudomonadota; class Gammaproteobacteria; order Pseudomonadales; species Pseudomonadales bacterium. The sequence goes on from JACKOF010000001.1 coordinate 2,129,243, forward strand.
CAATGTATTTTTTCGAAAGATTCTTCAGCTCAGGGTATGAGCAAGTCAAATATAAGGCCATTCCTAAATCATAAGAGCGGGCCGACATTGCAACATCTTTGCGGAAAAGTGGCCAAGCTCTAACCCTAGAGCCATCAACAAACTCGTGTAAGTGACTGCGTATCTGGCCTATGTCAAATTTATCGGAATAACGCCCTGAGTTTTCAATATAGGTATTAATTCCGTCTATGATATAGGACGCATGAGGCAAATCGTTTGGAACATGCTCCTCTATTGAGTAATACCAATACCAAGAACCGGTTTCGCCATTAATCAAATGATTTTGATATAGGGCCAACATCGTCATATCCGCTACAGACGAAAGCCTTTCAGACAGTTCCACGTCTTTTACCAAAAGACTTAAGCGCTGGAGCTGTCCTGCTAAATAAGCTGCTGGATTGAAAGTATTATATTTTCTGTCAACATCCCTTAGCGAATATGGAAGCAACCCAGAAGAGGACAAAACTGCACTATTCAAATATGGCTCAACAGCATCAAGTATCTGCTGCATGACCTGTGTTTTTGGAGCGCTGACCGGGGCAAGATACCATTCAATTAAAGCATCTAAAACAATTGCGGTAGTAATTGTGTACTCTGTATGGGCGGCATTTATACTTCCATCACCGTATGCATCCCATGCAATAGGCACCCCCCAACCTTGAACTCCATCCGCATTCAAATCTGAGTTATTTAATAGCCAATAACCAGCATTTACGCCTATATCATTGAGTTCAGAAAGCGAAGAAATACTTCCCCGTGTTAACTCAGCCATTAAGATTTTGGCGTAGGCCTTAGGAATATCCTCTTGATCATTTTTTGAGTAATCGGTTAAACCAAATCCCGGCTTAGCCGGCGAAAACCTTTGATAAAGCTTTTTTAAATGTGAAAGTATCTTTTCCTCTAACTCTTTATCAGTCAGCTCGCCACCACTAACTAGCGCAACACTCTCCTTATTACTATTACTTTCGATACTTTTCTGTGCATCAGATAAATCGTCGCTGCAAGATGAAAGGAAACAAACAAACAAAGATACAACAAACAAATTTTTCATCAAAAACCATACCTTAATATCTTGATTTTTTATATTAATATCCAACCTTATGATTTTATAAACTCAAAACTGAATGTCGTTACTTTTAACAAAAACCTGAATATTCCCCAAAGTAGTCAAACTCTCTCTGTAATTAGACATGTAAACCAAAAACATCCATTTGGTTTACACGCTTAATTACAGCATCAAAGTCAAGCCCAATAGAATCTAAATACCAACGCAACGATTCAACCCGGGGCCTATTTTCAACAACAACTTCTGCCACAGCTTGCTCACGGGTAATCATTCCTTCACGAATTTGATTACTCCTGAACGTATCAAATTCACAAAAGCCTCTCGATGTCACATATATATAATTATAGAAGGGTGCCGTTCCATCACCTATTCGCCAACTACTTGTTGAATCGGGAGACAACTCGAAATCATATTCATTAATTAGAACCCGATTAACATCATCTTCATTCCATACCATATGATCGAACATAAAGAAAAAATCATTTCTGGGTTCGAAATAGTATGCAAAGAAAGCCCCTAATGTATCGAGAATAGAGCTATTTATATAACGAGGATTCTTCAGAAAATTAATTCCATAATAAGAAGCCATTTTTGCTTTCCGTCCAAAAGAAAGGTAATCCACTCGAGACTTATCAAAATCCGGAGAAACGCCGCAAAATCCTGATTTAAAATCTGTATTTTCCAGAGGGTTAGCACTCCAAAGATCGAGCCGAATTCCCGTTTGCCGCTTTATATGGTTGACGACACTGAAAAAATGCTTATCTCCTGCCATAAATAAGGGAACTAAACCAAGCTCAGGACGATGTAACCATGCCGTCACATTTTTCCGTATGTTTTCTCTTTTCTTTTTTATATCCGCGGAAACAAGAATATTTTCTACTCCGAGACTCCCACATAACCTAGCTGTATTTCTGCGGGCCAAGTCAGTCACCATACCCCAATCATATGTGAATGTTGTTGGGGTTAAACCAAACTCTTTTTTTATCAAATGAAGACCATAACAGCTATCGCGCCCACCGCTAAAAGGCACTATCACGTCAGGATTCTTACCATTACCCTTATATCTTTGGACTGACGCAATAAACTCTTTTTTCTTTTTTTCGGGATCAAAACCTAGGTATCTCGGCTTATAGCTACGGCAATAATTACATACGCCTTCAGAATCAAATTTGATAAAAGGGAACGTTTCAGGAAGAATACAGCGAGAACAGCGTTTAAGAGAAAGAATACTCGATTCATTATATCGGACGAGGGACTCGTCAAAGCTGCTGATATTCAACATAGTGGACGACTGAGCCACAGTAAGGTCATTATGTGAACAGATGGCTGTGCCTTGCTGAGAATTCATGATTTCGATATTTTCGCAATCGAAATCAAATGAACGAATTTCACTCCCGTCAAGATCTATATACTTTCCTGTGCCAGCTTGAACCCATTCAATTTGGCCAGATAGCTCAATAAGGCTTTTCTTTTGTTTAACCAAGGTTTGCTCAAGAAAATAGCGCTCTGAAGCAAAGATAATCAAATTTGATTCTGGATCGGCATAGTAATAAAGATCACCCGTATTAGTCGCTAATACGACAAACCGTTCTTGATCATGAACCCAAGCAATTGAGGCAGCCCCTTCTATTAAGTTATAAATTTCTTTTGTGGCACTAATAGGGTTGTGCCCATCGCTTACATACTTGTTTAATAAGGCGGAAATCACCTCTGTATCGACCTCAGCACTTTTCTCAAGTATTGGGTTCTGCATCCACAATTTATCAACATTAACCACAATCCCGTTATGTACCGTGGATACATTTCCATACCGGACAGGCTGATTATTTCTCTGATTTTCAGCACAACCATTTGTCACTAATCGGGAGTGCGCCAAAAGTGCGACAGGCATTTGGGGATGTAAAGCGTCATTGGGAAAAACATGGTGCTTTAACTCTTGCTGGAATGTTGCATACTGATTTGATCGAATAAATTCTGAAGCAGGCGTTGCTCCCTTCAACGTCCACGCGAGATTCTCTTCAGGAAAATATGCGTGCAAACCCGCAGACTCTTTCCCGCGACTTTCTGAAAGCTGATAAAGACTTTTCAAAGTCTTAGCAAGACTTTTATAAGTGAAATGTGCACCAGGCTTTACAATTATTCCAAAAATTCCACACATAAATTAGCTCGTTATTTGATTATTCCACAACTTCCATTTAAGTAACCGGTCAACCATAAACATAAGCATTAGAGTTCCTACGATATAACTCGATGCCGTTGCCAATGCTGCTCCAGCCAAACCAAAAATAGGGACTAGGCTTAAATTCAAAATGACGTTTGAAACGACAACCGTCATATGCTGAAAAGTCTGCCATCCAGGTCTACCGCTTACCATCAATAAATTATCAAAAGGTATATAAGCGGAAATGATGGTTAACCCAGCCAACAAAATTGTTAGGGGATAGATTCCTGAGGCAAGCCCCTTCTCGGGGATGAGTAACGAAGTTAACACCCAAAAAGCAACACTAATGAGAATAGACATTATGAGAGTAGCCGGGTAACCCAAAATCTTAGATTTTCGAAGTAACTTTTGAGCACTGCTCCAATCATAATCCCTTAGACAACCAACCAATACTGGATTAAAATTGATACGCACCATGGCTAGCACATGATACAACCCGTCAACCAACATAGCCGCAAAACTATATATACCTACCAGTTCATCCGAAAGAAAAAAACCGATTAGCAAAACATCTATACGAGAATTCATTTCGACAAACATCCCCGCAAGCAACCCCTTCGCCCCAAATGAAAAATGTCGAGAAACCCACCTACGATTAAATTTTAATGCTTTACACTCTTTCTTAAATATCAGATAAATGACTGCCAGAACAACTGTTGATGACTCCGCAACAAAAAACCCCAAAGTGGATAATGCAAAATCCATATCAGACGTAGCAACGATGGCGACCCAAAGCATAACCAAAACATACCGAGAAGCCTGTAAAATTGAAAAAGCCTTCATATAACGAAGGCCGTTAAGATACGAAAGGAGGACTTTATTTAAAGGAAAGAAAAGCAAACCAAAAGCGGCGTATCCTATTGCTCTGCCTGTGATATCACTATCAAGAATAACGCCAATTTTCTCTGACGAAAAAAATAATATTACTGCAGCCAAAAAACCCAAAAATATAGACATAACCACTGAGGTAAAAAGCAGACTACCTCTTTCTTCTGGATTTTTCTCATAAAAAGCAGCGTGGCGTAAGACTGAGTAATGAATACCAAATACCGCTATTTGGGAGGTAATTATATAAATTGCGTAGGACTGATTAAAAACCCCCAAAGCCGCGGCATCACGAAAACCAGCTACAACTAAGTTTATTACAATGCCACTAACTGCAAGAATTACAAAGCTACCCAAAGTCCACGAAATATCTCGGTTCAGCTTATGCTGAAAAAATGATCCCACAGAAAACACTATTTAGCCTCATCTCTTTCCCCGCCAACCTCTGTAGGTATATCCCTATATTGCATGGGAGGATTAAGATGCTTGTTTTCATCGTAATCAAACCACATTGCAAATGACATGGAATTAAACCCTATGCCAAATGAGAAAAGCCACAGAAGAGCACTAATTTCGGGAATGCTTCCCTGGCCAATCCATAAAACGACCATGCGAACAAAAAAGAAAGCGCTTAGAAAGAGATTAAAAAAGCCAAATGTATAGAAAAATACCAGCGGGTGAAAACTACGAATGATATATTTTTCTTTCAGTCTCCAGAAATATAATTTCACAAGCAGAGACCCAATACTGAAGATCACTTTTCTAACATTAATGCCCGATTTTTCCCCTACGCCATAAACAGGCTCAATAGGAACATCTATCACTTTGAAGCCTTCCACATTCAACTTTACAAGCACGTCATTAGGCTGCCCGTATCGTTTATACATTTTATCCCAGTCGATCGCTTTCAATGCAGTGGAATTAATAGCGGCATAACCTGTTTGAGAGTCAGCAACGTGCCAATAACCGGAAGCTATTTTAGTAAATAGAGAAAGTACTGAATTTCCAAAAAATCTTATTTTCGGTATTTTCTTAAATGCTTCGCCCGTTACCAAACGATTCCCTTTAGAGTAATCCGCAACACCATCTACCACTGGATCCATCAATGCAGGCATATCTTTCGGATCCATTTGGGCATCTCCAGCCATAACAACAGCGATATCAATTTGATTATCCCTGCTCCACTTATAACCAGAAGCTATAGCACCACCAACACCTTCATTTATTTCATGACAAATAAGCACTACTTTGGCGTTAGTATTCTGATACTCCTTAATAACTTGTACAGTATTATCTTGGCTCTTATCATCAGTTATAACAATGTAATCTACATAATCTGGGGCTGTTTCTATCACTCTCCCAATTTGCGATTCTTCGTTATAAGCTGGCACAACTACGGATACCGTTTTCCCTCGATACATTTTTGAAACTCCAAGATTATTTCTACAATGATAAATGCTCTAGCGTTTAAACCTTCAACTAATCTTTATTAGACTAATTGAAGGCTGAGAGTATTTCTTCTTGAACGGCGCTTTCCAGATATGGATGCATAGGCAAACTAAACACCTCACTCTGCATCTTTTCAGTCACAGGTAAATCCACATAACTCAGCCCAGAATTAGAAAAAGCACCAGACTGATGTATGCCTTTGGGGTAGTAAACTGCCGTTGGAATATCCTTTGATTTAGCCCTAGACATGAGTTCTTCACGAGACAAAAATTGATGCCGCACAGTATACTGCGCCCACGAACTCAAATACCCTTCTGGAACTTCTGGCAACACAAAGCCATCTGGCAACCTAGAGGCATAAACACTGGCGACCTCATTTCGAAGCTTTACCTCTTCGGGGAATATGGCAAATTTTTCCAATAAAATAGCAGCCTGAATGGTATCCAAACGGCTATTCATACCGATACGCACATTATCGTATTTATCTACACCTTTGCCGTGAACCCTAAGGGATTTGAAGATATCCGCTAGTTCATCATCGTCGGTAAACAACGCACCGCCATCTCCGTAACACCCCAATGGTTTAGCCGGAAAAAAACTTGTTGTTGCTACATCACCAAAGCTGCAAGCTTTACGACCATTAATTTCCCCACCAAACCCTTGCGCCCCATCTTCGATCAAATACAAACTATTCTCAGCAGCGACACGTTCAATCTCGGGATAATTAGCCGGTTGCCCAAAGAGATCAACCGCTATTATTGCCCTTGGGGTACCCAAGCCAGAGCCTGCATAATCCTTAACAGCTTGCTCAAGCTTTTGAGGACAGAGGTTATATGTTTTTTCATCAATATCAACAAACACTGGCGTAGCACCAACCAAAGAAATGACTTCTGCTGTGGCAAAAAAGGTAAACGATGGTGCAAAAACCAAATCACCAGACCCTACACCCTTTGCCATCAAGGCTAACTGCAACGCATCGGTTCCATTCGCGCAACTAATACAGTGCTTAACCCCAACATAGTCTGCCAACTTTTCTTCAAGCTCAGAAACTTCTGGCCCCATGATAAATTTACCGTGCTCTAAGACCCTTTGTATCCGAGAATTAATCTTTCCCTCAATACGAGCATACTGCGCTTTTAAATCAATAAATTGCATCAACTTTATCTTCCCTATTCACTTGTTTTTTGAAGCTTCCCTAACTTGAGGTGATAGACCTCTCCTGTATGGGGACAGCAAATATCTCCCTCCCCTCCAAGGGGTAAATCTAACTGCTCACCAAACTCACTCATCCAGCCTATTTGCCGTGCAGGAACACCTACCACCAAGGCATAATCCGGCACATCTTTATTCACCACAGCTCCCGCACCAACAAACGAGAAAGCTCCGATAGTATTACCGCAGACAATAGTGCAATTTGCTCCTAATGTAGCTCCTCGCTTCACCAGGGTTGCCCTATATTCCGACTTACGCTCTACAGCAGACCTTGGATTATAGACATTGGTAAAAACCATGCTGGGACCACAAAAAACATCATCCTCAAGCGTAACATTATCGTAAACGGAAACATTATTCTGAATCTTACAGTTGTCTCCAATTTCAACTTGATTTCCTACAAATACATTCTGCCCTAAAGAAACACCTTCCCCTATTCGTGCACCCGCACAGATATGGGTAAAATGCCAAACTCTAGACTTTTTTCCAATCTTCGCGCCCTCGTCGACAATAGCTGTTTCATGCACAAAAACATCATCAACCATCAAACACTCCCGCTCCCAACAAGCTAAATTAGCAACCCTTGCTCTTACAAAAACTCAATACTCCAGCGGTAAAGAAACAGTCTTACCATCCCGAGCCGAGATATATGCAGCCACCAAAACTTCCAAAGATTTCAAACCCTCTCGGCCATCGGTCTCTGGCGCACACTCTCCTCGCATAACATCAATCACATTCTTGTAATAAACTGGATGTCCAAACCCATAAACTGACGTTGTTTCATAGTTTGCATCCTTTATCTGTAGGTCGTAGTCTTTGGCATCTTCAAATTCCCAATGCTGTATTTCATTAACAGCAACACCACCTACTCGAACAGAGCCTTTATCCCCTAGAATAGTGATACTCCCCTCCAAATTTTTTGGGTATGTCAACATTGTGACGCTCATAGATCCAAGAGCTCCGCTCCTCCAGCGCACATTAAGGATTCCGGTATCTTCCACCTCAATATCGAGCGTTGTACTCATCATTGCTTGCACTTTCTCAACCGGACCAATCAGCCAATCCAAAAGGTCGACGTAGTGGCTGGCTTGGTTCATAAACGCGCCACCATCGAATTCCCAAGTACCACGCCAGGCAGCCTGATCATAGTATTCTTGAGGTCTTGTCCAGAATACGTTTAGGTGAACCATATTAATTTTACCAAAACGCTTTTCGTTTATAGCTCGCTTCAAAAGCTGTAAAGTTGTATTCCGTCTATTTTGCTTAACAACAAAAAGGCGGACGCCCGCCTCATCACACGCCTTAACCATACGGATACCATCATTCCAGCGTGTAGCCATGGGTTTTTCAGTCATTACATGCACGCCGTATTTGGCGGCCAAAATAGTTTGATCGGCATGAATACCGCTAGGAGTGCAAATAGAAATCAGATCAAGATCTTCTTTTTCAAGCATATCTTCCAGCTTCTGGTAACCGTTACGACCATAAAGCTCTTCATGCTTTTTTAATACTTCCTTATCGTTATCGCAAAAAGCAACAAGCTCAAGATTATCATTATGTTTTTCAATCGATGCAAAATGATTTTTAGATATACGACCGCAGCCAACAATGGCGATTCGAATTTTTCTTCCAACAATAATCGGGTACATACAATATCCTTCCTACCAATACAAGCTGCTATATCAAAAAATGTAAACAATCGACTTAAAGCCGATAAGATAAGCATAAAAAAAACAAGAGGGAAATTTTTTCATCGAAATGATCCGCCATATATCTGCTGCACGATATCAGCCCTTGGATCCTCATCGAACTCCCTCTCAGTTATGGCTGAGCACGTAGCAATTATATCAGCGCCCCGGCCCCCGAACCACAACTGCTTTTAATATATACCCCTTGCTTTCCTCCCCACCCTTGGCCATCATTTCCGGTTTGCATTAGCACACTCATAATCCGGAATCATAAAGCATGGAATCGATTTCAATCCGCGGCGCACGCACGCACAATCTGAAGAATGTCGACCTTGATCTGCCGAGAGACAAGCTGATTGTGATCACCGGGCTGTCCGGCTCTGGAAAATCGTCACTGGCGTTCGATACACTTTACGCAGAAGGCCAGCGCCGCTATGTAGAATCACTCTCGGCCTATGCCCGCCAGTTCCTGTCGATGATGGAAAAGCCGGATGTGGATCATATTGAAGGGTTGTCGCCTGCTATTTCCATCGAGCAGAAGTCCACCTCCCACAACCCGCGTTCTACGGTGGGCACCATTACCGAAATCCATGATTATCTACGCCTGCTGTTTGCCCGCGCAGGCGAACCCCGCTGCCCGGATCATGGCGAACCACTAAAAGCCCAAACTGTCAGCCAAATGGTGGACCAGGTGCTGGCACAGCCGGAGGGTAGCAAGCTGCTACTGTTGGCCCCCATTATCAAAGATCGCAAAGGCGAGCACTTGCATATTTTCAAGCAATTGCAATCCCAGGGATTTGTGCGCGCCAGGGTGGACGGGCTGGTTGTGGATCTGGATGACGTTCCAGCACTGGAGAAAAACAAAAAACACAGTATCGAGGTGGTGGTAGACCGCTTCAAAGTCAAAGCTGATATGGGCCTGCGACTATCAGAATCCTTTGAAACTGCACTAAACCTGTCCGATGGCCTGGCCCTGATCAGCGATATGGATGAAAAACAGCCAGATCAGTTGTTCTCAGCTCGCTTCGCCTGCCCAGTCTGCAACTACAGTATCGACGAGCTGGAGCCCAGAAGTTTTTCCTTCAACAACCCGGCAGGAGCCTGCCCCGGCTGTGATGGATTGGGTGTCAAACAGTTTTTCGATATTGACCGTGTAGTGCAACACCCTGAATCAAGTATTTCGGAAGGGGCTATTCGCGGCTGGGACCGCCGCAATCTGTTTTATTACAACATGCTGACTTCATTAGCAGATCACTACGGGTTCGAGATCGAAACACCGTTTGAAAAACTCAAACCGAAACACCAGCAAGCCATTCTGTTTGGCAGTGGCGATCAGGAAATCACCTTTAACTACGTCAACGACAAGGGTACCGTTTTCAAACGCAATCACAGCTTTGAAGGCATCATTCCCAATATGGAACGTCGCTACCGGGATACTGAATCACAAATGGTGCGCGAAGACCTGACCAAATACCTCAGCAGCCAACACTGCCCCGAATGTAATGGCACACGTCTGAAAAAGTCCGCCCGTAATGTGTTTATCGATCAACGTACCTTGCCAGAGATTGGCGAGATTGCCATTGGCGAGCTGGTGAAATACTACGACAACATCAAACTCAAGGGTCGACAAGCCGAAATCGCCGAAAAAATCCTCAAAGAAATTCGCGACAGGCTGCGCTTTCTCGCCGACGTTGGGCTCAACTATCTAAACCTCAATCGCAGTGCCGATACGCTCTCGGGCGGCGAAGCCCAACGCATCCGCCTGGCCAGCCAGATTGGCGCCGGATTGGTTGGGGTTATGTATATTCTCGATGAACCCTCTATTGGCCTTCACCAACGAGATAACGAACGGCTACTGAATACACTGGTTCGACTCCGCGATCTGGGCAACACCGTTATTGTGGTAGAGCATGACGAAGAAGCCATCGAAGCCGCCGATTACATCGTCGACATTGGCCCCGGCGCGGGCGTGCACGGCGGGAAGGTCATTGCTCAAGGCAGCTTTGACGATATCGTCAATAACACACAATCTCTGACTGGCGATTACCTTTCTGGCCGCAAAGCCATCGCTGTTCCCGAAAAACGACATACCGCGACACAAAAAATGCTCTCCTTAAAAGGAGCTACCGGGAACAACCTGCAGTCAGTGAATCTGGATATCCCCATTGGTTTATTCACTTGCATTACCGGCGTATCCGGGTCAGGTAAATCAACCCTGATTAACGAAACACTCTACCCTCTGGCCGCCACCGAGCTAAACAAAGCCACCACCTTAAAAGCAGCGGCACACAAAGAGCTGGACGGCCTACAACACCTCGATAAGTGCGTCGATATCGACCAAAGCCCCATCGGCCGCACACCCCGCTCAAACCCCGCCACCTACACCGGTATATTCACACCTATTCGCGAGCTGTTTGCTGGCACTCAAGAGGCTCGCTCCCGCGGTTACAAACCCGGACGGTTTAGTTTCAATGTTAAAGGTGGCCGCTGCGAGGCCTGCCAGGGCGATGGTGTCACCAAAGTTGAAATGCATTTCCTGCCAGATATTTATGTCGCCTGCGATGTTTGCAAAGGCAAACGCTACAACCGTGAAACGCTTGAAGTCCACTACAAAGGCAAAAGTATTCATCAGGTGCTGGAAATGACCGTGGAAGGCGCTCGCGAGTTTTTTGATGCCATCCCTAGTATCGCTCGCAAATTGCAGACCCTCATGGATGTCGGACTCTCCTATATACGTCTGGGGCAAGCGGCGACGACACTCTCCGGCGGGGAAGCACAGCGGGTGAAACTCTCCCGAGAACTATCCAAGCGAGACACAGGCAAAACGCTCTACATTCTCGACGAGCCTACCACCGGACTCCATTTTCATGACATACAGCAACTGTTAGCGGTCTTGCACCGGCTGCGCGATCACGGCAACACCATGGTGGTGATTGAACACAACCTGGATGTCATAAAAACAGCAGACTGGGTTATTGATCTGGGCCCCGAAGGCGGTTCAGGGGGCGGACAGATTATCGCTGAAGGCACGCCAGAAGAAGTGTCGAAACAACCACAATCACATACCGGTCGTTTTCTGAAGAAACTGCTTGCATAGAGAGCCCGCGATTAATAAATCATTGAGCACCCAAAACGTCCTCTCCATCACAGGACAATCGCTTGGGCAGGCTCAGTCATGAAGTGACGCGCCAGCTAAAAACTGTCCTGCCTTTTAGTCCACTGGATTGCTTCACTTACGTTCGCAATGACGGTGGTGGTTCACCGTCATTGATGGAGGAGAGATAACGGCTGCTGTGCGCAGCATCGTCATTACGAAACAATGATCACAACAGCCCTGACCAGTATCGTTACTGCAAAAGAGTGACAACTGCCCTAGCCAGCATTGTCGTTACTAGGGAGTGATAACGACTGCCCCCCAGCATCGTCATTGCGAAGGAGTGATAACGACTGCGGCAATCTAGCCAAGCAATTCAGCAACTCTCCACATTGCGCGTACAGAGGCGCCACTCACTATCAAATGTGAAAACCGGCTTTCTTAGAAAAATCCCCTTCTTGCGTCTATATTTAGACTTGGTTCAGGCTCGGCATAAATCTCAGCCGGTCAACAAACAAGGGGGGAATATGAAAAAAATAACGCTACACGGCTTTGCGCTGCTATTGACCGCTTCCTTATGCACAACAACGTTTGCTGCCAAATACAAACCCATCAACGAAATCCCCCACTCTGTGCCCGAAACAGAAGAAGAGCAACAAATATGGGACATCGGCCGGGCCCACCAAAAAGAAGTCAGAGAAACAGGCGAGGTGGTGAACGACCCGGATATGGAGCAACATCTGGAAGCACTGGCCTCTCAATTAATGGGGGAAATGGTCTCGACCATTGGGCTAGAGGTGAATGTCCTTGTTTTCAAGGACCCAACGGTAAACGCCTGGGTTTACCCAGACGGCACTATCGCTGTACAAACCGGATTACTTGCTGAACTGAAAAACGAAGCGCAGCTTGCTGCCATCCTCGGGCATGAAATCTCCCACTTTCTAAACAGGCATGCCTACATACAAATCAAGTCAAAACAAAAACAATCTGCCATTGGCAAGGGCTTGGGCCTATTAGCTACGGCAGCAGTTGCCGCAAAAACAGGATCACTCAACACGGGCCTAATGGATACCGGGCAAATTTGGGCTGATTTAGTTACCAGTGGCTATTCCCGAAAACTCGAAACCAAAGCAGACGAACAAGGGCTACAATTGATGATTACGGCAGGTTTTGACCCAAACCAGGCACTCCCGGCATTTGAAGCACTGCGAATTAAAGATGATAACGAAACAAACCTGAGCCAAATCTGGAGCAGCCACCCTGATATTGATTCGCGACTAAAAAATATCAAAAAACAAATCAAAAAACTCAAATCACCCCCCCTATTCACTCCTGCTGAACACACCTATATTGAGAAATATGGCACAGCATTACTCGTTGACGCTCAACTCGATATGCAGCAGCGGCGCTATCAACAGGCCGACAATTCCCTGAAGCGTTACACCTCTATTATAAAAACAGAGCCCTTAGCCTTTTTTATGCTGGGAGAAAATATTCGAAAACAACACCCGGAGGGGCCGGACTTTGCTGCACGCTTAGACGCTTACCAACAAGCAATAAACGCTGATTCGAATTACGCCAAAGCCTACAAAGAACTGGGGATGGCCTACCGACAACAACAGCTGTATGAGCGTGCATCCGCCGCATTGGAGCAATACCTCTCACTCGCCCCGGAAGCCGTTGATGCACCCATCATCCGTTGGTATCTAAACAATACGCCCCAGGAGACCGCGCTATGAGACTCCCAAACTTCAATATAAACAAAACCACTGTGGCAAAAATCATTCTGATCACACTGTTGAGCTTTACCGCAACCGGCCACACCGCATCCACCAAAGATGCTTTTATAGGCATCAACGAAAAAACACTAAAAAAAGAATATCGATATTTAGCCGTTGCCCCGCTAGAGGTTGCCGCGGCTCTCAAGATTCCTGACTCCACCAGAACTGCAATTGAATCCGAAATCATCAATCAACTGGAAAAAGAAGGTTTCAAAATACTTCCTCCAAAAGTCATACAGGACATCCGAGACCATATGCGTCAGCTCGTCGGCCTGAACGATGTGACTGAAGAAAATGACGTTGCAAAACTGGCAGCAATACTTGATCACAGCTATCGAGAACTTTTATTGCAACACAACATAGACGGTGTAGTTGCACTACGAATCAGAACAGTAGGCGCACCCTTTGCCAATGACAAAGCTGAGTGGCACGGCACCAAGCAAAAAATCAAGCATAAAGGCGATGGGTTAATGACCTTTATTACCGGCAAAAACTACGGCGGCACCATTGCCGCGTCGTCACTGCAAATCAGTATATGGGATCGGCGGGAAAACCCGCTTTATTCCTGGAATGGCGGTATTGAAGTACTTATGCAAAGAAATGGAAAAAACTTGGAGTACATACCTGAAAACCAATTCTGGCAAGACGAAAAGAGGATCAAAAAAGCCATTAAGCTGGCGTTAAAACCTTTCTAAAAACCAAGAGGGTCAGCTTCAACCCACCCCTTTTACTCTTAGAGAAGAGAAGTCAATAACTCTGACCCTATAGATTTACAAATTAATTACTAATTTTACCGCCTAACCAATCATTCATTACTCTAGTAATTGTTAAACTTCTCGCGTCAGTTAAAAAAACTCTCACTCCCCAGTTTTCTTTACAAGGATGTATCGAAGATCGCCCCGTATCGCAGATTCCTAATACCATTTTTTCGAGTAAAATCTCATGATCCATCTTTATCTCAACAGTCAACCATCGATCACTACTCACTCCAAGCAAATCCGAATTCAGATAATGTACCCCAAATACCACTCGATAAGTACCTGACTTAAGATTGCAAACGAACACTTTTTCTGGCTCATCACTTTTATGCGTAACACTGCCGTTTATAATTAGGTGCACTTATTAAGCTTT